>CAJTCE010000107.1 GCA_910574745.1 Lachnospiraceae bacterium | reverse complement strand
CAAATCGAAATTTGAAAGGGAACATTGGGATGAAAAAGACAAGTTTTATAATCGTTATAATCATTGTAGTAGTCAGCACAATAAGTATCCATCTAATAACCAGCCCCAAAGTATTAGGCAATATGAGCAAAAGTTATTCAGAGCAAATAACTACAACTTCTGATATTTCGTTTTCGGGGGAAGCAGGCGATAGAATAAAGTTTTCATTCAAGTCTGATATTATAAGCGGGAATTTAGATATGGTCTTATATGATTCAGTTGGAAATGAAGTATATACATTAGACAGCGCAAAAGCGTTAGAAACTTTTTT
>CAJTCE010000106.1 GCA_910574745.1 Lachnospiraceae bacterium | reverse complement strand
CCACTCGGATTCGCACACTTATTATGCACCAGCACATCCCCATCCCCCACATAGTAGGTATGGTAATCCGCCACCTCAAAGTTATACACCTCTGCCGGCTCTTCCAGCCACTCCACTCTTATGCCTGTTATGGTCTCCTTACTTCCATCCAGACACCTAAGCTCATAGCCTTCCTGTAAGCATCCCGCCTGTACGAACCCAAGCCCTTCCACATAGAACGGATGCAGCTCTGTGGTCACGATCTCTTCCCTGTCAGTCCCCACATGTACCAGCTTGTCCGTCTCGCTGACAAAGACCTCCTCTACCTCCTTTAGTGCCTTTTCTCCTGTCTCCTCATCATAAGCCCAGACCTTGTCCCCGG
>CAJTCE010000105.1 GCA_910574745.1 Lachnospiraceae bacterium | reverse complement strand
TAACGGGTTATGCCGCCCTGTGCATCCGTAACTGCCAAAAGGTTTCCGGCTTTATCATAGCTGTAGCGCACCTTCTCCCCACCGGGATAGGTTATGCTTATTCTGTTGCCCAGCTCGTCATAACCGTAGGAAATGGTATTACCCTGATAATCGGTCACATCCGTCACACGATTTAAGCAGTCATAGGTACGGCTGATGGTTCCTTTTTTGTCTGTAACTGTCAGCACATTTCCGTTTTCATCATAGGTATAGCGAATGGTTCCTTCTTTGTCTTTCCGACTGCTAATCCTCCCCGCCTCGTCATAGGTATAAGAGGTTTTCTCCCCTTTCCCGTTCCTGCTTTCCGAAAGAAGGCCTTCTGCATTGTAGGTATAGGTATCCTTAACCCCGATGGCGTTGAC
>CAJTCE010000104.1 GCA_910574745.1 Lachnospiraceae bacterium | reverse complement strand
AGAATGATACACTAAAAAATGTAAGATTAAAATCCACCCTATTCTTTGTAAGGATAACTTCCATGGTCAGGAGAAGAAGGGGTGGAATTTAGTTTTGCAAATCACCAAAAGAGAAAAAAGAAGTAAAAAGTAAAAATTTAGTGTTGACACTGGCTGAAGATAGTGATATATTAAAATCCGTTGTGATACAAAGTTCATGTATCTACAGCGGATTTTCTTTCTATAATGTTTTCTGTATTTCTACTATATAATAAAGAAAGCGTCGACAAAGACGACAAAAAAATGTAGAAGAAAATAAAAAAAGTGCTTGACTAAAAGAAACGCCTGTGATAAGATATCACTGTTGCGCGGTCAAAGGACAAGCGCAGGACCTTGACAAATAAACAGCAATGCAACCCTGA
>CAJTCE010000103.1 GCA_910574745.1 Lachnospiraceae bacterium | reverse complement strand
GCATAAGTCTTCGATTTGAATCAATATACTCACAAATAACATTCCTCCTTGATCTTTTCCTGCAGACTATATCTTAAGCGGTGCAGCATTTTAAGCTTTTTCCCTGTCATCGCTTCACATAACATCGTATTCTTGTACGCTTTTCTCATTCATACATGTTTCTCATACATATGTTTTTACACGGCATCTGCCTGACATTAACGAAAGGTCATTGTATCGCTGTATTATTGCATTAATGTACTATTTGTCTAATACAATAGTATGTTTTTTCTTCCTTGTCAAGTACAAAAAAATTATAAATAACCTTTATTTGCTTTTCTATAGGATCAAGCTTACATTTTTCCTTCCATCCTTACATTTTTGTAACATCGAAAAAAATCGCCTCCCTCTCAAAAAATGCTTGTAATTAATAT
>CAJTCE010000102.1 GCA_910574745.1 Lachnospiraceae bacterium | reverse complement strand
GGTCTCCCTTCCTCCGTTTTCTTTCTTGGCTGGTAACTTTCGTTACCTGGATGTCTTTTCTTCTTTTCTTTCTTCTGTCATTATTCGGTTTTCAAGGTGCTCCTGCAGCTTCTTTCGCTGCCATGGGCTTAAGTGGACTCGAACCACCGACCTCACGCTTATCAGGCGTGCGCTCTAACCGGCTGAGCTATAAGCCCAAAGGATGTTCCCATCCTGATGGAGACGGAGAGATTCGAACTCTTGACCCCCTGCTTGCAAGGCAGGTGCTCTCCCAACTGAGCTACGCCCCCATTTTTGATCTGGCAGCCACCTGCTCTCCCATACCGTCTCCAGTACAGTACCATCGGCCGCTTAAGTCTTAACCATCGTGTTCGGGATGGGTACGGGTGTCTCCCTTAAGCGCATCGCCACCAGAATTC
>CAJTCE010000101.1 GCA_910574745.1 Lachnospiraceae bacterium | reverse complement strand
CTTTCCCCGCCTTCCCCTTCCATCCTTATGATGCGGCCCAGGCTGTCATAGGCATAACGGACGGTAAAGCCGTTCCTGTCTGTATGGGTCTTTACTTTTCCCCCTGCATCATAGGTATAGGCTTCCTTCGTCCCGTCCGGATGGGCCACTTCTCTTACCTGCCCGCCGGGGAAGTAGGCATAATAGGTCTTCCGTCCCGCTTCATCCGTTATGCTTTCTGCTTTTCCAAGGGCAGTGTATGTATAAATACGCATATCACCCATGGGGTTTGTCTCTTTTATGAGCTGGCCCGCTTCGTCGTATTCCATGTGCACGGTGTT
This sequence comes from Lachnospiraceae bacterium, assembly GCA_910574745.1. Taxonomy (GTDB): domain Bacteria; phylum Bacillota; class Clostridia; order Lachnospirales; family Lachnospiraceae; genus UBA2882. The sequence goes on along the minus strand of CAJTCE010000101.1, from coordinate 109 downwards.
CCCCAGGGCGTCTTCCGCTTTTATGACGTGTCCTTCTTCGTCGTAGGCATAGGTCATTTCCGCCCCCTCCGGGCCTTCTGCATGGACCAGGCGGCCGGCGGCGTCATAG
>CAJTCE010000100.1 GCA_910574745.1 Lachnospiraceae bacterium | reverse complement strand
TTATTTTGAACTGTCAAGGTACGTTACCAGTTGCTATTCCAACTGTACTGTCAGCTGCCGGATATTCTCCAGCGTCTTATAGAACTCCTTTTTATAAGGACAGCTGCTGCACAGTTTGAATGTTATAGATCCTGCTGAACGGACTGCTCTTGCAGCAATCTTTATCAGTTTTAACCGAATGGTATCAACCTGCTGCTTTCGCATGTTTGCAGGAAGTGTCAGCCGCCTGAACCAATTGAATAAATTGTAGGCAAGCATGTGAAGCCTCATGCGGTTGGCATTTACCACTTTGGAATGACTGCTGACAGCAGCAAAGTCAAATCCGCTTTTGCCTTCCTTGATAAAGTTTTCCATCCTGCCGCGATTACGGTAAAACTGAATGACCTGATAAGGTTCCATATCCATGTTTGTAACAATAAAGGTGTGCATGT
>CAJTCE010000099.1 GCA_910574745.1 Lachnospiraceae bacterium | reverse complement strand
GGTCTTGCCATAGGAGAAATCACCGCCGTTTCTTTTATTATACCAGAAAACGGCAACAATAGATAGGTATATTTCGCTGAATATCAACGTGTCGTAACACTAGTGTGATAGAACGAATTTCTTTATTATTCTTTTCAATTCCAATTTCTACTAATGTTGTTTCAAAATCTCCTATTCTCCAATATAGTATAGATTCCGACACATTATCCCGTTCGCCTATTTTTATATCAATTGGAATATACAAATCATACTCAACAAATACATTTTTTGTTTCCTTGATATTACCGATTTTTATCATTTTTTTCTCCAATATTATGGTCTATGGAACCGCTGATTAATTAGTTTTATTTTCAGCATTATCCCGTTTTGTCAAGTTTTTAGAAAGCCAGCGGAAATATCATTGGATATTTCCAGGTTATAACCCTTTATTTGGGGGTGCTTTCTTT
>CAJTCE010000098.1 GCA_910574745.1 Lachnospiraceae bacterium | reverse complement strand
TAAGAATTTATGATAAAGGTTTCCATCACCGGAATGGCGGTTTCCTTAAAAACGGATTTGCGGTTTCCTGAGTCCGGACAGTAGGGACACGGAACCCGGATTATTCAGTTTCAGCAGTCCTTTTTCTCATGTCTTAGGATTTCACAATTCATTTTTTTACATTTCACAGATATTTTTATAATGGTTCAGAAAATAATAAGTTGGAAAGCGGGGGAAACAGTCTGCAAATAAAAAGTCAAGCCCCAAAATGATAAACTTTAAAAATTTCGAATGGGATAATAACTCAAACTTCCCACATTAAAAATGGGATTTGCTCCTTGAAAAATCAATACTTTAGCTCACAAAATAGCGCTCAGGTAGCCGCTGAACCGCACTCCAATGCTTTTTGCATGTACTTTGGCAGCCGCTGAATAAAGCTGGCGGTGAATTCCTCCAGCTGCTGTTCTGTGATGTGGAAATATTCCA
>CAJTCE010000097.1 GCA_910574745.1 Lachnospiraceae bacterium | reverse complement strand
ATTTAAACTATTTACAGAGTTGCGGCGTCGCAATGGGAAGGAGAAGCATGGAAACAATCATATCAAGCGTGATCAGCGGGCTTGTAGCCTTAGCTGTGTGTCTGTTGAACAGTAATTCACAGAGAAGAACAGCTGATGCGAAACACAATGAGACCATAGCCATTATCAATGTAAAAATTGACAATCTGGCGTCAAAGGTTGAGAAGCACAACGGAGTTATAGAACGTACTTATAAGCTGGAGGAACAGACCGCCCTTCAGGAAGAAAAGATCAGGGTCGCAAACCACCGGATAGAAGATCTGGAGAAAGAGAGGAACTAAGATGAAGAATGCAGAATTAAAGCAATGGGTACAATGGGCAAAGGCAGCAGGTGTAAGGGCTGTCAAAACAATGGCAGAGACAGCGTTATCCATGCTGACAGTGGGACAGGCAGTCATGGATATAAACTGGGTAAATGTGGCATCAGTATCGGCA
>CAJTCE010000096.1 GCA_910574745.1 Lachnospiraceae bacterium | reverse complement strand
GGAATCATTCGCCACAATCGCATATCCCGCCAGCTTCTGTAACTGCTTTGGGTTGTCAAAACGTCCAATGTCTCCCACCTCCGCAATGAATCCGCTGACTGTTGCCATGCCGATCCCCTTGATCCCCATCAGTTTATCAACATATGGGATTTCTTTCAGCTTTTCCTCTATTTTCAGGAGAAGCTCCTCCAGCCTTGAGGTATATACATCCATGTCGTTGAGCAGGTTCTTCAGTTCCATCCTTGCCGCTCCCGGTGCTTCCTTACTTCCTACGCTGTGCTCCGCTGCCGATACCAGGATCCTTGCCCTCTTCATTCCGGCGCCTCTGAGCTTTGCGTCCCTCCATATCCGGTTCACACCTTCCACCCCAAGTTTTCTGATGTCCTCCGGCAGCGGCGCCTCCTTCAGCACCATCCTCCCGCTCACCGCCTTCAAATCCCCATAAACGTCTTTATATTCAGGAAAGTAGATGGCGA
>CAJTCE010000095.1 GCA_910574745.1 Lachnospiraceae bacterium | reverse complement strand
GGGCAGGAGAGTGGGTAGGAAGTGCTGCGGAGTGGGTAACCCAAAAAGAATGTGCAGCTTATAATTACTGTATCAATGGATTACAGGAATTTCTGCCAAACAGTGACGTGGAGAGGATATTGGACGGTTCCGGGCTGATATTGATGGGTGGCTTTAAGATGGCAGGAGGGGCTTTCCTTACCTTTGCGGGAGCACTCACATCCTATACAGGAATCGGTTTGGGAGGAATGGCGGCAGGGACTGTTACAGGTGTTTCCGGGATATCGGATATAGAGCAGGGAATTAATGAGATAAAACTCGGATTGAGAAATGACAGCACGACACGGACGGGAAATTATGTAAGGGATACTCTGTATGACGGAAATGACACGATTTATCATTTAAGCACAGGGACGGCGGCGATGGCGGGAATGGCATTGAGACCGTATGTCATGCCGAAAAAGAATCCTGTATTGGCAGGCGGAAAGCAGAAGGATATCGCGAAGAAGGC
>CAJTCE010000094.1 GCA_910574745.1 Lachnospiraceae bacterium | reverse complement strand
TTCTCTAAGAGGTTATGGTACTGCCTTGTCAGGTCTATGGTGTATTCTATCTTTGTTTCCGGGCGGATGGTCTGCTCCTTCAGCCTGCTTAACGGGTCCATAACATCTGTCCCCTTTAGTATACCATTACCGGCTTTATCCTGCATCCCTGCCATTCCTTCCATGGCTCCGGATGTCTTCCCCACCCGGTGTCCCAGTCCGTTGTATTCATAGGCTGCGGCCTCTCCCTTTCCGTTTACTGCCTGCTCTAAGCGGTTCAGGGCTCCGTACAGGTAGCGGTCCCTGATATCCCCGTTCTCCAGGATGAGGCTTAAGTTCCCCCTTTTATCATATGCATAGGTCTCCTCATTCATGACATCTGTTTTCTGTATGAGCTGGTTCATGGCATTATAGACATATGCCGTCTCCCTGCCCCCTTCCCTGAGGAGACTCCTGTTCCCGAAGGCATCGTATTCGTAGGTCCTCAAGGGCTGTCCGTCTTTACTTACCCCTGCAAGCCTTCCCATGGCGTCATACCGGTAGGCATATGCCCCGCTTTCTTCCGGCAGTCCCCTTCTCTGTTTCTCTATAGTGGTCTTATTCCCCATCAGGTCATAGCCGTAGACATAGCAGTCAAG
>CAJTCE010000093.1 GCA_910574745.1 Lachnospiraceae bacterium | reverse complement strand
AGTGAAATCAAATATGTGTGCTGCCACAATATGTTGTGGTGGCTCTGAAGGTAGAAAATACCATTTCCTGGTGGCTCTGAAGCGGGAAACTGGTGGCTCCCAAGGGGGATAAACTTTTGCCTTTAAGAGGGCGGCAAAGTCTTTCTTCGGCGTTGTCAGGGGCGTCTCCAGCATGAATTCCTGCAGCTCTTCTATGACTTTTTTGATCTTCCGGGTGGCGGCTGTGATCTCCTGCATCTCTTCCGCATACCGGCTGTCATAGGCAGGGATGACGGAGCAGGCCTTTTCATGGCATGCCGTGAGCTTCTGCTTTGCCACGTCATAATTGTCTTTTTCAAGCTTTCCCGGAAGGCTTCCCGCCGTGCCTGCAAGGTCGCCCGTTTTGGCTTCCTCAGGGACGCTCCCGGCTGCGGCGCTGATGGCGGCGGCTGTCTGTTTGATATCGGCGATGCAGTCTTTCGTGTCGGTAATGGCTTTTTTTGCTGCCGTGCAGATCTCTTCTATGTCGGGTTTTTGGAATATATGGTCCATGGGGTGTCCTCCTGTTCTTTACTATAGCCTCTCGGATTCTCCAGCCCTTATTGTCTGCGGCTCTCAAATCCAGTTTTATAAAAATTCCCCCACTTTTTGCCAAAAACACTTGACAAATCATTCTAAAAATGCGGCGCTTCGCGCCTCTTAATTAAAAAAGCACTTTTCAT
>CAJTCE010000092.1 GCA_910574745.1 Lachnospiraceae bacterium | reverse complement strand
CTGCTTAAAATAACTCCTTTGTATGCCATCCTCAGTGGTTTCCCTCCTCATGACACTCCCGGTGTTGGAACTTTTTACGATTTTTTCAACCGCCTGTGGCAGTCTGACAAACATAATTACATCAATCAGGTTAAGCATAAAAAAGCGAAGCCGGAAAAAGGTAAAAAACGGGGTGATAAAACTCCCTGCGACTCGGAAAGCGCTGCCGCTAAACTCCTTCCTCTTATGCAGCGCATCCATCTTCCAAACAGTAATCCGTTTTTCCTTATCTTCCGGCTGTACAAAGCACAGTTCCTTGATGTATCCGTCCGCAGGGGACTAATAAATTCCGCGCAGCTTTCACTTGCCGGTAACGGAACCCCTCTTGAAACTGCAAGACTGGAACGTTCCAAAAGGATTTGCGGCTGTCCGAAAGGTTCTGGCTGTGGATGCAAACGAAAGTTTTCACAGCCTGACTGCAACTGGGGATGGGATTCTTCCAGAAATAAATATTTCTTTGGCTACCATCTTTACATGCTTGTTGCTGCCGATTCCGAAAATGACCTTCCCGTTTTTCCAATGCTTGAGCGTGCGTCCAGGCATGATATGCTGTCCTTCCTGCATACTTTTTTTGCTATGAAATCTTATCTTCCTGAATTTCATATTGAAAAACTTCTGCTGGATTCTGCCCATGATGCCTACCCGCTCTATGATTACTGCAAAACTAACTGCATTAACCCTTTTATTGACCTAAACCCCGGCCATACGGGATACTTCAAAT
>CAJTCE010000091.1 GCA_910574745.1 Lachnospiraceae bacterium | reverse complement strand
ATAACATAAAATAACATATATAAAAACCAAAAATTTGACACAAAAAAAGCAGGTTTTACAAGACCTGCAGGTATTTTTTCTGATATTCAACTGTCAAACTCCCGCGCTGATTAATGCCTTCGTTCCTTTTGATGAAAATTCCATACGCCCGGTAACCGTAAAGCTGATTTATTTAAAACCGATGTATTCTGAAGAATATCAGCATATGAAATCCAATGAAATCGCAGAAGAGGTAAAAAGGCGGATTGAAGAAGCCGTTGCCCGCTATGAATAACTGTCGGAAAAAGTGCAACAATCATGGCATATAAAAACTAATCTTGAAAAGATAGATAAAATCAATTGACAAATAAAAACTACTTATGTATAATAATTTTTGCGTCACGAGATGGGCGTAGCAACTTTATATTGGTAGAGGATAAAGTTCAGTAGTACGGAGAAATACTCAAGAGGCTGAAGAGGCGCCCCTGCTAAGGGTGTAGGTCGTTCACGCGGCGCGAGGGTTCAAATCCCTCTTTCTCCGTTTCATTTCTGCCAGAAAAAAGTAATCTTGCTGTTTAAGATTCTTTTTTTTCGCTGTAATATGGCATTGACTTTGAGCGGAAATGATGTTATTATAAAATTCCCTCTTGAAAAAGAGTGGAAAAAAATAAAAAAAGTGCTTGACTAAAAGAAACGCCTGTGATAAGATATCACTGTTGCGCGGTCAAAGGACAAGCGCAGGACCTTGACAAATAAACAGCAATGCAACCCTGAAAAATTCCAAGAGAAAAATTTTTCAGAGAAGAAGTGTTTTTGAGAACACAAACCAAGAACAGTAAATAACGGTTAAAAAAAGCCAAGTGTTTTTTATGACCGGGACAGACGAAGAAAGGCTGTTGAAAGACGGCCGATTGCGGGATTGGAATCCAGCTCGTGAACGAAGTTCACTCGCTAACTTCCAATGGCTGATACATTTTCAGAAAACCCCGTCCTTACATGCGAGCATGACGGACGGCATTTTCCAAAAATGTGCCGCAATCTTTAAAACTTAAATTCGAGAGTTTGATCCTGGCTCAGGATGAACGCTGGCGGC
>CAJTCE010000090.1 GCA_910574745.1 Lachnospiraceae bacterium | reverse complement strand
ATAGTGAAATCAAATATGTGTGCTGCCACAATATGTTGTGGTGGCTCTGAAGGTAGAAAATACCATTTCCTGGTGGCTCTGAAGCGGGAAACTGGTGGCTCCCAAGGGGGATAATATTCAGGCATACCAAGACGGACTTCATTACCTACACCTACAAGTGCTACGACCAGACCCGGACGGGGACCATAGCGACAAGGCTGAAAAACGGCCTGGGCATTGAGAACGTCTGCCGCTCGCCGCTGGTGCAGGACTGGAAGATGTACACGATGGCGCAGAAAATTCTCCACGCCGTGTTCGATGACCCGGAGGGGACGCTCCTGAACGCGGCGGCGGTGCTGGGGTGCGGCATTGCCGGGGTGGAGCAGTCGGAAGTCCTGCGGGACAAGGAGGTCATAGAGGAACAGCTTAAAAAAGAGCGGGGCAGATATGAGACGCTCCTCGACATGAGGATGAACAACGAGATACCGAAGGAAGTATTCAGCCGCAAGCAGCAGGAGGTTGGGGAGCGGATCGCGGAACTGGAGCAGCGGATGGCGCAGTACGGTAACGTGGAGCCCGCCACGGAGGCGGACGTGAGCGGCAAGCTGGAAAACCTGCAAAAGCTCATGGGGCAGTCCGCCATGCCGGAGGACGGGGAATTTTCTCAGAAGAGGAAATGGATAAATATGTGTCAGGGGTGAGGGCTTACGAGGACCGCTTCGAGTGGCTCCTAAACTTAAGCCCCGATGCGGGAGGGGAACTGGATGATGCCGGTTCCCCTGTTTATTTCAAGAAGATAACGGTCACGCCGGATGACGAGCGGGCGTGGTTCAGGAAGCACCCGCAGTGGTCGAAATCCAACAGGTACGCGGAGCTGGAGGCGTGGATATTCATTTAAAACGAAAGAGAGACAGGGCGGAAGGGCTGTGGCGCAGCCTTTCCACCCTGTCACCGATTTGCAGTTACAATTCTGTGTTCATTTCTTTTGCTTCTGTCGGCAGGCATTTCCCTAAAAACATGGCCTTGCAGTCGGAAAATCCCAACAGGTAGACGAGCATCCCAAACCGGGAGCCCAGCGCGTTCTGCTCGCTGACGTAGCGGTCAATCAGCAGCCGGATTTCTTTTGATAAATCCATCCTGTCCAGTTCGCCGGAGTATATGTCCGACCTTCGGAGAATCGCCTGGTATTCCCCGTCGCTGCTCACGATACCGTTCATGACGCTGTGCATGCGGGTATCCATCAATTGGTATAATGCAGAATCCTTTTCCAATCCAATCCCTCCTACTACAATATATTTATGGTTAATACCCCTTACAGCCAGTAAGGAATTATCCATCTTGTTGCTTAAGCTGTT
>CAJTCE010000089.1 GCA_910574745.1 Lachnospiraceae bacterium | reverse complement strand
GGAAAGTCTATCCATTTTTGTGGATAACTCGATTGATTTCAAGGAAACTGGTTCAAGTTTTTGTAGTATCAAGCATTTTTATATGCTCATGAATAATTCAGGTTAAGTATTAGAAAAAGGGACATTCCAATTCATTTTTTTGGAATGTCCTTTCATTATCAGATAATTAAACACAGTTAACCTTTCACATATTTTTGCATATCATTATCTGGTTTTATTGTATTCATTTTGGCATCTTTGGCTTTATGATACGCTCTGCTTGTTCCCTTTCTGAATCCTATTCTTTGACCTTTTATCAAAGCGGAAAATATACAACACGAAATAAAGCACAAAAATTTAAAAGCCTGGGATCTGCCAGGCTTTTATTAAGCACGAGACGGGATTCGAACCCGAATGTGTAGATTCATTAAAAAGTCCTATATCTACAATAAATTCTCCCATCCCTCATATTTACAAGGTTTCGTGATGTTCATTATACTGTACAAATTTTATAGTGCAATATAAAAGTACATTATTTTTGATATCTATGCAACACGGATTTAATTCTTTATCAATCTGCCTGCATTCAACAAAGCTAACATCCCCCTATTCTGGACAGCTGTTCCGGAATAGTTCGTAATTCCATTCACAACCGCAATCTTTTTCCTATTATTGTAGGAACTGTCCACGCCTATCTTATTTAAGCAGTCAATCAGCGTAAATTCCGGAGTATCATAATACTGTGGCTCTACAGTCACACTTCCACACTCCGTATACCTGATATTCATATCCACATTACCACTGATACCGGAAACCCTTCCGCTGGAAGTAAACTGCCAGCCATTCAAAACTGAATTGGAACCTGCTGCCACAGCGGGCTTATATGTATCGCTCGGGATGGTCCCGAACTGCATTGCCTTATCTCCTGCATAGTATCTGGCCAGCCACAGATCATCATGGATCAAAGAACCATCAAACTGATTCTCATAAGCATATTTGCCCATATAGAGGCCGCATCCGTAACCGGAATTAATGATGATCTCTTTGAAATTGTCGTAGATTTCCAATACAGCCTTTTTACCAAGGGCAAGCTGCTTGCCATATTCAATATCCGCCCAAATGACAGTATCCTTACTGGGCATGATTCCATAACTCTGTAAAACCTCTACAACACGCAGAGCTTCCTTCTTGGCTTCTGAATTGCTCATTGCATAGGAGTATTTGTAAAATTCTGCCGGGATTCCATTATCCTGGCATCCTTTGATATTTGATGCCAGCTGTTTATCCGGCTCTCCGCTCCCCCTGGTGCTGCGAAGAATTGCATACTCCACACCTGCTGCCTTTACCTTTTTCCAGTCAATGTAACCCTGGTTGTCTGAAACATCGATTCCTAATCTCATTGCTTGTCCTCCTATCTCAAAATTTGAAATTTGTCAATACATCTCCCGATATATTTTTAAATTTTTATATCATCATCCATAAATGGATGTAGTTACTGGTAAATAATGTTCTGACGATGTATATCCATATGCTTACCCTATCAGTTCTCGCTGGGTCTGTGCCCTGACATTC
>CAJTCE010000088.1 GCA_910574745.1 Lachnospiraceae bacterium | reverse complement strand
TTTCTGAACAACTCAATTATATCAAAACCAGACGGTTTCATGCTATTTTTATGCCAGTTATTATTGAATTTTCAAGGTGCATAGGCATTTATTCAAGTGCGAAGTTTGAGTTATGAAACTGAAACAATGAATCTGGTCAAAAAACAAGGAGGTAGAAGATGGCTAAAAAGAAAAAGCTGACGGCATTATTTCTGGTTACGGCCCTTACTTTGAGCCTTTTACTTGGTGGCTGCGGTAACGGAGAAAATGCCGAAGGAAAAGTTGTGATTGAACTGGTTCAGTACAAACCTGAAGCGGTGGATGCATTTGAGGCGTTAGAGGAAAAGTTCAATGCGGAACATGATGACATTGAGCTGGTGATCGACTCTCCCAATGATGCGATGACTATTTTGAAAACAAGATTCATAAGAGAAGACAATCCGGATATTATCGGGATTGGCGGAGATATTAATTACTCCAACTTCCTGGATGCGGAAATGTTGATGGATATTTCCGATTTTGACGGGCTTGCGGATATTAAGGAAAATTATCTGGAAACCAATAAGGATTTGGAGTATGTGCCTTTAGACGGCGTTTATGCAATGCCTTACATGGCAAATGCTGCCGGCGTTCTTTATAACAGGGATATGTTTGAAGAGCACGGATGGACGATTCCTACAACATGGGAGGAATTTATCGACCTTTGTGAAACGATTCAGGCAGAGGGAGTACAGCCCCTGTATTTCGGATTTAAAGATATATGGACCTGTCTGGCACCCTGGAATGCCATTGCAGTGGATCTTTGCGAAAGCGATATTGCATATCAGGTAAACAGTGGAAACGCTACATATGCGGATGCATATAGGGAAATTGCGATTAAGACAAAAGCGCTGCTTGATTATGCACAGCCCACACCTGTGGCATACAGCTACAACGATGCATGTACGGCTTTTGCCAGAAACGAATCTGCAATGTATGTCATCGGTAATTATGCGATTCCTCAGATTAAATCCGTGAATCCGGATATGAATATCGGTTCCTTTGTGTTTCCTGCAAGCAGCAATGCTGATGAAAACGTGTTGAATTCCGGTAATGATTTAATGTTCTGCATAATGGAAGACTGTGAAAACAAAGAGGCGGCATATGAAGTGCTGCGCTTCCTGTTAGAGGATGAAAACGTGCAGATTTATCTTGACGATCAGAGCGCCGTACCCTGCAAGAAGGGAGATTTCCCTATTGTATATGAGTTAGAGGATATGAGCGAGTACATCAATAACGGTATTGTTGCCGATTATCAGGATCATCATTATCCTACTGAAATGGCAGTGGACGCCATGATTCAGACCTATCTTTTAGATGACAGCGACGATGCCCTGGATACATTCCTTAAGAGATTCGATACCGAATGGATCAGATATAACAGGGATATTATCGCAAAGGTTCAAAAATATCAGGAGAAGGGGGAATAGATGATGGGAAAGAAGAAAAAAGAGAACATTTATGAAGATAAGTCATGGACTAAAAATGATAAGATTTTCTTAGGGATACTGATTCCCGTGCTGGTCTTATTCTTCTGCTTTAATACGCTGCCCTTATTGAAAGGCTTTTACTATGGCCTTACAAACTTTAAAGGCTACGGCAGTTATGATTTTGTCGGATTAAGGAATTTTGCGGATATTTTTACGGACGTCCGTGTAGGAAAGTCTTATCTGTTTACCTTCAAATATGCAGTTATCATGACCTTAGCGGTAAATGTGATCAGCTTAATCCTTGGGAAACACTGATTAATTCAAGTATTTCCTAATAATATATGATAAAATGTAAGTATCAAACAAAAGGTGGTACGTCTATGAATCAAATGACACTTACAGATATGGAATATTCCAACCGTAAAAA
>CAJTCE010000086.1 GCA_910574745.1 Lachnospiraceae bacterium | reverse complement strand
GAATTTATGATAAAGGTTTCCATCACCGGAATGGCGGTTTCCTTAAAAACGGATTTGCGGTTTCCTGAGTCCGGACAGTAGGGACACGGAACCCGGATTATTCAAGCTTCTGTGGACAGAATACATGGAGGACTGCCGTGCAAACGGTAAGGAACCGCTCATGTATTCCCAGTTCTGCTATCACATCCAGCAGGATGAGCAGAAACGGCGTGCTACCATGCATATCAACCGCAAACCCGGTGAACAGGTTGAAGTGGACTGGGCAGGGGATCCTGCAGCAATCATCGATCCGGATACAGGAGAAATCATCAAAGCCTACATATTTGTTGGTGTGATGACTTACAGCCAGTATACATTTGTGGAAGCATGTCTGGATATGAAGCAGAAATCATGGATTAATGCCCATATCCATATGTACGAATATTTTGGCGGCGTTGCCAGGATACTCGTACCAGATAACTGCAAAACTGCAGTTGTCCATAATGGTGGATTTAAGAACCAGCAAATCAATGAAACCTATCAGGAAATGGCCGAACACTATGGCACCGCTATTATTCCGGCGCGTGTCAGGGCACCCAAGGATAAGCCGAATGCTGAAGGAACGGTAGGAAACATATCTACCTGGATTACAGCAGCGCTTCGGAATGAACAGTTCTTTTCCCTTGCCGAATTAAACCGTGCAATCAGAGATAAGCTCGAACTGTTCAACCAAAGGCTCTTCCAGAAAAAAGAGGGTAGTCGGCGAAGCTTATTTCTTGGGGAAGAAAAACCATTGCTGGAGCCATTACCTGCTACCCGTTTTGAACTGAGTGACTGGAAAACAGCCACCGTGCAGTTCAATTATCACATATCTGTGGACGGAATGCTATACTCAGTTCCATATGAATACATCAAAAAGAAAGTTGATGTCAAGGTAACAGATACCACTATTGAGATTTTTTACAACCATAACCGCATTGCTTCCCATCGCCGTTTGAAAGGGCGTACCGGGCAGTACAGCACAGTTACAGGGCATATGCCTCAAGACCATCAGAAATATCTGGAATGGAACGGCGACCGCTTCCGTAAGTGGGCTGAGCGGATTGGCATAAATACGTACACTGCAGTCAATGCGATATTGACCTCCAAGGGTGTGGAACAGCAGACCTATCGGAGCTGCATGGGACTTCTAAAGCTTGCCGAAAAATATTCAGATGCATTGCTGGAAGCTGCCTGTAAAAAGGCGCTATCCTATACAGCATCGCCGAGTTACAAGAGTATTAAAAACATCCTTGTAACTGGTTCTGACAAGCTGGCATCGAAAACAACCGATACCAGGCCCACACAGAAAGCACACGGCATCACAAGAGGTGCCGACTACTATCGGAGGTAAATGCACATATGACCAATCAGAGTACAATTGATAAATTAATCGAAATGCGCCTTACAGCTATGGCAGATGCATTCCGTAACCAGCTGGATGATCCCAAATGCAGGGAACTTCCATTTGATGATCGATTCGGTATGCTGGTAGATATCGAATACAGCAGCCGCAAAAATAACCGTCTCAAAAGACTGATTAAGAATGCCGGATTCGACCAGCCGGAAGCAAATATCATGGATATCAACTACACCTCCGGGCGCAAGTTGAACAAGGAACTGATTCGCAGACTTGCCACTTGCGAATATATATCTGAACACCGGAATCTTTTTATTACCGGTGCTACAGGCTGTGGTAAAACCTACATGGCCTGTGCCTTTGGCATGGAGGCTTGTAAGCAGTATTTCAATACCAAGTATGTCCGCCTTCCTGATCTGCTTATTGACTTGGAGATGGCTCGGACAGATGGCTGCTATAAAAAAGTCATGGCCAAGTATGCCAATCCTGTTATTCTGATTCTGGATGAATGGCTTCTATTGAAACCAACAGATTCAGAACAAAGGGATATCTTCGAATTGCTCCACCGGAGACGCAGGAAATCTTCAACGATTTTCTGTTCCCAGTATGAATTTGAGGAGTGGTATGACCAACTTGGTGGTAATGACAGCCCTCTGGCAGATGCAATCCTTGATCGCATTGCCCATGACAGTTATCGTATCAACATCACAAGCATAGATGCCGGGCATGACATCTCAATGCGTGAGGTCTATGGATTAGACAAAACATTACGTGAGTAAACCCGCATAAGATGATTTCCACTTCCCGGACATCTGATTTCCAGATTTCCGGAAGTGCGATTTCATCGCACAAGAATATTCATTTGATTTAGCCTCCCTATTTAGTCAAGTCTTTTTTCCTTATTTTTCAAGGATTTTTTAGTTATATATCTCAGATGAATGAGCCAAGATAATGGACATTTCTTTGTATCTGGTACGAAAATAGAGGT
>CAJTCE010000085.1 GCA_910574745.1 Lachnospiraceae bacterium | reverse complement strand
CAATAACATAAAATAACATATATAAAAACCAAAAATTTGACACAAAAAAAGCAGGTTTTACAAGACCTGCAGGTATTTTTTCTGATATTCAACTGTCAAACTCCCGATTCTGAATTGCTTGTGTTATACTTTTATTCGTAGCATAAGCCTCTGGTTATTAATTGTTTTTCGACAACTCAATTATAGCAAAACCAGATGGTTTCATGCTATTTTTATGCCAGTTATTATTGAATTTTCAAGGTGCATAGGCACTTATTTAAGTGCGAAGATTGAGTTAATAACTTTAACAAATTATGTCATAAAAAGACCATGCTAACCATTCTCTGCTATTGCCCAAATATTTACCTATCAATACTCTTAATAAATTGATAAAGCAATTTGTATATTCATTTTTACCAATTTCTTTTTTACAAGTAATGCAGAATCTTTCGCTTTTTTCTTTTACATTATGACTCCAAACCCCATTTTTATATTTTACTATCTGCTCTCCCAAAAAGGCTGCCATTTCTAACAATTCCCTCTTAGTTTCTTTATCATATGGACATTTGCTCATTTCTACTATTCTGCTGTCTATATAATCCAACCATCTCTCCAAATTCTCCTCATCGTATCCTGTTGAAACCATTCCTGTCTTTTCTACAAATGCCTCTGCAAGTTCCTCATGATGAAGATATAATTCATGATGCATTTCATTATCTTCTCCAACTTTCTCTGGTACACTCAGCTTTTTTAAAACATCAATCCCTTTACTTCGTATGATTTCTGTCATCTCCTTTAGTACCTCTATCATACTCTCTTCATCATGGTATCTCCAGTACCCCGGAATATCCCCATCCCCTTTAACGCCTTCTATCTGATGTGCCTGAACCTGCATTTTCCCCGGAACATCCGTTCCAAGATGAAAGGTAATCTGCCATGGATCAAAACGGTATACATAGATATAAACATACCACGTAAGCTTTCCCAATTTACGCGCAAAAACCCATGTATTATCTTCATAGCCTTCATAATGAAAGTCCAAATCTGATAATTCTTCTTCTATACACTTTTTAATTATTTTGCCTCTGTTGATTCTTACTTCCATATTTTCTATCTCCTCTCTACTAAGATACTTCACACTCTGTCTGGTTTACTAATTCCCTGTTTATCAGCAAAAGCACTATGATCGCCGGAGCAAAAGCAGGTGTTGCACTGCCTCCTGATGCAACGCATGCTATAAGCAATAAGACAATTAACGACATAATTACAACCGTCCCATATTCTTCCCATGCTGCCACTAAATTCCTTTGCCATTCTTCCAGTTTTTCCTCTACTCCTTCTATTACTTCAGAAGGTTGTTTTTCAGGCCGTCTGTCTCTATAGAAATATGTTATCATACCATTTTCATATACATGATATACGATATCTTTCTTTCCATTAAAAAGTTTGCTTGGAATAACGATTCTATCAAAATAACCATTTAATGTCATTCCAGGTTGTGCAATCCAACCATTTTGTAAAATATTTTCATTAAGAGCTTGAGTGTAACCCCTCATTTGATTAACACCCTGACTATGATACGGCATTCCGGGTCCATACGTTAATAACGGTTTAATCTCATAGACTTCTGCACTTCTTGTCAAAGAATTGAAATATACTATATCAGCTCTGCCTCTCCCGGATTTATTTCTGGTAACTCCAGAACCAATACCATATTCAACAGCACCTCCTCTGCCACCATAATCCTGCATAAATCTTGCCTGCAACAGCCTGTGCGCTTCATCTCCCTCAATAATCCGTTCAAGCCATTCCGGCACTTCAGAGCCGTCTCCATTAAAGGCATCTATGATCCATTGAGGCCATGCGCCATCAAGATCCACCAGCACCATAGGATTTCCCCAACAGTACCCATACTCATTCAAAGTATACGGCGCCGCTGCAAATCCCTTAATGGTATCCACCGCCGCAAACCTTCCCAGCTCCGCCCGGTATTCCCTCGCCTGGGCATAGTATGTCCCTGCTGTTTTATCATACTGGTAGCCTGTATAACCAAAGGGCTGGATGCTTCCTGTCAGGCTCCTTCCGGCAGTCTCTTCCCTGTCCCAATACAAATCCTGCCCAAACTCATCATACCCATAGCTTTCCGCCAACTCCCCGTTCTTATCCATCAAACGGACCGGGCTTCCCAGTTCGTCCTGGAAATAGTAATGGGATGCTGTTCCCATATCTTCCCGTATTCCTGCCACGTTTCCATCCCACAGATAGCTCTGGGTGTTCCCTCTCTCTTCCTTTGAATATTATCCCCCTTGGGAGCCACCAGTTTCCCGCTTCAGAGCCACCAGGAAATTTCTTCCTTGAGAGCCACCCCAGACACAAGATATAGTAATACTGCCC
>CAJTCE010000084.1 GCA_910574745.1 Lachnospiraceae bacterium | reverse complement strand
GTTATTCGCAATTCAATTATACCATCAAGTGCAGGTTTGTGCCTTTTTTATGGACTAAAGTATTGATTTTTCAAGGTTCAGCACACCAATCGGTGTGGGAAGTTTGAGATAATAATACGTATCCCCAAAAGACCACCGTAGAACGCTGGTCTGGTAAGAGAGATATATCATTATTTTAGGCGTTGTCAGCTTCTGTGTCCGTAGAAAGGTATTCCTTTACACGGTCATAATAGATGCGGAGGAACTTATTTGCGCCGGCGGTCATGTAAACGTAATAAGGCTTACCCTGTGCCCGTTTTTTATCCATGAAGGCATAAACAGGGTCGTCAGCAGGGGAACGTTTGATAAGCCCGGCCATGATCTGGAAGAGTGTCTTGCGCAGGTTCGGAGATCCTTTCTTTGAAGTGCATACACTTTTCTGCTCATGTTTCCCGGACTGTTTGGAACCGGGGTCAACACCGGCGAAAGCAGTCAACGCCTCGCGGTGCGTAAAACGTGTAACGTCACCGATCTCAGCCATAAGCTGTGGGCCGAGAGAGGGGCCGACGCCGTGCATTGCCATGACAACAGGGTATTCCGGGAGGGCAGAAGCGGTCTCATCCATCTTCAGGCGGAGGGATTCTACGGTTGCGGATGCGGCATTGAGCATTGCCACTGCCTGCCGGATCAGCACTTTTGTAGTGTTATCCTTCGGGAACACAGCTATCAGGTCAGAAGATCTGTTGTATATTGTCTCCGCCTTGCTGGCGCTGAAGTTATAACCTTTCCGTCTGCACCAGTCCTGGTAATGCTGTGCAAAGGCTTCAGGCGACCGTCCCCGGACACAGTCCACATGCCAGTAGGTGTGGACAAAATCCACCCATTTCTGGCTGCCGTCACTGCGGGCAGGGCTGTCAAAGAAGTCATTGGCGCTGGGATAGGTCTGGTCAAGGAGTGCAATGAGGTTGTTTTTCATTGCGGTTTTATGGTCCATGTAGAAGCCGAACTGCCGGTTCATGGTTTTAAGCTGGCTGCGAATTTCATCCATATGGTTATATTGCTTTAAATTTGTCCAGCGGTCAAGTGTATACCGGGCGATTTTCTTTGCATCGGCCTTATCGGTTTTAGGCGTGCGCAGGGAATCATCGCCAAATTCCTTAATAAGGATGGGATTAACCGCACTGACAAAAATACCGGCATCAGAGAGCCATGAGGCAACCGGCTCGTAATATCTTCCGGTATGTTCCATGCAGACCTTTGTTTCGCCGTCAAGGCTTTTGATCTGCTCGATCAGCCCGTTAATACAGGATTGCGTGTGTGGAAAATCACAGGGAGGCAGAAGCACCTCGTTTCCCGGTCTGCGGATAGTGACAGTGCTTTTACCTTTTGAGACATCAATACCAACTGCGTTCATGAAAATACTCCTTTGGAATGTATTAGCAAGGGTCGTTACCAGTTTTCTCATTGCCTGTTCAATCTACTGGGAATTTCAAACGAACGCCAAAGGGTTCAACCTGCGTAAAACGAACGCTGCGAATGAGGGCTGGTTGGCTGACTGATTCACGGACGCTGGGTCCTCAGAGGTAATGGCCAGACCGATTGCTTACTCATTCTAACAGCTTAAGCAACAAGATGGATAACATCCTAGCTGGTTGTTAGGAATATCAACCATAAATACATTGTAGTAGAGGTAATATGCTTACACGGCGGTTTGCGTTTGGATCGCCATGTAGGGCATCCGCCCCATATCAAACTAATCTTGTGATTTGAATAGTTGTTTTGTGCCATTGGGGGAGTCAACAGTTTTCACTCAATGGAATATTTTATAAAAGTCAATCTGTATGCTAAAATATAATTGTTGACTTGAAGCGCACTTCATAGTTTATGATAACAGGGAAAAGTGGATTTATATGTATTCAGCAAAAGAAGCAGCAGAAATGACGGGATTATCGACAGCAGCATTAAGGTATTATGAAAAGGAACAGTTATTGCCGCAGATTTCCCGGACAAGCCAGAAATACAGGCAGTATTCGGATTCAGATATTGAATGGATAAAAATGGTTCAATGCCTGAGAAGGGCGAATGTGCCAATCCAGTCAGTTAAAAAATATATTGCCCTGTTGGTACAGGGTGGGAAAACAATGGAACAGCGGTATGACATGGTTCAGGATTACATCAAGGATATTCAGGAACAGATGGATCAGCTACAAAATGCGCTTGCCTTAACACGCGAAAAGTCGGCATTTTATGAAAAACTTTTAAAGGAGCCGTCAAGCAGGGATTTAACATATCTGGAAGAATGGGAATTGTTTAAAAACGAAGAAGGGAAGGAAGAATGAAAACGGTTTTGATTACGGGAACCACCAGCGGAATCGGAAAAGCCTTTGCGGAAAAATTCGCAGATGAGGGATATGATTTGATTCTTGTTGCGAGGAATGAGCAGAAGTTAAAGCAACAGCAGGCAGCTTTGCAGGAGACCTACCATGTGGCAGTGAAATACATTGTTCAGGATTTGACACAGGAGAGTGCGGCAGGTTTGATAATGGCGGATATAGATAAATGGAAGGTTACCATTAATGTTCTTGTAAATAACGCGGGCTTTAATGAGTGTGGCTTTTTTGTGGATACCAGTCTTGACAGGGAGCTTGAAATGATAAATATGCATATACGGTTTGTAACAGAATTGACAAAACGTATATTAGTACATATGAAAGAAAACGGCTATGGGAGAATCCTGAATGTAGGCTCAACAGGCTCTTTTATCCCGTCTCCCACAGATGCCGTTTATTCTGCCACAAAAGCATATATTATAAGGGCACTGAAAAAGTCTGATTCTTTGAAAAAGAATTAGGCTTTTTTTAGTGTTAGCATTATAATAAAAATATAAGGAAGGGGGATTCTGCAATGTTAAAAGATAATTCACAGCTAAAGC
>CAJTCE010000083.1 GCA_910574745.1 Lachnospiraceae bacterium | reverse complement strand
AGAATAAAATACTATAGTCCGTAACAGAGAAAAGAATCGCTGTAGTGTCCATGTTTGCTGGACTTACAGCGATTTTATCTTCGGTAAACTGTCAAAGACAGGAATATATCTTAGCAGATTTATATGGAATTGTCAAACGCTGCGGAGCTTTCCACTGAAATCATTTTATAGCGGATTCCGCATAAAAGCAAGGAAATCTTGTCGAATCCCGTTTGTCGAATGTCGAATTGGGTGGGGTAAATGGGGTAAAGAGGGGTAAAAGTCATCATAATCTAACAGCGGCACAGGCGGCTATTTCCAAATGATGCCATAGGAATTTGGGTACTCGCAGGCAAAAGTATTGAAGAATGGCTTAAAGTCAAGGGATTTTAGGCTTGGTGGGGTTCACTGGAATGGTTGGTAAACCCCATTTTTTCGTGTTTTTAGATGCCGCTGATAGGATGGCGATTGGGGCAAAAATCGTACTATCAGGCAAAAGTATATTTTTACGCAAAAGTCAGGGGTTTCCGTGATAGTATAAAACGGAAAGGTAAAAAGGTGTAGGATATTGGCGGTTTTGGGTAAAAGGTGTATTAGCTTGACGGAAAATGCTGTTGGAAAACGGGGGATATGATACAAACACGGAAACTGCATGGAGTTTTCGTGTTTGTATATGAGTTTCCGTGATAGTATGCAGAGTTTCCGTGTTTGATATGAGCAAAGCGGTAAAAATTTAATGGATAAATGATAACGGGGGAAAGGGCTGTTTTAGCATTTCATTTTTACAAAATAGTTTCAATCCACTCATCCACTCTTTCATGGTATAAAAACAGTTCCGCAGGAATTTTGATGGTATCCGGAGGAACTGGTGTCTGTATCACACAGCCTTTTAGTGGAAGTCCGTGTATTCCTGTTTCCTGATCGGGTTTTAAGCGCATCATGAGAAAATGGGAACTTCCCTGATGTGTTTCTGGGCGGGATTTCAAATATTGTTTGGAGTAGAAGGTAAGGTCATAATTTTTACTGCATTCATATTCTATGCCTATATAGCACATCCCTTTCGGACAGCACTGCTCCAATGCGTCATAACTTTGCTTTCGTGCCTGTTCTAACTGTTCTGGGGTAAACTTTTCTGCCAGTTTGGGATCGTTCAATTCTTCTTCCGTATTTTTCCACACGTCTATCAAGGCAACAGAATTTATATGACAAAGCACCTCATCTCCATGACTATCCACGAAACAGAAAGAACGGGATTTCCCGACATTCAGGGTAACTGTTTCTTCTATTATGTGCTGGATGGGATTTGGCCTGTGTGTT
This sequence comes from Lachnospiraceae bacterium, assembly GCA_910574745.1. Classification (GTDB taxonomy): domain Bacteria; phylum Bacillota; class Clostridia; order Lachnospirales; family Lachnospiraceae; genus UBA2882. The sequence continues at coordinate 1,629 of CAJTCE010000083.1, read as the reverse complement.
ATCGTGATGCACGTTTGAGGTGTAAGACGGGGCAGGTTCGCAGCCTCCGCTATGTTCAGCGTCAACAGCATGAGATTCTCCCAATCTATATCTTTCAGCCATTCGGGAACTGTCCAGCCAGCACTCATCATATCGAAAAACAACTGGAACATTCTATAATTATCAGAATCCATAGGGCTGCCCACGCCGCCCTGTATCGTGAGATGCACATCACCAAGGCAGAGATCACTGCAATGCAGATAACTGTATCCGTGCCTTTCATGCTCTTTCAGCATCCTCCTGTGATTACGGATGCCTTTCCTGTTCTGGCTTTCCGGTCCCATGTATGGTTCTATGATGTACAGTTTTGCTTCATCGGATAAGGTCATGCCGACAATATGGTATTTCTTGCCGTCCCATTCTGTGGTTTTCCCAATTACAAGGATATCCTGCCATTTTGAGTGGAAATCTTCTAATAATGAAAAATTCATCAGCAACACCTCCGTAAATCTAATATGGCAAGTATACCATGTATACCGAAATAATTCCATAAAATGCGGAAGGACGCCATAGTAAATCTGTGCTTTCCATTCCCGAAAAATAGTCGTTTCGTGCAATCGGGTAAAAAACAGAAAATTTTTATGCTATAATTCCGAGGACACTTTTACTTTGGCAGGAACAATATTATGCCGAAGTAATAGGAAACAGTCCGGGAGGCATACAGGCAAAACACGAAAAATCTGAAATCCTTTATGCAGCGCCAGTGGAGCCTTGTCGGGGGAATGGCTGGCACGTTCAGGGAGATGGAATAAAGGATAAAGCCGGAAAAGGAACGGTTGCCTTTTTCGGCAGAGTAATACTCAGGAAGAAACATTATTCTGTGTTCGCTTAATCTCATTTCTGTAAAAATCAATTTTTTCATCCAGTTTTATCTTATGCTCCTGCAGCCGTGCAATCTGCTCATTGAGCGCCTGCCGGTGCTGCACCAGCATTTCCATCCTGTCAGAAAGGGTGGGATTACCTGCGGCGCGGAGTTCGGCATAGTGTTTGATTTCCTTGATAGGCATCCCCGTATCTTTCAGTCGTTTGATGAATTCAATCCATGTGAGGTCTTTATCGGAATAGCAGCGGCGGTTGCCGGAATTGCGCTCCGGGGCAATCAGCCCTTCCTGTTCATAGTAGCGCAGGGTATGGATGCCAAGCCCCGTCAGCTTTGAAAATTCCCCGATAGAATATTCCATAAAAAATCACTCCAATCCTCTTGACATAGAGTCTATTCTACATTGTATGGTTGGATTATACCAAATCGAAGGAGGATTTGCAGTCGGAAAAGCCAAGCAGGTAGGCGAGCATCCCAAACCGGGAGCCCAGCGCGTTCTGCTCGCTGACGTAGCGGTCAATCAGCAGCCGGATTTCTTTTGATAAATCCATCCTGTCCAGTTCGCCGGAGTATATGTCCGACCTTCGGAGAATCGCCTGGTATTCCCCGTCGCTGCTCACGATACCGTTCATGACGCTGTGCATGTGTGTGTCCATGAGCTGGTACAATGCAGAATCCTTTTCCAATCCAATCCCTCCTACTACAATATATTTATGGTTAATACCCCTTACAGCCAGTAAGGAATTATCCATCTTGTTGCTTAAGCTGTT
>CAJTCE010000082.1 GCA_910574745.1 Lachnospiraceae bacterium | reverse complement strand
GCCAAAGTACATGCAAAAAGCATTGGAGTGCGGTTCAGCGGCTGCCTGAGCGCTATTTTGTGAGCTAAAGTATTGATTTTTCAAGGAGCAAATCCCATTTTTAATGTGGGAAGTTTGAGTTACTTATTAATTCTGTAGCTAATATATCATAATTTTGCTTATAAAATGGTGTAGCACTAAACCAATCATAAAGTTCTGCAAGTCCTGCATGCTCAGCAACAATTCTATTAACCAATAAAAAGCAATGAACAGATTTTTGCCCAATAGAAATTTCTTTCATTTCAGCACTATTGACACATATAAAATCTTCGATATCATCTTCCGATCCATAATACGTCTTGACACTTCCACCAGTTGAATCTTTGTATACTGAACATTGCTTTATATCATCATGCCTGATTCTGTTGGATAATAATATTATCTCGCTACAAGAGCGACGATTATATTGTTTTTTGATATACTTATATTCTTTGCAATACTCTTCTATTTTTATCCCTATTCCTTCATCATAAATATTTTGAACAGAATCCCCAAAATATCCGACAAATGCTGGATGATTTATTTCATTTGAATAATTTGCTATTTCTGTAAGAATGCTTACTACTATCTCACTGGTATCCTGATACTCATCAACAAAAAAATATGGATATTTATCTACAATAACTCTCTTTAATTCATCATATTTACATATAATTTGTTTTGAATACAGTAAAAGTGTGTCATGACTTATTTTCATATAATGTAAATAATCTTTGTTATTCCTTGCATCATACTTGACTTTTGTATAACCATTCTCCGCCTTTTCTATTGACAAAATACATTGTTCATATTTTTTTATTCTTATTATCTTTGAGCAGGTCTTACAAAACTCTTTTGCATTATTTATTTTGTTTTTAAAAGAAGGAAAAATGCTATAAAACTGTGCTCTGAATTCATCTGCCTTACTATCATATATTTTATAGAACTCTTTTTGCCGTTCAACCAATAACATTGCTATTTCTTCTCTTTGGTCCTCTGTCAGACTTGAGTAAACATCACTTTTCTCTATTTCCTGCTGCAATTTATCAATCTGAGTTTTCAAATTTACATGATGAATCATCAGTAACTCCTCTTGATATTCCTTGATAATCTCCCACAAACATTCATGTATTGTTGAAATTAGAATTACATCAGTATTTCCCAAACGTTTTTTTATTTCATTTGCTGCAACATTTGTATAAGTAATGCATATCGCTTTCTGATTATGATATTTTAATATTTCGGCTTTTTCTCTACAGACATGTTTTAAACACTCAACAAGAGCATATGTTTTTCCAGCACCTGCGCCTGCATTGAAAAGCAAATTCTTCTTACAATCAATGCATAATAACAATTCTTTTATTATAAGGTCTTCTTCTTCTTGAGATTTTTCATCCAATATGCTTAACATCATCTTCCTCCTTTAATTGCATTCTTTATGTACCCCAATGCGTCCTGTAAATATTTTGGTAGCACAGGAATATCTTTATCTTCAACAAGTAATTTATATAAAATGGAATTAGCAAATTCGCTTTTTGTATCCGATAATCTTCTTTGCCACTCATATGCCCTACTACTATTGTTATTATAATCAGTCGGAGTTCCTAGAATCTGATTATAGATCCTCGGTTTAAGTTCTTTTAGCACAGAATTAACTATACTATTTTCTTTATTCTTGGCAATAAAAGCTTCTTCAAAGCTTGTCCGGTATAAAGAATCATAGTAATCTTGAAAAAATATAGAAATATTCTCACTACTAATCGGCCATGTAATATTTTCAATATTTTTGGTGCCAAAGAAATATTCTATGGTTTTGTTTGTTGTTTCACGCCCGATAAGTGAACTAACAGGAATAAATCCACTTTTCTCAACATCACTACGTTTAATATCCAAATCTGTAATAATTGCTACTGGAATTCTTAAAGCCTTTAACATATTCTCGTATACAAACGCATGGGCACCGTCTATTTTTACAATAGTTATATATCTATGCCTTAACTCCAAATCCTCCGCAACATAATAAGGCAAAATGGTATTTTCTGTTATTCCTTCAACAAAAATAACCGCATCTGAAAATAATGCATCCGAAACCCCAAACTTAATATGCTTTTTAATAAACTTAAACTGTTCTTCAGCATTGTTACCATTTGGGGATACAACATTGTCATTTAACAAAACGGCAGCTGATGTTCCACTTCTTTCCGTAATATAATTAATATTATTAAAGGTACCACCCGTCTGAATCTTACTATTAACAATATGTGATGAATGCGTTGTTATCACTAACTGACTGTTTACATGCTTATCTTTTGCTTCCAGTAATATATTTATTGCATCATTTATATACTGTATAAACAATTCCTGCATCTGCGGATGCATATGTGTTTCTGGTTCTTCTATACTAATGATATTAACCTTACTATTAAAAGAACTGTCGGGGTACTTTTCAATATAATCAATCAATTGTGCAATTATCATCATCAAGTTACTATATCCCAATCCAAACTGATTTTCCGGAATATATTTATCCCTTTCAACATATTCATATCGAATAAGATTTTCCATTAACTTTTTAAATGTAATATCTGCACATAAATTCACTTGTATTGAATTTCCAGATATTATTTTATCTAATGATGCATTAATGTCTTTTGTGTGCGATGTATCAATATTTTGTGTAAGTTTTTCATTAATTGTATCAAGATCATTTTCAATTTGTTGCTTATCAGATGAAAAAGTATTCTCATAACGATACTTAACAATGCGATTAAACGCTATCGACAACGCATTGCCTGACTCTATATCTTTGACCAAAATGGGCACAAATTCAATTAGCTGATTTAATCGAAATTTTTCCACTACTTTGCCCTTTGCATTATAATAATTTATCTTAAACAATGAAATATTGTCTTCTATAACGTTACTCAACACGTATAATGCATTAAAATTTTTCTTCTTTTTTTCAAAAGCGACTTTTACAGCATTAACAAAAGTTTCTTTTTCTGTCAATTCAAATTTTACAGAAATAGCAACCTCTGTTGCTGTAACTCCACCTATTGTCAAAAAAGGCACAATATTTGTTATATAATCATCTTTACCTTTATCAAGGCCTATTACTATTTCAAAATCAATAGATGGCATTTCATCAAACTTGTCCTCTTGATATTTCAATGCCATTTCTTTTAGGTAATCAATATTAAAATCCTTTACCCCAAATCTATCATTATGGTTTATCAACTTATCCAATGCTTGAATTATAGTTGTTTTTCCCACATTGTTCTTTCCTACAACCAATGTGACTGTAGATGCAACATTGACATCTGCTTCATTATCACATTTCTGTTTTTCATATGATTCTGCATCAGCAAATTCAATTAAATTTTCCGTTGTCCTAAATTTACGAAAATTAGTTATTCTTAGAGTTTTAAAATACATTATATCTTCTCCTCCACTCTGTATTTTCTACATATATCCCACAAGTCCCAAAAGTTTGCACTGGTATTTATATTCTTATTTTCATTCATATACACTTTGTAATTGATTATCTACAATTTGATAGATTTCTAATAACTGAATTTCGTCTCCAACTCTTTCTACATAATAGAAGAATGAGGCTTCTTCCTCAGTCTCAGAATCATACACAATTGTAATACCAGAAAACTTTGCATCTGCTGTTCCGAGAAAATATGAGTAGTAATGTTGTATCATAGAATTTTGATAATATGGAATACTATTCTCATGTATTTTTTCCAGTAGAACCTCATTTTTGATTTCTCTCCCATTTAATTTATTTAAACTCTCCAGTGGAAGAATTAATGCATTATTTCTTTCCTCTACATAAAATTCGATTGCCGGATCAGGATACTTAATGGTTGAATAGATAATATTTCGCTCAAAATTAATTTCTGCAGTGACTTTGCCTCCAACTTTAGATAATATGAAGTGACCTCACATTTGTAGCAACGTGGATTTACCTGTATACTAAGTTTTGGAAAAAACAATGGTAACAGGGATTACCGCATACAAAAGGAGGCCACCTTATGA
>CAJTCE010000081.1 GCA_910574745.1 Lachnospiraceae bacterium | reverse complement strand
GAATGTCAGGGCACAGACCCAGCGAGAACTGATAGGGTAAGCATATGGATATACATCGTCAGAACATTATTTACCAGTAACTACATCCATTTATGGATGATGATATAAAAATTTAAAAATATATCGGGAGATGTATTGACAAATTTCAAATTTTGAGATAGGAGGACAAAGGTAATGAAAAGAATCGGTATGTTGACTAGCGGCGGAGACTGTCAGGCGTTAAATGCTGCCATGAGAGGCGTGGTAAAAAGCGTGTCTCATTCGGGAAGCGAAGTGGAAATTTACGGCTTCATAGACGGGTACCGGGGATTAATTTACGGAGACTTCCGTATGCTTACAAGCAAAGATTTCTCAGGAATCCTTACAAAGGGAGGCACTATTCTGGGCAGCAGCCGTACCCCCTTCAAAACCATCAAGGACCCGGATGAAAACGGCCTTGATAAGGTAGAGGCGATGAAGCAGAATTATTACAAGCTGAAGCTGGACTGCCTCGTTATTTTAGGTGGAAACGGAACACATAAAACAGCGAATCTGTTACGGGAAGAAGGGCTGAATGTAGTGACTCTTCCAAAGACCATCGACAATGACCTTTACGGAACGGATATGACTTTTGGCTTCCAGAGCGCTGTAAATATTGCCACAGATGCCATTGACTGCATTCACACAACAGCAGCATCCCATGGCCGCGTATTTATTGTTGAAGTTATGGGACATAAGGTGGGCTGGCTTACATTAAACGCAGGCATGGCAGGCGGTGCGGACATCATTTTAATTCCGGAAATTCCTTATGATATTGACAAAGTGGTTGAAGCAATTGAAGAGCGCCACAAAGGAGGCAGCAAGTTTACCATCCTTGCAGTTGCGGAAGGTGCGATTTCCAAGGAAGACGCAGCCTTATCCAAAAAAGAATACAAAGAAAAAATGAAAAACTATACTTATCCTTCCGTTTCTTATGAAATTGCGGATAAGATACAGAAAAAGTCCAAATACGAAGTGCGCGTAACGGTTCCGGGACATACACAAAGAGGCGGAAGCCCCTGTCCTTATGATCGTGTATTCGCTTCCAGACTTGGCTCTGAAGCAGGAAAGCTGATCATGAAGGGGGAATACGGCTTCATGGTTGGGATTAAAAACCGTGAAATCATCAAAGTCCCGCTGGAAGACGTGGCAGGAAAACTGAAATATGTTTCCCCTGATGCATCCATTATCAAAGAAGCCAAGATGCTGGGTATCAGCTTCGGAGATTAAAAGTAATCGAAAAACACTGACCTGTGGACAGTACCTTAATCGGTTCTGCAGGCAGGAATAAAACAGAAAGAGTGAAGGCATGTCTTATCAGGCGCTGTATCGTAAGTTCCGTCCTGCGGAGTTTGACGACGTAAAGGGACAGGAGCACATAGTAGAAACATTAAAAAATCAAATAACGGCAGACAGGATAGGGCATGCTTACCTCTTTTGCGGTACAAGGGGAACGGGCAAGACTACCATAGCAAAGATTTTTGCTAAGGCGGTAAATTGTGAAAGTCCCGCAGACGGAAGTCCCTGTGGTCAATGTAAGAGCTGTAAGACCATTGCATCGGGGGCGAGTATGAATGTTATCGAAATTGACGCGGCGTCCAATAACGGCGTGGACAATATCCGTGAAATCGTGGATGAAGTCTCTTATTCTCCTGCGGAGGGAAAGTATAAGGTATATATCATCGACGAGGTCCATATGTTATCTATCGGTGCATTTAATGCACTGTTGAAAACTCTGGAAGAACCGCCGGAGTATGTTATTTTTATTCTGGCCACAACAGAGGTTCACAAAATTCCTATCACGATTCTATCCCGTTGCCAAAGATATGATTTCAAAAGAATCGATATTGATACCATTGCCGGCAGGCTTTCGGAGCTAATGGAAAAAGAGCAGATTCAGGTGGAACCAAAAGCCCTGCGCTATATTTCAAAAACGGCAGACGGTTCCTTAAGGGATGCTTTAAGCCTTTTGGATCAGTGTATTGCCTTTCATTTCGGAAAGGAACTGACCTACGATATGGTACTGGATGTGCTGGGCGCTGTGGATAATGAAGTGTTCAGCCGTCTTTTAAGATATATGTTGGAACAGGATGTGTTAAGCTGCATCAGCCTGTTGGAAGAGATTGTCATGCAGGGAAGGGAACTGACCCAGTTTGTCAGCGACTATACGTGGTATCTTCGAAATCTTCTTCTTGTAAAAAGCTGTGATGATGTGGAAGATGTGCTGGATGTTTCTTCCGACCATCTCAAGCTTTTAAAGGAAGAGGCGGATATGGCGGAGCAGAATACCATTATGCGTTTTATCCGGATTTTTTCGGAGCTTTCCGGACAGATTCGATATGCGGCTGCAAAAAGGGTCATGATAGAAATGACCATGATCAAGGCATGCCGTCCTGCCATGGAAAAGGATCAGGAATCTGTGCTGGAGAGAATCCGCACTCTGGAGCACAAAATCGAAAAAGGCCTTGTGGCAGCGCCTGTAAGCACAGCAGGCGGAGAGGGAAAAGCAATCCAAACGGCAGGAGCTTTGGATACGGCGGTAAGCAGACCAAAGCTGCCTTCGGCGATTCCCGCGGATGTAGAACAGATTGTCAAGCGCTGGGCAGTCATCTTAAATGATTGTCCCAATCCGATGAAGGCTTATTTAAAGACTGCAAGGCTCAGCCTTGGTAATGACAACCACTTACAGATTTATCTGGTGGAAGGAACCTATTCGGATTACTTTTTGAAATTTCCTGAGCATCAGGAACAGGTGGCGCTGCTTCTTAGCAATGCCATAGGTAAAGAGGTTGTGCCCGATTTTAGGACCTATGGGCAAAATGAGGATTTTGAGACAAATAATATTGATCTATCCAAGATAATTATGATGGATATAGAAGAGGAGGACTAATAAAAAATGGCAAAGCGTGGTGGATTTCCCGGAGGAATGCCCGGAAACATGAACAATCTGATGAAGCAGGCACAGAGGATGCAGCGTCAAATGGAGGAAAGCCAGAAGGAACTGGAGGAGAAGGAATTTACGGCAAAAGCCGGCGGCGGTGCGGTGGAAGTAACTGTTACGGGCAAAAAAGAAGTAACGAAGGTAGTAATTGATAAGGACGCCGTTGACCCTGATGAAACAGAAATGCTTCAGGATATGATCATGGCGGCGGTAAATGAAGCTCTGCGTATGGCAGAAGAAGCAAATGCGGCAATTATGAATAAAATGACCGGCGGTCTGGGAGGATTTCCATTCTAATGGATTTATATAGTGGCTATATCAACCGGTTAATTGAAGAGTTATCTTCCCTGCCCGGAATCGGCAGTAAGTCGGCCCAAAGGCTGGCTTTCTATCTGGTCAACCAGCCAAAAGAACAGGTAAAGCGGCTGGCGGATACCATAGTGGAGGCAAAGGAAAAGGTGCGCTATTGTTCTGTCTGCTGTACTTTGACGGATCAGGAAGTCTGCCCTATTTGTGCTTCCCCTAAGAGGGACAAGCATACGATTATGGTGGTGGAAAATTCCAGAGACTTGGCAGCCTATGAAAAAACCGGCAAATTTGGCGGAGTTTATCATGTGCTCCACGGGGCTATTTCTCCGATGCTGGGAATCGGACCGGGAGATATCAGATTGAAAGAACTGATGCAGCGTCTGCAGACAGATGAAGTAACGGAAGTTATTATTGCTACCAACTCCAGCCTTGAGGGAGAAACTACGGCAATGTATATCAGCAAGCTGATTAAGCCTACGGGCATTAAGGTAACGAGAATTGCCAGCGGCGTCCCTGTGGGCGGCGATTTGGAGTATATTGATGAAGTAACCCTTCTTCGGGCTTTGGAGGGCAGAATAGAGTTATAGCGGAAGCTGCGGCGGGTGCAGCAGGAAATAGAATTCATTGTGATAGCGCAGTGTTGTATGTAAGATAATAATAGAAAAAGCATAGGAAAATATGATTATTGTAATAATGCAGTAATTATGGAAGATAATACTGATAACTTCTCGGAATCTCAATGAATGAGATTCCAACCGAAAATTGACAACTGAATATCGTGCAGGAAAAGAAGTTTGAGAAAAATGGACATAAACATTGGACAT
>CAJTCE010000080.1 GCA_910574745.1 Lachnospiraceae bacterium | reverse complement strand
GAACACTCCACTGCAGCAACGATGCAGATAAATTTATGGAACCCCTTTTTCGGGAATACCTGGAAAGAGGGATCAAAACGTACCTCCGCGGCGACAGTGGTTTTTCATCTCCCAGGCTTTACAAAGCATGCGAGATGAATGGCTGTTCCTATGCCATCCGCTTAAAACAGAATCCTTCACTCATTGCCCTTGCTTCAGATAAAGAAGAAGACCTGTACAAAGCTGCCAAAGATGACCAGATCAGTTATGCGGTAACTTATGGAGAATTCCTGTATCAGGCCGGCTCATGGGATTATCCAAGGCGCGTGGTTTTCAAGATTGAAAAACCATACGGCCAGCTGACACACATGCACACCTTTATTGTTACAAACATGGATATGGAACCTTATCAGGTCATTCAGTTTTACCGTAATCGCGGCAGGATGGAAAACTTTATCAAGGAAGGCAAAAGCGGATTTGACTTTGCTGCTGTCAGCAGTCATTCCAAAGTGGTAAATGCCAACCGCATGAGGCTTCACATGCTTGCCTACAATTTATTCAATTGGTTCAGGCGGCTGACACTTCCTGCAAACATGCGAAAGCAGCAGGTTGATACCATTCGGTTAAAACTGATAAAGATTGCTGCAAGAGCAGTCCGTTCAGCAGGATCTATAACATTCAAACTGTGCAGCAGCTGTCCTTATAAAAAGGAGTTCTACAAGACGCTGGAGAATATCCGGCAGCTGACAGTACAGTTGGAATAGCAGCTATTAACGTACCTTGACAGTTCAAAATAATTCAATCGGATTCCAAGGGGAAAGTCTACCCATTTTTGTGGATAACTCGATTGATTTCAAGGAAACTGGTTCAAGTTTTTGTAGTATCAAGCATTTTTATATGCTCATGAATAATTCAGGATTACAAATCCTATTTATTCTTCTCCAAATAATTTTTCATAACTGTAATATGTTACATCTGCTAATTCATACTCTGCAGCTTCCCGTGCCTGATAATAATCATTTGTCAATTCATCATATTGGCTTTCTGTTACCCTGAAATAGTATATCGCTGCCGACCGGTCATAATATCCCTGCTTTACAATATTTTCATCAATTTCATTTCTTTCTGCTTCAGCATATACAGGCAGTGATACTAAATACCTCGGTCCGATTACGGCATTATATGCATTTCTTATCATAAAAGATATACTGCACACTTCCTCCCCATTTTCATCCAGCTTATAAAAAACAGCACCTGAACCATTGTCCCATCGCATTGCCAGACTTCCGCTTAAAGAATAATGACCTTGTTCTATGTATTTCCACATCGAAAATTGTTGACGGTTTATATCATATTTAAAAACGGATATTTGTCTTTCGCTTCGTATACATAATTCTGGAGCGTTATCTTTATCTATGTCAAAAAAATAATATATAGATGCACTTTCGTAATTATTGAGTGGCTCAAAATCATTCAGATATATTTCCGTTCCTGTTTCAGGATTAAAAAACGGGGCAGTATTATTAACCAGTTCCCTATATTTTTCTTTATAAAAATCATACTGTGTCAGATCCCCTGTCTCAAATTCACTATACCAGTTAAAATCCGCATATGCTTTTTGAATATATCTATATGCTTCCTCGTCCACATATTCCATCCCATAGGGAAAATCAAAAAAACTTTCATAGCTCCTATCTTCATAATCCTCTTCCTCGCAAGGCTGCTCATATACAATAGTAGGCAATGTTTCTATTATGACCTCATTTCCATACTCATCCACGGCTTTTAATTCAACCATCATCCCCAATACTAAATGTACATAGTCTACAAGCAGTTCTTCTCCGTTAGGATATCTGTATAAAATCTTAAACGTTACATTAGAAAAGTCTTTTACTTCAGCCAGGTCATTTGCTGATACTACACTGCCGGCACTGAATTCAGTATCTTTTAGCAGAATTTCCGGCGGTGTCGTATCTACCACACTAACCTCACTGACAATTTCATTCCCTCCATAATAAATTCTGACTTTATATTTTCCAACGGTCATAGCATCAACTTCCGACACATCCAGCTTTGCATTATTTTTTACTTGTTTTGCCATTTCCTGTTCTATATAAACATAATCAGACAGATCAGAAGGAACTTCTCCTCCCAATTCTATCTGAACTTGTTTAGCTGAAACAGATATTTGTCCACAGCCGGTCAATACAGTTCCCAATACCATCATATTGGCTATTAACAGCACTATTTTAACTTTTATCTTCATTCTCATTCCTTTTCAATACTTATTGTTTGATTGCAATTTCCTTTGAATAATAATCAAGAATATTATAATTTATTGCATCAAAACCGCATCATTTTCTACCCTCATACAAAACTGTCCAATCTAACTGATTAGCAAACGTCCAGACTCCACTTTCATCCTGATAAACATATTTTTGCGCGAGTTGCTCCCATGTATCTTGTGAAACAGACTCACTATCAAATAAATATTCATCTTCACTGTCATGAACACCATTCATATTTGTATCATCCCAACTAAATTCTAACCGATATATTTCTTCTCCATTATAATTAAAGATATGATATACATATAAATCGCTTTTAACAGTTCTAACACTCCATGTAATGAATCCCCCATCTTTTAAGGGATAACAATCCATGCCTATAAAATCCTTCCATATAAATGCGTCTCCATCCTTATAAGAAAAAACATAATAATAACGTGCTGAGTCAAAATGTAATTCAGGTATATTATCCCCATTTGTATCCCACAATGCATAATGGGTCGGATAGCGGTCCGCTTCCGTCAGTGGTAGCGATAACATTTTTAATCCATTAATATCAGGTATCGTAAGTTCATCTATATGCCAACCGTCGATTTTTCTTTCTCCCCATAAAAATTCCTGATACATTTCTATCGCTTTTTCTGCCTCTTCTCCTGACCAGTTGATGTCTCCCTTTATTTCTATGTTCGGATTTATCGGCTTGGGCCCCTCAATATTGTTTTCTTCATTTTCCTGCTGTACACCCTCTCCTATATCTTCTTCAATAATTTCGGTTGTTTTTTCTGTAATCATTGAAATCATACATTCTTCTTCATCAACTCTTGACAGTTCATTATCCGATACTACATCTAAAGCATCATCTTTTGTTCCGCTATTTTCCGTCCTGCCACAGGAAACAATGAGAAAACTCATAAATAATATTAGAAATACTAATTTTATTTTCATAAAATAACTTTCCCTTTTGCTCATATTAAATTTATTTATCAATTCTTTAAATTAGCCTGAATTATTCATTCGATAGTTGTAAACGGTACTGTCGGGTCGTAAACATAGGCAGTGGTCGCTTTTCCTTCTCCTTCTTCCCCGCTGTCCGGAAAAGCACGGCGCGGATCAGCGGGGACATGCCGTCGTATTCATAAATATATTCCTGCTTCACGGTTTCTTCTTCCAGATAAAACCTTGCTTCCTCCTCTTTTATGACAATTCAGAAGCCCTTTGACCTGCCCCAGCTTATCATAGAATCTCAATATGTAGCTTCATCTCTATTATAAAATACAGTTGCATCAAAATTGCATCATATAACTGTCCCCAATAGAAATATGATGCAATTTTTAGTCTAATTTTTCAATTAAATAATTTGATATTATAAATCATGTATCTTTTTTCAAATCAAATGTACCATCTTCTCTTTGCAGAAAAAGCTGTACTTATAGAACTTTTTCAAAATATTTTTTTCCATATTCCTGATTTTCTTCCAATATAGGCGCTATTTCTCCCCAATCAGTATAGATTTCTCCCCCAATTTCTCTTAATTTTAACAAGATACTTCCTTCTTTATTAATTGAACTGCACATATGCCCAGGCAATATTTCTAGTAAAAACAGACGAATTTCATTTTCATTCCCTCGTACATTTGCCTTTACTCTGATATAAGTTTTTTCTTCATCCACCTGCACTTCTGCATAAATTTGATTATCTTCCCGATATATTCTAATTCTATAGTCTGCGCTTCCAAACGCTGTTTTGGAATTGTCTAAATCTTCCGAGAAAATATATTCCCCAATCCATATAGATAATTCTTCCAGATTGTCATCAACTTCTTTAGTAAAATAAATTTTTCCGGATTCTTCATTTTCATATAACAAAGGTTTCATTTTTCCCCAGTAAGTATGCAGCTCTCCCCCCTCCCTTACTAGTGTTACGACATGTTGATATTCAGCGAAATATACCTATCTATTGTTGCCGTTTTCTGGTATAATAAAAGAAACGGCGGTGATTTCTCCTATGGCAAGACCAAAAAAGTATAAAATC
>CAJTCE010000079.1 GCA_910574745.1 Lachnospiraceae bacterium | reverse complement strand
TTTACTTTCATTGTTATAAAATCTCCTTTGTTTTCTGATGTATTAAGTCGCTAAACTCATATACATCATACGGGGAGATTTTATTTTGTCAAAGTTCAAATTTCATTCTCTATAGGAATGCTTAAAATGTATTTACACCATGGGTGCATAGTTACATTCTAAGAATTTATGATAAAGGTTTCCATCACCGGAATGGCGGTTTCCTTAAAAACGGATTTGCGGTTTCCTGAGTCCGGACAGTAGGGACACGGAACCCGGATTATTCAGTAAAAGAGTATGGTATTCAAACAGTCGTGGAGTAATCATCAATATCCTGCTGGTTTGAGAATGATGTAAAAGAGTATGGTATTCAAACAAACGGATGGGTCATAGATTCTAATGGAATAGTTTGAGAATGATGTAAAAGAGTATGGTATTCGAAAAAAGCTGGTAATTTTTAAAAATACAGGAGTGACGTCGTTAATCTGCGTCACTCCTTAATTTAACCACATTGGCAGCCATGCGGCGACGTGAATCTGCCTGAGCTGCATAATGTTTTCGCGTTGTATTGACATCCTTATGTCCCAAAACGTCCGCAACCAGATAGATATCACCCGTTTCCTGATAAAGAGTAGTACCATAGGTACTCCTTAGTTTATGAGGAGTAATCTTTTTCAAGCTGGTTACCTTCCCGGCATATTTCTTGACCAGGTTTTCTACACTTCGGACCGTAATACGTTTGTTTTGCATAGATAAAAATAGAGCGTCTTCATGACCGCTTTCAGGAATGATTTCTTCCCTTTTTACGAGATAATCCCTTAGAGCTTTTTCCACTTCGTCTCCAAAATAAATGACAGCTTCATAGCCGCCTTTTCTACGGATTTTAACTCCGTTATTTCTAAAATCAATGTCTTTTATATCAATACCGACGCATTCGGAAACACGGATTCCGGTTCCTAACAATAGCGTAAGCAGCGCCAAATCCCTGTCCTTGGTCTTGGCATGATATTTTAGTTCCGACTTGGTCATATGTTCGCCGTTTTCCACGGCATCCAAAAGAGTTGCAACCTCATCAGGATCCAGGCGTATAATTTCTTTCTCATGGAGCTTGGGCATTTTCATTAATGAGGCGGGATTTTTTTCAATTAATTCACTGGTATAGAAATAATTGTAAAAACTTCTGAGAGAAGCTAATTTTCTGGCTTTTCCACGCTCATCATTGGTATATTCCTTTCCATCCTTGGTATAATAGGAGAGATATTCCATATATTCTTCAATATCTTCTTTGGCAATTTGGTCTAATATTTCCATTTTGTAATCAATTACATCTATTTTGCTTAAATAATGGTTATTTTCATGTAAAAACTCAAAAAAGATTCGAAGATCTAATGCATATCCTAACTTGGTTCGTGCAGATATAGTATTGTCCATGCCCCGGAAATAGCTTTTACAAAAGGGTGGGAGAGTGGCAAGAACCTCCCGAAGCTTTAAGGTTTGTTCAATTTGAACCTTGTCATGATAATTTTTATTGTTTGTACTGCTAAAATTTCCCATTTATATTTCCTTTCGGCCATCCGGCCATATGATTATTTACAATAGCTGTAAACATTCTTTCCTTGACTCCGGGATTTTCTTTGTTCAGATGCTTCAATAGATTTTTGACATATTCCCGTTTTGTATTTCCATCGGCGGGGCAAGGGCTTTTTACAACGGGAAAATCATATTTATTCACAAATCCGATGACATCCGCTTCATTCATGTACAGAAGAGGCCTGATAACCGTCAAATCCATCCGATCTAAATATGTTTTAGGAGAAAACGTATGAAAACGTCCCTCAAAAATCAAAGACATCAGCATTGTTTCCACCACATCGTCCTTGTGATGGGCATAAGCGATTTTATTACAGCCTAATTCCTTTATCTTTTCATTTAGGGCTCCTTTTCTCATCTTTGCACAGAGAGAGCAGGGGTTGCTTTCTTGGCGGTCATCAAAAACGATTTGAGCAATTTGTGTGGATAAAATTGTATATGGAATGTCCAATTCTTTGCAAAAACTCTTAATCTTTTCCAAATTTAAATTATGAAATCCCAAATCTACCGTAATTGCATGAAGTTTAAATTTATTTGGATAAAAACGCATCAACCCCTTTAATGCATATAAAAGTGTTAAACTGTCTTTACCTCCGGAAATGCCTACAGCTATATAATCTCCTTCAGCAATCATATCATAATCGTCAATTGCTCTTCTTGTAAAACTGTATAATCGTTGAGCATCCATTTGTTTTATTACCTCGGTCTTGTATTTATGTACTGTTTTCATTATACACTAAACTAGGGATTTTACAAAGAAAATCAGATTTTTGCGGAAACTGTTAAAATTTTACGGAAATTATACTTCAATATATGCTATAATGAGAAAAATAATAAATACGGGAGGGTTTAATGTGAAATTCCGTTGGGACAAAAAATATCTATACTGGGGCATTACCGGTTTTCTTATATTAGCCGCCGCCATACTTTTCTATTATCTGGTATTTCATACAACTAAAATGCTGGAAATAATCAGTTCTTTTTTCAGAATATGTTCACCGATTATCTATGGCTTTATTTTAGCATATCTGCTTACGCCCATATGTAGTTTTTTTGAGCACAAATTTTTGTGCCCTATATACAATTTTTTTCATATTGATACAAAGAAGACAAAAACCCGTCGCCGTATCAGAACATTGGCTATCCTGCTTACCATATTTTTAACTATTTATATATTATACATTTTCTTTTCTATAGTTCTAAAAGAGGTAATTGCCAGTATACAAAGCATTTATTTGCAATCGCCTATTTATATAAACAATTTTAAGACTTGGTTTGAGCATACCCTTTCCATGGATAAATCCATCGAATCAACAGTCACAAATTTGATTACAACTTATTCAGACGAATTCAATAACTGGTTAAATGGAAGTTTAATGCCCAGGCTCAATATCATAATTAAAGAAGTATCATTAAGCGTATTAGGAGTTGCTAAGGGTCTGTGGAATTTGATTATCGGTTTAATTATTTCTATTTATGTAATGGCAAGCAAAGAGACCTTTGCCGGTCAGGCGAAAAAAATTGCGTATGCCATTCTTTCAGAAGAAAATGCCAATAATATTATTGGTGATTTCCGCTATGCAAACAAAACATTTGGCTCTTATATAAGCGGTAAAATCATTGATTCCATCATTATGGGAATTTTGTGTTTTATCTTTATGAAAATCCTGGGTCTTAATTATGAAATCCTGATCAGCGTAATTATCGGAGTTACCAATGTAATACCGTTTTTTGGACCTTTTCTTGGAGCAATTCCAAGTGCGTTGTTGATTTTAATGATTAATCCCTTAAACGGTCTGAAATTTATTATTTTAATTCTGATTTTGCAACAGTTTGATGGTAATGTCTTAGGGCCGAAGATTTTAGGGGATTCTACAGGACTTTCCAGCTTTTGGGTTATTTTCTCCATTACCATCTTTGGTGCATATTTTGGCATTATCGGTATGGCTATCGGCGTTCCGGTATTTGCACTGGTATATGCTGCAATTAAACGCAAATTAAATAGTATGTTAAAGAACAAAGGCCTTACAATAAATACCAAGGAATATATGTTCCTAGAGAAGATAGAAGAAAATCAGATGATTCAGTTAACGGAAGAGAAGCGTAGGACTGCCCGGAAGTCTTCTGCATCATCATCTTTAATTCCAAAAGTGAAACAGTTTGTACAAAAAATGAAAGAAAAAAATCTTTTACAAAACTGCAATGACAAAAAAAACGACAGAAATTAATTTAATTTATTGGTATTTGTCAGATTATTTAGAAAGTGTGGCTCAAAAATGAAATTTTTAATTCAAAACGTACTGAATGCATCTGTTCGTGTAGAAAATGAAGTAATTGGAGAAATCAACAAAGGATTTGTTGTTTTTATTGGAATTAATAATACAGATAATACCATAATAGCCGATAAAATGATTCATAAGCTGTTAAACCTTCGAGTATTTAAAGATTCTGAAGGAAAGACAAATTTAAGCCTGGCAGATGTTTCAGGAGAACTTTTATTAATTTCGCAGTTTACTTTGTATGCCGATTGTAAACATGGTAACAGACCTTCTTTCATAAATGCCGGAAAACCGGAACCGGCAAAAGAATTATATGAATATATAATAGACAGTTGCAGACAGTCCGATTTAAAAGTACAAACCGGCAGCTTTGGCGCAGATATGAAAGTTGAATTAATTAATGATGGACCTTTTACAATTATATTGGATTCAGAGGAAATTTGCAGTTAAAAATATACTTTAATTATATACATTAGCAGTTTTTTGCTGGATTTATGGTAATTCAAGCAATTTACCTGATGATGTAGTATTGGAGTTCAAACTAGTGTTACGACACGTTGATATTCAGCGAAATATACCTATCTATTGTTGCCGTTTTCTGGTATAATAAAAGAAACGGCGGTGATTTCTCCTATGGCAAGAC
>CAJTCE010000078.1 GCA_910574745.1 Lachnospiraceae bacterium | reverse complement strand
GAATGTCAGGGCACAGACCCAGCGAGAACTGATAGGGTAAGCATATGGATATACATCGTCAGAACATTATTTACCAGTAACTACATCCATTTATGGATGATGATATAAAAATTTAAAAATATATCGGGAGATGTATTGACAAATTTCAAATTTTGAGATAGGAGGAACACTAATATGAACTACCCGACATTCCCCCCAACCTACACCGACTACAACACCCCCTCTCCCGACATCCTCTTCGCCCTTCGCGACACCCACCAGAATACCTATCCTTTTCTGTCAGAATCGGTTTTTGACGACCTGGCTGAAAACTACGCCGCAGAAGAACCTGAAGACTTTCTGGATGCTTTGGGCCAGGAACTAACCTGTTTCCAACATACCCTTTATGAGTTGGAGACTGACAGTGATTCCTATTCGCTGATCATCATATCCGAAGACCAGATAGAGGAATTTAAAGCGGAATTAAAAGTCCAAAAGCAAAAAGCACAACAACGGAAACAGGCAAGGAAAAAAGCAGGAACGCCCGCCAAAAGAATTAATTTAGGAAAACGCCTTTCCTGTGACAAAATGACTTTGGCAGCAGGCTACAGGGTAAAGCTGACTGGAGCCTGCATAGATGAAATGCTATGGCTTGATTACAACATGAGCGTGGAAAATGGCGCCACAAATACCCGCAGATATTGTTCTGCTTTCCTTGATATAAAAGAGTGGCCGCCAAAGCAAAGCACGGATATTGAACTTTTAGTGCAGAATATAGCAAAAAGACCGGATGGACTATTTGCTGCCTTGGTACAAAATAATACAGTAAATGAAAGCGGCTATCTGGCTGATAAAAATACTGAAATTGTAACCGGTACTGATATAGCTCAAATAGAAAAATGGCAGTGCGTACATAAGGCTTCAAATCCGGAATGGTCCGCCATGAAATGGTTTGAAGGGGAGCTGTTCGCGGCAGACAAAAATTGTGTCTATCGCATTAAAAATATAACGGATTTTGAAAACTCCCGTGAAAAAGTTCTCGAACTGAAAGGCGGCGATGTCCGTTGGTTTCCCAAATTCTTTATATTGGGAGACAGGCTGTATCTGTTTATGCATCAATCTATTTATGTGTGGAGAAAAAAGAGCGGACTTTTCAGGAAGGACTATGAATTTAAAAAGATATACACAATAGACGGATTTAATGCTTGGGATTTTGTGCCCGTGGGAGATTCAAAGGTGGCGTTTCAGGTTCGTCCTAAATCTGTTCCCAGAGGAAAAACAGAAAGCAGGCTGACACTGCTTGACTTTACAACGGGAAAAGAAGGTCACTATCCCTGTCATTACGGCTATGTGCGGAAATGGACGGACAGCAGGATTTGTATATTGCCCATAGATGTTAAAAGTAAAATGCCGATTATAGAATGTTTCGATTTCAATTCAGGGGAAAGGAAACATCTGATGTATGGGGCCTTGGGAAAAGATTCTGTGCGCAACATCTATGAGACCTCATGCGGAACGATTTTAGAAGGCAAAGAAAAAAATATTTATAGGACCACAGAGCTGTGGGAGTTTATGGAAAGCGTAAAAGACTAAGTAAGAAGACTGCATATTAATTTGCCTAAGCTGCTTTCTCCGGTCAAAGAATAGAAGCGTTCTCCTTCTGTAGAACGATAATCTTTTTCGGTTAAAGCCCGTATGATTTCTGTCGCAGTTCTTCCGCCGACAGAAAGATTAGAATAAGATAAATGATGCATCATATGAAGGATATAAGAAACCTGATCATCGGGCAGAAGCCGGGCCAGGGCAATTCCCTTAGAGCGTGCAAATGTCAAAGCGCTTTTCTGAAAGCTTCCTGCATGAGTAATCATGATTCCCTTTGTATTGTCTGCGCCTATTTGTTGTAATTTAGTATGAAACTCCTCTACATCATCAACCGGGATGGAACCGGCATAATCCTTACATTCTATTACCACGATAATTGCCGGACGCAATGAACTATTACGGTCAGGGTCTTCCATATACTTTTCTACGGAAATATCGCAGATAATATTGGCTTCCCTGTCCTTTGAATAATATTTTGGTTTCCGAAGAATCTTGACATAGGGTTCTGATAGCATAAATTGATTGGATTTGACAAGGTTCTCAATGATGCCATACACAGTATCTTCAAAGTTTTTTCCGGTGTTTTTAGCCATGGGCGTTTTCTCCTATGGGGTATTTGTATTAATGGAATTATATCATAAAATGACACGCCAAGTGAATATTTATATTCCTTTTCAAGCGACGGCGGATGTTCTGTTCCTAATACCGTTTGGCACGCCTAAGGCCGATAAAATTTACATATAACCAATAGCGCAATGAATTTTATATTATTAAAGGGAAAATGCGATACAAAAAAATTCCAATGAAATCCCAAAGGAAAGTATAAGTTGCTGGAAATTATAAAGGTCTTTTGTTAATCTATATAAAAATGGTAAAAGAGGGAGAAATGTAAAAGGATGGTATACAATCATGAGCGAAATAAAGGAGATGAGAGTAAGATGGAAGAAGCTGCCGGCAAAAAACGTTCCTACAGCATAAAAATAGGTTCCCAAATGATAACCATTGATATTCCTGAGGACGCAAAAGAAGTCGATGTAGATTCTGATTATACGGTTGCTTATTGTATAGGCGATATTGATGTGGATTATAGCAGCTCCTTTTGCGAATCAGCAGAGGAGGCCTTGCAAAATCTGCAGGAGGCCTATGATATCTATGCTGACGAGCCTGATAACCCTTACAATATAAAGCCTGTGCAGACCAGAGTGGGAAATCATGATGCTTATTACTTCAGAACGGTAGATTCTTATCCGGACGAGCAGGACGTTGCTTGTTATCTTTTTTTGATAGAAATTGAAAAGAACTGCTATTTGGAGATTGAATTAGACGGCGATGTGGATAAACTGACAGAGGCGAAAGCATTTGAACTGGCGGATGTGAAATTTCGCCGGGAACCGAAACGGAAGTCTATACTTGAAAGAATAATGCGGCGGAAGACAAATTAATATACAGAAATGCATTTTAGCGGCAGATGGCTCCAGGGGGCTGTCTGCCGTTTGCTGAAAACCATGGCAGCAATGAATCAAAATATGCAGGCAACGATCCTCATGGTTACCAATGATCCTTTCAGCGCATTGTTTTGCAAAAGAATTTTATTTTTAAAAGACGGAAGAATCTTTAATGAAATTTTAAAAGGCGGGAAGGCAGAAATGAATTTCGGATTCTGTACTATTTTTTGTGTATGACGAAAAAATCATCGGCAAAGAGAAACTATTGGAAAAGCTGTGGAATGATAAACTTTATCTGGACGAAAATGTTCTGATGGTGGTGCTGTTGTGCTTTCTTCAAACGGAATTTCTTGCTTTGTTTTATAGAAGTGTAGCAGATGCTCTATTATGCCAGAAGCGAGAATACGGAGAAGAAGGTCAGCCTTCAGATGTATGATGTGGAAAATGTGGTATACACAGATAAAAAATGGCTTCATTTTATTCTTTCCCAGATTGTGCAAAATGCTATCAAGTATTTTGATAAGGCTGAGAACTGCCTGACGATTTATAGCCGGAAAAAGAGGAATAAGGTGGTTCTTGTGGTTAAAGATAATGGTTGCGGAATCAAGCAGTCGGAAATCGGCGGGGTTTTTGAAAAAAAAAATCAAAAAATGGGGATTTTTACCATATATGGGAATAGTAGTAAAAAAATATATGCTATAATATAAAAGCTGAAAATTTACTAAGTTGCATCAAATAAGTCGTGAAATAATTTTAAGAGGATATATTAAGATGAATGATAAAAAATTTAGTATCTATGTAGATAACTTGTCAAAGTTAGATTTGAGCAATTTTTCACAACATATAGAGGCATTTTCCAATTTTTTGAGTTATGTAGATCCTGATTATAAATATAATGGTACATATCTTAAACAATATATAGGTGAATTTGAGAAAACCTGTTTATCTTTGCCAAATAAAGACAAGAAATATAAAAAAATAACCACCAAAATTTTGATAATGGCTAATAAGTGCGATACTGTAGATGTCATGGTTGATAACGTATTTCATGGGTATTGTTCTTATCTCAATAATAATCTTAAAGAAAATAAATACATTGCTTTTGATAGAGATAAAATGATTAACAATTCGATTGAAATAAGAATAATATTTGGAAAAAATAATGAAGAATATGTATTCCATAAAAAGTATGATGATATAGAAAATCAATTGGTAAATAGAGTATGTAAAGATGTCAATACATTTTTGAAATATAAAGAGTTAGGAGGAGCAGATGATGTTACTTCGTGATTTTATAATAAGTGAAAAAAATATATATTTAGCTATTTATGCTGTGAAATCATATGTATTTGATCCGCAGTTGTTGGATTATGAGGACAAAGAAAAACTTAATCTTTTAGAAGACCCATTTAATGAGAAAATAATAAATGAAATAATTGAAGAAGTAAAATGTTTATTAGAAAAGGTTTTAGACGATAAAGACTATTTGTTTGAGACACAAGTATATTTTAAACCAAAGGATTATAAAGGTCATGAGAAAATATTTAGGGAAACACTGATTAATTCAAGTATTTCCTAATAATATATGATAAAATGTAAGTATCAAACAAAAGGTGGTACGTCTATGAATCAAATGACACTTACAGATATGGAATATTCCAACCGTAAA
>CAJTCE010000077.1 GCA_910574745.1 Lachnospiraceae bacterium | reverse complement strand
GGCAATTCCGAACTACCGATGCCAGAGTAAAGTTGAGTTCATTGTATCCTAAGTTTACAACAGCTTCCGAATAGGAAGTTGTTGTAATGCTAAATATCAACATGTCATTGCACTAGTATAAAGGAAGATGTTTCTTTTCTAGAAGATGAATATTACAGAAATATAGAAAATATATTTGATATATTTAATAGATATGCAGTTAATGGAAATAAATTCATAATTGCAGGAGGCGTAGATAATTATACGGATTATACTCAATACATAGTTAGTGTCTGCTGAACAAGCTGTTTTAGCTTGCTTCAGGCAACACATACTATAAATTTATAGTGTATACTAAAAATGACTGCAAATATTCGCCTCTGAATCCTGAAAAGATTCGACACGAATACAGATAACGCAACCGACGTAAGCTGTGTTGTTTCAAGCTTTGTGACAATAAGTCCCATGCCAAAGCAGCGTTTGCTCCGACTGATGAACCGTTCCACTTCTATCCGGTCTGTGTTATCCTGATATTCCTGTTTTTTGTCAGCCCTGTTATCCTTGGATGGCCTGCCGAGTCTTGGGCCGGAAAGCCTTATGCCGTTTTTGCGGCAGTAAGCACGGTTTTCTTTTGTCCGGTATATTTTGTCTGCCAGTACGCGTTCGGGGTACCGTCCTGTCCGTTCCCGATACCGCTCTAGCGCCGCAGCCAGACTGCCGCTTTCGTTATAAGCGTCAAAAGAGACTTTTTCGATCCGCCCATAGCCCCCGCTGTCGATGCTGACATCCAGCTTCGGCCCGAATTCCACCGGTGCGCTGGCTTTCCCCCTGACAATGGGGCGGATCCATGGCTGGCGTATGCTGACGACACGGTCCGTCACCGAATGGACATGGTTTTTATACATGTACTCCTGCTGTTGGCACAGGCGGAAGATCGTCACCAGCAATGGGATGTCTTTCTTATCCGGGGCATACCCTTGGCTGAAGAAGCCCTCCAGGTACCTGATGTCCCTGCGCGCGTAGGAAAGCTGTTTTTTTACCGCTTCACGGACTTTCTCCTCTGTGTGCTTCCTGCTCTTTACGAATGCCAGGTAGTCTTTCCTTGCGTTCCGGCGGTAACGGCGCGGCAGGGTGAGCCCATAGGACTTGCACATCCGGTAAATGATATATTCCAGCTTTTCCCTTGCCTCGTTCAGGAGGGAAATATCCTGTGGGTACCGGATGTTCACAGGGGCACAGGTGGCGTCTATGATAAGTGTCCCGCTGTTTGCGGCTTCTTCCCCCTGCGGGGCATCCCCGCTGGGGCCGCCGGATGCCGGCGGCGCCGGGCCGTCATCGTCCTTGTGTTCGAGCATATATTCATTAGCCTCATTCAGGATATCCATGGTGATCCTCTTACGGAACCATACAAGCGTGCTGGCGTCAAACGGTGCCTGGGGCTGGTATCCCGGAAGGCCGATAAAATACTGCAAGTAGGGGTTTTCTGAAAGCTGTTCCACAAGCTCCCGGTCCGAATACTGGAACCTGTTCTGGATGATCAGGGAGCCGAGTGCAAGGCGCAGCGGCTTTGCCACGTTCCCTGTTCCGCTGGGGAAGAGGGCGGCATATTTTTCTTCAAATATGCCCCACGGAACCCTGTCCGCAAGCTGCACCCAGCGGTTATCTGGGTTCATCCGGAGTCCGAGGGGCTGGTCAAAATCAAGTAGTGAGGGCTGGCTTTTATCTGGTGTCTTATACATGGCATCTCCTGACTTTTATAAAAATTCTGCAAGAAAATAAAGCGATTATATCTTTGTTCCATGCAATTATTATAACAAAAAATGCTGGAAAATTCAGTATTTATCAATATTTTAAGTTGTTCAGCAGACACTAGTTAATGAAGTGGATAGGTATATCACAACAGAAACAAAAGATTCTTTTACAGTAGAAGATATGGGGCTTTTGTTAAATATTACACATTTGTATAGAACATATAAGTATAATATTAATGAAAATAATACTAGCCCATTAATAGGAAGATTTAATTCAAATAAGAAGGAATTTAAAACTATTTTTTTGCCATATAGAATAGGAGAAAAGAAAGATGTGATGGAATGTTTGTTTGAGGATAATAATATTTTAGTTTGTGATGTAAGTAGAGCAAAGAAAGATATAAGAAGAATAATGGTAACATTCCTATGTGCAAAATTATACAAGTATTTTGTGAATATTAAAGGAAACAAATTCTCAGTGCATCTAGTGATTGATGAAGCACATAATTATTTGTCTGCACAAAATCTGGATAAAGAAGACGCAATTGCAAAAACATGTATAGAGACTTTTGAGAGTATTATAAAAGAGGGAAGAAAATTCGGTGTGTTTCTTACTATGGCGACACAAAGGCCTAGTGATATCACATCGACATTGTTATCGCAGGCCCATAATTATGTAATTCATAAACTTGTTAATCCAAGGGATATTGAAATTATGAAAAATACAGTTCCTTTTATAGATGAGATGAGTATTACTATGTTGAGTATTTTGTCTCCGGGACAAGCTATTTTTTCAGGAACAGCATTCAACAGACCTAATATTGTTCAAATAAAATTGGATGATTCAAGGACAAAAGTGGAAAGTGCTACTATAAAGTTGATGGATAATTGGAGAAGAAAGAAAAAATGCTGACTTGAAAATGTAAATTCCCCCAGCAGCATTGTGAAATTTGAAAGGTATAATATGAGGAAAACAAGTTTTAAAGAAGAAAAAATATTTAACATGAGAAAATTTTGGGGAAGTGAGTCGTTAGCTTCACATGTTGATTTTAGAAGAGGTTCCGAAATGTATTGTGTGTATTGTGGTAAAAAGGCTGATACAAGAGAACATTGTCCTTCTAAAGCCTTTTTAAAGAGACCATTTCCAACAGATTTGCCAACTGTTCCTGCTTGTAAAAAATGCAATAACAGTTTCTCTTCAGATGAGAAATTCACAAAGAAAATGATAAATTTTTTGTATATGTATTATCTAAAAAGTGATAATTCATTTAGTATATCATGCAAGGATGATGATAGGGAAACACAAGAAGCAAAGAAAGCAGTTAAAGAATTTATAAAGAAGCCTTATTTTGATGAAAGAATGGCTAATGTATTTCGGAAGTTGGCAATCTGTCATGCAGCATATGAAATTAGCATAGGTTTTTATAGTGATGACTGGCAGGGAAGACCAAAGTATATATTGTATGTTTTGCGTCCGATGTTAGAAGAAGAAAAATGGAAAAACCTTGAATGTGCAGAAGTGATTGATAATGATTGCTTACCGGAAATTGGTTCTCGGGGGTTTGGTAATGTTTATGTTATTCAATTAGATATGCAAGCTATAGATGGGGAACAGAGAGCAAAAGCCAATATGTGTATACTTGATTGGGTAGATATTCAAGAAGGATATTATAAATATCAAGCTTTTTTGAGGGAAGAAGCGATATGCGTAAAAATGATTTTTAATGACTTTTTGTACGCCGAAGTTATGTTTGAGCGCGAAATATAAAGATTGTCTTAAGCAAGATATAGTTATAAGTTATATGCCGTAGTGATAAAAAATAGTAATTATAAGAGTAGTAGAATGAAATTACTCTGCGTCGTTTTTAATATGAGAATCTGAAAATTAGAGAAAAATTAGTGTTATTATATTTGGTGCTACAATATCATGTATTACCATATATGGTATTATGCAATATTTACAAACAATATATTATAAGTTTGGAGAGTTTTGCGTCAAAAATTGTGATAATATATTAGAAGGAAAAAGTTGCAAAAGGCTTATAAAAATAATAATTTATAGGTGCTTTGCATAAATATTAGCATGGTGGTTACAATGGATAAAGTAATTAAGCAGATAAAGCTTAATGTGGTACTGATATTATTATCTTGTTTGGTTATATTTATTGCGCGGTCTATCGCATTAGGTAAAATTGCAACGTTATACGAGTGTGTAGGAGCCGATATCGTTTTTACAATGATAACATCATTGGTAACAACTGGAACTTGGAGAATAGTAGAGGATATTAAAGGAGATTTATTGTATGATGCATTTCTATTAATTATAATAATAGTATTTTCAATTATATATGGTGCTGCGATTACTTCTAGTAATAATGATGCTGTTTTTACTCTTATTTTGAGTTGTGCAGTGCTGTTTGTGGCCATATATATTATTGAGAATATGATTATAATAAAACACTTTAAAAAAATGCAGATTTGTACAACGGATTACAGGTACAATAAGGAGAATTAAAATGGGCTTGTTATTTTTTGCGGCTATTTTCGCATTGTGTAATTTGGGATTATGGTTATGGGCAAGAACTCAATTGAAAGAGGATGGTTTTAGTAATATAACCATGTATATTAGAGGAACCGTGAGAGGATATATGGGGAGATTTGATTCAGCGGTTTCTTTGGAAAGAAAGAGAGAACGTTTGAACAGGAAAAATTCCAAGTTTTAAGAAGGGCTCTTACTGTTAGTTATGGAAGAATTAATAATTAAAGATAAAGAATTAAAAGAAAATTTGTTATTGGTCTATACAGAAACAAAGAATCTATTTATTGAAGCAGAAGAATTGCTTCCTGAGATGAGATTTTTTGCGGCACCAACATTAGAGCATAGAGATGCGCTAGAACATATAATGAGATATATGAGTAAGACTGGTAATGGAAATGTGACGGATGATGCAATTAAGCAGTTGGATAATGCTTTGGGACATGAGGTTAGGGCATATTTTGATACAGCAGATTATGTTTCTATTTCGATTAGGGACGAAATTAGAAAATGTTTGCAGAAAATGTCAAATAGAAAAATTAAGAGAAATTGGAATGATTATTCAGAAGTAAAAGGCGAATTGATAGCGATTTCTGAACAAGTTGCAAACATTAGAAAGCAAAAGTGTGGCAGTGTGAAGTTAGTAAAGGAGTATAAAATAGTTATTCAAGAGATTCTTAACACCTATAAGGAATTTGTCAAAACTATTGAACCTCAATTGAGAAAATAGCTTATTATAAAGAATAGAAGTAAGCGCCTAATTTCGGGGTGGATGAAATCCACCCCGAAATTAGG
>CAJTCE010000076.1 GCA_910574745.1 Lachnospiraceae bacterium | reverse complement strand
GTCTTCGTACTTTACTTTCATTGTTATAAAATCTCCTTTGTTTTCTGATGTATTAAGTCGCTAAACTCATATACATCATACGGGGAGATTTTATTTTGTCAAAGTTCAAATTTCATTCTCTATAGGAATGCTTATATATTTTACTTTTTACCCGAAGGTTTTTAAAACCCCAAATTCATAATTTATTATATATTATTTTATTCTTTATCTCAACTTAAACTTAAGTAATTGACGGGAATCCTTTTTCCATTTATAATAAATTCGTTGTCAAAGATTTAAGGAGACGTATCGAAGTGGTCATAACGGGGCTGACTCGAAATCAGTTTGCCGGTTTTGCCGGCACGCGGGTTCGAATCCCGCCGTCTCCGCTAAATATTTTATTCAAAAAGAATCCCCCGAAGCTTCTTATCACATAAAAGCTTTGGGGGATTCTTATATTCTGCCATTCATTTCTAGTACACAATCCGGTCTCTTCCCGCTTCTTTTCCCTGATAAAGCTTTTTGTCCGCTTCCTTCAGGGTAGCTTCCGCATCGCCGGAAAAGTCATATTCAGCCAAACCGAAGGTCATGGTAACCCCTACTTCGTATCCGCCCTTTTCAATCCGCATGGCTTTTATTTTTCTTTTAACAGCTTCCAAACAAACGCATGCTTCATCTCCGTTACATGAGGGAAACAAGAGCAGGAATTCTTCTCCGCCCCATCTGGCAGCCAGATTTCTTCCTGTCATTTCCTCTTTGAATATTCCGGCAATTCCCTTTAAAACCTCGTCTCCGAAATCATGCCCATAGGTATCGTTGACCTTCTTAAAAAAATCAATGTCACAAATACACAGACTGAAGCTTTTGGCATCATCCGCACTTATAATAAGCCGGTCCAGATAGTCCCTCGCCCCTCTTCTGTTGCACAATCCCGTAAGGGTATCCGTATTTGCCTGCTTTTGAAGCTGCATATTATAATCAACCAGTTTACCCTCTAATTCCTGGGAATCCCTGCTGAAAATATAGGCAATAACGGAAATACACCAGAAAATCGCAATGGTATTGATCGACTGCAGAATTTCATTTTCCGCATTCAAAAGAATTATTGCCGGAGTCCGCTTGTAATAAATATGAAAAAGAATGAGTCTGAGCGCACAAAGCACTGCAGCATAGACGAACTTTTCCTTATGTCTTTTATAGCTTGAGAAGAAATACAAAAGAAGCATGACCATGAGGAAATGCTGTACGCCGATATTCCATCCGAAAAGCCGGAGATTTACGATAATAAAAGCCAACATTCCGATATTGAACATCCATAGCACGGTAAACGTCCGAAACTGGTATGTACAGGCCAGAAACGCCACAAAAGCAGCCAGAAAAGAAAGAAAAAATACGGCGCTTCCCAAATCGCTTATCACTTTCCCTACGGAAATATTTAAAGAAAAATATAGAATAATAGAAATGAGAATGATTCTGATGACTACAATCGTCTTTTTAGACTCATTTTTTGCTTTTGTATCCTTTGTAATAAATGATACAACATTGGCAAAAATGTTCCCTTTATTCAAAAATCCGTCTCCCTCCCACTTTATTTTTAAAAGTCAAACTCTTTCCCGTTTATCTTACACCTTTTTTTGATATCGTGCAATGAAAAGGGAGACGGATTTTATTGGATGTTTACTGAATCATTTTTATTGGTTTCGTTAAGCTTTTATTGCTCTGTATTTACCGTGGTTCTAAAGAGCGCTCTCTCTTCCAGAATTTCCCGAACGCTTCTTCCGCCGGTATCTTTGCCATAGAAATATCCTTTGATATCGTCCATATACTCATCATAATCAAAGATATAAATGTAAACCGTGGAAATGTCATGTCCGGAAATCGCCAGTTCATCGGCATTTGAACTGCCAAAGTCAATCTTCTCCCCATTCTTATCCAGCGCTACCGCAAAAATCATTCGATCGGCCGGCTCTATTGGATTCAAGGTCATCTCCACAGGAGAAAGCTCTATACTTTCCATACCGATTCCTTCTTCGTTTACCTCATTGATGGCAATCGTTTTTACATTGGCATCACTCTGGTTAACAGTCAGTGCATATTCCCAGCTGCCTTCTTCAAACCAGTTTTCGAAAGAATTGGGGAAAGCGTACCATTCCGCAGGCAGGCTCTTCATATATGCCTCCCACTCCTCATCGCTCATCTGCTCCAGCTCTTCCTGGCTCTTCGTTCCCATTTCCTCAGGCTTTATTGGCTCCGCAAGGTATCCTACCACAGTATTGATCTGCAGATTCATTCCAAAAGTTTCAGGGATTTCATATTTATCAAACCATTTGTCGTAAACCTCCGCATCTACTACGGGAAGCGGCTCGTTATTTGCTTCTGCTTCTTTTACCATTTCCTCATATCTTCTGCTGTCTACATTAATGTCTGAATAATCAATACGCATAATACCGATAAAAGTATGGGAATCTTCGAATTTTCCTTCCACGGTTCTAAGGCAACCCTCTTT
Source organism: Lachnospiraceae bacterium (assembly GCA_910574745.1). GTDB lineage: Bacteria > Bacillota > Clostridia > Lachnospirales > Lachnospiraceae > UBA2882. The sequence continues at coordinate 2,670 of CAJTCE010000076.1, read as the reverse complement.
TTTATCATCGCGGAAGGAATAGCTTTCTACGGTTTCTACCTGCAGTATCTGCGGTCCATTTTCCCCGAATCTTTCCATCTTCGGGAATTCCTGCTCATTTTCTACACATACTCCTATGAAAATTGCCTGATTTGATGCATAGATATCCGTCAGTGTAATGGTCAGATCTCCCACCTTCTGCCTGTAAGGAGATTCTTCTTCCATGCCAGAAGCATTGCCTGCATCCTGACCGCCATTCTCTAACGACTCACCGGAATACAGGGACGTTGCCTCTTCTTGTGGCACCTGTCCGAAGGGAAATACATCCTGCACCCTGGTAAACAAATCTCCTATAAAAGGAATTTTTTCCGCCAATGCCGGATTGACGGCACAGAAGGTAAATGCCACTACAACTGCTGCCGCTACTGTGGAAATCCCTGTCATTACCCTTTTTAAGGTCCTTGTTTTTCCCTTTCTACCGCCTTTTTTGCGACTTCCCTTCATCTGTCTGATCCTGGCATATGCCTCTTCCATTTTATCATCTATGATCCTGCTTTCTTCCAAATTCCTGCCTAAAATATTGATAAGATCCTGCTCAAAAATATCCTGGTTCATAGTATCCTCCTCCTAAACGATCTGCATCTCTATGCGAAGCTGTTCCTTGCCCCGATGGATGCGGCTTTTTACGGTATTTTCCTTGATATGGAGAATTTTGGAAATTTCCCTGGTAGTAAACTGCTCTCCAAAATACAGCTGAAAAATTACCCGACTGTCCTCCGGCAGGCCTTTTATCATTTCTTTAAACTCCAGATCGCTGTCAGAATTTTCATAAACCCCGGTGTCATACTCTCCGCTTATGCTGACAATCTTTTGCTTCTGGCGGTATATTCTGGTACAATTGTTAATCAAAATCCGCACCAGCCATGTTTTAAAATACTCAGCTTTCTGTAAATCCCCCATGTGTTCAAAGGCATCCAGAATGGTATCCTGTATGGCATCCGCCACATCCTCCTCATTTTGGAGATAACCGTATGCGACCCGCCGCAGGGTCATTTTATTTTCCTCCATCAGCGCAATAAAGGCTTCTGCATCTCCTCGCTGCGCTTTCTTCACTAATATGCTCATTTTGTATCCTCCGTATCAAAACCCGGCCGGGATTTTTAATAGTTGAAGTACTTACAATCTACACTTATTAGATAAATTTCCTGATTGTTTGGTTGCATAAAACTAAATTTTAATGGAAAAACTTTCAAGCAGGAAAAATAAAAGGAGCCCCGTACCGATTATCCGGCATGGCGGCTCCTTTTATTTTTAAACTATATCTCTACATCCTTTTTATAATCAACACCCGGCATCCTGAAACCGAACATCCGGAAAAAGTCGTCCCAATATCCCTTAATATCGCACAATTCTTCTACGTTTTCTGTGGATACCTCATCCCAGACTTTCATAATGGCCTCCTGGACCTCGGGTTTCATTTCCCAGTCATCAAGACGGATTCTGCCTTCTTCGTCCACAGGTACTTCCTCTGTTGCAAGTTTTTCCGTAAACAATCTTACCATCTGCTCGATACAGCCCTCATGAAGCTTTTGCTCTTTCATGACCCTGTACATGATGGACAGGTAAAGAGGCACTGCCGGAATGGCGGAGCTGGATTGTGTTACCACCGCTTTATTGACAGATACATATGCCTTTACATCGGCATACTTTCCGTTAATTCTATTTGAGGTTTCCAAAACATGCTTTTTTGCCTGACCAATAGTCCCACTGAAATATATGGGATAGGTCAGCTCCGGCCCTATGTATGAGTAAGCAATGGTTAACGCATCCTTTTCTAAAGCATCCGCTTCCTTCAATGCGTCAATCCAGAGCTCCCAGTCTTCTCCGCCCATAACCTTGACGGTTCCTTCTATTTCCTCTTGCGTAGCAGGCTCCAACGTGGCCGTAATGACTTCATTATTGTTCAAGTTTAATGATTTGGTCGTAAATTCCTCATCCACGGTCTTTAATACCGATGTATAACTGTTTCCGTCAGATGCGGTTCTTCGGGGAGCCGCAAGGGAATAAATGACCAAATCCACTTTTCCCAAATCTTTTTTGATCGTTTCAATGACTTCTTTCTTGGTTTCATCGGAAAATGCATCCCCGTTAACGGATTTGGAATACAGCCCCGCCTCTTTTGCCATTTTATCGAAAGCCTGCGTATTATACCAGCCTGCGGTTGCCGTTCTTTTGCCTGCTGCCGGACGTTCAAACATAACGCCAATGGTATCCGCCTTACAGGTAAAGGCCGCAGCAATACGGCTGGCAAGGCCGTAACCTGTGGATGCGCCGATTATTAGCACCTTCTTCCATGTTTTCTCTTTATCAGCAGCAAATGACTCTCCCGCCTTTTTCGCATATTCTATCTGTTCCTCCACATTTTTGCAGCAGCCTGTGGGATGGGCTGTTGTACAAATAAATCCTTTGGATTTAGGCTCTACTATCATAAAAATTCCTCCTGAATATCTTTCAAAGCTCTTCGCACTTAATTACTGCCGGCGTCTGCCATGTCCATCAGACGCAGAAAAGCGGAAACAAACCTTATCCTGAATTATTCATGAGCATATAAAAATGCTTGATACTACAAAAACTTGAACCAGTTTCCTTGAAATCAATCGAGTTATCCACAAAAATGGATAGACTTTCCCC
>CAJTCE010000075.1 GCA_910574745.1 Lachnospiraceae bacterium | reverse complement strand
GCCGCATTTTTTGACTGGTTTGTCAAGTGTTTTTGCAAAAAAAGTGGGTGATTTTTTGAAGCAAGGGTCTGAAAGCCTTATAAAGTAAGGGCTGAAGATTCCGAGAAGTTATACTGAGAAAAGGGAGGAAACATTAATTTGGTAAAAGAAAAAGTATTCGGAAAGATGCCGGATGGAAGGCCGGTTACCCTGTATTCTATTTCCAATGAGAAAGGGCTTCAGGCGGATGTAATGAATTACGGGGCCATTCTTGTAAATCTTTTTGTGCCCGACAAAGCAGGAAACGCCGTAGATGTAAATTTGGGCTATGACAATCCGGATGAATATTTTGGCAACGGTAATTTCTTTGGCGCATTTGTAGGACCCATTGCCAACAGGACGGCGGACGCCAAGTTCGTTCTGGACGGAGTTACCTGTGAACTGGATGTCAATGACGGGAAAAATAACCTGCACACTCATTTTGATAAGGCTTTCCACAAACAGTATTTTAAAGCGGTTGTGGATGAAGGGGCAAACAGTGTGACTTTTACGCTGTCTGCTGAGGATGGGGAGCTGGGGCTTCCCGGAAACAGAGAATTTGCGGTTACTTATACGGTAACGGACGATAACGGGCTGCGCATTGATTACGATGCCAAAACCGATAAGAAAACCATTTACAATCCTACCAACCATTCCTATTTTAACTTAAAAGGACATGATAACGGCAGTGTTCTGGATGAGGTTTTGTGGCTGAATTGTTCTAAATATACAGAAATTGTAAAAGGCGCCATTCCGACAGGAAAATTAGCTGATGTGGCGGGAACGCCTCTTGATTTTACATCCCCTGTGGCAATCGGGGATAGAATTGAAAGCGACTTCCCCCAGATGGTTCTGGTAGGGGGCTATGACCACAACTTTGTTATTGAAGGAACCCTGGGCGAATTGAGAAAAGCGGCTGTTCTTTCTGATGAAGAGACAGGGCGTACCATGGAGGTTTATACAGATATGCCGGGAATTCAGGTATACTCTGCTAACTGTGTGGGAGAACATATGGGCAAAGGCGGCGCACAGTATAAAAGGCGTTGTGGAATTGCCTTGGAAACCCAGTATTTCCCTAACAGCGCCAATGACTCCAATTTTGCAAAGCCCGTTGTAGAACCGGACAAACCCTTCCATTCTACAACAATTTACAAATTTGTATAAGGCAAAGATTTGATGATTTTAGCATCTGAAAATGCGTTTACGGCAATTCACAAATTTGCATAAGGTGGTAATTTATGGAAGAAAATAAAAATCCTGAGTTAGAAGTCAGGGAAACAGACAAAGAAGGAAATTCCGGCGTGGAAGAAAGCCTTGCAGAAAATAATGAATCCATAGAAGCGGAAAATGTCGGCAGCGGAAAAAAAGGCGGTCGTGGCATGGTATCAACACGAAACGGCCTGTATTTAAGAACGGTAATCGGCGGCCTGATTTTATACTATGCCTATACTATCATTTCCGATATGGGAACCGCATCCGGCACAAGCAGAACCATGTTGTATGTGTTCGTGGCGATATTTGGAATTGCAGGCGTATGGATTATTCTGGATTCCTTAAAAAGACTATTCAAAAAAGAATATGATGAATAGCAGGATTCATGTTTTTTTCTTTCGATGGAATATGACAGCAAAGGACGAAAGAATCAGGGCATAAAAGAAAAAATAAAAAAGAAAAGGACCATTTTTTGGGAATGGTCTTTTTTTGTTGGCTTTTGGGTCGAAAGAATTGCCGGACTTGCTGACATAAAATGATAAAATCCGAGAGGCCCTCTGTGTTATAAAAGTGTTAACGAAGCAGGAAAGAGGGTAATCGTGTGATAGAAATTGTAAAAGAGGGCGGTTCTACGGTATGCAAACGGGAAATTCCTAAAAACGTCAGGCAGATAGGCGTGGTAAAAGGAAAGACAAAGGTATACATAGAAGATTATATTACTACGTTCATGAAACAGATTTCCACCAGGGATGACAAACCCAAAGCGTTGATTCTATACGGGGACAAGCAGGTTGAGAATAGTGAGACGCTTCTCTTTGTAAATGGGGCGATTCTGGCGGAGTGCTCCGGGGATATGGAAGGGGAAAGAACTGTTTTTAAAGAGGAAGTATGGAAAGAGGTCAATGAGAAATCGGGACACTTTTTTAAGGATTCCATGGTGCTTGGATGGATTTACCTGCGGTATGATATATCAGAGTTTGTCGGTGCTGCGGTTGTAAATACACATAAACAGTTTTTCAGGGAAGATCAACAGATCTTTATGGAATATTCCGTATCAGAGAGAATTGAAAATCTGTATTTATTCGAAAAAGGACACATGAAACTGCAGCCGGGCTATTTTATATATTATGAACAGAATGAAGCCATGCAGAACTATATGATTACCATTAAACAGGATGAATCGGAAGAAGTAAAAAAAGAAGTCGATAAAGCCACAAAGAAATTCCGCGGGATCGTTCAGGAGAAAAAAGAGGAAATTCACAGGAAGCAGACCATGGGAGTGCTTTATGGGACAAGCGTTGCAATGCTTTTAATCGTAACGATTATCGGTGTTACCATGATGAATAATTATGAAAAGATGCAGGACATGGAAAAGGTTCTTCACGATATATCCGCCCAGATGACGGAGGAGGAGAAGAGCGTAGAGGCCGGAACGGTTGAAGTGGTAACCCAGGATGCAGCTTTAGCAAATGTGGACATAAACGGGCAGGCGGGAGAAGAACTGGCATTGACAAACGCCATACCTGTAGAGAACCCCCAAAAAGAAGAACCGGCTGAAGCAGATGCAGGAGAGAGCAATCCGGCGGTATCGGAAAACAGCACAGAAAATATAGTGAATGAAGAAACTTTATTAGCCGCCGGTGTGGAAGACAGCAACCCGGTATCAGAGCCGGTAAAACCGGAGACGGAAACTGTCGGGGAAAACACTGATCCGGTCATAGAAGCGCAGGAGGGCATTGCGGTTCCGGGAATTTACTGCATAGAAAAGGGAGATACCCTTGCCAAAATCAGCATGAAATTTTACGGGAATGAATCCATGATTGACCAAATATGTCAGGCAAACAATATCGTGGATAAAAACTCGATTCAATACGGAGTGAACATCGTTCTTCCATAAAAAAATGAAATATGGTACAATGACTTTGTTGTTACGAAGGAGATTTGCCATGCAGGGAGAAAAACTCACATTTCGTGAAAAGATACTAAAGCATCGTCTGACAAAAATATACCGCGTTATTCTTTGCGCTGTTTTGGTAATTACCGTAATAGCTGTAGTACGGGTTCAAATTGAAAATAAGGTCTATACGGATTATCGGGTAACGAAGTCGGCCGGCGCCATTGGTTCGTCAGACAGTGTAATTCAGGCATATAACGGCAACCTTTTAAGTTACAGCCGGGACGGTATTTCTGCCTATAACGGCAGCGGGGAGCAGTTGTGGAACCAGACCTATGAAATGCAGGATCCCATTGTTGATGTGGCCGGCGAATATGTTGTTGTGGGAGATTATAAAGGGAACACTATATACGTGATGAATGCTTCGGGTCCCAGTGGCCAGATTAATACCAATATGGTCATTACCAATCTAAAGATTTCGGAAAAAGGAATTGTTACGGCCATGTTAGACGGCAGTAACGTTATATGGATTGAAATATATGATTCTGCGGGAAATAACATTGTTTCCGAGCGGACGTCCATGAATCAGACGGGATTTCCCGTAAACACAAGTATGTCAGCCGATAATCAGAAAATGGCTGTTTCTTATTTAAAGGCCGAGGGAAACGGAATTAAAACCAGCATTGCATTTTACAATTTCGGAGACGTTGGGCAGAATGTAGTTGATAAAGTGGTAAGCGGTTATGATTATGATGACATGATTATCCCGTTTCTGCAGTACTTTAACAATGACGTGGCAGTTGCCGTGGGAGAAAACCGCCTTCTTGTATTCAGTGGAAAACAAATCCCCGAATTAAGGGCTGAAACAGAAATAGAAGAAAATGTAGAAAGTGTTTTCTGGGGAGACTCTTCGGTGGCGTTGGTATACCGGAATGATGAGGGAGAGGATAGATACCGCCTGGACGTTTATAACTTAAGTGCGGAATTGGTCTTATCCCAGACATTTGACTTGGAATACAGCAATATTGTCCTTCATAACGGAAATATCATAATATATAATGAAGCAAATGTTTATATATGGAATAAAAAAGGCCTGGAGAAATACAACGGCGATTTGGGCGGAAATATCCGGGCGGTTATTCCTACAAAAAGCAAGACCAAATTTATTGTTGTAAGAAACGAAGGATTAGAAACGATTAAGTTGAAATAATGAATATATTGTTGATAAGTAGTTTTATAATTATATTGGGTCTGGGCGCCTACGGGCATCGAGTGGGTTTTGTAAAAATGTTTTGGCCCATTGTATCGGGAATTGTATCCCTGATTGTGTTTTTTCTGATGAAAGACTGGGTTCTGGGGTTTTTGTTTCGATGGACAATTTTCCAGGGGGAACATATTCTTGCCAGAATTGTGGTAATACTTCTGATTTACCTGTTGGGAACGTTAGCATTCAAATGGCTTATCGGGATGCTGCAGCTTTTAACAAAATTACCCCTGGTTCATGGGATAAATAAACTTTCGGGATTGCTTTTGGGAATTATCGAAGGATTTTTGGCGGTATGGCTCATTCTTTATTTAATTCAGGTAAATGAGGGGAGTTTTTTGGGAATGGATGCAGCTGCTTCGATTCAAGGGAGTACATTTTTAAATTTTCTCTATTTGCATAATTTGATAGGGCATTTGATGACCACATTATTTGGTGGTTGGATTGTCTGAAATAACTATTGGTTGATTAGTAAAAATTACCATTAGAAAATTTTTCAAAAAATCCCAAAAAAGTAGTTGACAATCAAATATTGAAATGATAATATAAATGAGCCGCGTGTGAGAAGCATGCGGCTAAAAAACGGTTTTCTTTAGAGCTTTCATGATGAATTCTCTAAAAAGAAATCGAACAGGACCTTGACAAATAAACAGCAATGCAACCCTGAAAAATTCCAAGAGAAAAATTTTTCAGAGAAGAAGTGTTTTTGAGAACACAAACCAAGAACAGTAAATAACGGTTAAAAAAGCCAAGTGTTTTTTATGACCGGGACAGACGAAGAAAGGCTGTTGAAAGACGGCCGATTGCGGGATTGGAATCCAGCTCGTGAACGAAGTTCACTCGCTAACTTCCAATGGCTGATACATTTTCAAAAAACCCCGTCCTTACATGCGAGCATGACGGACGGCATTTTCCAAAAATGTGCCGCAATCTTTAAAACTTAAATTCGAGAGTTTGATCCTGGCTCAGGATGAAC
>CAJTCE010000074.1 GCA_910574745.1 Lachnospiraceae bacterium | reverse complement strand
AGCCACTTTTTTATATTTTGAGCTAAGAACAAGAATAAAATCAAAATTTAAAGAAAAATGGTGCTGGGCATAACACCCAGCACCAAGTTTGTCTACAGTCTGAGCCCGATACGTATGTATCGGGCTTTTATGAGTAATATGAAATACGAGAGGGGAAAGTGCTATGAAAGCAGACGTACGAGTTGTCCGATTAATGAGAAAAATTATTCGAGATCAAAAAGAAATGCAGACGATGGGTGAGACGGAGCACAGTAATTACTTTGCAACAGATTACTTTGATGTAATGAAAGTGGAGAGAAAAGAATTATCATCACCGCTTACATCTATTATGGGAATATGGCCTGATGAAAAAATGGACATTTTAGATGTTGCTGCTCAAAGTTATTCTTTATATTGCAGTGCCGAAATGATGGAATTGGAAAAGGGAAAGGAAGAATGTGGTGATCCTTTTGTGTGCGAAAATATTAAAATGCAATTTTTAAGCATGATACAAGTGCATATAACTCCAGAAGTTATAGCGCATGCGTTGCCCACAAAAAATGCAGAAGAATTAATTGATGCTGTTTATCAAGATTTGTTTGATGCAGTAAGCGAGTTTGCAGATACTTCCAGTAATGGTCTCTTTGTCTTTCGGATATATAAAATGCTTTCAGCAGGTGACTTCGCTGTGGTACTTCGTAGTGCTGAAGCGGAAACTTCATTTAAGGTGTCTTCTTTGCTAAGACGTAGAGTTATGGCTGGTTCTAGTGAGAAAAAGATTGTTCTGTATAAAACATATACACTTTTAACATTTGGTAATGATATAATACGGCAGGAGATAGAGGAACAAAGAGATGATATTAATTTATCTCAAGTAAGGACAACGGGAAATGATCGTTTTGTTTTGAGATGCTGTTATTCTAATTTGTATTGGAGCAATAAAGAAAAGGTAGACGAGTATTTGAAGGCGGAGAACATATTTTCTGGAATTCAGTTATATGGTTTAAATGGAAGATATGATTTTAGTGTTCGCATAACAGATATGCAGTTTTTGGAGTTGTTGAATGATATAAAGGCATATAAAGAGACAGGAATACGGTCGTTAAAAGATAAAAGTATGAGCAACGGGAGTGCCAGTGCAGTAAAAAATGAAGATGGAATTGTAAAATATCTTAAATATTTAATGGATAATAATTTTTTGTCTTATATTAATGAAAGGTATTTAGTTGCACAAGATGGAAATGTTGAAGAATCAAGTAGTTTATTGGGAAATAAAGCAAGTTTAACAGTTTATGCTACATCGGTAGAATCAAGAAAGAAATTCTTAGATTATAAAATTAGTGAGATGTATGATTTAATAGAAGAAAAATGTAAAAAAATGCGTCAAAAGGTCAATGGGATTAAGGATTATCGCAAGAACATGAAACATTATGCGAACTTGCTTGATAAATTAATAAAGCTTTGTTATGGAATTAATGGATTTTCAGACACCCGTATTTATGCAGCAGTTTTATTAGAACAATTAGATGTTGTTATGGATTCAATTACTGTATACATGGAAATGTATCACCAGGCAGAAGAAGAAAAGGAAGAAATTCTTTATTTGCTTGAAGAGTATATTAGGGAATCGGTTTGTGCATTAGACGGTTATGCACAATACATACGAAATAATAATTTGCAATCATTGCAGACACCAAATTATAATATTGAATCCAATATGAGCATGGAAAAGTTGTTAATTGGATACAGTGAATTTTTAAAAGTATTCACAGAGTTTTATCAAAGAACAAAAAAGGATATGATTAAAATTGATAATCCATGTGAGTATCTTCCTATTGTAGTTCCTGTTTTGTCAGAAAGAGATGTATCCGTTGAAACACTTTTTCACAAGGGCGTAATGAATGATTGGAATAAAGAAAAGGAGATTAGGAGTACTTTAAATATTGCTAGTAATCGGTGTTGCATGGTCATTAGTGTTCCAACGTTAACGGAACTCGGAAATGTAAGAACAATGATTACATCTTTATTTCATGAGGTGGCTCATCAATTTCGATATGAAACAAGAAAGGAAAGAAATGATGCTCTTTTAAAATATGTGGTTCGTACAATTATGAGAGATATTATAAATAAGTTGATTCAAAAACTTCAAAATGATACAGGACTTAGAGATTGGAATATAGATGTTGGAAGAAGATTAGAAATGTCTTTGGTTGAGGCATATATGGAAACGAACTACATAAATGATGAGGGGATTTTGGAATATTCTTTTCAAGAAGCTCCACTCACTAATTTTCAATATTGTCTTAATAAAGATTTATATGAAGTTTTGGGAGATTGGGAACTAAAGGATGATATAAGGTCTGTTTTTCATGCATTTCTTAAGGAGATTATGTATCACTATCAGCCTGAAGGTAGTAAATGCCCGGAAGCAATTCATATTTTAGATGAATTAATTGGACAAATAGAATTAAAGAAAAGTAAGGAAGGACTGGATGAAGAAATTGTTAAGTGCGCATATGGGCTTTCATGGGAATGTGCATGTCAGAATATAGATAATTCTGACATGCGTATTTGGGAAGATATACATTTTGGAGAATGGATTGCAAATAAAGCTGAAATTGAATATGAGGCAATATGGAATAAAACATTTAGAACGATGGAATCAGATAAAAAATCTGAAATTCAAAAAATATGGAATAACTTTTTTAGATTTTCTAGTTGGATATATGATTACTGTGGAAGTAAAGAAAAGATTAAAATATATAACAGCAAAAAGAAGACTCGGTTTCTAAAAAAAGCATATCAAAAGATGTGTTTAGAGTGGATAGGAAATAAGATACAAGAAGACTTATCATCTGATTTTGACAGCACTTTATCATTTATGGGACGTGCTTTAGGGATTGACTGTAATACAAAAGAAAATTATAGAATGTTTGAAGAACAAATTTCTTTTGTGGTCAATCAGAACTTGAAATATATTGCTGATATGGCAGAATGGAGAATTGGAAAATATCGGGAAGAAACGGCAGATATGTTTATGTGTAATGCGATGAGACTTACACCTTTTGGCTATATGCATATGCTTGCGGTTGGATGGCCAAGTAATCAGGAATTACCTAATGAATATTATAGTAGGAGTCAAAATATACTTTTATTCCAATGGTGTTTGGATGAAGAGTATAAATTAAGCTATAGCAAGTTTAGGGAATTATGTGTTAGATTGATTGAGATGTTGGAAGGAGCAATCTATAGATCCTCTCAAAGACTTATTAAATTAGGAGAACAATTAGAGTTATTACAACATTTTAATGAGCCGTTGATATGGGATAGCAAAGATGAAAAGCAGGTTTCTGATATATTAGAGAGAATAGAAGGACTAAATTATTATTGCGACTACGTTGAAGGAAAGATAGTTGAGTGGAATAATTCGCATATAAAAAGAGAATGTGAAATGTTGAAATTTTATGGCATTATGGCTCATATGTTGGATCAACTAGTTGATCATGGTATGGAACAAATAGCTTATCTAAATGATTTTAAAGAATTAAGGGATGATTATATAAGAGGAATCAAACAATTAAAAAATTTAAATGATGAGATGTGCAATGATGAGAATCCATTGGTTCAACAATTGGGAGAATTTTGCAAAGAGATTAGTATATTGCAGAATGAACCTTATTTGTTAGTAGAGTGTGATGAAGAAAATAGGAAAATGAATGAAAGTAGTATAGAGTTTTTACTAAGGATGTATTATGTAAATAAGCGGCGTGTTGCACAGCAGATAGGAGGAGAGTGATGCCTTTAACAAGGAAATGTGTTGATAGTTTGGGGAAATATATGGAGCAGATTGCAGCGATTGCTCAGCAATGTTCCGCAAATTCCATGCATCCACCGATTTTGTGGTTTAGAGGACAAAGTAATGCGAGCTATTCTTTAATACCTTCGTTGTTTCGGACAAAGGCTCATGCGGAAAAGAAAGCGGGAGTTGGCAATTATACAAAGCTTCATTATGCAGAGGATATACGTACACAGCATTATATAGCCAAAAATTTCCATCTTCTTTCGCAAGAACCTTCCTCAAGGGTAGAGTGGTTAGAGGTTATGCAGCATCATCAAGTGAATACAAGGGTTTTAGATTGGTCAGAATCAAGTTTACATTCTCTATTGTTTGCTTTAGAACCCTTTTTTGATGGAATTAAATATAAAGAAGATTCAAGAAAAAAATGTGTTCCTTGTGTATGGGTATTAACTCCAAAGGCGTTAAATAAAAAAATAATGGAGTATCTGCAACAGGATATAGATTTGCAAAAATCATTGATGAATGATTTAGGTATTACAGTAAGCAAACAAAAAGCATTATTACATAATTTTAAAGAGTATGGAAAATTTGGTGTATATTCGGAAACAGAGGAAACAAATCATATTGATTATATTTTTAATCTTAGCAGTATTAATGATGAATTACTGCGTGATAGAAGTAGATTGAAAGAGTTGTTGATTAAAGGAGATGTTATAAATCCGTATTATTATTTGTTATCGAGAATATATTCAGATGGATATGTGCTTAAAGATAGAATATTACCACCATTATGTGTGGTACATCCATATCATTCGGAAAGAATTAAAGCACAAAAAGGAGTATTTTCAGTATTCCCCTTTTATAAGGAGCAGCCTCTAGATTTAAATTTGCGAAAAAATAACATTAATCCTGATTCAATGGAATTTAACAATATGGCAGCAGATTGCTTATATCAAATTTTGATAAAGAACCCACAAAAAGTTGCATTAGAAATGTTAGAGAATGGAATGAATGATAGTTGGTTATATCCGGAAATGCCCGTTGTATCCTCAGAAATTGAGAATCATAGAATATTATAAAAGCAGTATCACATAAGTCTGAGTAAACTAGGTGGGGTAAAAGGGGGTAAATTATTTACCCCAGGGGTAAAAGTCATCAAAATCTAACAGCGGCACAGGCGGCAATTCAGAAATAATGCCATAGGATTTTTGGTACTTGCAGGCGAAAGTATGAAAGAATGGCTTAAAATCAAGGGTTTTTGAGGCTTGGTGGGGTTCATCACGGTGGGTGGTGGACCCCTATTTTTGTGTTTCTTGATGCCGCTGATAGGATGGCGATAGGGGGAAAAATCGTACTATCAGGCAAAAGTATACTTTCACGTAAAAGTCCGGGGTTTTCGTGATAGTATAAAACGGAAAGGTAAAAAGGAGTAGGATATTGGCGGTTTTGGCTGAAAGATGGATTAGCTTGACGGAAAATGTTGTTGTAATATAGGGGATATGATACAAGCACGGAAACTGCAAGGAGTTTTCGTGTTTGTATGGGTTTTGCGTGATAATATACAGAAAAATTGAAAAATATTTGCGGGAGGGCAAGGGCTGTTTCTGAATATTCCTGTGCGGTAACACCGCAAATCCGGCAGACGGGAAACCGGCTGTCCGGGCTTGCGGGAACCGCTTATGCGAGTTTACTCGCGTAATGCTTTATCCAAGCCATAT
>CAJTCE010000073.1 GCA_910574745.1 Lachnospiraceae bacterium | reverse complement strand
CGCTGATGGCGGCGGCTGTCTGTCTGATGTCGGCTATGCAGTCTTTGGTGTCGGTAATGGCTTTTTTTGCTGCCGTGCAGATCTCTTCTATGTCGGGTTTTTGGAATATGCGGTCCATAGGGGTTATCCTCCTGTTCTTTACTCAAATTTATCCTAAGTTATTTCTACATGATTCATATTTCTCTTTTACTCTACTTCTACATATTTCCCTAAATTTACTTGATAAAATCATATCCCTAATCCTGCATATTAGAGAATACAAAATAGTAATAGGCAATTTTTCCTTCTTGATAATTTGTATCAAAAAATCCAGTTAATATATATATCCTATAATAGTATTTCTAAATATGGAACTTTATATCTTATATACTGATAAAAGATGCTTTGCTATTCAACGTACACCTTTCAATTGCTGATATTTTATTACTAAAAAATCCTCTTCATCCGCTAAATTTTCACGATACCCTTTCCATTTTGAGATAATGCTTATTAATGGATATATCGCATTTCGATGATGTATACCCGTCTCTTCCAAAATGCACTTTCCATTTACAAACACAATCTTTCCCCCATATCATTTTTGAAAATCTCCAAATATATTGCTGCCATATCAATCAGAAACTCTTTGGCTTCCTCAAACTCCCTGTCTTTGTTTTGATATAGCAAGCTGCTAACATTTCTTATTCCTTCTTCCCCTGTTTTCCCAAAATCATATTTCGTATCAGCTTCTGCTATCAACGACTCATAGTTTTCATACAGATATTGATGCATTTCCGGGGTAGCAAAGATCGGGTCGCTTGGAACCAGCATTTCCTCAAGCCTTTCCAAACCGTAATCCCTTACTATCCCTGCAAATTCCTGTAAAATACTTATATATTCTTCTTCTGTTTCATAAATCCAAAATTCTTTATCCTTATACTTTTCTATAAAATGACGGGGCTCCTGATCTCCCCAACAATATACCCCGGTAAAGAATATAAGTTTGATCTGATCTGCAAAAAATCTGTGACGCATGATAATGATCTCCTGTTTGACATTTTCTTTTTGTCTGAAAAAATTCCATGTCCAGGCTCCGCTCCTCCATATTCAAAGCCATATTCTTTAATCACATCTCCAAAATACTTCTTTATTAATTTTGTTTTATTTAATTTTTTCGCCATATCATTTACCAAATTAAATAGATTATTTCTCTATTATTCATTATAATCCCAAATACTTACTCAATAAACTCTTCTCATTTGTCGATATTCAATTATCAAGCCACTATCAATATTAAATTGTCCTCCTTTATGGCAATGCTTCCATATTGAAATAACATCTACCAAAGGCAGCGTCTGATGCTTTTGCCGACCAATTTCTTTTAAAATGCATTTTCTATTTTCAAATACTACTTTCCCTCCAATATCTTTAATAATAATTTCTATATAAAGTGCAGACATCACAACAATAAATTCTTTAACTTCTTCATACGCTTTGTCTCTATTCTGATAAAGCAGCATACTAATATTATTAATTCCTTCTTCCCCTGTCTTTTCAAAATCATATTTAGTATCTGCTTCTGCTATCAACGACTCATAGTTTTCATACAGATATTGATGCATTTCCGGGGTGGCAAAGATCGGGTCGCTTGGAACCAGCATTTCCTCAAGCCTTTCCAAACCGTAATCCCTTACTATCCCTGCAAATTCCTGCAAAATACTTATATATTCTTCTTCTGTTTCATAAATCCAAAATTCTTTATCCTTATACTTTTCTATAAAATGACGGGGCTCCTGATCTCCCCAACAATATACCCCGGTAAAGAATATAAGTTTGATCTGATCTGCAAAAAATCTATGACGCATGATAATGATCTCCTGTTTGACATTTTCTTTTTGTCTGAAAAAATTCCATGTCCAGGCATCCGCTCCTCCATATTCAAAGCCATATTCTTTGATGACATCTCCAAAATACTTCTTTATTAATTTTGTTTTATTTAATTTTTTCGCCACTAATTTCTCCTTATTTCATTTTAATGTTATAATCTGCACCCATATATGATTTTTAATATTCCTCTTTCATTTGCCGATATTTAATTAGTAATATACTTTCTGATATTTTTGAATTAGTATTTTTCGTTTTATGATACATTTTCCATGTCTCAACAGAATATAACATTGGCAGAATGAATCTTTTATTTTTTCCTATATCTTTTAAAAAACATTTATTACCTTCCATAATTAGTTTACCACCTATATCATTTATAATAATTTTTACATATAAAGCTGACATCTCAATTAGAAAAGGTTTCACTTCATTAAAATCTTCATTTTTTCTTTGATAAATCAGCTTAAGTATTTTTTCTATTCCTTCTTCCCCTGTCTTTTCAAAATCATATTTAGTATCTGCTTCTGCTATCAACGGCTCATAGTTTTCATACAGATATTGATGCATTTCCGGGGTGGCAAAGATCGGGTCGCTTGGAACCAGCATTTCCTCAAGCCTTTCCAAACCGTAATCCCTTACTATCCCTGCAAATTCCTGTAAAATACCTATATATTCTTCTTCTGTTTCATAAATCCAGAATTCTTTATCCTTATACTTTTCTATAAAATCATGGGGCTCCTGGTCTCCCCATCTATATACCCCGGTAAAGAATATAAGTTTGATCTGATCTGCAAAGAATCTATGCCGCATGATAATGATTTTCTGTTTGACATTTTCTTTTTGTCTGAAGAAATTCCATGTCCAGGCATCCGCTCCACTATATTCAAAACCATATTCCTTGATAACATCTCCAAAATACTTCTTTATTAATTTTGTTTTGTTTAATTTTTTCGCCATGCTTTTTATCTCCTTTTCTTAAGGTGCTAATGCCCATGCCCATGTAGCCGGAATCGCTATATCATCAGCAACACCTGCCCCACCTGTAAATACATCCTCAGCTATCGTTCCTATTGTAAACACACCTGCTATAATGCATTTTCCTATAATGATAAAACTAATTTCGGTTTCCAAATTACCTTGATATCCGGATAAAGTTTCATGTCTAGGCGCTTTTCTTCGACGTGGAAAATTTTCTTTACTGCGTTCCATTACCAATCTATAGTCATACTGATTTCTGGGTACCGCTATTGGCAGCCTTTTAGGTTCCGGTTCCGGCTTGGGTTCGATTTTATAATATATTATCCCATCCCCATTACTCCAGTAATTCAAGGTTCTTGTTGGATCCATGGAATATGGTAATGAATTACTAAATATCTGGGTTCCTTCTGTTGTACGTATCCCTGTATTAATTCGATAATTACTTACATATCTATCCAGTTGTTCCCTCGCAAGACGATTCCTGTAACCCGATGCCCATGACTCTGGTTTTATTTCATATATTTCAACACGATCTCCTTTATCCACTAAAAAATCAGCTATTCCAAGACCCGTTTTACCCAAACCGGCTCCCGGAATTCTTATATTACATTCAGTATGTTCACACGAGAATTGTCTGATACTCAAATCTAACTCTATCTGAATATGTGCAAAAATTCCCTCAAGCCATGCAGGAGCCAGACCAAGAGGATCAAAATAGAGCAACGGATTGTTAATGCAGTAAAGATAATTATTTATTGTATCTCCTTTATACAGCACTCCCTTATATGGGTCTATACTGCTGAATCTTCCGTTTTTGCAGTCATACTCTCTTGCCTGGGCAAAATATGTCTCCGCTATATTATCATACTGATATCCCGTATATCCAAACGGCTGTAGGATACCTTGATTCCCGTACAAGTCCTGACCAAATTCATCATATCCATAACTTTCTAAAAAATCTCCGTTTGCATACGCCAATCTAACAGGACTTCCCATCTCATCCTGCAAATAATAACTACAGCGGGGCATATCATGATCAAACATCCCCACCACATTACCATCCCAATAATAAGTCTGAATATTTTCTGCGTCTTCTTTTTGAAGCAGATTATAATATTGTTTTGTCAAATCTATGGTATATTGAATAGCTCTTTTAGAATTAACACTTTCCACTTCTTTTCCAATTCGATAGCCCATCCCGTTATACCGGTATTGTGCAGTTTCCCCGTCACGATTGATTGCTCTCTCTAAACGGTTAACAGAGCCATAATAATATTGATTTTTGACATTCCCATTTTCCAGTATCTGGGTTAAATTTCCTCTTTTATCAAAAGTATATTTTGTCTCCCCACTGTTGTCCCTTTTAAACACCAGCTGGTTCACAGCGTTATAAGTATATAGGGTTTCTGTTCCTTCTTCTACCAACTTGGTTCTGTTTCCAAATGCATCGTAAGTATAAGTTTTAAGAACTGTCGCATTCTTTGCAACACTCTTAACCCTTCCAACCGGATCATATTGGTAGGTATAGATGCCATTCTCTTCCGGCATTCCTCTCCTTTCCTTGTTTACAACTGTTTTGTTCCCAAGAGAGTCATATTGATATGTGAATTTATCTATAATTCCTTCCTTATCCATATGAGCCAGTTGTTCTATCTGCCCCCTTGCATTATAACAGTAAGCAGTCTCCATTTGATTTGGAAAGCTTTTTTTAATCATTCTTCCGGCTTTATCATACTCATATTTTATAACTTGATTATCCGCCTTTAATTCTGAAAGTCTAAAATCTTCATTATAATTATAAAATACTTTTTCTCCGTTCGGATAGGTAATACTGGTACGCTCTCCTGCCTTTCCATAAGTATAAGAAACTTCTTTTCCATCTTGATACAATATCTTAGCTGCTCTTCCCAAAAGGTCTGTTTCAATTTTCATAGTCCCCAGCCAGTCTTCCAACTCCTGTAACTGACGTAACGGATTATAGGATAGTTTCACTTCTCTTCCATCTGCATACTGTATGTGATTTATATCTCCCTGAGATGTATATCCATACCGAGTCAAATATCCTTCCTTGTCAATTTTTTCTAACAGCTGGCCTTTAGAATCATATTTGTAGTGCTCTTTTAAGCCCAACGGATCTGTTATCGTTCTCACATACCCCAATAAATCTCTCTCATACCGGGTAATATGGCATTCTTTTTCCCCATCTTCCTTTTTCCCATACTGGCAAATTTCTATTAAATTGTCGCACTCATCATAAGCATATTCTGTTACATCATTTAAAGGATTGATTACCCTGCTTAACCGCCCGGTAAGGGTGTATTCATATTTTGTAATATTTCCCAGCCCATCAGTCATTGAAATGATATTTCCCATGACATCATAAGCATATGTATTTTTTTCTCCGCCACTCCCTTCTATACTGGTAATACGATTCAAGCTATCATAGCTATAAGTCAGCTTTAATCCTTCATTATTTGTATATGTTTTGACGTTACTATTTCCATCGTAAGTATACTTTTCTACGATCTCCCCTAAATAGATAACAGCTTCCAGCAGTCCGCCCGGAAGATATTTGTATTCTGTTTTTCTCCCCGCCTCATCTATCATACTCTCTACTTTACCCAATAAATTATATGTATAGTAACGGCTTTCTCCCATCTGGTTTTTTTCACATATTAACTGTCCGGCGGCATCATATTTCATAGTTATTTTTCCGCCCAATGCATCTTCTACTTCTATCAAATTATCCTCTGCATCATAAGTATAACCATACTTCATGCCGTCTGGTCCTTCCGCTTTTATCAGACGTCCCGCTGCATCATAGGAAAAATAAGTAACTGCTCCGCTTTCATCACTCTCACTTAATCGGTTACCGTTTCCATCATAAGTATATCGTTTCACATTTCCATAAGGATCTTTTATCCTGCTCAAATGATTATTTTCATTATAAAAATACGTGGTTCTTGCTCCATTAGGCTCTGTAATGCGTGCCAGATTCCACATTGAATCATATTGTAATTTGGTTTCCCTTCCCAGCTGGTCTATTATCACTTCCGGCTTATCCATTACATTATATTTTCTCTGAATTGTACTGCCGTCAAAGTCTACAATTTTTGTCACTTTATTACTCTTATTATATTCATAAGTGCGGATCTTTCCCATTCCATTAGTGACCGTCCGAATATTATCTGCCTGATCATATGTAAATTGGGTTATATTTCCATTAGGATCGGTTACTTTAATAATACGGTTCAAATCATCATATATATACTGCGTTCTGCCGTTTCTTTCATCAATATAGTCTGTAATATTCCCCTTCTTATCATAAACTATGGATATGGTACTTTTATCCGGCTGGACTATGGTCACAGGCAGTCCCATTTCATTATTCTTAAATATCATTTTGCTTCCCAAAGCATTTTCAATTTCTAAGAGGTTCCCTTTTCCGTCAAAGGTGTTCTTCTGTTTTTCTTTTCCGTTCAGGCTGATGTTGGTGGGCCTGTTATGGGACTCATAGGTAATGGAGAGTTTTGTGCCTAAGGGGTTGATGACGCCCGTCAGGTTTCCCCGGTTGTCGTAGCTTAAGCGGGTCTCATTGCCCAGCTTGTCCGTGATCTTTACTTTCTGGTTCCTGGAATTGTAGGCAAAGCTTTCTTCCCCGTCGGGGTAGATGTTCTTTATGTTGCGGTACTGCCCGTCATGGATATGGATGGTCTTTGCCCCGTTCCTCTCCGTCTGGGTCACTCTCTTTTTTTCATCGTCGTATTCATAGGACATGGTGGTGCCGTCAGGGAATCTCTGGAGGGTGGTCCGGTGGTCTTCATCAAATTCGTTTTCCACGGTGGTTATTCCCCTGGGGTTTGTCACGGCTGACAACTTCCCGTTCCCGTCATAGGCGTAGGCAAAGGCTCCCCCGTCAGGGCGCACTGCTCCTGTGAGGTGTCCGTTTTTGATCTCGTAGGTAAAGACCCTTCCTGTATGGTCGGTCACGCTCTTTAAGTATCCTTTTTCATCATAGGATAGGGCAAAGGATTCCCCTGTGTCTTTCCGGATGCGGATGGGCCGCGCACACCGTGCAGTGCAGGGGATGTCCGGACTCTCTTTCTCTTCCGTGTTTTCCCCTTCCGCTGTCTTTTTTTCCTCTGTTTCTTTTCCCTCGGTTTCTTCTTCTGCTTCCGG
>CAJTCE010000072.1 GCA_910574745.1 Lachnospiraceae bacterium | reverse complement strand
AGATTTTCACTAACCTGCAAGTCAGTAATCTTATTTTACTCTGAGGTATTTTTTTCTCAACCTTCTTTCTTGGAATTCCCTATACTTGAATTATACAGGAAGCTTCTTTTAATTTATATACATGCAAGACAATTTCAATTGGATTTGTATTCTTCTCAATCGTTAAAAGCTTTTGTATATTCTCTTCCGTTTCAGCTCCACTGGTACTGGAATCAATCTCAATAACTTTCCCCACATATCTGCCCCCAAAGAAGGCATCGGAATCTATTTTATCTTTAATTTGCCTAGCATGGGCCGTATCTTTACACGCAACAAGAACAATTGGCTTTACCTGTTCCAAGTTATTGTCAAGACAATATTTGTAAACGACAGCTTTTCTTCTTTCATGAAGTTTAATACCATCCTTTAATTTCATTTCTTCAATATCTTGTTCCGAATATCCTGCGGTATTTGTTCTTCCCATAACAACAGGAATCTTCAAGAATTTTCCTGCTCCTTCTTCCAACCCATAGTGATATATAATGTTTCTATTGGTAGATTTTGGTGTAGCTGTAAATTCTAATCCTAAGACAGGATTCAAATAATTTATAGCAGTCTTTGATGCTGGTGCATAGTATCTGTGCGCTTCATCCATACATATAACAAGATCATCAAAAGAACGAAGTACCTCTGCAAATGACGCACCTAAATTTTCATGGAACTTATGAAATTTAAATTCCAAATCTCCACGTGTGAAAATTTTTGCAATATTAAATATAAAAATCTGAATCTCCGATGTGTTTTCAATAAACATTTCCTGCTGTACATACTTTACAGGATATGACAAATAGTTTTCTCCATCATATACCTTTGGCCTTTCTATTTCAGATTCAAGCCCTTTAAACATATACTTAGGATGTCCTGGCACAGCTTCCCTTCTCATCTTATCATAGATAGTATTTCCCGGAGCTAAAATGAAAAAGTGCTTGTACCCTTTTGTCTTATAAAGATAGTAAATACAAGCTCCCATAAGACGAGACTTGCCAATTCCGGTCGTCATATCAAAACAAAACGACGGAAAGTCAAACTCTTTATCTACTAAAATCCTATGTGGCTCCTGACAATTTTCTGATGCAATCTTCTCAGCCACTTCTTTATCTACAATTTTATATTCTACTTTTGAACTAATGGCATCAAAATATTTTAAAGCTTCATATTGGGGCTCTCTCAAACTCATTGCCCATTTTATCTTTTCTACTAAACTCATTCCTGCACCTCACTTGCAAATGAACATTTCTCAAGTAAATCTTTTGGCATTTTCTTAACTTCAACATTTTCAGGCAGTATCATATCTGCTTGATTTTTCTTACAATAAATTAGCAAACTCTGATGCTCCCCCAGTGTTTTCATAATAGACATTACATACTTTGTGTTAACAAATTCCTCAGTAATATGTATAAATCTGCTTTCAGAGGAATAGCCTTGGAATTCTCCAGAAGGAGCATACGTAAAACCTTCTATTTTACAAATTGCTTCACATACCATTTCCCAAGTATAGGATGGATTGATCTGATATATTGGTAAAATAGGATTTTTTACAAGTAATGGCTCGGCAAGCTCGTAAAATTTGTAACCGCCACCACCTTGCCAATTCCTACTATTTGAAATTCCACCTTTTTCACCATCAACAACTTCTTTTAATCTCTTTTCACAAAATTCATAACATTGTGCACCCATTTCAATACCAATCCATCTTCTATTCATTTTATGAGCCACCGCACAAGTTGTTCCTGTTCCAATAAAAGCATCTAGAACATAATCTCCCGGATCAGTTGAAATATGAATAATACGCTCTATTAACCTTTCGGGTTTTGGGGTATCAAATGCATTAACTTTCCCAAACAAAGCATATATCTCTTTTTTTGCTTCATCCGTATGCCCTACCTCAATACTTGGCCACCATGTCCATGGAACAACCCCTCCCACTTCCGAAAAATATCTAATAGTATTGGGCTGTGAATCCCCTGTTTTTCCAAAATATATTCTTCCCTCTGCTAACAATCTCTCATATGTCGCTTTACTTAGCGACCAACAACGTCCTTCGGGAGGAGTATGTATTACTCCTGTCGGAGTAACAATTTCATAAAATTGATCCTTCGTTGCATGCCCAATTTGTGCTGTCATAGGAACCGGTCTCCATGGTCCTTTAGGATCATTATTAGGATTCTTATATGCTTTCATTTCGTCTAATTCTACAGCAATCTTGTTCCTGCATTCCTTAAATTTAAAAGGATTCTTTGCATATACCACAATATACTCGTGCACATCCCCTATAGCTTCTCTATTCTCTCTTGAATATCTTTTTTGCCAAACATTAGAGGCTATAAAATTACTTCTCCCAAACAATTCATCCATCATTACTCGCAGATAAGGCATCTCATCATCATCTATTGAAATCCATATAGAACCATAATTTTCATCTAATAGTTTCCACAGTATCTCTAATCTCGACTTTATCATAGATAACCATATTGAATGCTCTATTCCATCATCATAATAATCAAATGCATTTCCTGTATTATAAGGTGGATCTATATAAATACATTTTATTTTTCCTGTATAATCATTTTCTAATGCTTTTAACGCCAACAAATTGTCCCCATGAATCAGCATATTTTCCGTATTTTCATCTCCATAAGACTTTGATTTGTCTTCAATTAAGATTCTTGGTTCTAATTTCTCTTCCTCGTATTTACCAACCCATGTTAGTTCCAATTTTCCTCTCTTCTGCATGGAAGCCTCCTAAAATTTGATTACTATCTTTATAAATAATTGTGGTTTTTTAACTACTTCATTTTCAAACATTTCTTGCATTCGAGCAGCTTCTATTTCTAATGCCCCCATCTCCTCATGAAACGCATTTATCATTTCCTTTTGCTCATTTTGAAATTCTTCAATTTTCTTTTTTAAAATAATTTTCCTTCTAAAGTCATCTTCTTTTTCATACTGAGCTATCACTTCATCCATTTCGGAAGTTTCCTTTGTTTTTAAGATATATTCTTCTTTTCTAAGTTCTAACCAAGTATTAATTTTGACTTTATTACTCTTAACTAATTCTTCTTTTGATTCCAAGTAATTATCCCAAAAATATTGTTCTAAATTATCAATATACTTTATTACCAATGCGTTATCCAAACTTTGTTCTTCTATCACATTATCATTAAGCGCTTTTACTAATTTCCTTATTAATTCATCTTGAACTATATATATTTTCCCTTCTTCATCAACAATATGAAAAACCGTGCATTCCACCTCTTGGTCTAAATAATACCCACCAATCATAATATACCCATGCTCTAGCTGAGGAATATCCACTTTTGATTTTAACCCATAACATTGAGGAAACGTGCCACGTCTCCCTGCATACTCTATATCAGTCCAATATTCTTTTTGAGATTGATATTGCTTTATTTCCTCAATAATCTTCTCAAAGCTTTGCTTATGTATCTCTGCGGTCTTTCTCATAAGAATCCCCTTTAATTCTTCCATTTTCTTGTTTCGTTTTCTGTCTAACTCTTTTTCTAAAGAAGAGAATTCTTTTGTAAAATCAGAGACCGTTCTGCATTCCTGATATATTTGCGAAACACGTTTTTCAAAATCTGTCCCACTTTCTAAAAGACCTATCGCCTTATCTGATGCTCCAAATACACCTTGAAATAATTTGAACTTCTGGGAAAGAATCTCATATACACGCTTATCAGCAATATTTTGTGTATTTAGCAAATTAATAACA
This sequence comes from Lachnospiraceae bacterium, assembly GCA_910574745.1. Taxonomy (GTDB): domain Bacteria; phylum Bacillota; class Clostridia; order Lachnospirales; family Lachnospiraceae; genus UBA2882. The sequence goes on along the minus strand of CAJTCE010000072.1, from coordinate 3,430 downwards.
GCCACATCATTCTTTTGTCCATATCTATGGCATCGGCCAATACGCTGCTCTATTTTCTGTGGATTCCATGGAAGATCATAATTAATAACTGCATTACAGAACTGAAGGTTTAGTCCCTCAGAACCCGAATCCGTCACAAGCAAAATCTTATATTCATCACGAAAAGCTTCCACTATTGCATTTTTAACTTCAACATTTCTGCTTCCTAAACAACGTCCATAATTTCTTGCTCTCCAAGCTTTATAGATCTGTTTTGTTATATTATCATTTGTACTACCATTAAATTTTAAAATTTGTCCTTCATATCCTGCTTTAGACAACTCCTCAAATATATACTGTTGAGTGCGGACTGATTCTGTAAAAATTACCATTTTCTGATAAATATTTTCTTTTTCTTGAAAATCAAAAGCCGTTATAACAGCTTTTTTCAAAGCGTTGAGTTTTGCATTTTTATGAATTCCTTCTGCTTTTGAGATAATAGTATCTACCTCATCTATTTCATGTTGAATAAAATCATTTACTCTTTCTCTGGTATACAATTCATCCTGTCTAACATCGTATTCATTTTCAACATCTTCCTCCTCAAGAAAGCTAAAGAAAAAATCCAAACTTTCATCTGCAGTTTCCTTTCTTGTAGTTTCCTTTAATATTGTCAATCTATCCCTTAATACTTTAAATGTTTCAGCAACAGCCATACTGGATGATGCTAATAATTTTCTAATTACAGATGTAATCAAGGGACGATGAGAATTTGGTAATGCATACAATAATTCTTTCTTAAGATACTGATCAATCAACTCGTATAACTCAATTTCCGGGAGCGATAATTCAAAATCGACAGTCATTTCTTGCCTTTGGGAAAAATGAACATATTCTGCCACTTCACTTCTTAAAGTACGCTGCACTACTGGCTCCAAGCATTGCTTCAAATCCGTAAATTGCCCATTTTTTATATATCTTTCAGAAAATACAGCCTTATTATAAAAAATACGCTCATCTATGTATTGCACCAATCCATAGATATCTAACAATGAATTTTGCATAGGTGTTGCCGTCAGCATAATTTTAGGTATTTTCCTTGTTAATTCATACAATGCCTTTGCCACTTTAGAACTGTTTTTATGGACATTCCGTAATCTATGTGCCTCATCAAACACACACAAATCCCAAGCAACCTTTCCAAACTCCTCTTTCCTTTTCGCCACAAAATTGTAGGATGCAATAATAACTGCTTGTTTCTTTCTAATCTGAAGTAAATAATCTCCCCAATTGGAACTATCAACAATAAATGCATCAATAGTAAATTTTTCTTCTAATTCCAATTGCCACTGTTTACGAAGATTTGATGGCATTATCAACAACATCTTGTTCCGACCGCACTGAAGTAAATATTTCATCACAAGACCAGCTTCAATAGTTTTCCCAAGTCCAACCTCGTCTGCTAATATAGCCCCTCCTAACTTAATTGCAGAAAGTGCAAACGTAAAAGCTTCTATCTGGTGTGGATTAATATCAATTTTTGCTAACTCCAGACAACTATATGGATTTTTATTTAATTCTTGTTGTTTGATTTCTGCATAAATTGATTCGACAACACCCATTTTATCTACCTTTACTTTTTGTTTAACTGTTCCTTTATCTTATTGGCTATTTCCTTAGCCATCATCGGCGGGACAGCATTCCCAATCTGTACAAATTGGGAAGTACGTGGTCCTTCAAAGAAGTAATTATCTGGAAAGGATTGCAATCTTGCAGCTTCCCGGACTGTAATGGACCTATGTTGCTCACTATCTGGATGTATAAAGTAGTGCCCATCCTTTGACAAATGTGCCAAAATTGTATGGCAATATTCCATATCTCCCTCAACAATCTTAAAACGGTCTACAAAAGATGTTCTATTGTTATGAGTTTTCAAATTTTCTGGAAGATCATCATAATTTAGACGTTTATGCTTTTTCTTATACCATAAATCAATTACTCTTTTATATATTTCTATATCCTGTTCTGTGTGCGGTCTGGCTATATGACCAGTTAGAACATCCGCCTTTTCGCGAATAGCATTTTTCTTCACATAACCTTTTACCCTTCTCATATCTTGAATTCTGTAATCATTTGAACCTATTCCTGGATATAATTTTGTCAAATCATCTAATAAATCTCCAACCTTGGCATTTCCTGAAATAATATCAAACGTCGGATAATCATATCCTGTTCCCTTAAGCCAACCAATTATAATAACTCTCTTTCGGCTTTGCAAAACTCCAAAATCTTTAGCATTCAATTCTTGTGGTTCTATTTCATATCCCACTCTTCTCATATAGCTTTGAAGATTCTTATATGCTTGTCCTCCTCGTGCTGATTTTATTCCGGCCACATTTTCAAACACAAACATTCTTGGTTTATATCTTGTTAAAAACTGCACATACATTTTGTACAGTTCATTTCTTGGATCCTCTTCCATCGGAACAAGCATATGACTACTTTGAGCCCTTCCTACCAAAGAGTACGCCTGGCACGGAGGACCTCCTACAATTACATCTACTTGTTTTAATTCTTTCTCCTTCATTATTGTATCTATTGTCTTAAAAATATCTTTGATTGTAAATATAGACATTTCTTTATTAATAACTGTCTTTAACTCTTCTTCCGGCACTAACTCTAATAATTCTTCTCTTGTTATCTGCCCCTTTTCATACATATAATACTTTTCTAAATTACCATGTTTTTTCAAATAGAAATATACCATTCGTGTTTCTATTGTTTTAGCTGCATATTCATTCATTTCAACATGTGCAACTGGCTCAAAACCACTTTGCATAAAACCTTCAGATAGTCCCCCAGCACCAGCAAATAAATCTATATAAGTCAGACTGCCCGTCTTCATAATTCGTACACCTCATTATATTATCATCGTTTTCATATAAATATGAACATATTATTTCGATAAAGACATTTTTTTCAATACATCATAACCCTTGTCCAAAATAATATAACGCCCTTTAGCATGAGCCATTTCTATATATCCACTTTCAACTAATTCTTTCATCAACTGATTTGTCTTAACTTTTCCACATTCTATTAGTTCAGCTATTTCTTGCTGATTCAGCGGACATACTTTTTTCCCATCAATTTCAATCTGTTTTTCCTTTAGGACTAATAATATCTTTGTCTTTTCATTTATAAAGTTTAATACCTCATTCATTCAGTTATCCTCTAGTTTTGTGAAATATATTGGTTTGATTTCAAAACTATTATACCTTAGTATGCTTCTCTATACAAACAAAATCAGCAATTTGCTTTATTAATAATTATCCTACTTAATTTTCAATTTACTTTTTAATTTAAATAGTCATTATAGCCTTACCTATATACTTATATAGTAAGCGCCTAATTTCGGGGTGGATTTCATCCACCCCGAAATTAGGCGCTT
>CAJTCE010000071.1 GCA_910574745.1 Lachnospiraceae bacterium | reverse complement strand
ATATGGCTTGGATAAAGCATTACGCGAGTAAACTCGCATAAGCGGTTCCCGCAAGCCCGGACAGCCGGTTTCCCGTCTGCCGGATTTGCGGTGTTACCGCACAGGAATATTCATTTACATCATTCTCAAACAAAAATAGTTATATCATCCATGTATCGCATGTTTGAATACCATACTCTTTTACATCATTCTCAAACTTATATCGTTGACATAATCACAGGGGCTTGGTTTGAATACCATACTCTTTTACATCATTCTCAAACAAGAGGTTTGTCAGAAGGGATTTATAGACAGTTTGAATACCATACTCTTTTACATCATTCTCAAACCTGCATGCTTCTGACACTATCCCCAACTTCGTTTGAATACCATACTCTTTTACATCATTCTCAAACTTTACTTTGACGAATGGGGGATTGATGCTGGTTTGAATACCATACTCTTTTACATCATTCTCAAACTATAGCCGATAACATACCTAAGCCAGATAAGTTTGAATACCATACTCTTTTACATCATTCTCAAACTCAAACACATGGACGGCAGTTGACTGGCAAGTTTGAATACCATACTCTTTTACATCATTCTCAAACAAAAGGCGATGCATTATTGGCAAAGAGCGAGTTTGAATACCATACTCTTTTACATCATTCTCAAACTGACACAACTTTCAAGACAGTCTAATATGGGTTTGAATACCATACTCTTTTACATCATTCTCAAACTATATTCGCTCCTTGTCAACAATTGCTTGCGTTTGAATACCATACTCTTTTACATCATTCTCAAACCCGTCCAGTTTATGTCTATGAGGACTGCATGTTTGAATACCATACTCTTTTACATCATTCTCAAACCTGCCCTACTACCTCGTTCTTTGTTGCCATGTTTGAATACCATACTCTTTTACATCATTCTCAAACAGAAATCAACAACAGCTAAATTTATAATTCGTTTGAATACCATACTCTTTTACATCATTCTCAAACATAATGCTGCTGAATGTCCTGCCATGTGTAGTTTGAATACCATACTCTTTTACATCATTCTCAAACTGGCTATCAAATATTTCATCTTCCAGACGTGTTTGAATACCATACTCTTTTACATCATTCTCAAACTTGTAATTAGCAGGAAATGCTACAGATTTAGTTTGAATACCATACTCTTTTACATCATTCTCAAACCCTGACTAACTCAACTATAAATGACATTGAGTTTGAATACCATACTCTTTTACATCATTCTCAAACTATGTATACGACAGTTAACTATTGGCAGTCGTTTGAATACCATACTCTTTTACATCATTCTCAAACCTCAAATTCAAAAATGAAATGCAGTCATAGTGCATAAAAAGTATATGTATTCATAATGTGAAATAAGCTTTTAGCAAATTTCGCATTCATCTTTATCTATTATAGTATATTTAGTATCTTTAAGGGAATAGCCTTTTTGTTGATTTTCAATAAATAATAGATTTACTTCATTATAAGCGGCATTTTTTATCAATTCTTCCAATTGTTCTTTGGAAAAATAACTACTAATGTTGACAAAAACTATAACTTTCTTTTTCATCAATTCAGCTAAAATTTTAATGTACTGATTTAGCTTTTCAAAAAAATCGTCTGCAAAAATTTCAAGTTTAATATCTAACGCCTTAAATAAAGCTATCATATCAATTTCTGAGGTCATTTCCAATATGTAATTACTGGATTGTTCCAAATTTAAAAAATATTTTTGTATTTCAGACAGAAGATTTTGAGTAAATAAATAGTTTTCGCTGTTGTATGCTGTTTGGGATAATTCTGTATATAATTTATTTATAATTTTTCTTTCATTAATATTTACGGAAAACGGATTAATAATTATATCCATGGATTTTGAAATATCCATTTCTTGTTCATTACAACTTAAAACAAAATTTCCTTCTCCACCATTAATCTGATTGAATAATTCCTGTACATATTTAGAAAATGCTCTTGGTAGTTCAATAATCCATTCATAACATATATAAGTATCCTCAATAATGGGCAATGAAATTTCAGGATGAATTAGTTTCATAAAATTACCAGCCTTTCATCACTATCAAGTATCTCATTTTTTACCTCTCCTACAATTATATCAATTTTTGCATATTGCTTTTCGGTAACTGTTAAAAGCTGAACTAAACCTTCAGTCGGTTTATTTTTATGTACATTATCAACAATTCCTCTGACAACAGTTCCATTTAGTGCAAGTTTACAATAAACGGATTCTTGAAGCATCATAAAACCGCTTTTTAATAAAAACTTTCTAAACTTTACATAAGCCCTTCTCTGTTCGCCTGTTATAACAGGAAGGTCAAAAAATACCAGTACCCTCATAAACCTATAACTCAATTTTATAAAAGCGAATCAATGAACTATCATTTTCATTTAATGCATCAAAAATACTTTTACAATAGATTTTAATTGCATTATTAACATATTGGGTCTTTCCATCCACTTGAATTTCATGATTTAATATGTTCACTAATTGCATCTTTTCATTATGTCCAAATTCTTCTACTTGCATATTTAATACCTCTTTATCTACTAGAACTCTAAAAGGTTCCATAAGATCTGATGAAAGATTAAATTGATTAAACATATTGTCATGAAACAATCCTAGCTGTGTAATATATCCATTTGCAACAATTTCCCTATTAAAAGTCGATAATACGATAGAATAACCATAATTTAGTGCAGCATTCATTAGAGTATCAGCTGTTCTGGTAAAATCCAATCCAAACAGTGCATTAAAATATACCTTTGCTGCATGTCCTTCACGATTTGTTTCATCATTTAAATGCATTTCTTTTATATAGCCCTCTAATAATTCAGATTCTTCCCTTCCTAAGTATTCTAACAGTTCTTTTTGTTTTCTGATTTTTTCAGTAACAATTTCCGTCCATACAGCTTCCTTAATATTTTTTCCCCATTGAATCTGCTTACGAACTTTATTGCTCGTATCATGACTTCCATAATAGCTGATTAATTCAGATGAAGGATTTCTTTTTTCATCACAAAAAATTACCTTAATTTTCTTTTTAGATAATTCAGCTAACAAACTGGTTGTAATGGAGACTGCTGTCGATTCAATCAATACAGTAGCAATTTCTCCAAGGTGGATTTGAAGTGTTGTATCATTACGTACAATCATATAACCCATTTGGTAATCAAGTTTTGCACGTTTTGATATAACAACTATTCTCCAACTCATAATTTTCCTTTCAAATCGATCTCTCTTTCATAAATGCCAGTTGGAGATTGATTGATAATGGAAATTTGTTGGAAATTTGTTATATTATTGTTTAATACTAAAATGCCGGCCTTTGCTGAGCCGCCAATCAAGGTTAAATTAGCGGAACCGCTTTGACATTGAAACATATGCAAAATTTCTGACAAAACAATGCATTTATCCTCATCATTCAGCTTAGAAAAGTTCTCTCTCTTTTTTGTTAAAGTAGTCACTTGTGCACCTAATCGCACATGATAAACAGTATTAATTAATTTATCTAAAAAAACATCATATAAATCCAGTAAATCACTTGTGTCCAATTCATCATGTGAAACTATTTCCAAATTTTTGTTCTCTTTTTTCCTTGTTACAAACTTAATTACCTTTTTCAATATTTCTGTATCTTTAGCAGTAAGTATTAACTGGTTTGCACCTTTAAATATTAGTTGCTTTCCAGTTCGTCCTGATAACCACATATAAAATCCGTCTACCTTAAATAAAGTATTAATTTTTATCTTGGATAAAAGTATTTGAGGATTTTTCAATCCGCTGCTTGATACTAAATAGTCTAACATTGCTTTCTTGTTTTCTGAAATCTTCTCACATAAATACAAAGGCACAAATTCTATCGTCCTAATTCTATTTCCCTTTTTATCTTCGGACTCTACAAGCATAAAATAAGTGCCTGTGGCTTTATTATATCCGCCATATTTATCGATGCCTTCTTTTCCGTCCAGCCGATTATCATTTCCTTTAATAGGGACCTGGCCTTTTCCTTTCTTCATAATTTGCTGGTCAAAAAGTCCGCCTTTTACGGTATAAGCCCTTCTTGTTACCAGAATATTATTTTTTGCCATAACTTTCTTAACAGTCACTATTGTCCCATTATTTCCTGCCTTCCATGCAATTTCCCCATTGTTTACTATGTCCTTAGAAGTAAACATTTTCTTCAGATTATAGCTTCTTCCTGGATTATTCTTTACAAACCAAGCTACATTTTTTGTAAATTTAGTGTAATATACGTTTCCAACAACTACATTGAGATAAGCATCTTTTGCATGATGTAAATCATTCATTTCCCGCACTTTAGTTAGTTTAAATTCCTGCCAAAACTGAGAAGCAATTTTTGCCTTAACATATACAATTTCCGTATCAGGAAGTATCTGTTTTAATATAGATGCAACAGCTTTTGTTCCCTGGCGCGTTTCTACTAACTGGCGTTCAATAAAGCCAGCCAATTCAGTGGGTTCAAATCCGGTGGAACGGATTAAACGATTATATTTTTCTTTGGAAATAAAGCCTCCATCCAACAATGATTTCCAAAATGGTTTCATTTTACTCCGGATATCTTCACGAATTGGATATTCGTCGGTTTTCTCTGCATTATATGTTTTCTTAACCAGTACTCTGTTATCAAGGCTGTCATCCATCACTTTTGATTGGGGATATATATGGTCAATATCATATTTGTTGTTATCCCATAAATCATCTAAATTAATAGATTCCCCGGAATACATACACTTTCCTTTTTGTGTATAATACAAATATAATTTATCATTTCTAAAACGGGTAGTTTCGATATCAGCCAATTTAGTAACCCACTCACGCTCTTCCGATTTACACTTTTTATACAAGTCAATTAAAATCTTTTGACGAGATTCTGTTCGCTTGCTTTCCGACTTTTCTCTTGCCATTTCAACAAAGACACGTTTAGGAGGTGTCTCCATTACTTTGGAAAGTTCCTTCACAATTTGTAAAGTTTGCCAAATCTGGCGCTTTATGGCAGGAGAAATATATAACTGCTCCACTAAATCATAAGAGATATTTTTGATTTCATCTTGACCATTTTTCTGTTCAACAGCCTCTGCAAATTGATATTTGTCGCTTAACACCTGCATCAAATTATCATTGGTTTCCCACATAGTCCTGATTATGGTCCATGCTTCTCCCGTTTCCGGAGCAGGTGCGGTTATTCCTTCCAGAAATTCTCTTGAAAGACGTCCCCAGCCACTATAATTTAATGCACACAATCCCTTTATTTGGTTTTCGGTCAAATGTGGATACAACGCAGACAAACGTTTATTCAACAGCTTTTTATCTTCTCCGAACAATGTAATATTTAATATAATATTTTCTTTATCTTTCTCCTTCAACTCGCATCCGGTCAGTTTTTCTTTAAAGTCGTGATATGCAGTGAGAGAGCCTTTAAAATCTCCGTCAATTCCTGTAATGTCCAGATTGGGAATATCCTCTTTTGCAATAATGCCTTTTCTTTTTAAATAATCCTTTAGTTTCTTCTGGGTAACCTTCCGGGAATGTTTAAATAAATCTTCAAAAATCCCTTGTTTCAATTTCACGCTGATAGGCTCTCCGCCTAACCGCAGGTTATTTAATTCATTTAATACCATAAACTTACTGTAAATCAAAGAATTCTTCGGAAGTACATCCTCATGAATCAAATAAGTACATTTATTAGTCATTCTGCGAATAAACTGCTCGGCACTAGCCTCAATATTTACAACCTCTTGGAAATTCCATGGGTAGATTTTTTCACTCTCCATGCCTTCATTCCTAATCATCCAGTTTGTGGTCTTACCACCCTTTGTCATTCCATTTAAAGGCCCTACATAATAAGGGATTCGGAATGTAAAAATTTCTCGTATTTTATTTCCGTGCTCCTTTAAAAGAGGAATGCGCTGTTGCAAATTTTGAATAATCTGATCTAATTCATACAAATGAATCTGATATGGTATCACTCCATTATCCTTTGTAACCTGCTTGGGAAGGAAAGTTCCCCTTTCAAGCTCAGTTTTTAAATATTCAACTTCCGGTAAATCTTCAAGGACACTTAATACGTGTTTTTTTAATAAATTATAAAAATCATCTTTACTGCATTGTTTGTCGGCTAAAGGAACCTTTTTCCCATTAACTTTAGTCATTCCGATATATGCACTATAATTTGCTGTTTTTTCATCTGTTTGTACAAAGATATTATTATAAACTTGTGAATCCAGTTTGTCTTTAACTAAATTTTTTAAATAGTGTAAATCCTTTTTATGTTTTTCATAAATTGCCACCTTTGCATCGGAAATAGACTGATAGTCGCCTAATATATCTACAAGAACACTCCAGTCATAAACTGCTTTCGCCTTTTCAATTATGATAAACTGTTCCCCTAAATCGCTTTCAACAGTACCAATATAATCATCATAATTATTGTCAGAAAAGGAAATTTTGCTTTGCTCCAGATTATCAAATTCACTGTTTCCGAATATGTCACTTAATTTTACGGTTCCGCCGACAATTAAGTTTAATAACGTTTTTTCACAAACACTTTTTGCATGCAAGGACTTTATTAATTGCATTTTTTTAGCTGATTTAATTTGATTTCTATCTTTTATAGTATCTTCTATTGACTTGATTTCTTCATCAGTCAAATGGAATTCCAAATCCAGTTCTTCTTTTACACAATCAATAAACTGTTGAAAGGTAGTATTGAATTCTTTAATACTTTCTATATTGCCTGAAAGCAAAAAATGTCCCCGATGCTTCATCATATGATGAAATGCAAGATAAACAAGCCGTATATCCGGCGTTTCATCTGTATTCATAAGCCACTGTCTTAAATGATAAATGGTAGGAAATTTAATATGATAATCTTTATCTGTAAAATTCTCATCTACAAAAAGTGCATAAGGGAGAACAGGGCACTCTCCATTCATATTTCTTTTATCCTCAGGCACATATTTACTTTCTTTCATACGAAGATAAAAGCCGGAATCTACTTTAGCGATATTCTCTGAAAATATCTCCTGCAGCAATCGTATTCTCCAGTTCCGTCTGTCCAGTCTCCTTCTGGCAGTTCGGAATCCCCTGCGTTCTTCTGCCGTTTGAGCACTTTCAAATTATCTGACACCCCAGAGTGCCTTGCCGTGTGCCCGGATAATTTCATAATTATCATCTGTAACAGCCCATCCTAATGAACCAGTCCCTAAATCCAATCCTAAAAAATAATCTTTGCTCAATGATACCCCTCCCATTTATTCATATGCTCTATGTATAAAAAGAGCCTGCATAGCAGACTCTTCTCATTCCACACACTGTGGGCCATCTAAGATGACGATTTGAATAAATTCTTATTTGAACTTATGATGTAAAAATTAATATGGTATTGAATATAATATAGCGCTCACACAATAAAACGTCAAGATTATTTTTTGATCTTTTCAATATTTTCAATTTTTGGTGATTTGCAAAACTAAATTCCACCCCTTCTTCTCCTGACCATGGAAGTTATCCTTACAAAGAATAGGGTGGATTTTAATCTTACATTTTTTAGTGTATCATTCTCTTGT
>CAJTCE010000070.1 GCA_910574745.1 Lachnospiraceae bacterium | reverse complement strand
GGATGCTCTTTTTTATTCACTTAACAGATAAAATGCAATAAACAGCTTAAATACAGTAACCACGTGGCTTTCAGCCACTTTCACGGCACAGCCGTGAATAATTCAGGCTTATAAATGCTTTTCTTCTGACACTCATTTGTTTCAGAAGTAGTATAGCATACCAAGAGGATTCAATCCAGTATTTTGTTTTGATGCTCAAACATTTAACTGTTCGATTTTTTTCCGCAGCCCCAGCATATTTTTATCCAATTCTGCAATGGTTGCCGCATATTCCTTTAATTCTTTTCCTATGGATTCCGCACCGGAAATTTCTTTTTTGTATACAAGCTGATGATCCAGAACTGACCAGAAATCCATTGCCACGGTCCTAAGCTGCACCTCCACTTTGCGCCATTGGTTTTCTTTTCCCCCGCCTACGGGCACCTCAATGATCAGATGAAGACTCATATACCCATTGCTTTTGGGCTTTTTGATATAATCCTTTTCCTTCAAAATACGGATATCCTTCTGCTTTTTTAAACATTCCGCCACCTCATATACATCGTCTATAAACAGGCAGACCGTTCTTACCCCCAAAAGATCATTGCACCTTAAAATTCCCGCCTTATCCGCAGGGTAACTTTTTCTTCTCATTTTTTTGCAGATGCTTTCCGTACTTTTTACCCGGCTGGTAACCTGATTGATGACCTTACGGTTCTTCTCGCCCGCAAGGCACATTCCGATTTCTCCTATGCATTCTTCTGTAAATTCGATGGCTTTCCATGAGTTCTTCTTATATATGTAATCGCCCATTAAAGCCTCTATGACGTTTTTCTCCACATTTTTTTCCTCTCCCGGACATAGTATTCCGTTTTCTTCATTCATAATGAAATATCATACCCCTTTTACCTTCTTTTAATCATTGGCGTTGTCATGATGGAGATAAAAACAACTACCTATAATCATATGCGGATAGAGGACGGGATATGCATATTTTTAATGTAAAAGGAACCGCCTGCTTTCAAGTAATCTTGAAAACAAACAGTTCCCGTTTTTCCGCGTTGTAACAGTTCTTTACCATTTTACCGGCTGCGCAGGTTACAAAAGCACCGGCATGTGACACAAATTTCTTAAATTCTCAAGGTTTTTCCTTCCTTTCCCGTCAGCTCCTTCGTCCGTTCATCCGGCTGGCCAAAGCCCGCATAAATGCTTGCGCCGCTCCCCTTAAATTCTCTTTCTCCCCTCTCATTAACAGTAGTAAATGCCACTCGAGGTATAGTCATTTCTACCGTCTGCTCTGCTCCCGGCTTCAATGTAATTCTCTTAAATGCCGCAAGTCTGGGATTGGGGACTTCATTTTCGTCATTTTCCACATGAACATAAATCTGCACAACCTCTTCCATTTCAAAACCGCTTCTGTTAGCAACCTGCACCCGTGCCTTTACGCCTTCATCCGGCAGGGCATGATAGTCGACATCCTCTATACGGAATTCCGTAATATCCGTTTCTCCATAAGTCAGTCCGTAACCAAAGGGATATAAAGGCGCTTTCTCCAAAAAGCGGTAGGTTCTTCCTTTCATGGAATAATCGGTAAACGCAGGCATTCCCTCCAAATCCCGGTATATGGTTATAGGCAGCTTACCGGATGGGGAAACCTCTCCGAATAAAATATCCGCCACATCCTTTCCGCCTCTCGCCCCCGGATACCACACCTGTAAAACCGCCGAAGCATGTTCATCTGCAAAATTCAGATCCATAGCGCTTCCCGCCATCATACAGACGATGAAGGGCACTCCCGTCTCAGCCACAGTCTCTAACAGCTTTATCTGGGATAAAGGCAGTTTTAAATCCTTTTTATCTCCTGAAGCATAACTGTTTCCGGTGTCTCCTTCTTCTCCTTCCAAAGACTCGTCCAGCCCCAGACATAGCACAACCAGATCCGAGTGCTTTGCCACTGTTCTAGCTTCGGAGAGCCTGTCATCTGCTTTAGCCAAAGCTTCCTCCCTGTCAAGAAACAGATGGGAACCTTTGGAGTATAAAACCCTCACATCTTCTCCCACGTAGTCCTGTATGCCCTCCAGAAGAGTGATATACCGGGATGAGGTCCCGTGATAATTGCCGATTAAAGCCTCCCTGCTGTCAGCATTGGGACCGATTACACCGATTGTCCCGATTTTTTCTTTATTCAGAGGTAAAATCCCATCGTTTTTCAAAAGAACAATGCTTTCCCTTGTTGCTTTGTGTGCCAGCGCAAGATGCTCTTTGCATTCCACTGTCTCATAAGGTATCCTGTCATACTCCGTCTCTTCAAACATGCCTAAAAGGAATCTGGTTGTGAATAATCTGACTGCGGATCTTTTGATATGCTCCAAAGGCAGAATTCCTTCTTCGTATGCGGATAGTATTTTCTGATAAGTACAGCCGCAATTTACATCGCAGCCCTTTTCTAAGGCAAGCTTTACACTTTCCTCCGGGCGTTTCGTTACCTTATGGTTTTCATGGAAATCCTTAATTGCCCAGCAGTCGGATACGTAATGTCCTTGAAACTTCCATTTTCCCCTAAGCACTTCGTCCATTAAATAGCTGTGGCCACAGCAAGGCTCCCCATTAGTGCGGTTATAAGCCCCCATAACCGATTCCACTTCCGCCTCCAAAACGCAGGCCTCAAAAGCAGGGAGATAGGTCTCCCACATTTCTTTCAGACTGGCCTTTGCATCAAAATAATGGCGCATATCTTCAGGCCCGGAATGAACAGCAAAATGCTTGGCACAAGCGGCGGTTTTTAAGTATTCCCCGTCCCCTTGAAGCCCTTTGATAAACGCAACGCCCATACGGCTGATGAGATAAGGGTCCTCTCCATAGGTTTCGTGTCCCCTGCCCCATCTGGGGTCACGGAACAGATTGACATTGGGCGACCATACCGTCAGCCCTTTATAAATATCCCTGTCTCCCTCTTTTACCGCTTCATTATACTTCGCTCTTGTCTCTACGGCGATTACCTCTCCGATTTCCTTTAAAAGTTCCTCATCAAAGGTAGCTCCCAATGCGATTGCCTGGGGAAACACGGTAGCCGTTCCTGCTCTTGCCACTCCGTGAAGTCCCTCATTCCACCAATTGTATTCGGGAATTCCCAGCCGTTCAATAGCCGGCGCATCAAAACGCAGCTGTGACGCCATTTCCTCAACCGTCATCTGCTCTACCAATTCCGTTGCTTTTTTCACTGCCATTTTCCTATCCATTTATATAGTCTCCTTTATATTATATTTGTCAGCATATTCATAGTCTTAACCTTTTGAATCATAATATATTTGAGTCTATCTTATCTGATACCTCCTGTAAACACACCACATATATTGCTGTTCATTTTACAAATATTGCTATCTTTCTCTTTTAAAACTTCTCTTTTTGTACAAAAAATAATATAATAAAAAAATATTAATTGCATCACTTAACAATTCTGTATCAAAAACAGTTTAAGGGGGGATTTCATATGAATTTAAATAATAAAAAAATTCCCGAATATTATGAACAGCCTGTACGCGGTTTCATGGGAAGAACTCTTGACGGTTCCCACGAATTTGTGGATTTTGTACCTGAGTCACATTTACGAATCTGGTATAATAACCAGACAGAAGGATATGCGACGCATCATCACAATGCCATGGAAATTATTATCTGCATGGAAAATCAATACACGGCAATTGTCAATAACAAAACTTACATCCTGAATGTAGGGGATATTCTGATCATTCCGCCTCATATGCTTCATAAACTTATGTGCAATTCCTATGGTGTCCGTTTTATTTTTCTTGTTAACGTGGAATTTCTGGATTATTTTCAGGACTTTAAGATTCTAAATCCTATTTTTATGGAACCCTATTTGTGTAACGCAGCTCTGAGGCCTGATATTTATCAGCAGGTATATGCTTTCTTTATGCAGATGATAGATATCTATTTTTCTAATAATATTTTCTGGGAAACCTCAATTTATTCACTATTATTGCAGACCATGATAACCTTAGGACGAGAGCATTTTTATAAAAACTCAGAAAATACAAACCATTTTTCCGCAGATAAACAAAGGGAGCATTATGAAAAATTTGTCAATCTCCTTAACTTTATTGATGCTAATTATGCGGAAGAGCTGACTCTGGAACAGGCGGCGGATTATATCGGTTTTTCTAAATATCATTTTTCCCGTTTATTTAAACAGCATACCAACACAACCTTTTACGACTACCTTTGCCGTAAAAGGATACAGGCTGCCCAATCTATGCTCACTTCGGATATTCCCATTACAGATATTGCTTTCCAAACCGGTTTTAATAATCTGACCACTTTCTGCCGGTGCTTTAAAAAATGTACCAATTGCTCTCCCACGGAATACAGAAATAAATTCCGTCATGAAGAAATACATCACTCTCCTTAAAACCAGACTCTGCAGTACATATATGAAATAAACATCTGCTAACCCAAAAGAAACAGAGCCGCATTTCTGCCAGGCTCTGTTCCTTTTATCTTTCGGAGAAATATGATTTATAATCAGCCTTTTACACTTCCTAATGCCACACCTGCAATAATATATTTCGACAATATCAGGTACACAATAATAAGGGGAAGTACTGTCAAAGTCAGTCCCAGATATACGGAACCATACTCTGTTTTGTAAATATCTCCCCGAAGTAAGCTTACCATAATCGGCATCGTATACTTCTTCTGGTCTGTCAGCAATACCAAAGGTGTGAACAAATTGTTCCAGCTGGATACAAAGCTGAAAATTGCCTGGGTTGCAATTGCCGGTTTCATAATAGGCAATACAATTCTATTAAAGATTAAAAACTCTCCCGCACCGTCAATTCTTGCAGACTGTACAATTTCCATGGACAGAGACGGCTGTAAATACTGTCTCATAAAAAACACCATGGACGGAGATGCCATTGCCGGTAAAATTAACATCCACAGATTATTGGTCATATGGATTTTGTAAACCATCTGATAGAAACCAATCATGGTTACCTGCGCCGGAATCATCATGATCGCCATAATAAAGCTGAAGAAGGGCTGTCTTAATTTCCAGTCATAGGCTACCAGCGCATAGGCCGTCAAGGATGAAAAATACACCGCCAGCCCCGTGGCACCTACGGAAATTATCAGGGAGTTTATAAATCCTCTTGCAGGATTAAAGCTCTTGCCAAGCAAAATCTTTAAGTTATTCATTGCATAATTGGAGGGCAGCAGCGAAATGGCATGCTGCTGTATTTCTGTTGTAGATCTTGTGGCATTCACAATCATAATCCAGAAGGGCATAATGCTTAAAACTGCCAGGAAGATGCATACAATGTAAATGATGATTTTTAATGCCAGATTTTCTTTATTCTTTAACATTTTGCGTCCCCTCCCCTTCTTCCTTTGCCAAAGCCTCTGTTTCCTGACTTGTGACAGAAGCCGTCTGTAGTTTTTGTTCCTTTATCAATTCCTTTTGTTTTATCTTGTAACTCTTTTGCTGCTGCTTTATCTGTCTTCTGAGCGTTTCTTCGTCTTTATCCTTCAGGATCTGGAACATAATTACCGAAAGAATACAGATAATCACGAACATAATCATGCTTCCTGCCGCAGCCCTGTTATACATATAGCTTCCGCTGAACGCCTGGTTATAAATGAATACGCTGGTAGTCAGGGTTGCATTATCCGGCCCGCCTAATAAAAACAGCTTGGGTATGTCAAACATATTCAAACCGCCAATCAGACTGGTAACCAAAGTAAACAGCAAAATTGTTTTGATATTCGGAAGCGTTACATAAAAAAAGGTCTGGATGCGGTTTGCGCCGTCAACCTCCGCCGCTTCAAATATTTCCGGGCTGATTCCGAGAACGCCGGAAATCAATATGACCATAGTATATCCATACCACATCCATGTCTGGATAAAAATAATCACGCCTCTTGCCACTGTTTTATTTACCAGGAAATAAATGGGGGAATCCGTAAATCCCAGCTTCATTAACAGATCGTTTACCGGACCCATGGGATACCCAAACAGGGAGTTAAACAAAATAGCAACTGTCGCCGCAGTAATAATATTGGGCATATAAAACAGAACCTTAAATATGCCCTGGCCCTTTACCTTACTTCTTTTATCCGTAAACCACGCAGTTAATAAAAGTGCAAGAAGTATCTGAGGCACAAAATTGAAAAGCCAGAGCACAACTGTATTTTTTAACGCCTTTATAAAAGACGGATTTGTCAATACTGCTTTAAAATTCCTAAAAGGATCATCTGTCAAAAAATGAAAAGATGTCATTCCCAATCCTTTTAAATCAGTAAATCCAATTACCGCTGTATACAAAATCGGATATAGTGAAAACAATAAAAACGCAATAACAAAAGGAATGCTGAAGAGATAACCGTATTTCGCATAACCCAGTTTTTTATGCTTCATTTTACCCACCTACCTTCCCTGAAATGTTTATAACAGGTAAAAGCAGAACAAAAAGGAGTTGATCTGCTCTGCTTTTACCAAGCTGTTTCATTCATTTGAATTGCTGCAAATTATTCTACAATTACATCCAGGTTATCTGCTACCTGCTGTTTGAAGTCAGCAATTGCCTGCTCACGAGTCTTGTTGCCTGCAGTATATTCACGAACCTGCTCTCTCCAATATGTATTAATCGTCTCGTCATACTGTGTTAAGTTGGTACCTTTTGCAAACTGGTTGGAAGGTACGAATACATCAAACATATTCTGTCCGCCCAGGAAATCTACAGAGCCGTCGGACATGGACATAACCGTGCCGCTTGCTACAGCATCTTTTGTGCCGCCTTCGCCGTTTAATGTGCCGTTTGCCCATTTATACTGAAGGCCTTCTTCCGTGCAGTCAAGTGTAATCCACTCGATGATATCTCCGACTGCCTCTTTCTTTGCGGAATCCTTGTTTGCTAAAATCCATGTGCCGCCCCAGAAGAAACCGATAGGAGGTTCGCACACTGCCCAGTCTCCATAAGTTCCCTCGCCTGCAGCTTCGCCGCCGCAGTTAGGAGCCATTGTGTAGTTGATCAGCCATGCAGGACCGAAGAAACCGAAAATTTCCTTTTCTCCCTCGCCCTTCATATCGGCAAACCATGCGTCCTGCCAGTCCTGAGTATCATTATGATATCCGTTGTCCTTTAAATCTTTGGATAAGTCAAGGAATGCTTCACGTTTAGGGTCAATGTTTAATTTTCCGTCAACAATCCAGCCTTCAGAAGAGCTGTTCTCAACTGCATGCCAGATATCTCCGTCGCCGGATACAATTCCATAGCCTTTTTCTTTCAGCTCTGCAGCTGCTGTATAGAACTGATCCCAGCCGGGTCCGATTTTTGCTGCGATTTCATCGGGATCATCTGTTCCCCATACGTCCTTAGCAATAGAACGACGGTAAATAAACGCTCCGCCTGTTGCCTGATAGCCAAGGCCTACCAGCTTGCCGTCAGGGTTGGTTCCGATATCAACTGTGTACTGTGCAATATCCGCTGCTTCTAAGGAAGCATCCACATCAATTCCCAAATCTTCATAAGCCGCTGCATACTGACTTGCATCGCCCTGTGTATATTTCAGAACAAATGCCGCCTCTGCACAATAGATATCCGGCGCTTCCGCTCCGCCTGATGCTAAAGCCTGATCAAGAGCAGGCTGATAAGCTCCGTCCGTTGTTGCAATAATGGTTGTCTTGATTTCATAACCAAAATCGGGATGAGCATCCAGATATTTTTCAATCATTCCCGGCACCTCATCCGTAAATGCCCATACATTAATTGTCTTGGAAGCATCTCCGCTTCCGCCCTCATTTGTTGTTTCCGGTGTTTCCGGTGTTTCTGACTCTGCATCTGCGGGAGCTTCCGTGCCTCCGTCTACAGGTTCCGGCGTTTTTCCGCCGCATCCCACAAGTAAAGTACTCATCATGCAGGCGCATAATAAACTAGCTATTAACTTCTTCATCTTTTTCCTCCTTCATACATTAATAACTTCTCGGAATCTTCAGCCCTTACTTTATAAGGCTTTCAGACCCTTGCTTCAAAAAATCACCCACTTTTTTTGCAAAAACACTTGACAAACCAGTCAAAAAATGCGGCG
>CAJTCE010000069.1 GCA_910574745.1 Lachnospiraceae bacterium | reverse complement strand
TCTGCATTTTTCGTCATCATAAAAAACACCGCCCTTCTGATATTTATTATATCAGAAAAGCGGTTCCAACAATAGCAAAACCCTGCAAAAGCAGGGCTTTGTCTACAGTCTGAAAGGACGGTTTACAAGACCGTCCTTTTGTTGTACAATTTTGTGGAAGAAAATTTCTCAGAGAAAAAATGTTTTCTAATCGTTATGGAGGAGTTCATATGTCATTGCAAAGAGAAATGATTGAAATGAAAATGGAAGATCAGTTAAAGGAAATTTTAAAAGTACGTTATAATAAAGGCATTGAGGAATGCAGCGATAAGGAATTGTATTTTGGGCTTTTACAGCTCTGTAAAGGCTTGAGCGGCGTTACGGAGACCATTTCGGGTCCTAAGAAGGTCTATTATATTTCTGCGGAATTTCTGATTGGCAAGCTGTTGTCCAACAATCTGATTAATCTGGGTGTATACGATAAATTAGAGGAAATTTTAAAGAAATACGGAAAAGATCTTGCAAAGATTGAAGATGCTGAGCCGGAGCCTTCTTTAGGCAACGGGGGCTTAGGACGTCTGGCGGCATGCTTTTTGGATTCCATTGCATCCTTGGGTCTGCCCGGGGACGGCATCGGACTGAATTATCATTTCGGCCTGTTCCGTCAGGTGTTTCAGGACAGAAAGCAGACTGCCGAAAAGAATGAATGGATAGAGCCGGACAGCTGGCTGAATAAAACGGATGTATCCTTTGAAATTCCTTTCGGGGATTTGACGGTAAAATCCAGGTTATATGACATAGACGTCATTGGCTATGACAACGGCATCAATAAACTGAGACTTTTTGATGTGGAATCGGTGGATGAAAGCATTGTGAAAAAGGGTATTGATTTCGACAAAGAGGATATTGAAAAGAACCTTACTCTGTTTTTGTATCCTGATGATTCCGATGAAGCCGGCAATCTGTTGCGTATTTACCAGCAGTATTTTATGGTAAGCAATGCCGCACAGCTGATTTTAAAGGAATTAAGAGAGAAAAAAGCGGATCTGCGCAAGATGTATGATTATGCGGTCATTCAGATTAATGATACCCATCCCACAATGGTAATTCCCGAACTGATTCGTATTCTGGTCGATGAGAAGGCGTTTACCATTGATGAAGCCATTGAGGTTGTCAGCAAGACCTGTGCCTATACCAATCATACGATTTTGGCGGAAGCATTGGAGAAATGGCCTCTAAAATATCTGGAGAAGGTAGTGCCCCGGCTAGTGCCTGTTATTAAGGAACTGGATAAGAGAGTGGCGGCAAAATATGATGATGAAAAGGTGCAGATTATTGACGAAGACGACAGAGTACATATGGCGCACATCGACATTCATTACGGCTTTTCCGTTAACGGCGTTGCGGCAATCCATACGGAAATCTTAAAGGATACGGAGCTGCATGCTTTTTACAAGATTTATCCGGAGAAATTTAACAATAAGACGAACGGCATCACATTCAGAAGGTGGCTTCTGTCCTGTAACAGACCTCTTGCGAAGCTGATTACGGATACCATAGGAGAAGATTACAAGAAAGATGCAAAGCAGTTAGAGAAGCTGCTTTCCAAGATAAATGACGCCCATTTCTTAAACAGGATTGAGGAGATCAAGAAGGAGAAAAAAGCGGAACTGGCAGCCTATGTAAAGGAAACGGAAGGCGTTGTCCTGAATACGGATTCCATTTTCGATATTCAGATTAAAAGGCTTCATGAGTATAAGCGCCAGCAGATGAATGCGCTTTACATTATTCATAAGTATCTGGAAATCAAGGAGGGCAAAAAGACGTCTACGCCCCTGACCTTTATCTTTGGTGCAAAGGCGGCTCCTGCATATGTGATCGCCCAGGATATTATTCATCTGATTCTGTGCTTACAGGAGATTGTCAATAATGACCCGGAGGTATCGCCCTATATGCAGGTACTGATGGTGGAGAACTATAACGTAAGCTATGCGGAAAAACTGATTCCCGCCTGCGATATTTCCGAGCAGATTTCCTTGGCGAGCAAGGAGGCTTCCGGAACAGGAAATATGAAGTTTATGTTAAACGGTGCGGTTACCCTGGGAACCTCCGATGGAGCCAATGTGGAGATTCATGAACTGGTTGGGGACGACAATATTTATATTTTCGGAGAGAAGTCGGAAAAGGTTATCGCTCATTATGAAAAGGCGGACTATGTGTCCAAGAAGTATTATGAGAATGATCCCATGATTCAAAAGGCTGTAGACTTTATTATCAGCGATGAAATGCTTAAGGTGGGAGATAAGGAAAATTTAGAGCGTCTTTATAAAGAACTGATCAACAAAGACTGGTTTATGACTCTGTTAGATTTCAGGGACTATGTGGTAACGAAGGACCGCATGTTTGAAGACTATATGAACAGGGAAAAATGGAAAAAGATGATGCTCGTCAATATTGCCAAAGCAGGCTTTTTCTCATCTGACCGTACCATAGCGGAATATAACAGAGATATCTGGAAACTGAAATAGAGCTAATCATGAACCGGATCAACTGATTTAGAAAAGGGATAAGCGGAGATTAATATGAGGAAATGTGGTGTATTGTGTCCGGTGTTCAGTCTGCCGTCTCCTTACGGCATCGGGACATTCGGAAAAAGTGCATATGAATTTGTGGATCAATTGGAGAAAGCAGGGCAGAGCTATTGGCAGATTCTGCCCTTAGGACAGACTGGATACGGGGATTCCCCCTACCAGTCTTTTTCCACTTTTGCAGGAAATCCGTATTTTGTCGATTTGGATATGTTAAAGGAAGAGGGCTTGCTAGAGGATAGTGAATGCGAGCTGGTGGAGGTTTGCGAAAATCCTGCCTATATTGATTATGAAAAAATGTACCACAGCCGCTATCAGGTATTACGGCTGGCTTTTGCAAGATTTCATGCAGAACAGGAAAAGCGTTATGCCAAATTTGTAAAAAAGAACAGTCATTGGCTGGAGGATTATGCTCTTTATATGGCAGTTAAGGATTATTTTGGCGGAAAGCCTTTCACGGAATGGGACGGGGATATCCGGCTTAGGAAGAAAAAGGCAATTGCCCGGTATAAAGAGCTCCTTGCCTCAGAAATGGATTTTTACAAGTTTATGCAGTATTGCTTTTCCAGACAGTGGAAGAAATTAAAGAAGTATGCCAATAAAAAGGGAATTGAGATTATAGGGGATATTCCGATTTACGTGGCTTTTGACAGTGCGGACACCTGGGCGAATCCGGAGATGTTTCAGTTAGATGATGCAGGGCTTCCCATTGCGGTAGCGGGCTGCCCGCCGGACTGTTTTGCCCTTACAGGACAGCTTTGGGGAAATCCCTTGTATGACTGGAACTATCACAAGCAGACCGGATATGCATGGTGGATGAAACGTATTGCCCATTGTTATGAGCTCTATGACGTGGTCAGGATTGACCATTTCAGGGGTTTTGAATCCTATTATGCCATTCCCTACGGAGAACCTACGGCAGAATTCGGACATTGGGAAAAGGGCCCCGGGTATGATTTATTTGAAAAAATGAAAGAGACTTTGGGGGAGTGTAAAGTAATTGCGGAGGATTTGGGATTTTTGACGGATGAAGTCCGTGAGCTGGTAAAAAAGACCGGATATCCGGGCATGAAGATTATCGAATTTGCTTTCAGCCGGTTTGAGGACAGCGAATATCTGCCTATTAACTATAAGAGAAATTCCATTGTCTATACAGGAACCCATGATAATGAGACGGCAGCAGGCTGGCTTAAGGGATTATCCAAAGAGGATAAGAAATTTGTAAAGGAATACTGCCATTATTATAGAGATAAGGGGCTTGTGGAGGCGCTGATTCGCCTTGCCATGATGAGCGTTTCGGAAACGGCAGTTATCCCCATCCAGGATTATCTGGAGCTGGATAATGCCGCACGCATCAATACGCCCTCCACCTTGGGCGAAAATTGGAAGTGGCGTCTTCTTCCGGGACAGTTTGATGAAAACACCGTAGAAAAAATGCGTGAACTTGCAAGAATCAGTTTCCGTCTTCCAAAAAAGAAGGAACGGGATCGAAAACAGGACCGCCCTTGCTGATGTTGGAGTTGTGATATGCCCTGTTGGCGGTCACATCTTCCAGAAACCAATCCGGCATTCGGTAAGCGTTGGCTAACTCTATGGAGGGGAATTCCACCTCTGCCATAATCAGTCCCGAAGGGCTGGTAAACACATCCAATTCAATTTTTAACTGTAGATTATCCGGTATTTTACTGATTCCTAAGTCGGCAAGGGAGTCCATGTCAAATGCCGGTTTTTCTATGGGAATCAGATAGCGGTCCTTCTGGATGATGAGACCGTCGGCCTTGGTCAGAAGATGGGCATAGCCTTCGGCATGAAGGGGAAGATTGGCTTCTTCCCTTGCCAAAAGTCCTTTTCCTTTATAGGTAAGATAGTAGTTTTCATTTTCTTTGCGAATGCGAACCACAGGGTCCGTGCAAAGATATGCCTGCTCCATATGAAGGCAGGTGTAGGAGGAAAGGTTCTCGGGGAGATTCAGAACCGTAAATTTGCGTTCAATTTCCATAGCTGTAATTCCTTTCTGGGGAGGCTGGGTAATTGGGTAGCGACGGAGTGGAGGGGATTTTTATAAGCCCGTCCGCTCCGGCGCTTCTCAACTGCCTATGATTTCGCTTTTTTTATTATAATGCCCTGAAATGAAAATGGAAATACATTTTTGCGGATGTTAATAAGGATATTATGTAAGGTATACATAATTGAAATGTTTTGCTTGTCAATTTTGAAACGGTGTGTTATTCTTTTTTTACTGAAAGAATCTGTTTTCAAATCTGAATCGTTTTCTATAATCTGTTCTTATTTTCCATTGCTGTTTTCTGCTGCTATCAGGCGGATATAAATGCTCTCACAAATTCTACTACAAATCAAATCTATATTTTCAAAAGAAAGGACATATCTATGAAACAAATCACTTCTTTATCACACATGGATTCCCCCACAAGGGATTCAAAGACCATGGGTTCTAAAGCCATGGATTCTAAAATTATGAGTCCTAAAACCATGGATTTTCACTTGGCAACCGGCAGACTGGAGTATACCCTGACCAATGACTTTTTGTTCAAATCTCTTTTGCAGAAAAACAAAAAGGTTTTAAAGGCTTTGGTGGCTTCTTTAATGCACCTTAGAATGGAAGATATCACATCTATTGAGATTACCAATCCCATTGAGCTGGGAAGGTCTGTAACAGACAAAACCTTTTATCTGGATGTACGGTTAGAACTGAACAAGGACACAATAATCAATCTGGAGATGCAGGTTTTAAATGAAGGGTCCTGGCCGGAGCGTTCCATCGGTTATCTTGCCAGAAACTTTGACCACTTAGAGAAGGGAGAGGACTACAGCTGTACCAAAAGGGTAATTCATATCGGGTTTCTGGATTTTGATCTGCCGGGTATCCCGCCGGAATTCTACGGCACATATAAATTACTGAATGTTAAAAATAATGCGGAATATAGTGACAAGTTTGCCTTGTCTGTGGTAAACTTAAAGCATATAGACATGGCAACAGAGGAAGATAAAAAGTATCATATTGATAAATGGGCGGCGCTTTTTAAAGCCGCCACGTGGGAGGAAATCAAAATGATTGCAGGAAAAGATGAATATTTAAATGAAGCATCATCGGAACTTTTTAAACGTCTGGCAGATTTGACAATCCTGGAGGAATGCGAGGCAAGGGCGCGGTACTACAGAGATCAAAAGCGTTTAAGCCGGTTAGAGCAGGAAACAGCTGAAAAAGATAAGCAGCTTGCCAAGAATGAAAAAGACCTTCATGAGCTGAATGATGAAAATAAAAGGCTGCGGGAATTGCTGAAACAAAATAAGATTCCTTATTAACCCTCATTTTTCCTTTTGGTTATGATTGCAAATTTGTATAGGAATAGTATAATATCAGATAAAAGAAAAAACAGATAATTTAAGGAAGGTGGAGTTTGAAATGGCACAAATTGGCGTATTCTTGGCAACGGGATTTGAAGAATGCGAGGCGCTTCTGGTAGTGGATATCTGCAGAAGGTCGGGGATTGATTTAAAAACAGTATCGGTTACCGGAGAAAAACAGGTTATCAGTTCCCATGGAGTAACAGTGACTGCGGATTTATTGCTGCAGGATGTTGATTTTGACGGACTGGATATGATTGTTCTGCCCGGGGGAATGCCCGGTACAAAAAATCTGGAAGCATGCGAACCTTTAATGGAACAGGTGGATGCATTTTACGGGGCGGACAAATGTATCAGCGCTATTTGTGCGGCTCCCAGCATTTTTGGACATAAGGGATTTTTAAAAGGAAGGAATGCAACCTCCTATCCTGAATTTGAAAGTCATTTAGAAGGCGCAGAGGTTTCACACAATAGCGTGGAGGTATCCGGTCATGTAACTACCAGCAGAGGGCTGGGGACGGCAATTGATTTCGGACTTGCCATAGTGGAACGTTATAAAGGAAAAGAGGAAGCGGACAGAATCGCAAAAGCTATCGTATACCGTTAGACGCAAGTAAAGCTGCATCCGGCTGATTGCTTGACAATCTGTCTGAACAATAACCATAAAAATATAAAGCGGGAAGAATGTATTTTAATTCTTCCCGCTTTTTGGATTTCAGGTTTTATGAGCCGTTTATTACTTCATCTGCTCTTCCTGCTTTTTGATCATCCTTCTAACCATTTCACCGCCGATAGAACCAGCTTCACGGGATGTTAAATCGCCGTTGTAACCTTCTTTTAAGTTAACGCCAAGTTCGCTTGCTACCTCTGTTTTGAAACGGTCCATAGCTGTTTTTGCTTCCTTTTTGCTTGTTCCAGATGTCATTCTTTTTCACCTCCAAATTCTTTGTTTTCTTAAGATAAGTGCTTTGACACTTACCTTAAGAAAAATTTTCTTTTGGCTCGTGCCGTCAACTTATCTTGGCTTTAGTATTTGCCAAGTCATTTTTTTTATAATGGTAACTTTTGTAAGAAAATGTGATATGATGACTTTTGAAATAAAGAGGGAAAAAGGATATGCAGCGGCAGGCTGTTATTCCTTTGGGATTGCTCTCTTGACCTATGGAGGTAATAATGGAAAAAGAACCTTTATTTTATTTTGCGCCTTTAGAGGGCATTTCATGGTATGTGTACCGCAATATGCAGGCAAAGCATTTTAAAGCGGCGGATTATTATGTAACGCCTTTTATTGCTCCTAACCAGAAGCGGGAAATCAGAAATAAGGATAAACAGGATGTTTTGCCGGAAAATAATGTAGGGATGCGGATCATTCCCCAGCTGATCGGCAACCGGGCGGATGAATTCATAGATACGGCCAGACAGCTGAAGGATATGGGATATGACGAAATCAATCTAAACCTGGGATGTCCTTCCAATACGGTCGTTGCCAAGGGAAAAGGCTCCGGTTTTCTGGCAAAACTCGTGGAGCTGGAATATTTTTTGGATGAAATTTTTGACAGTCTTTCCATGGATATTTCCGTTAAAACCAGACTGGGGAGATACCACGAGGAAGAATTTTATGAAATTCTTGATTTATTTAATAGATTTCCCATAAAAAGGTTGATGATTCATCCCCGGATTCAAAAAGAATTTTATAACGGAAAGCCGCATATGGAGCAGTTTGCTCATGCTTATGAAAACAGCAAAAATCCTTTGTGCTACAACGGAGATATTTTTACGGTGGAAGATTTTAAAAAATTATCAAAAGCTTTTCCGAAGCTGGAGGCTGTTATGTTAGGACGGGGAATGTTAGCCAATCCCGCTTTGCTGGAGGAAATAAGCGGAGAAGGAAAAGCGGACAAAAAACGGATAAAGGCATTTCATGATGAGCTGTTGGCGGCTTATGAGGAAATATTGTTTGGGGAGGTAACAGTACTTCATAAAATGAAGGAGCTGTGGCATTATATGATATGTATTTTTGATCATGGAGAGAAATACGGAAAGCAGATACGCAAGGCAAAAACCCTTATGGAATACAAAGGGATTGTAAAGGGGCTGTTGGCGGAATGCCGGATTGAGGAAGGGGCAGGGTATCATATTTAAAGGCATATGCGTAAGACCTTTCAAAGCAAAACCACCCACTTCGGGTGGTTTCAGACTGTAGACAAAGCCCTGCTTTTGCAGGGTTTTGCTATTGTTGGAACCGCTTTTCTGATATAATAAATATCAGAAGGGCGGTGTTTTTTATGATGACGAAAAATGCAGAT
>CAJTCE010000068.1 GCA_910574745.1 Lachnospiraceae bacterium | reverse complement strand
GAAAAAGGGACCTATACGCCGGGGAACCAGAGCCTCTCCATCCTGAAAAGAACAGAAGAAGGCTACCGCTATACGACCCTTTCAGGGGACAGATACCTCTTTGACGAACAGGGAAGATACATGCGCCGTGAAGACAACAACGGGCAGGGCTTTACCCTGGTCTATGAAGATCATATTCCGGAAGCAGAAGAAGAAACCGAGGGAAAAGAAACAGAGGAAAAAAAGACAGCGGAAGGGGAAAACACGGAAGAGAAAGAGAGTCCGGACATCCCCTGCACTGCACGGTGTGCGCGGCCCATCCGCATCCGGAAAGACACAGGGGAATCCTTTGCCCTTTCCTATGATGAAAAAGGATACTTAAAGAGCGTGACCGACCATACAGGAAGGACCTTTACCTACGGGATCAAAAACGGACACCTCACAGGAGCAGTGCGCCCTGACGGGGGAGCCTTTGCCTACGCCTATGACGGGAACGGGAAGCTGTCAGCCGTGACAAACCCCAGGGGTATCATTACCGTGGAAAACCAATTCGATGAAGACCACCGGACCACCCTCCAGAGATTCCCTGACGGCACCACCATGTCCTATGAATACGACGATGAAAAAAAGAGAGTGACCCAGACGGAGAGGAACGGGGCAAAGACCATCCATATCCATGACGGGCAGTACCGCAACATAAAGAACATCTATCCCGACGGGGAAGAAAGCTTTGCCTATAACTCCAGGAACCAGAAAATAAAGATCACGGACAAGCTGGGCAACGAGACCCGCTTAAGCTACGACAACCGGGGAAACCTGACGGGCGTCATCAACCCCTTAGGCACAAAACTCTCCATTACCTATGAGTCCCATAACAGGCCCACCAACATCAGCCTGAACGGAAAAGAAA
The DNA here is from genome assembly GCA_910574745.1 of Lachnospiraceae bacterium. GTDB lineage: Bacteria > Bacillota > Clostridia > Lachnospirales > Lachnospiraceae > UBA2882. The sequence continues at coordinate 7,673 of CAJTCE010000068.1, read as the reverse complement.
AACAGAAGAACACCTTTGACGGAAAAGGGAACCTCTTAGAGACAAGAGACGCCCTGGGAAGGAAGACCAGCTTTACCTACAATGAAAAAGGCCTCCCTGAGACGATCCTCCAGCCTGACGGCAGCGCCATACGCCTGACCTATGATGAAAAAGGGAACATAGAGACCGTGGCGGACGCCATGGGAGGAACGACCCGCTATGAATATGACGCCTTAAACCGCGTCATAAAAGTGACAGACCCGGAAGGCAGCACGGTAAGCCTCTCCTACGATAAAGCCGGGAACATCAGCGCCTTTACCAACGGGGAAGGGAACGTGCGCACCTATGAATACAATGAAAGCGGGAAAGTGACAAAGATCACGGACTTTGACGGGAGCACCATAAAGAGAACGTACAACGTCCTGAACAAGCCCGAAACCGTTACCGACCAGCTGGGGAGGACCACGAAGCTCCAGTATGACGCCATGTGGAACCTGGCCCGCATCACTGCGCCGGATGGGTCAAAGACCACCTGCCTCTACAATGAGAACAACCGCCTGACCCGCATCAAGGACGCCCTGGGGAACACCGTCCGCTACACCTATGACGGGAACGGGAACTGCTTAAGCCGTGAAGACCAGGAAGGGAACCTTACCCGGTTTACCTATGACGCCGCCGGCCGCCTGACCCATGCCAAAGGCCCGGAGGGGGCGGAAATGACCTATACCTATGACGAAGAAGGACATGTCATAAAAGCAGAAGACGCCCTGGGGAACACCGTGCACATGGAATACGACGAAGCGGGCCAGCTCATAAAAGAGACAAACCCCATGGGTGATATGCGTATTTATACATACACTGCCCTTGGAAAAGCAGAAAGCATAACGGATGAAGCGGGACGGAAGACCTATTATGCCTACTTCCCCGGCGGGCAGGTAAGAGAAGTGGCCCATCCGGACGGGACGAAGGAAGCCTATACCTATGATGCAGGGGGAAAAGTAAAGACCCATACAGACAGGAACGGCTTTACCGTCCGTTATGCCTATGACAGCCTGGGCCGCATCATAAGGATGGAAGGGGAAGGCGGGGAAAGGAAGGAATACACCTATGACGTTTTAGGAAATGTGACCGGTGTGACAGACGCCTTTGGAAACACCACCCGCTATGAATATACCCTGACGGGCCAGCTTGCAAAGGTCACCGACGCCCTTGGGAATGAGACGGAATACTCCTATGACTTAAGCGACCGCCTGGTCGAGATCCGCCAGTACGGGGAAGAGAACATCTGCCATGTGACCCGCTACCAGAGGGATGCCCTTGGACAGGTAGAGGCCATCACGGACGCCCTTGGAAATACCGAACACTACACTTACGATAAAAAGGGACAGCTCTTAGAGAAGCTTGATAAGGAAGGCTACCTTACAAAGTACGGCTATACGGCCCATGGGGACGTAGACCATGTCACATATGCGGACGGACGGGAAGTAAAGCTCTCCTACAACCCCTTAAGACAGCTTGAGGAAATGGAAGACTGGCTGGGCATCACGAGGATCGAGAACGATCCCATGGGAAGAGCGTTGAAGGTACAGTACCCTGACGGGAAGGAAGTCTCCTACACCTATGGAAAAGGCGGGGAAAGGACCGGCATCACTTATCCTGACGGAAGGACCGCATCCTACCTCTATGACAGCAGCTTAAGGCTTGCAGGCCTGAAAGACGGGGAGGACACCATAACCTATGGGTACGACGAAAGGGGAAGACTTTCCCGCAAGACATTCCCTAACGGAATGGAGACATCCTATGCCTATGACATCAAGGGACAGCTTATGGAACTGACCCACAGGGATCAAGAAGGGGTCCTTGACTGCTATGTCTACGGCTATGACCTGATGGGGAATAAGACCACTATAGAGAAACAGAGAAGGGGACTGCCGGAAGAAAGCGGGGCATATGCCTACCGGTATGACGCCATGGGAAGGCTTGCAGGGGCAAGTAAAGACGGACAGCCCTTGAGGACCTACGAATACGATGCCTTCGGGAACAGGAGTCTCCTCAGGGAAGGGGGCAGGGAGACGGCATATGTCTATAATGCCATGAACCAGCTCATACAGAAAACAGATGTCATGAATGAGGAGACCTATGCATATGATAAAAGGGGGAACTTAAGCCTCATCCTGGAGAACGGGGATATCAGGGACCGCTACCTGTACGGAGCCCTGAACCGCTTAGAGCAGGCAGTAAACGGAAAGGGAGAGGCCGCAGCCTATGAATACAACGGACTGGGACACCGGGTGGGGAAGACATCCGGAGCCATGGAAGGAATGGCAGGGATGCAGGATAAAGCCGGTAATGGTATACTAAAGGGGACAGATGTTATGGACCCGTTAAGCAGGCTGAAGGAGCAGACCATCCGCCCGGAAACAAAGATAGAATACACCATAGACCTGACAAGGCAGTACCATAACCTCTTAGAGAAGGAAGAGAGAGGAAATACCCAGAGCTACCTGTGGGACGGAAACGTGGCAGGGATGCGGGAAGAAACGGGAAGGGAATCCTGCTATTATCTTCAGGACGAGCTGGGAAGCCCCATCCGTTTGATGGACCAGAACGGGGAACTGGCGGAAAGCTACGGGTATGATGAGTTCGGACAGGAGCTGTATTGGGACAGGGAAGGGACTGCCGGAAGGAGCATGGCAGGAAGCATCCAGCCTTTTGGCTATACAGGGTACCAGTATGATAAAACAGCAGGGACATACTATGCCCAGGCGAGGGAATACCGGGCGGAGCTGGGAAGGTTTGCGGCGGTGGATACCATTAAGGGATTTGCAGCGGCGCCGTATACCTTGAATGAGTATGGGTACTGTTGGAATAATCCTATGGTGCTGATGGACAGAGATGGTGCATGGCCAAGTTGGGAGGATGTGGAAAATGTAGCAAATAATATTATTGAAAATATAAATAATTGGATAGATGATAATGTGGGAGTAACTAATGCAACAAGAGTTGATGAAAATTGGGGAATATTAGGTGGATATTCCTTGCATTCGGAGTCTCCTGTTGATGATAAGTTAATTAATATAACATTCGAAAATGGTGTTTTACAAGCTGTTTCATTAAACTTTAAAGCTGAGATTGCAGGAATTGAAGGCAGCACGAGTATTGGATTAAGCGAAAATTTAATAGATGCAACGTCAGATATTACATGGATGTCTAATAATAGAGAACATAAAATAGGATATAGCTGGAATTTGCTGGGAATTGGAATTGAATGGGGAAGTGGAATGAAAAATAATAAAAACGGAAGCGGAATAAGGTTTAATTTAAATCCTATGGATACAATAGATGCTTATTCTTATACGGAAAGAGTAAAAGACAATAAGTTGGAAAAAACAGAAAATGGAGGGTATATTAATCCGATGAAAACTGTATTAGTTCTTTCACTGGCTGTAGCAGCATTGGTGGTGGTTGTAAAATTTGCACCTACCGCAATACCAGCTTTGGGAGTTGTTGCATTTATTATATTAAATAAAAAAATAAGGAATATATCGTGCGAAACGGAGGGGGCATAATGAAAAAGAATAGAATGATAATAATATATTTCTCCGTACTATTTTTTGCTATTTTTGTGGCAGTAATAATGCCTATGGCATGTATTTATTATCTCATAAGTAATAATATAATACGCTTGAGTTTGGATATTTTTATGTTGATTGCTATAGCATATTGTATTATAAAACTTTTGGGAGAATGGATTAGCTGGCAAGTGGATATGCGGTGTAAATTTACTGAGTATTTAAATATGCTGCAAAAAATGACTAAAACAATACTATATAAAAATGATGCTAAGATACATTTGGCTTTATTAAGGGCTTATTTAATTATGGGGATGTATGATGAAGCCTCTGCTAAATTAAATGATTTTGAGAAATATGAATTTAAGATGTCAGATTTGCAAAAAATGATATTAAAAATTTTATATATTAGTTATTTAAGACAAACCCATAGTAGCTCATTTTCAGAAGAACTGGACAAAGGATTTGTAGCATTAGGCAATGTAAACAGGAAAGATAAGAAGAGGTTTCAAAAAAGCCTCTTATTACAGAAACATTTGCAAGAGGAAGAGTGGGAAGATGTTATAAAAATTCAGCAGGAAACAATAGTGCAGAGTACTTTGGAACAAGTAGAAAGCGCTTACCTGCTAGGACTATGCTATTTTAATTTGGGAGTTGCTAAAGAGGCTGATAGTGAATTAGAATTCGTTGTGAAATATGGCGGGGATACAAAATATGTTTCTTTGGCAAATAGAATGTTAGAAAAATCATCAGCAAATAATAAAGAAGAAAAAAAACTTATAAAAAATAATAGCAAAAAGAAGGTTGTGTTAAAGTATGTCTTTATAGGAATTATGTGTATTTTACTGTTTATTTTCACTAATTTTTTAAAACAATATGGCAATAGTATTTCTGAAGTATATTGTAAAGAATACTATATTATAAGAGAGAATGATATTCAAATTATATATGAGCAGGAAATAGATAATTATGAACTTGTTATTTTAAGTGATGGTAATAATATTGCATATGGATTATATGAGAAAGATATTACAAATACAGAAAATTGTTATAGTTTATATTATTCGTATAGAGTGCCTGTCAAAAAATTGATTTCTAATTATTCAAAGAGTATTACTGCAATAGATAAATGGACAGGGAGTGAAAATAATAAATTAGAATTTTTTGCACAACAAGAGATTTGGGAATTAATAAAAGATTTTTATAAAAAAATCTATAAAAAAGGGATTTTTGACGAAACGACAAGTTATTGTGTAGGTATTTCTTTTAACGAGTATGTTAAGGATATAGAAATAAGCAATCGAGTAGTTGATATACAGGAGTTTATTGAGATAGATGAAAATCAGGCCTTTATTTGGAGTGTAAGAGACATAAATTTGAAAACTGTAGATTTTTTTGATATTCAATAACAAAATGGTTTTTGTGTGTAAACTGGGAAAGCTTACGTGGTATGTTTATCTCTACAGGAAGTATAAACTGGGAGAATAACGGTATTACTCATACAGTAAAAAGTAACTCTGGCATTGGCATTTTGGGTCTTTCAGGTTTTGGCATGGAATGGGGGCAGGGAAGCAATGGGATAAAGGGGGGAAGTGGATTTAGAGTTAATTTGAATCCTTTTGATACTATGGATATTTATAATTTTAGCAGTCAAAGTAATGGGATGATAACAAATAGAATTGAATCAGTTTATATTAATTCTGGAATTTTAGAATTAGGTGTAGTGTTATTAGTGGCTTTTGGGCCTGAAATATTAGCCGCTTTGTCTACTGCCGCACCTGTATTAGGAGGATTTGCGATGGCGTTAGTAGTGCTCTGTTTAATTAATAATGAAATAAATAAAGACCCATGTGAGCTAGGAGAGAGTTAATGAAAAAAAATAGAAATCATATAAAAATATTGATAGCAAATTTATTAAAAACCCTTTTGGTATTCTTTATAGTAATAGATATTTGGATAGGTATTCTTTATATTAAGGGAAATGACTTTTTTCAATTCTATAATGTACTCATATTGATATTTATAGCAATTATTGTTTATTGTGTAATGGATATATGGAAAAACTGGATAATAAAAGAAAACTGTGATTTTCAGGCACAAGAGACATATATATTAATGCTATTGAATCAAAAGAGATATAAAGAACATATAGGTTTACATTTGGAATTGCTTTATACTAGTTTGGTTTTGGGTAAGTATGACCAGAGTCAACAAGAAATAGATAAATTAAAAGAGTGGAATAATCGTCTTAATAATATGCAAAGATTTCAATTACAACTCTATAATATAGATTGTATGATTTCCATGAATAAAACAGCATCATTAAAAAAAGAATTAGAAAAAGCAGAAATAGCTTTGAATAAATTGCAAAGAGTAAATAATAAAACAATGCAGAAAGTTCAAATGGGCATTAGGTTGCGGCGATATTTAACAGAAGAAAACTGGGAAGACATACTTAAATTATTGAAAGAAATATCAAAAGTGTCAAAAAATGTAACAATATATGAACAAATATGTATTGCATATATTCAGGGTAAATGTGATTATGAACTTAAAAATTATAAGGAGGCATTTGAAGAGTTACGATTTGTAATCAAATATGGAGGAAGTACAAAATATGTTAAATTAGCAAATTGTTTATTAGAAAAAATACCTGAAAAAAATTTACCTGAAAAAATATCTGCCAAAAAATATATAAGAATAAAACACGGAATGAACCGAAAGATATTTTTTTTAATTATAAGTTGTTTTATGGTATCCTTGTTTAATATTGTCATTTATTGGTGGTCACAGGGAAAAAGTATTGAAGAGGCATATAGTAAAAGATATTTATGCGCAGAAAATGAATTAACTATATTTTATCAAAATAATATTGGCGATTATGAATTAGTTATTTTAAATGAAGATGAAAAGATAGCGTATTGTTTATTTAAAGAAACAGGAGGATTAAACTACAAACTTATTGATTCTTTCCGTATTGATAAAAATGTGGAAAATAATCAGATGGAATTAATGGAGACAGAAATGACAGAAAGTGAAAAGGAGTTTTATCAAGGAAATAAGATTAAACAGGAGCTTTGGACAGTTTTAATCAGATTTTATAAGAAGAATACTATTTTTAATCAGGAGAACCTAGCATATGTAGGAATTACTTCTTCTTCAATGGCAGAAAATGTGACAGTAAATGGAAATCCTGTCAGTATTGAACAAATCACAGATGTAAACGATCTACCCCTCTATCTCTGGCGTGTGGAAAACATAGATTTAAAAACAAACATTCAGGTTGAATATGAAAAGCAATAAGATCTTTTAGAAGGAAGAAGAACAGGAGAACTAAGGAGGAAAATTATGAATATTAAATCATTTTGCAGACATTATGTATCTTTTTAAGATACTGATAATGTTTATGCTACTTATGGGATTATTGATTATAAAAAACGCACCTCCCATAGTTAAAATCGTAATGGCTATTATATTTTATTTAGGAATGGTAGCAATTGATGTTGTATTAACGACTGGTTTTCTTTTTTCCACGATTGATGAGGCTGTTAAAGCAATATATGAAGTGTTCCAAAGAATATATTGTTTAAATCCGCTGGGTAAGGATTATCAAAAGGAAGAACTGGTTACTGCCATCGTTGATTTCTTGATGTGCAGGATTATGGATGTGATTTTACTGGGAGTTTTATCAAGTACATTTATAGAAATATGCAATAGTAGGGTAAAAATCAGTCATGTAACAGTAAAGAATGCGATTGCAGTAACTTAGGATAAATTTGTAGTAAAAGAACAGGAGGAAGCCCCATGGACCATATATTCCAAAAACCCGACATAGAAGAGATCTGCACGGCAGCAAAAAAAGCCATTACTGATACCAAAGACTGCATAGCCGATATCAAACAGACAGCCGCCGCCATCAGCGCAGCGGCAGGAAGTGTGCCAGCGGAAGCCAAGGCAGGAGACCTGGCAGGAACGGCCGGGAGCCTTCCGGGAAAGCTTGAAAAGGACAACTATGACGTCACAAAACAAAAGCTCACGGCATGCCATGAAAAAGCCTGCTCCATCATCCCTGCCTATGACAGCCGGTATGCGGAAGAGATGCAGGAGATCACAGCCGCCACC
>CAJTCE010000067.1 GCA_910574745.1 Lachnospiraceae bacterium | reverse complement strand
AAATGAAAAGTGCTTTTTTAATTAAGAGGCGCGAAGCGCCGCATTTTTAGAATGATTTGTCAAGTGTTTTTGGCAAAAAGTGGGGGAATTTTTATAAAACTGGATTTGAGAGCCGCAGACAATAAGGGCTGGAGAATCCGAGAGGCTATAAAAATGAAAAGGAGGAGAAGTGATGACGGATTTCGGAGTGACAGGTAAATTGGGAGGGTACTATCTGGCGGAGCAGTACCGGAAGAATGCGGCAGGCAAGAGCGAGGGCGTGAGTTTTGCGGAGCTTGCGGCTACGAAAGCGGCAGGGAAAACAGAGAATGTTAGTTTTAAGGAAATGCTGAAATCAAAGTATCCGGGAGCATATTACAATGTCATGGATACATCCAAGATTGACAGTTCCTTATGGGGGAGGAATGATTATCCGTGGGATAAGTATTTCAGCAATAATGCGGATGATTCTGTTCTGAACTGGAAACCGTCGGGAGCTGAACCCGATATGCAGAGTCCGGCAGTCCGCACCAAGATGAATGCAATGCTTGGCAAGATTGCTGTGGTTATTCCACCGGAATTGGAAGAAAAAATGAAAAATAACACGGAACTTGCACAAAAAGTAATGGAACGGGTGGATAGTTTTTTATTAGCTAATTCTACTCCTGGTAAGAACGAAGGTTTTCTGATGACATTTGATGAAAATGGAGAGATTAACCATGCTTGTGTGGTGGGAGAACTGAAATTTACTGTTTCATCATCGGAATTTGTGGAAGCCCGCAGAGCAAGGGAAGCAAAACACGCAGAATATGAAAGGCTGGCGGAGGAGGCCGTCCTGAAACGCAGGCTGATGGAGCAGGAAGCAGACAAGAGATATTATAAGGACAGCATGACCAAAAAGGCGGTTTCGATTGCCGCATATGAGGCGGCGGGCATTTTGAAGTAAGGAAGATCATGCCCGGACTTACCATAAGGGGGCATGGGCGGCTCCGAATGACAGAGGGGCCGTCATTAACAATAAAAATTTTATCAAGGAGGAAAAATTATGGCAATTTCAGGAATTGGAAACAACTACAGCAATGTGTATGGGAGTACATACACGGCACAGAAAAATGAGACAGTGAAGAAAACAGAAACAAAGGAAGCTGCGCCAGCACAGGCGAAGAACACAGGGACAGACAGCGTATCGGATTATTATTCCTACCTGCAGAAGAATTATGACTGTGTAAAGAATGGCAGCGTGGCGATTTCAGGCTCTTACCTGAAAGAGTGTGCAAGGAACCCGGAAAAGGCGAAGGAGCTTGAAGAAAACCTGTCTTTTTTCAAAGAAGGTTATGAAAGCGGTCTTAAGAGCGCCCAGGCCAATGCAAGGGCTATCGGGGCAAGGGTGGTGGACCATACGGAAAGCTGGAGCATCGACAGCACAGGGAATATAACCATGATGGCGTCCACCACGGTAACTTCCGACAGCGGGGTAAAAGGCTGGAAGGAACTGGCAGAGGAACGGGAGGAAAAATTAAAGGAGAAGAAGGAGCAGGAGCGCACCGAGGAAAAGAGAAAGGAGCAGAAGGAGCAGGAGGAAGAACGGCTGGAAAAGATTCAGATTTCAGCGCAGCCAGTGACTGTCATATCGGATGCGTACCATAAGCCTGTTGACATCAAGGCATAAATGACACTCTGAGCGAGAGGGATACACTGTTGGTGATAAGAGAGATGAAACTTTTTTGAGGGCTGGTTCGTATTTTATGACAAAAAAGCCACCATAAAATATATGGAGACAATGGAGAGAAGGTTTTTGTTATATTGAGAATCGGAGAGCAAACCATTTCAGCGAAAGGGGGTGTTTGTCATGAAGTTTGGCAGGGGAGGCTAGGCGGTATGTCTGCATGATGGGATGAACTGCTCGGACTTAATATGAGAGAGCAGAGGCGGCTTTGAACGACAGAGGGGCTGCCATTAAAATAATTGATGACAATGGAGGATTTGAAAAATGAACGTAAATGGAATAGGACAGAATTATTATCAGAACAATGTATCAGCGAATAGATACAATAGGAGCAGGGCAGGACAGTTCTACCCGCAGAAACAGGCGGCAGAGGAATCCGCTCCCGGAAGTGCAAGGCAGAATGCCAATGTGCAGGATATATATGACGCACTTAAATCAACAAATCCAATAATGGGGCAGGAGGAAAACACCGTATCAAATGACAGCGGGCTGACAGTGTGGTATGGCGATAAGACCTTGGAAGAATGGGCGGCAACAGACCCGAAATATACGGACAAAGCAACAGGTTTTTCATGGTATGTCAGGGATGGGAAGCACCCTTATATGACGGGGGAGGATGCTAAGAAATTTAAGGAAATGTGCAAGGAAACGGGAGAGTCGTGGCTGAAAAAGTTTGCGGAAATGACAGGAACGATACAGTACCTTGATGACAATACAACTGCCTATGTGGGAACAAACGGTACAGCGATTAAATCAAAGGACGGAAAGGAACTGTTTATAGATACGTCATCCATGACTTATGACATGATCATGAATATGTTCAGTAATCGGCCCAAAAGCGGGAACTATTTTGACAGCTCATATTGGCAGAAAAATATCCAGAAAGCTATGTTTTCTGTAGAACAGTGATGCTTTACATATTCAGACTGACACGGTGTAGCTGGGGGTGGAAACATATCACCCCCAGCCACAATATTGAATAAATGACAATAGCGGAGGATTTGAAAAAATGAATGTAAATGGAATAGGGACAGCAGGATATCAGGCATGGCAGGGAACAAGAAAGGCACAGCAGAATGCGGTAAAAAGGAGTTTTGCGGAGCAGGTAAACAATGTGGCAGATACTCCAAAAGTCTATAATATTTTTACAGATGAAGATATGTTGTGGACAGGAGGGAACGGTACAGGGCTGTCTTATTATCTTAAGTATGCGGAAGATTCAACAGAGGATGATCCGACAATCATTGCAAAGGGTGTTGATGAGAATGGGAATGAATTTGAAAAGACCATACATATCAACGAGATAAATCCCAAGTCAGCGACTGTTGTGGAGATGCGTGCTTTGGAAGCACATATGGGGGTAAAGAAGCTGGGGGGATTTACTTCCCTTCCGATGGAAGCCGGGGCTATGGGATTAAATGACAGGACAGATTTCATGGATATGTTCCAGAAGCAGATCGGCGACATGAAGCTGTTGCTCCAGAAAAAGACGGCGGCATATTATCAGTACAGTATGCAGGCATATTGGGATTTTATGAATAAGAAATAAATTCCATCGGCTGAATATCTCCAATAAGCCACAGCCTGACAAGGCAGGGAAGGCATCCCTGGCTTTCCGGTAAATCGGAGAATCGGGGAGCAGGGAGAGGGAATCTGCTAGGATTTATTACAAGGGAATAAGGGCGGCTCTGACCAACAGGGGAGCCACAGATAGGAAAAGGAATTGTGAGGTGGGCTCATGGGAATTTCGGTTTCAAGTACACTAAATTCGGCCAATACGAAACACAGTATGTCACTGAGCAGCAGAGGGCCTGACTGGTCTTTGATCCCAAGCGCTGGGAAAAGCAATAAATCAAAGGCCGAGTTTGATGATGAGATCAAGGAACTGGCACGGAGAGCCGCGGAGACTACGAGCAAAAAGGAATTAGAGCGTATCCACAGCCAGAGGGCGAGGTTATGTGCGGAATACATATCTGACGTATCGCCCGACAGGAGAGCGTTGTACCGGCAGGCTGAAAATTCGCTGAAGAGACAGAACGGCAATCCGAAATGCCACGGGAGCGGAGAACTGACGCTGCTTGACTTCCTGGAGGCGGCAGACGGGAGGGCGGAGAACCTTGCCGAAAAGAAGTTTGCGCTGGCAGGGGGCGGAACGCTGACCTGCCCGATCCTGACAAGCGGGGGATATGGCGCAGATATTTACTATCAGGGTACAAAGGTGCTGACATATCTCGGTTCGGGATATGGGTGGGCTTGTGAGAGGACTCCGGCTGAACGGGAAAAGGAAAGGGAGTTTTATGGGATTTATTTTGATGAGTACCGCTCCCTAAAGAATGGTCAAGGGGAGGAACTTGAAGCACTGCCGGATTATTTGGATGAGAAGCCGTCTTTTGACAGGAAAGCATAAACAGGGGTATCTGAATAATCGACTAGATTTCAAAAACCTCGTGAACGTATATCCCCGATAGGCCACAGCCTGACAAGGCAGGGCGGGCATCCCCGGTGTTCCGGCAGATTGGGGAATTGTAATTTAATTTGTCCCAGTTCGCTTTATTGTGTCCGATAAAATGCGTGTATAAATATACAATTTTGTGTATGGTTTATGTGCCTTAAAATGTGCAGTTAAGTAATGTATGATATAAATAACTTTAATAGGGAGTGGTTATATTTATGAAAAAATTAGTAGCATTAGTTTTAACCTTAGTATGTGCATTAGGTTTGGTTGGTTGCGGAGCAACTCTAAAAAATAAAGAAGAAGTGGTTTCTGGGGATTTGCCACCGATACTTATTATGAGAGAACAACATTTTATTGCATATGATATGCCAATATCTGAACTTCCGGATGATTTGGAGTGCATGGGAGAAATAACAGAGGAAGAGGCAAACGGCACAGGTTTGCAGGGCTGCAAATATTATGCAAATAAATACCTAAGTTCCTTTGATGAGTTTTATGTATATCAAGAATGCGGAACACCTGTTGATAAGAACACGGTTGATAGTACAAAACGTCAGTGGGCTTATGTAAAATGGGTTCGTGAAGGATTGGAAAGAGAGTGAAGTGCAAATATTCCTTCGTGTCACTGATTCCAGTCAGAAAGGTTTATGAGGATGGCGGGACGCAGACCTATACATCCCTGACTTATAAGGTCATTGTGTGGAAGCAGATAGATGGAAAATCGGGGACGGAGTTTTACCTTTTTCCGAATAACTTCCGCCAGTTAGATTATTACGAATGAGAAATAGCGGCAGTGCGGCATGTAAGGAGAGGCGTTTATTGGGAGATACCAATATGCGCCTCCGCATTTTTAGGAGAGGAGGTGGTCGTCATCCAGAAAATTAAATGCCCGAACCATGAGTGCGGGAGGCGGATTTTTGATATCGGCATAACGCGGTTCAGGATCATAGTGGAACTGAAATGCCCGCACTGCGGCGAAGTGGTACGGGTGTACTGGAAACCAAAAGAGAAGAAAAAATATACATAGAAAAAAAGAACGGCGGGGGGATATCCTGCTGTTTTTGCTTTTACGGATTAAAGCGTTCCTTTTATGGGCATACTTATGCTACCAATGGAAAAAATGGAAATTCCATTGTACGCAAAACTGAATAAGTACCGAGCGAGTGGGACCGCATTGCGTCGAGTCACGAATGGCCGGAGTAAAGCTAGTGAGTTGTTTTAAGAGTGTATGTATAGTGATAGCTTTCCCTGGCCATTCTCTGCCATTTTTTCAAAGCCAGTCCCACGTCTATATTTTAAAGCGTTCCTAACTTTACGAAGCCGTAAAGGAAGGAACGCTTTATGTCTTTTAGGAAGATCACAGTCAAGTCAGGAAACGAAGAATCCACACTGGAAGTTACGGAAGAAGAATATCTAAAATATTACCGCCCGTGGTGGCAGCAGAAAAAGCATGAGCAGCGGAACCGGGAGGCGATGGAGCAGAACGGCTACACGGAAGAATTCTACGAGGCGTGGCGGGATAATGCCTCGGAGGGAGTAGGTATCCCGGACATGGAGCTGCCGGGGGTGGACGAGCTGGTGGAGAAAAAGCTACTGCTCGGAGTGCTTGCGGATGCGATGGATTCCCTCCTGCCGGAAGAGCGGGAGCTTGCCATGAAGGTGTTCGGGGAGCAGATTCCGGTCACTGAACTTTCACAGCAGATTGGAGGGAGCAGGAGGACACTGGCTTTCCGCAAGGATAAGGTGTTAGAAAAACTGCGTCATTTTTTCCGGGAGCATGGATTTGATGTGTGATTCTCCCCATATTCGACAGGAAAAGATACGTTTGTCGAACGGTTTTCAAAAAAGTTCCATTTTTCATTGCCAGATTTTCAAAAAGTGTCATTACGAAAGGTAGGAGGGTATATTTCGGAGCCTTCCAAAACGGCAGGAAAGGAGGGAACGGAGCCTATGTGAATATTCTAACGCTTCGGAGCCACCGTTTTATCGCTTGAGAGCCACCACAACATCTAGTGGTCTTTGATATTTGATTTTATATAGGATCTCCTATAGATTTTGATAGAAAGCCTGGTGCTTTTAATAAATCTATAGGAGGTCTTTTATTATGTACAAAAAGACGAAACCCAGAAGCGTAATGGAGCTTCTAAACAAAAATCTAAGCGAAAGGGAGGTGGCGACAATACTTGGATGCTCAAGAAACACAGTCTCTGAAATTAAAGAACTCTGCAGACAGCAGGGCATGACTTGGGATGACATTCAGGATATGACAGATGACGGGTTGTACGATATTTTATATCCTAAGAAATTCAAGCGGACAACAAACTATGTGCCTGTCGATTATGCATACGTACATTCAGAACTCAAGAAAACTGGAGTGACTATGAAACTGCTGTGGGAAGAGTATCGGGACAGATGCGTGAGCGAGGGCAGGGAATACTGTGCGTATCCTACATTTACTGTCAATTATTACAAATATACTGGCGAGAAGAATTATACCAGCCATATACAGCACAAGCCTGGAGTCGAGGTAGAGGTGGATTGGTCTGGTCCTACAATGTCATATGTGGACGTGGATACCGGAGAAATCATAACCGCATATCTGTTTGTCGCCACACTGCCATACAGCCAGTATGGGTATGTGGAAGCAACCACGGATATGAAAGAAAAGGCGTGGCTTGAATGCCATGTACATATGTTTGAATTCTTTGAAGGCACGCCTGTGAAAATTGTCTGCGACAACTTGAAAACTGGTGTTGTGTCTCATCCTAAGAAGGGCGAGATCATCCTCAATGATGCATATCTGGCATTGGGGGAGTATTACATGACCGCCATCATGCCTGCAGGCGTTAAAAAGCCCAAGCAGAAAGCCAGTGTAGAAGGTTCTGTAGGCAAGATTGCGACGGCTGTTATAGCAAAGCTTAGGAATGAGATATTTACATCACTTGGATCGCTAAACTCAGCTATTCGCAAGGCTGTAAAGGAGTACAATGACAGACCGTTCCAGAAAAGGGATGGAAGCAGGAGCGCTGTTTTCAATACGCAGGAAAAGGCTTATCTGAGAGCCCTGCCGTCAGTCCCTTACGAGGTGTGTGAATGGTCTTACGGACATAAGGTGGGCAAGAACTCCCATATAAGCTTTAACAAGGGTCAATACTCTGTTCCCAGCAGATATATTGGCTGTAAGGTTGATGTCAAATACAACTCCCGCCTTGTCTTTGTCTATTATAACAGAAGCGAAATTGCAAGACATGAAATCCTTCCCAAGGGCATAGTAAACGGTGTCAGGACAGATGAATCCCATCTTCCGTTTCCGCTTAAGAAGAATAAGCAGGCTGAAGACCTGATTGACGCGGCCAGAGAAATCGGGCCGAATACTTTTGAGTTGATCCGAAGGATGTATGACGAGGCAAAAGTAAAGGAGCAGTCCACGCAGACTGTCGTAGCCATTCTCGCAATTGCTGACACCTTTACGCCGGACATCTTAGAAGCCGCTTGTAAAAAAAGCTTAAAGCAGTATCATATGCCTTTTTACAAAACGGTATACAAGGCTGCCGAGAATCTAAATAATCAAAAAGAGTTTGAAAAATTCAAAGAAACAAATAAAACAACTGGCATCGTAAGAGGTGCCGATTACTACGGATAGGAGGAAATACCATTATGAAATTCGAGTTAAAGAAAAACCTTACAAAACACGAGCTGGGTGATTTAGCCAGACTGGTGGAAAACCAGGAAGGCGATATCGCATTGGCAGATTTGAGCTTTGATGCAAGATTGGAACAACTGCTTGAGGAATTGATTTGCGAAAGAGAAAACAAGCTTATTAACAGGCTGATAAAGGCCGCCTCATTCAAGTATCCAATGGCAAGCATTGAGTCTCTGGATTTTGACGCAAGACAAGTCAAGAAGAACACGATGATCAATCTTGCTGCAATGGGATTTGTGACTACGGCAACAAACCTTATAATCACAGGTCCGACCGGTGCTGGCAAAACCTATCTTTCATGTGCGTTGGGAATTGAGGCATGCAAAAAAACTTACAGGGTTTTCTACATCCGAATGCCTGATTTAATGCGCAATTTTGAGGACAGGAGGGATGACCTTAAAGAGTTGACCCGGTACAGGAAGAGATTGGGTAACTACAACATCCTCATAATCGACGAGTGGCTGAACTACAAGCTTAACGAGAGGGATGCAAAGATGCTCTATGAATTGTTTGGGCAGAGAAGCGGAAACAATTCTACCATCTTTGTAGGACAATTTCCTGTGGCAGAATGGCATGACAGGCTGGGAGGCGGAACACAGGCTGATTCCATAATGGACAGGATTGTTCATAGCGCATATGAGATTCCGAGCAGCGAAACGAATCTCAGGAAGATATACGAGTCCAAAAAGCTTGCTAATCTTAAGGCCGAGATTGGGAAATAGACACTTGTAAGACCTGTAAAAAAAAGTTGGAGCTGTGAGCTCATGCTCATGGCTCCATTACTATATCTTGTGTTTGTGGTGGCTCTAAAGTGTTAAAATCCGAGGTGGCTCTCAAGCGATAAAACGGTGGCTCCGAAGCGTTAGAATATTCAGTAGGCGGCTAGTTCTTCTGCGGAGGGACTGTGACCCTCCGATTACATAGAAACCTGCTTGCAGGAATCTGGGAAAGGAGGACTGAGTGGATGTTGACGATTGAAGGATTGATTTCAGTGCTTGGCTTATGCCTGACCTGCTTCGGTCTCGGATACGCCATCGGAAGCAAGGATAATAATAAACCACAAAAATAGCCGCCCCACAGTCTGCAAAACTAAGGCGACTATTTTTGTTGACCTAAATTCGGACTAGCCGTCTATCGGCAGTACCTTTAAGTAAATATATCTTAGCAGATTTATATGGAATTGTCAAACGCTGCGGAGCTTTCCACGGGAGTTTGACAGTTGAATATCAGAAAAAATACCTGCAGGTCTTGTAAAACCTGCTTTTTTTGTGTCAAATTTTTGGTTTTTATATATGTTATTTTATGTT
>CAJTCE010000066.1:5543-9199 GCA_910574745.1 Lachnospiraceae bacterium | reverse complement strand
AGGATACCATGCAGTCTATATCCCGACAGAGGAAGATGATTCCGTAAAAGAGTACCTGCGGATGCGGGATGACCATAAAACCGCATTAAAAAAGATTAAGCAGCAGATCAATGCATTGCGTTTACGCCACGGGTATCATTATGAGGGAACAAAGTGGACAATCAAACATGTTGCATGGCTGAGGAAGCTGGAACTGTTGCCGTTATACAGGGAAACGCTGGATGAGTATATGGCATCTTATGATGAACAGACGGCAAAGATTGAGAGGTTTGATAAAAGGATCGGGGAACTGGCATCACAGAGCAGTTACGAAGAAAAGGCAAAGAGGCTGGGATGCTTTCTTGGAATTAAAACGCATACGGCGCTGTCGCTGCTTGTGGAGACAGGGGATTTCAGCAGGTTTGCAAAAGGGAGCACATATGCGGCATTTCTGGGTTTGGCACCAGGGGAGAATTCCAGCGGAGAAAAGATCAACAGGACAGGGATAACAAAAGCAGGGAACAGGCATCTGCGGCAGCTGCTAACAGGTGTCATATTAGCATCTATACTATTATATATTTCAAATCCAGCCGTATAACTATTAGAATCTATATCAAACTTAAACTCTGATGTATGGTACATTTTTGCAGGGTTCTCAATTATTTCATAAGTTTCGGCATTAATATCAAGGATTCCCAAGCTTAAAAATTCTCCTGTACCTTCAATATGTTCTACCAAAAACATATCTTTATATCTCGTGTTTTCCACTAGAAATAACTTGTTCATCGTCACATACTCTGCTAGCTCATCTCCAGCTATTTTAATCGGAACAAAATGTACTTGATTATTTTCAACATAAAAAGTATAAAAATGTGCTATTGTAGCAAAAATCATGTCCAAGTCCCCCTCGTTTGTTTCCAGCCATACACCGAAATAGCAATCATCGCCCAAAGGAATCACATTATAGAGTTCCCAATCCTGAAATTCATCTTCTATCTCCCATTGTACGCCTTGATTTTCGAACTTTTCTTTTATGAAGGAATTTACCCCCAAATAGTAACCAAGATTTTCTATTTCAGGCATGTACTTTTCAAGTTCACCTTTATGCTCTCCTTGAAATGCAAACCATCCATCCTCATATATTCCTCTCAAATGCCGTAAGTAATCTATAGAAAGCCATCGTATATTCATTAAATTTGCTTTCGGATAACAGTAAATAAAAGTTTCATAGAAATTTGCCTTATCCTCTTCAAACATTTGTGCCAAAAATATCAAACTATACTCTGGATATTCCTCAAACAAACAACCAGCTATGATGAACATTAAATCATTTTTCAAATATCTTAAATCGTCATAGCTATCCTGCATGTCTGGATATTGAATAAGTAACTCCCGAATCCTGTCTTCATAGTTTTCAATATTCTCCCGTGACACCAATGCGACCAATTCAAATAAAATAAAAATCTGTTCATTCGTATTCTGATTACGCCTTGCTTCTGTCATTAATTCATTGAATTTCCCTGTATTTAGATAATCTACCATTTTGCCAATAGGAATTAATCTATACAGTATATCTCTTTCGTGCGCATTTTGCTCAGTAGTATAATTCTTTGCTTTATCTAATAAATAAATTGAAAGTTCATTTTCTCCTGCATACATAGCAGTTCCACCATACCACAAATAGAATTCCAACCGATATTCCTTCGGTACTATGCTTTCTATTTTTGCATATGATGCTAATGCATTCTCATAATCACGAATAGACATTTCATACATAGCCTTTGCAAATCCTGTGTGAAACTTCTCCTCTTGTTTCTGTCTCATTCGCTCATTTGACAGCAATCCTCCAAAAGGTGCACCTATGAATGGTGTGACAAGAAGATTTATTATCAAAAGTATTGACCAAATGCAACATAGTATGTTCCCAATCTTTCCTCTAATACAGCTTAGCAGCAATAATATTGCTGTACAAAGTACCGCTACAATTGCTTCCTTCAAATTTGACACAGAAAAAAACGGCAAAATAACAACTATAGATAATGATATTCCTATAATCACTCTTACCGATTTAGAATTATTTCTAAAAGCACTACCCAACATACTTATGATATTTATTCCATTATATTGTTTTTTTGACACTTTTTCTCCTTGCAGTATACAAATATATTTTCTATATACGTGACACTTTTCTAATAATTGAATCTACTCACTTGACTATAATGTATGTCATCCCCTTAAAAGTCCCAAAACCTATCATAATATTAATATTCTTCTTACATATTCTCTTCCCAAAACGGCAAACAATATTTTTCCCAAAATCCTTCTATCTCTTCTACATCCAGCGATTGGCATAATGCCTCTCTTGATTTCGTGTAAATCACATTGCCTATATAAATTGCTTTCTTCCCTGAAAATTCATGCTCTTTACCATAATAAATGACCTTTGTCGGATCTTTTTCATATTTGAGTGCATATTCTGATGATAATGGGTCTAAACTCATTTCAATTAACCCTAAGGCGCCAAGATTTACCAATTTGTCAAAATTTATTCCGAATTGTTTATAAGCACTAAATCTTTTCCAAATTATAACAGGAGAATAATCCCCTTCTAATTGCACTGACAATCTACACAAAGTAGTAAAAGTCTCTGCATCATCTTTATCCACTCTTTCCAAAATATATAGCAAAGCAAGCGGTTACTTCCGGGATTATTACATTCTCTTGCCAAAGTCTTTCCCCAAATCCATTGAAACTCTTTTGAAGATATACGACCAGCTTTAACCATAAACTGTTCTAACCAATCATCTTCAATTTTTTGAAGATTAGCACTTTCTGTAAATTTTGAAGTGCAATTTGTACAATATTGTTTTGATTGCAATATTCTTTAACCGGAATTATTCATGAGCATATAAAAATGCTTGATACTACAAAATCTTGAACCAGTTTCCTTGAAATCAATCGAGTTATCCACAAAAACGGATAGACTTTCCCCTTGGAATCCGATTGAGTTATTTTGAACTGTCAAGGTACGTTAATAGCTGCTATTCCAACTGTACAGTTAGCTGCTGGATATTCTCCAGCGTCCTGTAGAATTCCTTTTTATAAGGGCAACTGCTACACAGTTTGAATGTTATATATCCTGCTGAACGGACTGCCCTTGCAGCAATCTTTATCAGTTTTAATCGAATGGTATCGACCTGTTGTTTTCTCATATCTGCAGGAAGTGCCAGTCGTCTGAACCAATTGAATAAGTTGTAAGCGAGCATGTGAAGCCACATGCGGTTGGCATTTACCACTTTGGAATGACTGCTGACAGCAGCAAAGTCAAATCCGCCTTTGCCTTCCTTGATAAAGTTTTCCATCCTGCCGCGATTACGGTAAAACTGAATGACCTGATAAGGTTCCATATCCATGTTTGTAACAATAAAGGTGTGCATGTGTGTCAGCTGGCCGTATGGTTTTTCAATCTTGAAAACCACGCGCCTTGGATAATCCCAGGAGCCGGCCTGATACAGGAATTCGCCATAAGTTACCGCATAACTGATCTGGTCATCTTTGGCAGCTTTGTACAGGTCTTCTTCTTTATCCGAAGCAAGGGCAATGAGTGAAGGATTCTGTTTTAAGCGGATGGCATAGGAACAGCCATTCATCTCGCATGCTTTGTAAAGCCTGGGAGA
>CAJTCE010000066.1:0-5383 GCA_910574745.1 Lachnospiraceae bacterium | reverse complement strand
GAAAAAGGGGTTCCATAAATTTATCTGCATCGTTGCTGCAGTGGAGTGTTCCATCACGCAGTTCTGCTTTGAGCAGATCCCCGGTCAGACCATCATAACAAAGCAGAGGATGATATCCGTGTGCCTGATAATGGAAGTTGAAGCCTTCCCCTTCCTGACTGCCGTAGGTGCCAAACAGGGTACTGTCCAGATCCAGAAGCATATGCTCCGGACACTTTATGGAGTAGATGATATCCCGGAGGCTTTTATCAATGTCATCAAACTGAAGGAGTGTATCTTCGTCCATACGGTTGAAAAATCTTGACAATGTTGGCTGTGAAGCCAGACTGTTCTTTTCAAGAATGGCATTGAAAACAGGATCAAGGGTCAGTTCATCAGCGCAGTCATCCTTAAAATATGCAGAGATGATCTGATAGATCATCTGCATAAGATTTTCGTCATCTTTGTGGAAGCGGACCGACTTATCATTGGTTTTGAAATTCTTTTTGATCAGCCTGGTAAAGCCGGTCTTTGCAGCGAATTCTTTTATCAGAAGAAGACCTGCATCGGAGGATAGATCGCCTCCATCAAAATTTATTTTAATCTGTCTATTGCTTTTCAGTGATAAGGTGTTTAAAATATCCATAAAGGGCTCCTTTGTGTGATGATTAAGACGTTGAACACCTTAATTTTACCACAACTGGATGCTCTTTTTTATTCACTTAACAGATGAAATGCAATAAACAGCTTAAATACAGTAACCACCAGGGCACTGAAAAACTCCCATTTTTTGAGTGGGAGTTTTTCATATTTAGAATTTTTATACTTTAGTTTTTAAAAAGTTTTGGAAACATGCCATGACCTATGCCATAGCGTGTTCTTTCAGCTTCACGATTCTTTTTATATTTGCTGTGAACGCCGTAAAATACATTTGAAGGCACATTGCAAACAGCCCCCTTGAATCTGCTCTTCGCAATCCGTGGGCTTCTTTTAATTCCCCATTCTTTTCTTCTATTCGGTGGCGGATTTTCATCCGTTCCTTAAACATTTCACTGGCTTCAAATTTCAGTCTTTCCTGATTCTTCTGACTTACTTGGGTAATGCTGTAGCTACGCACTTTTGATGTTGACTTTCCAACATGACAGTTTTCTCTTAATGGACACTTTCGGCATTTGACTTTACTGAACACATACCTTAAATATGTATTTCCATTTTGGGCTGCCCTTTTCTCTATGCGCGTCGCAAGCTCCCCAGCCGGACATTGCAGCATCCCTGCATCTTTATTAAAACAAAAACCTTCTTCCAGCCTTCCGTTTGCTGCAGCCACTACTGCGGTATTGGTTCGAGCTATCAATGTAATCTCTTCTCCGCAAGTTTCCAGATTATCATCACTGACATATGCCATATCACCTATAACTTCTGTCACTTTTATCCCATTTTTCTGAGCCTTTTCTATCAGTCCTGGTAATTCTGGACCATCTGGTGCCCCTCCATGTGTTACGCTTATCCCGGCAATCAGCCGTTCTTCTGTCATTGCTATATGGTTTTTATATCCGTAAAATGTACTGGTTGCTGTTTTGTGTCCAAATCGGGCATCCTTATCATCTTTTGAACGGATTTCCCTAATCTGTTCATTTTCAAGCAGTTCCTTCATCTTTTTTGCAGTTTCCTGTATCTTTTGATTCCCACAGTCTGCTATATCTTCCTCTAATGCCTGAAGCAGATTCTTTGTATAAGCGATTTCTTCGTCTAATCCGGCTTCCAAGGATGGCTTTTCCGGAAATTTCTCCGATAATTCGTAAGCATTTTTGTAGATTTCTTTTCGAAGCTGCTTACTCATATCCCGCAAAATCTGGGTAGGGGATTTCGCACGAACAGCTGCATTCGTATGGGTAGAATCTACAATAATAGTTCCTGATTTTATCAGTCCTTTATCCAAAGCCTGCTGTATTGTTTCTTTCAGCATTTCTTCTAAGATATCTTCCGTAATGCGAGTTTTTCTGAATTTTGTAATAAGGCTGGGGTCAATCATTTTTGCTTCGGGCTCTAAATCCAGAAAATATTTGTATGCCATATCTGTCTGTGCACTGCTGATTAGGATTTCATCAGACAAATCATACAGTTTTTTCAGAAACAGAAGTTTAAACATCATTTCCGGTTCTTTTGCCGGACGGCCAAAATGTTCACAGTACTGTTTACGAAGCATAGGATTTACAAAACTAAAATCTATATTCTCTTTAATTCTACGCAGAAGATGATTATTGGGAATGATTACTTCATAAATTCCCTGATAAGGCGACAATGATAGCTTTAGCTGTGAATTATCTTTTAACATTGCAGAATCCCCCTTCCTTATATTTTTATTATAATACTAACACTAAAAAAAGCCTAATTCTTTTTCAAAGAATCAGACTTTTTCAGTGCCCTTTAACCACGTGGCTTTCAGCCACTTTCACGGCACAGCCGTGAATAATTTAGGATTATTATTGAATAGCACAATTTTTAATTTTGTCAAGATAGAAATTTTTAAACAAGCATTTCATTGGGAAAATATAGTAAAGAAAAATTTCCTATGATATAATTGTTTCAAGAGGTAATTGATATGTGGATTACTATACTTGGAATGTTTATATCATCAGTTGTATCTGTTATATTAAGTGATAAGATTATATTTGCTTTAGACAGATTATTTATTCGTTTAAGAATTTCTAAATCTTCAAATATTACTGGATTATGGAAAGCAACTTTTATAATGGGTTATGGAAAAACAAAAAAAGAATTTGAAGAAATAATTTTTTTAAAAAAGAAATTTGGAACAATATATGGTTATATTGCTGACGATACTAGAAATTATGAACGTTTACAGACTGTAATGAATAAAGAACCATTACGCTTAAAAGGATTTTTGTCTGACAATAGGTATTTTACTGGGTTTTGGTATCATCCTATTGAAACATATAGGTATCATGGATCATTCCAATTATTAATTAAACCAAACTTTATTAAAATGGAAGGTCAATGGATTGGATACAGTGAGAGTAAACAAATTATAAATAACGGAGCATGGATTTGGGAAAAATTAAATGTTTAAAATAATAAAGGTAGTAACCATGTAATCACTACCCTATTTTATCCCTTGAATGAATTGTTTCATTTGGTGTAGTTATTTATTTCTCTTTTTTAACCATTTAATTATATTTTTTATTTCCGGTAAAATAAGAATTAATAATACAAATAATACAAATAATCCAATAATAGATAATGATTCAACAATAGTTGAAAAAATATCATATGTTTTATCTAATTCTACTTTTGTTTCAGTTAACAAAGACGATGTAAACACACCAATAAATGCAAGTATTGCAGGAATTATAGATAATGTCAATTCAAAATAATTATTTATTTTCTTTCTTTTTCTACTGTTGCTATTTTCAATTTGTTTATTTTTTATTATATCTTCCTGCAAATTGCCTTCCTCTTTTAAATAGTTTTTTAGCATTTCAATATACTTAACTTTGTTATCATTGGATATGTATATATTTCCAATAATACCAGTAATTAATTCCTCGCATAATTCTTTAATGTTTAACAATTCATCATACTTTATATTATATTCACGAGCTGTTGAAGCTTTAACCGCATTTATTACTTCTTTCGGAGGCAATCCATTATCAACAACATAAGCTCTTAACCGATTAAGAACCATAGTATTAGCATCGTTTATTTGTTTTTTGTGTTTTCTTCTATTTTGCAACATTATAGCAGAATTTGTAATAAAAAATACTAAGATTCCGCTTATTATACTTACTACCCACGCATTTGATAAAAATTCTTTCATATAGAATCATCTCCAAGCATTAATGACTTGTACTTATATTTTATATATCGACATTTATCTTTATAATTTTATATATTGCTCCACACATATCATCTAACGCCAAGACATTCGACTTCTACTCGAACAATGAGAGTCCGCCTCTTCTATGTGTTTTAGACAGTCATCATGGCTGTCTTTTTAATTGAACAAACAATTTTGAAATGAAAGTATGGTGCTTATGTCACAAGCAAAATCAAATAAGAAATGTAGAAGTAAATAATAACGACTATGAGAGGATCTTTTATGTTCGTTACGCAAGTAGTTGTATCTGAGTAGAAAGCATAAGGAAGTCATAAGCCTTGTGAGTTGGTTACTAACCTTACCACTCTTCTACTCTCTTTAATGAAGTTTTGAGGTTAGAGGAAGTAGGTTAGAGTATATGGATATATTTTATGAAGGAACAAGACATTGTAAAAAATGTCAAAGAGATTTACCAAATAATAGTTTATATTTTCCTTATGATAAATCATGTAAGGATAAATTAAGAAATGTTTGCAGAGAATGCAATCCTAAATATAAAAGATTTCTTGAAATTAGTCATCGTACTAATGACGAATGGAACGCTGATGATTTGTATTTATTAAAATCCATATAAAAGATTACACTAATCAAGAAATAATTGATAAATTCTTTCCAAACAGAACATAAAGAGCATTAGAAAGCATATCTTCGAAATATAATTTTAATCATAAAACAGAAGAGGCTTTATCCAGAGGAAAAAAGAATGGTGCAATAAATAATCCTATGTGTCAGAAAGGAATTATATTTTCAGAAGAACACAAGAAAAATATTTCAATTTCCGCAAAGAATAGATATAAAGATCCTTACCAATGAGATTTAGCAAGAAAAAATGCAATCAAAAGAGGTCTTGGTTTTGGAAATACTAATCCGGCGCATTTAAACCCTTTATATGGTAAAAGAAATGGTAGATGGAAGTAAGCGCTTAATTTCGGGGTAGATTTCATCTACTTACTAAATTCTTTATAATGATTGCTAGGAAACACAAACATTTTACTCCATTTGGAATGCTAGACACAAATGTTTTACTCTAATCAAAGAATACAATCATTATGCCAAAAACGAATTGTAAGAAAAGATGAGCAGATCAATCTCATCATGGAATGCCGTCAAAACGGGCTTTCCGATTATCAGTGGTGCCAAAGGCAGAGCATCAATGCAGGTACTTTTTATAACTGGGTCAGCAAGCTCCGAAAATGTGGCTATGCTATCCCGGATTCCAACAGTAAATCCGAAGGTGCTGCAACTGTTCAGGATGTTGTCAAAGTAGATCTGGTCAGCGAGAATGTATCCATCCCTGTAATAGAGCAATCGTAAGCGTCAAATCCCTTGCCTTAACTAAAGTCTGACTTTGTGCCATACTATAAAAAATCTAAAAACTCTTTGGAGAATTTGTAGTTTTTATAGGAGCTTCCTGTATAATTCAAGTATAGGGAATTCCAAGAAAGAAGGTTGAGAAAAAAATACCTCAGAGTAAAATAAGATTACTGACTTGCAGGTTAGTGAAAA
>CAJTCE010000065.1 GCA_910574745.1 Lachnospiraceae bacterium | reverse complement strand
TGATGAAAAAGGGAACATAGAGACCGTGGCGGACGCCATGGGAGGAACGACCCGCTATGAATATGACGCCTTAAACCGCGTCATAAAAGTGACAGACCCGGAAGGCAGCACGGTACGCCTCTCCTACGATAAAGCCGGGAACATCAGCGCCTTTACCAATGCACAAGGGAACGTGCGCACTTATGAATACAATGAAAGCGGGAAAGTGACAAAGATCACGGACTTTGACGGGAGCATCATAAAGAGAACGTACAACGTCTTGAACAAGCCCGAAACCGTTACCGACCAGCTGGGGAGGACCACGAAGCTCCAGTACGACGCCATGTGGAACCTGGCCCGCATCACTGCGCCGGATGGGTCAAAGACCACCTGCCTCTACAATGAGAACAACCGCCTGACCCGCATCAAGGACGCCCTGGGGAACACCGTCCGCTACACCTATGACGGGAACGGGAACTGCTTAAGCCGTGAAGACCAGGAAGGAAATCTTACCCGGTTCACTTATGATGCCGCCGGCCGCCTGACCCATGCCAAAGGCCCGGAAGGGGCGGAAATGACCTATGCCTACGACGAAGAAGGACATGTCATAAAAGCAGAAGACGCCCTGGGGAACACCGTGCACATGGAATACGACGAAGCGGGCCAGCTCATAAAAGAGACAAACCCCATGGGGGATGTGCGGATTTATACATACACTGCCCTTGGAAAAGCAGAAAGCATAACGGATGAAGCGGGACGGAAGACCACCTATGCCTACTTCCCCGGCGGGCAGGTAAAAGAAGTGATCCATCCGGACGGGACGAAGGAATCCTATACCTATGATGCAGGGGGAAATGTAAAGACCCATACAGACAGGAACGGCTTTACCATCCGTTATGCCTATGACAGCCTTGGCCGCATCGTAAGGATGGAAGGGGAAGGCGGGGAAAGAAAGGAATACACTTACGATGTACTGGGCAACGTGACAGGCGTGACAGACGCCTGTGGAAACACCACCCGCTATGAATATACCCTGACAGGCCAGCTTGCAAAGGTCACCGACGCCCTCGGGAATGAGACGGAATACACCTATGACTTAAGCGACCGCCTGACGGGGATCCGGCAGTACGGGGAAGAGAACATCTGCCATGTGACCCGCTACCAGAGGGATGCCCTTGGACAGGTAGAGGCCATCACGGACGCCCTTGGAAATACCGAACACTATACCTATGACAAAAAAGGACAGCTGTTAGAAAAGCTTGACAAGGAAGGCTACCTTACAAAGTACGGCTATACGGCCCATGGGGACGTAAACCATGTCACATATGCGGACGGACGGGAAGTAAAGCTCTCCTACAACCCCTTAAGACAGCTTGAGGAAATGGAAGACTGGCTGGGCATCACGAGAATCGAGAACGATCCCATGGGAAGAGCCTTAAAGGTACAGTACCCTGACGGGAAGGAAGTTTCCTACACCTATGGAAAAGGCGGGGAAAGGACCGGCATCACTTATCCTGACGGAAGGACGGCATCCTACCTCTATGACAGCAGCTTAAGGCTTGCAGGCCTGAAAGACGGGGAGGACACCATAACCTATGGATACGATGAAAGGGGAAGACTCTCCCGCAAGACATTCCCTAACGGAATGGAGACATCCTATGCCTATGACATCAAGGGACAGCTTATGGAACTGACCCACAGGGATCAAGAAGGGATCCTTGACTGCTATGTCTATGGTTATGACCTGATGGGGAATAAGACCACTATAGAGAAACAGAGAAGGGGACTGCCGGAAGAAAGCGGGGCATATGCCTACCGGTATGACGCCATGGGAAGGCTTGCAGGGGTAAGTAAAGATGGACAGACCCTAAGGACTTATGAATACGACGCCTTCGGAAACAGGAGCCTCCTCAGGGAAGGAAACCGGGAGACGGCATATGCCTACAACGCCATGAACCAGCTCATACAGAAAACAGATGTCATGAATGAGGAGACCTATGCATATGATAAAAGGGGGAACTTAAGCCTCATCCTGGAGAACGGGGATATCAGGGACCGCTACCTGTACGGAGCCCTGAACCGCTTAGAGCAGGCAGTAAACGGAAAGGGAGAGGCCGCAGCCTATGAATACAACGGACTGGGACACCGGGTGGGGAAGACATCCGGAGCCATGGAAGGAATGGCAGGGATGCAGGATAAAGCCGGTAATGGTATACTAAAGGGGACAGATGTTATGGACCCGTTAAGCAGGCTGAAGGAGCAGACCATCCGCCCGGAAACAAAGATAGAATACACCATAGACCTGACAAGGCAGTACCATAACCTCTTAGAGAAAGAAGAAGGAGGAAATACCCAGAGCTACCTGTGGGACGGAAACGTGGCAGGGATGCGGGAAGAAACGGGAAGGGAATCCTGCTATTATCTTCAGGACGAACTGGGAAGCCTCATCCGTCTGATGGACCGGAACGGAGAACTGGCGGAAAGCTACGGGTATGATGAGTTTGGACAAGAGCTGTATGGAAACAGGGAAGAGACTGCCGGAAGGAGTATGACAGGAAGCATCCAGCCTTTTGGCTATACGGGATACCAGTATGATAAAACAGCAGGGACATACTATGCCCAAGCAAGGGAATACCGTGCAGAACTGGGAAGGTTTGCGGCGGTGGATACCATCAAGGGATCTACAGCGGCGCCGTATACCTTGAATGAGTATGGGTACTGCTGGGGAAATCCGATGGTGCTGGTGGATTGGAATGGGGCATGGCCAACATGGGAGGATGTGGAAAACGCAATAGATCAAGGAACTGATGCAGTAGGTAGTATGGTTATTGGATTATATAATTATGCAGTAGAGGGTTATAATTATTTAGTTAAAGATCTAAATGGGACAGCGACACTTAAAATTTCTGCAAATGCAAATGCGCTTTTGGGAGTATATGTAGATATAGGTGTATCAGTTGATTGGAAAGGTAATGTGGCATTGCAATGGTCATATGCTGTACCTGGAGTTGATGATACAATGTCTGTAGGGGTGTTTGACATTGGGGGAGCACTTGGATTGTCAATTACTGATGCAAAAGATGTAAATGGATTATTAGGGAAGTCAAGTTCTCTGGGGGTATCAGGAGGATATTTAGGATATGGAGCAATTGATCTAATTAGCTTTGAGGAAATGGAAGATATGAATGGGGATATAGATGGATTCCAAATTGCTGGAGGAATAGGGGCAGGTATTGATATACACATGATGGAAACTAATACTAAAGAGATCTATTCATATAACATATTTCAGATACTTGGATCGACATTAGACTTTTTGTTTAGAAGAGGGGAAAATTCAAAATGTGTAGAATAATCTTGATATTAAAGGCAAAGAAAGGGAGGAAATGTTGTAAAATACAGCATGTATAGAAAATGTATATTGTTTTAAGTATTATAAGCTTATTTGCAGGAATTATGGGAGTTTTGGGTATATATAATATTCATAGAAATGATATTCTAAAAAAGCGAAATGGAAGTCTTATGATAGGAAAGCGTAAAAATTGTGAAGAACTATTTGGCAGACCCATAAGATATGTGATGGAAGTTGAATACAAAATAGATGATAGGATTGAATTAAGCAAAATAATTACAACAGATAAGAAAATCAAAAAATATAATGATAATGATCCAATACCATTAATATATGTTGATGTAATTGACAAAATTTTTTGGGCTGAAGAAAAATCGTATGAAAGAATAGTTGAAATAATATTATTAGGGTTTTTTTGTGTATTTATGTTTTTGCTGTCAATTGCTTGTCTAATGCCATAAGTATCGTGAATGTAAAAGAAGGGTATGATAACATATTTTTATAGAGACAGACGCCATGGGAAGGCTTGCAGGCGTAAGTAAAGACGGACAGCCCTTGAGGACCTATGAATACGATGCCTTCGGGAACAGGAGCCTCCTCAGGGAAGGAGGCAGGGAGACGGCATATATTTATAATGCCATGAACCAGCTCATACAGAAAACAGACGTCATGAATGAGGAGACCTATGTATATGATAAAAGGGGGAACTTAAGCCTCATCCTAGAGAACGGGGATATCAGGGACCGCTACCTGTACGGGGCATTGAACCGCTTAGAACAGGCAGTGAACGGAAAAGGAGAAGCGGCAGCCTATGAATACAACGGACTGGGACACCGGGTAGGGAAGACAGCCGGAGCCATGGAAGGGATGGCAGGGATGCAGGATAAAGCCGGTAATGGTATACTAAAGGGGACAGACGTTATGGACCCGTTAAGCAGGCTGAAGGAACAGGCCATCCGTCCGGAAACAAGGATAGAATACACCATAGACCTGACAAGGGGATACCATAACCTCTTACAGAAAGAAGAAGGAGGGAACACCCAGAGCTACCTGTGGGACGGAAACGTGGCAGGGATGCGGGAAGATACGTGTAAGGAAACCCGTTACTATTTCCAGGACGAACTGGGAAGCCCCATCCGGCTGATGGACCGGAACGGAGAACTGGCGGAAAGCTATGGGTATGATGAGTTTGGACAAGAGTTGTATGGAAACAGGGAAGAGACTGCCGGAAGGAGCATGACAGGAAGCATCCAGCCCTTTGGCTATACAGGGTACCAGTATGATAAAACAGCAGGGACATACTATGCCCAGGCGAGGGAATACTGTGCGGAACTGGGACGGTTTGCGGCGGTGGATACCATCAAGGGATTTGCAGCGGCGCCGTATACTTTAAATGAGTATGGGTATTGTTGGAACAATCCGATGGTGCTGGTGGACAGGAATGGTGCATGGCCAAGTGGAGAAGATATTGATGAATGGATACAAGGTATTAAGGATGAAAATCAAGATAAAAACGGGACGTATACAGTAGGATTGAATCTATCAGGAACACCAAGTATTTGGCAATTTGATGGATGTATTGGAATTTCAATTGATTGGAAAGGAAATGTTGCAGTACAGGTTACTGGATCTGGAGGAGTAACAGTTGGAACTCCATCAGCGGGGATTCTTGCATATCAAACAATAACTAATGCATCTACTGTATATAACCTTGAAGATTTTGGTGTGCAAATTGGTGGTTCGGCATCCATTCCTATACCGGAAACTCCTGTTTCAGCAATAATAGGTGGAGAAATAAATCTTATGGGAGATATTAATCAGAGGGCTCCCGATGCAGTTGGATTAACAATGGCTGCAGGAGTAGGAATTGGTGCGGGTGGAGAAGGACATATAGAGTGGGGAGAAACCGAAACCATATTTTCAATAAATATATTTGATATTTGGGATATGTTTTATAAAGAAATAAGTGAGGATGCGCAATGTATAGATTAATTGATGAGAAGGAGAAGGTATGGAAATTAAATTTTATTATATAACAAATTATTCATCGGATTTATGTTTAGAGTACATGAAACATGATAATATAAATGATAAATTTAAATATGTATGGGAGAAAAAAGAGGATTATTACCTAATAACATTTAAAGAATATAAAAATAGTATGTTGAGTTTAGCTACTTCTCCTAAACCAACATTTAAAGTTAAGTTTGAAAATATGGGAAATCAAACAGGCATATCTGTACAATTTATAAAGAGCCTTTTTCAACCAGTTCCGTTTGTATATACGAAAGATATTGATACATTTTGGGAAAAAAAATTAGATGCCAAAAAGTTTAAATAAAAAAGTTTTTTAAGATACGTATAAATGAAAGTCCTAATCCCCCAGCTATGCTGGGGAGAATGGAGTAAGCAGGAGCGTGTAAGATAACAATAAAAAGCCTCCTATGTTAGAATGAGAAAGGTATCGCGAGCCAATCTCAAAACAAAGGAGGCGGTCCATATGGACAATCAAAGTTTATCACATGTACGCTGGAAATGCCAGTACCATATAGTATTCATCCCAAAGTATCGGAAGAAGGTATTGTATGGGAAATTGAGAAATGATGTAAGAGAAGTTATCTCAACATTGTGTAAGTATAAGGATGTGCAGATAATAGATGGAGCAGTATGTGAGGATCATATACATCTAAGTGTAGCAATACCGCCAAAACTGAGCATATATCAAGTTTCATGGGGGATTTGAAAGGGAAAAGCACGCTGATGATCTAAGATAGGCATCCAGAGCTACAAAGTAAATGGGATAAGTCATTCTGGGCGAGAGGATATTATGTATCAACAATCGGTAATATAACAGAAGATGCAATAAAGAAATATATTAGGGAGCAGTCAGAAGAGTCAAGGAAAGAAGAAAACAGAAGTACCTCTTTATAGAGGACCAGTAGCAAAACTTGTGATACCCGCCTTTCAGGCGAGCACGCAAACAGCCCTTATTAGGGCTGATAATAAACCACCACTTGAAGTGGTAGTTGCTAACTTAGTGAATTACTAAACCAGAAAGAATGTGATGTGGCTTAGAAAGGGACAAAAAATATGGAAATAAAAATCAACAGGGGAAAAATAATTAAAAAGTATATTGAAAAAGAATTATCAGATTTGGACTTTCATTATGAAGGTTATGAAGATAATACATGGGTTTTTGCGCGTAAGCTGGGAAAGCTTATGTGGTATGCTTATATCTATGTATATCGCTTTGATCCTTGGCAGATCACTTTTCATCTTGGAACAGATGTTCCGGGTAAGATGCAAGTGTATGCACATCAGATAGAGGGAGTTAAAGGAAATGGGGATATTCTAGGATATTGGAAATACCATGATGAAGAAAGCTTAGTAGAAGTATTAATAGAGATGACAAAGATTATACAGAGTAAAGGAATAGATATTTTAAAAAAGTTGAGCATACCAGATAAAGTTGGTGAAGATAATGAAATGCATCATGAATTGTATCTTCATCATGAGGAACTTGCAGAGTCATTTGTAGAAAAGACAGGAATGGTTTCAACAGAATACGATGAGGAAAATTTGGAAAGGTGGTTGGATTATATAGACAGAAGAATAATAGAAATGAGTAAAGAGCCATATGATAAAGAAGCTAAGAGGGAGCTGTTAGAAATGGCGGCTTTTTTGGGGGAGCAGATAGTCAAATATAAAAATGGAGTTTGGAGTCATATTGTTGAAAAAAACAGCGAAAGATTTTGTATTACTTGCAAAAAAGAAATCGGTAAAAATGAATATACAGAATGTTTTATTAATTTATTAAGAGTGTTAATAGGTAAATATTTAGGTAATAGTAGAGAATGGTTAGCATGGTCTTTTTATGACATAATTTGTTAAAGGTATTAAAAAGTAAAGAGATATATTAGGGAAACGCTGATTAATTGACTTTGTTCCCAGCATTATCCCAGTTTGTCAGGTTTTTGAAAATTCAAGGGGAGATTTATGTACTGATGCTATATCCCCCTGCTTTTTATCTGTTTCTGAGGCTGATTCCTCAAAATGGGCGCAGTTATACCATGCACCCGGCAAAATCTTTTGTTCTTCCGGCCCTGCTGCACATTATCAGATTTGCACTGGCAAACAAAATGTGGAACCGGTTCATATTTTTGGCGAGTCCACGGTATACTACTTTTGCGTATCCCATTTGTCTCTTTACAATGAGAAACGGATGCTCAACCTTACACCGTACTGCGGACTTTTCATGTTCCATTTTTTTGTCCCAGTTATAACCTTTAAAATTATCTGCCATTTTGAGACTGGAAGGACGTTTATTTACCCGGAACTCAATCCCGGATTTCTTCTCATCATCCTTAATCGCAGGCTGGCTGGCAGATCCCAGATATCCCGAGTCGCCATATACTACCTCGTCATCTTCTCTGATGAGATTAGCGGTTTCGGATACATCATGCATATTTGCCGGTGTACCGGTTATTGTATGGACATATCCGCTTCCTGCATCAGCACCCACATGTACCTTCATTCCAAAGTACCATTCGTTGCCCTTTTTTGTCTGATGCATTTCAGGATCACGCCTGCCGTCCTGATTTTTAGTGGATTTTGGTGCTGCTATAAGGCTGGCGTCAACAATAGTACCTCCATGCATCATGAGTCCTGCTTTGTCGAGACGGCTGTTTACATCAGCAAAAATTTTCTCGCCAAGTTTGTTTGCTTCAAGCATATGCCGGAACTTAAGCAGGGTGGTCGCATCCGGTACCTGTTGTTCATTGAAATCAATGTGCATAAAAGAGCGCATAGCGTAACTGTCATAAATGGAATCTTCGATTCCTTCATCAGACAGATTAAACCAGATCTGCATAAGATACATGCGGAGCATGGTTTCAATACCGATAGGCCTGCGCCCACGTTGGTTATTGAAATAGTAGGGATGGATCATATCCACCCAGTATTTCCAGGGGATGATTTCTTCCATGGCATCAAGAAATTCTTCACGCTTAGTTTTTCTCTAACGATTGGAGTATTCCATATCGGAAAATGTTAGTTGATTCATAGATATACGACCTTTCAGTTGATACATATATAATATCAGAAATCATATGGAATAGCTTGAATTAATCAGCGTTTCCTTAGATAAATATACAGCAAAAATCAGTGAAAACTGTTTTGGGTAAAAGAATAAAATGTTTAAAGTAATTTGTGTTTATTTATGTCTGGCATTGTTTAGTACATATAAAATTGCTGAAGAAATATTATCAGATAGAAAACGGAGAAAAGGCAGCCGAATTTTGTTATGGTGGATTTTAGCTGCAGATGCAGTAATTGTTCTGGAACACAATTATTTCGGAGTAGAACTTTCTAATTCGGGAGCAATATTTATACTGATCGGTTTTATTTATCTAATGGTAATATCAATCAATTATATATTAAAGGATAGAGATTTACTCAACAAAATCGGAATATTTGCAGGATGGTTCGGGTTTCTGTTTGTATTAAGTTTCTCCTTAGTCAAAATCAGTATAATATTCATGTATCTTTTTAAGATACTGATAATGTTCATGCTGCTTATGGGATTACTGATCATAAAAAACGCACCTCCCACAGTTAAAATCGTAATGGCTATTATATTTTATTTAGGAATGGTAGCAATTGATGTTGTGTTAACGACAGGTTTTCTTTTTTCCACGATTGATGAGGCTGTTAAAGCAATATATGAAGTGTTCCAAAGAATATATTGTTTAAATCCACTGGGTAAGGATTATCAAAAGGAAGAACTGGTTACTGCCATCGTTGATTTCTTGATGTGCAGGATTATGGATGTGATCTTACTGGGATTTTTATCAAGTACATTTATAGAAATATGTAATAGCAGGACGAAAAATCAGTCATGCAAGAGTAAAGAATGCAATTGCAGTAACTTAGGATAAATTTGAGTAATAGCCTCTCGGATTCATAATGAGTTGGCTTAGATTTGTATTTTGATAACTGAATATTGTGAAGTTTTGGAAAGATATCAGATAAATGTGGAAAAAAGGGCGCACTTTTCCCTTGATATTAGA
>CAJTCE010000064.1 GCA_910574745.1 Lachnospiraceae bacterium | reverse complement strand
GAAGCAAAAATAGCCACATACTTTTCAATTAAGAAAACCTCACAAACAGCGTATTTATGCTGGCTGTGAGGTTTTTACCCTTTCTCAACTGTCAAAAACAGGATCTTATCTTCAAAATGTCCGCAAATCCTTAAAAACGCTAAATTTATAGCTAGTGAGTTTGCCCTTAGATTTTCCCTCGTATTATAATCCTTTTCCCTCATGTTACAACTCTCATAAGGGCAAAAATAAGGGAAAGAAAAACCTGCAACAAGGCTGAAAATTCCTGTAAAAAGAGGTTCAGTCTGTGCCTCTCTTTATTTTTGAATCTTTGAAAAATCCATAGCATTCTTCATTTTTTTATGCTTTTCTTTTGGTAAGCATCGGTGTACAAGGGGTACAAACAAGATTAAAAAGAAATGTTAGATTTGAAAGTAAGTAGAGTGGCAAAATCAAGAGTGTTCAGATTTTCCACTCTACTTGAACGTGGTCGCTGGTTGCGCTGATTGAAATAATCAGGCCATCAGCGGCTTTTCTTTTGTCGTCAAACTCAATGCTGTCCCAGTGGTCAAGATAATAGGAAAGTTCCTGCTCCTTCTGGGGTGACATTGTTTCAACGGACAATTCTGCAATCGCCTTTGAAATGGTCTGGCGGCGAGTGTCCAGTTCTTCAATTTTTTTGTTGGCATAAGCAAGCAGTGTCGCATTGGCTCCGGTCAGTGTATCAAGCAGTTTTTCAATTTCGGCTTCGACCTGTGCAAGTTCAATCTGATAGGCGGTCAGTTTCGGATTTGCTTTTTCCTCTTTGTCATGCCGGACTTGAAAATTCTTAAATCTTGCCCGCATGGCATTGAAGATAAATTCTTCAAATTCAGGCTTGCGAATTTTTCCACAACCCGGACAGCCTTTTGTTTGAATACGCTTCGTGCAACGGAAATATTCAACGCTTTTAGGATTGTGCGTGGCCTTTAGCGCATATCCGCAATGTCCGCACTTGACTTTTCCGGCAAGCCATGTATTTTTCGGCTTGCGGCCTTGCTGGAAGGTCTTATTTGTCATTAGCTTCTTCCGGCATTTCAGCCAAACGTCAGACGGTATGAGTGCTTCGTGTGGGGCAATCACAAGTATCTGGTCTTTCAAGCACCTGTCCTTATCCTCCTTTACATCCCGCCCCTGATAGAGATAACAGCCGTTGGTTCCGGCAAAATCAGAAGCGTCATTGACAATGGCTGCGCCCTGGCTTTTGAAGAACTCATAGAGCTCCAAGTCTGCCTGTGCATAGACCGGATTTCTCAAAAGTTGGGAGAGAAAAGTGCGGAACAGGGATTTTCCGTAAACCTTGATATTCTGTTCTTCAAAGTAACGGGTAATATCCCCGAAGGACGTTTCCGGCTCGGAATACATCTCAAACATCAGTTTCACATATTGAGCGGTTTCGGGGTCTGCCACCATCTTTTTTGTACGGATACCTTCAACCACTGTCGGCTCCAACTGATAGCCGTAGGGGGCCTGCCCGCTCATGTGAAAGCCTTTCAGGCACCGGGAGTAATAAGCGTCCGTCACGCGCTTCTGGATTGTCTCACGTTCAAGCTGTGCGAATACGATACAGATATTCAGCATGGCCCGACCCATCGGGGTCGAGGTGTCGAATTTCTCGGTGGAGGAAACAAACTCCACATCGTACTCTTGAAACAACTCCATCATGTTCGCAAAATCCAGAATGGAGCGGCTGATCCGGTCCAGCTTATAGACGATTACCCGCCGTACCCTGCCTTTTCGGATTTCTCCCAGCAACTTTTGGAACTCCGGCCTGTCCGTGTTTTTCCCGGAATAGCCTTTATCCTTGAATACCTTACAGCTCCCGCCTTTCAATTCGTACTTGCAAAAGTCAATCTGGCTTTCAATGCTGATACTGTCCTTGCGGTCTACTGACTGCCTTGCGTAAATACAATCTTCTCTAATAATGTCCATATTGGGCTCCTTTCCGTATGGAATGGAGCTACCAACCTTACAACTATATTATACCATTAGCAGCCCCGGACAACAATGTTGCGATTGATTAGCGAAACCTGTCCCCGTACTTGCTGAATATATCGTACAGGTTATTTTCGATTTCTCTTTTCCGCTTCTTCTTTTCCTCCGGGGAGAGTACCGGCGTCAGGTTTTCCAGCACAATGAGCTTGCCTTGAAAATAAACAGATTGCTTGTCGCTTTGGTATGTAACAGCTTGAACCATTGAAAACCTCCCTTTTCCAGTATAGGTTAATGCCGACCAGTCTCCCTCTTGTCCGAATGGGGAAACATCAAAAAACGGCACCCCGGGAGGTGCCGCCCTTTGAGCTTTCCCCAGCTTCGGGCCAACATGGCCCGAGGTCAATAGTCGCCATGATAGTATTTCTGCTCGGCCTCGTTGATGGTATGGAAGTCAAAGACTTCGTGAAGCTGCTGTACTACACGGCGAATATCCTCATGGGAGAAGCCACAGTCCTGCATTGCCATAATCACATAGCCACGGCAGGCATCGTTGCTCCATGCGTCCGGTTCCAGACCTGGAATAGACGAATAAGTTTTCTTCATAAGGTTCTCCTGTTCATAAAAGTATGGGGCCCCGCCGGAAAGGTCGCTCTATCATCAGACAGAATAGCGGCGAGGCCCCACAGGTCAAAAGTTCTTTTCAGATAGACCGGACGGGCGGCTGGCGTTCCGCCCCATAGCATTTCAGCTCTCCCCATTCTGATGGCAAGGCGATCTCATTACCTGCGACGGCTCACGGTTCGCAACACCGCTGCACGCTCGGATTGTGACTAATCGCAAGTATCCGGGATTTTGTGTTTTATCCGGCGGACCCGCCAAGGCCCGCCTGCGGCATGGGCCTTATCGCTCCCTCTATCCTCTGACAATAGAGATC
This sequence comes from Lachnospiraceae bacterium, assembly GCA_910574745.1. Classification (GTDB taxonomy): domain Bacteria; phylum Bacillota; class Clostridia; order Lachnospirales; family Lachnospiraceae; genus UBA2882. Next base: position 7,128 of record CAJTCE010000064.1, on the reverse strand, counting down.
ATGGCGGGCCTGTCGCTGGACACAAGCACCCTTCGTATCCGGGTATCTTTTTATTCAGTTTTCAAGCTGCGTAAGGCTTGTCCGAACTTCGGGCCAATATGGCCCGAGGCTTTGACTGCCTCTCATATACCATTTCATTTTTTGGCCTAAATCGGTACGCCTTACAGAACTTTTTCAAAATTTTTTCCAGACTACGCAGACCGCGCTCAATGGCGACCCGCACGACTTTCTCATGAACGCCTTCTGCCCGGGCAATATCCTTTTTGGTCATGCCAAGAATGAAATGGGCGTAAATACGTTTTGCCTGCTTATCCGGCAGCCGGGAAATGGCGGCATGGAGTTCCTGCATAGTCACCTTACGCTCATACAACTCATACGGAGAAAGTGCAACGAAAAGAGCCTCATGCTCAATGCCGTCATTCCGGTCAAGGGAGTAGTACGCCTTGTGCCGGTATGTACGCAGACGGTAAGCCGCCTCTTTGTGGTCGAACTCGGAAAACAGATCGGCCACTTCGTCAGTTACTTCAACAAAACAATCCTGTGTATAATGAGGGTAAATATCCCGCAGATTGATAACTTTCATAAATACCTCCGTTTCGGGTGTTCGGGTTGACGGGTAGCCGAAACGAAGGTGGCGGAGAGCGACACCGGGGTACGACCTCGGGCCAACATGGCCCGAAGTTATGCCAAGAGAACGCAAAAACGCCCGAGTGGCACAAGACCACGCGGACGCATGAAATGACATAATGGTTGAAGTTCCAACAAATTTCGCATACATAACCGGAATAACCCGGAGGAGGATCTATGCTTTTTTTAATTGATGAAACTCATGAACATTTGAAATAATTAACACAGCGACTCCCTCCTAAAGCCGCCGTTTCAGTACACAATCATCACTCCTTTGCAAAAAAGCGGCGGCTTTGAAATATGTTCAAAACCGCCGTCAGGGCATATTGGTGAAATGAGCGCACAAAGCCATCTGCCCCGCAACGGTTTTTTTCTTTCCCCGTCGGGCGGGGCAGGATAGCTTTAATATTACTGTTTCAGATTTCTACTTTTGCTTTTGCAACAAGATATTTTTTCTCAATGGTTGTAAGATATTGTTGACGATAAGCCATTACAACCGCTTCATCCGCAGTTACAAAATAACCTCGCCGCATTTTTTCAATCACGCCATAATGTTGTAGTTCTCGAAATGCTTTCCTAACAGTTTCCGGGCTACTTCCAGCTTCTTTTGCCAGCTCGGTGTAAGAAGGCATTTTATCTCCTGTTCTATATTTGCCGTGTAAAATGCGAAAGAAAATCTCATTTGCAAGGCGTTGATACAATTTTTCGCTAACATCAATATCCCAGCTCATACAATACCGTTCCTTTCAACAATCTCTATCTTATTTTGGGCCGAAGAATTACCTTTTTGAACAGGAACATTGTTGCTCCAAAATAGGTTAGGTAAATAGCACAGAATAACAGAATTGTCACCATGCCATAGAACAACACAAGTCCTTCCTGCAAAAACGATTTCCCGAAAAGGAGCTGTGTTCCTGCAATCAGGAAAACGGTAAGTATGATGGGGAATAGCAAGGGGATAAAAAACACAGTGGAAAGTTCCTTGCGTATCAAGGCAACCTGTTTCTGACTTGATACGCCCAGCCGATCAATCACCGCATAATTTTTCCGGTTTTTGTCTATAGAAGAAAGCTGTTCAAAAGCCAGAACCGAGCAGGAAAGAATGATAAAAATAATACTCAAATACAGCCCGCAGAAGGAGAGAGTTGTAAATCCGGTCAGTGAATTGGCAACACCCCACGCTTTTACTGTTATCCCCATTGTCATTTTCTCCGGTAGTTCCTGTCCGGGTTGGATGTCTGGCAACCATTCTCCACTGTTCAAAAACTGTCTTAGTTCGCTTCTAAGTTCCGGGTATCCACCATCCGCCAGTTTCATCACCAAGCGAATTTTCTCCCCGGGTAGCTGTGAAGCTACTTTATCCGGCAGGACAAGCACATATCCATTTGTTCCTGCCATTTGATACTGCTCCATTGGTTCAGTCAGGATCGGCGTTTCCGCTGCGGTCAAGGTCTGACCATTCAATGTGATTTTAGATTGTTGTTCCAATCTCTGCTGAATGTCATCCACATAATTCCATGTATCACAGTGAACTAAAAATTCGTTATTGCTTATGGAAACAGACGAAAAACCTAAAATATCTCGCAGGTGATTATAGTCTGACAAAGATAAGGCTTCAATGGATTTACCGGGAACTGTATATAAGTAATAGGTTGCACTGTCCTCCACCTTGCAGCGTTTCTCCACAAAGGAACGAACAGTATCCATACTATTTTTTGTCAAGGGCGCGTCAATGGCTACACCGGCGTCATAGGGATAATACGCCTCCATATTGGCCTTATAGCCTGCGCCCATTGTCAATCCTATAAACATCGTTGTAAGAGAAATCGTCAACAAGATTGTCACAACAGCCATAGTACGCCCGGAAGATTGAATACGACTGCCAATCTGCCCCAAGAAAAACAGATTTTCCTCTCGATATTTTCGTTGAGGGTTTCGTTTGGCAAGCAGGTACAGCAAAACCGGGATTTTTCGGTGTAACTCATAAACAGCTACAAGAATTAGCAGACAGGCCCCGCCACAATACAACAATGCTTCATTAGTCTGGATGTGAAGTCCTTTTTCCAGCAGAATTACACCTGCTACCATAACGGCAATCGAGAGTAAGCCAGTTAGAACACTCCGAAGCAAAGATTGAAAACCGATTTCCTCATTTTTTTGGTTATCGTAAAGCAAATCAATCACTTTTTGCCGCCGGATAACACTTGCTGCACGAAACATTCCAAATCCATACATCAGGGTGAAAAAGAAAAGTGTCATTCCCCATGCGCGGAAAGAAAACAAAACTCGATAAGTGTGCGGAACCTCGAAAATATTCTGGATAACCTGGTTCAATAACCCGGATAAGCCGGTTCCGACCAAAGCGCCCAGCAAAAAAGCACCCCCGCCAATTATGCCGTTTTCCACCAAAAACAGATTGCGAATAGTTTTCACTTCCATGCCCATCAGCTCATAGGCAGCAAATTCCTTTTTGCGCTGGCCCAGCATGAAGCGAACAGCATATCCAATGACAAACGAGGACATAAAGGCAATTAGTACCGACAGTATCAAAATGCCAGTGGTAAGCATTGACATATTTTCTGTCATGGCAAGAATGTCCGGGGAAAGTCCCAGCGCCAAGAAAGAATACATCAATGCCGCAGTCAGCGTAAGCGTCACAAAGTAGATGATATAATCCCGAAGGCTCCTGCGAATATTCCGAAATGCAAGTTTAGCATACATCACTCACGCCCCCTCCCGTCATGGTAAGGACATCCAGAATTTTTTCAAAGAAAGTCCTGCGGGAATTGTTGCCTTTGAAAATCTCCGTAAAAATTGTACCGTCACGCAAAAAAAGAATACGGTTTGCGTAACTTGCGGAAAAAGCATCGTGTGTTACCATTAAAATTGTCGCTCCAAGCGTTTCATTGATGCTTTGGATAGCAGAAAGTAGCATTTGGGATGAATGGCTGTCCAGAGCGCCTGTAGGTTCATCTGCCAAAATCAGTTTGGGTTGATTGATGATTGCCCTGGCGCAAGCACATCGTTGCTTCTGACCGCCAGACACCTGATAGGGATATTTGTCAAGAATATCCGTGATGTTCAGATTTCCGGCCATTTCTCGTACCCTACCATCAATCTCACCTGCGGGAACCCTATTGATTGTCAATGCCAAAGCAATATTCTCGCTAATGGTCAGAGTATCCAGCAGGTTAAAGTCCTGAAACACAAATCCAAGGTTCTCCCGGCGAAACTGGGCAATCTGCTTTTCAGTGATTTCAGTCACATCGGTTCCATTCAGATAGATATGCCCTGCGCTAACCATATCAATGGTGGAAATGCAGTTGAGCAGAGTGGTCTTGCCAGAACCGGATGCCCCCATAATCCCCACAAATTCCCCTTCCTGAACAGAAAAGCTAATATCCTGAATTGCTTTTGTGACATTACCTTTACTGCCGTAATATTTTTGGATATGTTCCAGTTTCAAAACTTCACTCATATAGGCAGACCTCCTTCATCATTTTTAATAGCTTGATAGCGGCACCCCCATTCAAAAGAGCCGATAACCACAAGGAATTAGACCTTGTGTGTTATCGGCTCTGCGGCTGTGCGTCTGGCGCTTTGATAACGAATATATGGAATTGTTCAACATCAATTAGACATTCGCTTTTACATTTTGGACAAAAGAGAGGAAAATTTTTCAGAATAGTATCTTCTCTAACTTTGTCGCGCGTTTTATTCCCACAGATCGGGCAACGGATAAACTCTGTTTTCTCCACACCCATCATTTTTCATTCCGGTTTTTATCCTGTTTCTTTTTTTCCTCTCGATATTTACGAATAAGTTTATTCCGAACAGGAACGCCGACACCAATCAGAAGTACTACTGCTAAAATCGTGAAATCCATACTATCCACCTCACATTTCTTTATTTTTCATAATCTGGACAGAGAACCAGATCGACACAGCATACATAACAACCACCAGCGCAATCGCAAGAGTGAGAAGCAGCACAGGTGAACTGGCAATCGCGTTGATAATGGGGTTATCAGCAGGCAGTTTAGGAAGAAGAAACAAAGTCACTAAAAATCCTGCAACCGGAATATACATAAACACCCGGCCTTTGATAGAGCCAAATTTGTAATATCCGGGAATTTGAAATACCGTGTAAAGGGCAAACAAGAACAGGCCGCCAATGGCCGCGCTGATAATGCCAAACGGTTCAACGGTTTCTCCCAATGCCTGTAATACAATCGGCTGTGTGATAAGGGACACCACCAAAGCGATAACTCCAAGCACAATAACAAAAAGATACCGTCCCATTACCATTTCACTTTTCTTTACAGGCAAAATACCATACAGGCGTTCCATGCTATTTTTTTCTGTGACGGAGAAGGTATAGCCGGTTGTCATGGCGATAAAGCACATGGCGAAAGAAACTCCTGTCAATATAGAGCGGTTGATTGCTGCAAAAGCGATGGGGAGAAGCATAGTAAACCCAATCACTTTGACATACGGTTTTACAAGGGAAAAATCCAGTCTTGTAGCTTTCAATATATTACTCATAATCCTCACCTTTCTTGCTTGTAAACACAACGATTTCGTCAATGGTAGCCGGTTCAATGTCCAATGCTGTAAATGAGCCAATTTCCTCGGTTTTTACCAGAGCTTCAAAGCCAGTCGGGAAAGTACGAACGCCAACCGCCTTCGCTTGTAGATCAGCGGAAAGTTCATCTATACCACCCTTAACAATGCGGAACATATCAACAAATTCATCCTTGCTGCCGGTGAAAAAAAGTTCCCCATAGCTGATGTATGTGATATAATCAGCAGCTCGTTCCAAATCGCCAGTAATATGGGTGGAAAATAAAACGCTGTGTTCTCCGTCCTCAATGTATTCCGAGAGGATCTGAAGCAATTCATCTCTGGAAACTGGATCAAGGCCGCTGGTAGGTTCATCCAAAATCAGCAGCTTTGCGTCATAGGAGAACGCACAAGCCAGCATCAACTTCATCTGCATCCCCTTTGAAAGTTCTTTGACCTTTTTGGTCGGAGCGATATGAAATTTCCGTAGCATTTCACTAAAACGCTCCGAGTTCCAGTTGGGATAGAAAACAGAGATGGATTTTTCTACCTCAGAAACTTTCCAATCATCACTGAAATAGTTGGTATCAAACACAACGCCAAGTTCTGCTTTTGCCTTCTGTTCGTCAGCGATATTGTCCAACCCCATGATTTTGATTTCTCCGCCGTTGCGTTTGAGCATATTCAGAATGAGTTTAATTGTAGTTGTTTTGCCGGAACCGTTCGGCCCGATCAGCCCCATGATATATCCTTTGGGGAGCGTAAAAGTAATGTTGTGAAGCTGAAAACTGTCGAAAGATTTTGACAGATTTTTTACTTCCAAATAATTAGTCATCTGTATTCGCCTCCAATAAAATATCTAAAAGATGATGTAGTTCCTCATTAGATAGGTTAGCAATTTTTGCTGCTTTTATAGCTTCTGTTAAGCCATTTTCCACTTTGCAAATTAGTTGTTCCTTCATAAGTTCGGAACCGCTACCAAGTACAAAACAACCGCGGCCCTGAACATTCTTGACAAACCCTTCCTGTTCCAGTTCCGTATAGGCCCTTGTAACTGTCAGAACACTGATTTTTAAGTCCTTTGCCAGAGTTCGGAGAGAAGGCAAGGCTTCTTCCTCTTTTAGTTCTCCCGACAAGATAGCGGCTTTGACCTGCCGTTTAATTTGCTCGTAAATGGGTACACCCGATACATTTGAAATAATTAGCTTCAATCCTTCCTCACCCCTCCCGTTTCAACTGTTATGGTTTTATGTATAACAGTATAACACATAAGTCTCTGAATAGCAAGAGCCATATAAACTTATATTCTTTGCGCTATACGCACAAACGATGAAATAAAATAGCCCATAACATCAAATTGCATTACATTCTCATAATTCAACCCGAAATGTACAATGATATAGGGTGATATGAGAATGAACCAAGATGAAAGAAGGTTTGACTTTCATGGGCTCTGTCTGGCACTGAAACAGGCCAGAGAGGAAAAGGGCTGGACGCAAGCCTATGTGGCGGAGCTGGTCGGCAAGACAGACCGCACCATTATGAATATTGAGAACAAAGGCCAACACCCCAGCTTCAACCTGTTTTTTAAGCTCGTCACACTGTTCGATATATCCGTAGACCAGTTTTTCTATACGGAGGGCAACCGTGGCGGGAACAGTTGCCGGAAACACATTGATGTACTTTTAGACTCCATGAACGAAAAAGAGCTTGTTGTCATGGAGGCTACAGCCGAAGGGCTCAAGAAAGCCAGAGAAACGGAGGTTCAAGAGTAAGAGCCTCTGTTTTTTTGCGCCATTTTCGGGGGTGTCGCTAAATGAATATTATCCCCCTTGGGAGCCACCAGTTTCCCGCTTCAGAGCCACCAGGAAATGGTATTTTCTACCTTCAGAGCCACCACAACATATTGTGGCAGCACACATATTTGATTTCACTATAA
>CAJTCE010000063.1 GCA_910574745.1 Lachnospiraceae bacterium | reverse complement strand
TTCGTCATCATAAAAAACACCGCCCTTCTGATATTTATTATATCAGAAAAGCGGTTCCAACAATAGCAAAACCCTGCAAAAGCAGGGCTTTGTCTACAGTCTGAGGGCGGTTATACAACCGCCCTCATAATCTCTTCCGTCGTTTTTGGTCTGTTCATGGAATAAATGTGAATTCCGTCCGCACCGAATTTTTTCAAATCCAGTATCTGCTTTATAGCATAATCAATACCCGCTTTTTTCATATCCTCAGGATTATCCCCATATTTGGCAACAAGGTCAGAAAACGCTTTAGGAATGGATGTTCCCGACAAGGAAATGGTAGTTGCTACCTGCTTTGCAGAAGTAATGGGCATGATACCGGCACAAATCGGTACATGTATGCCGGCTGCCTGGCAGCTTTCCTGAAATTCATAAAAAACATCATTGTCCATGAACAGCTGTGTAATAAGAAAGTCACAGCCACATTCTACTTTGTCTTTCAGTCTTGCCAGATCGGCGCGCTTACTCATAGCTTCAAAATGCTTTTCGGGATAACATGCACCTGTAATCTGCAAAGGAGTCTTTGATTTCAAATAAGTAATCAGCTCGTTGGCATAGGTAAATTCCCGGTTCTCATATTGTTCGTCCGTCATATAGGCAGGCCGGTCGCCTCTTAAAGCAAGTACATGATTCAAATTAGCGGCGGCTAATTCTTCGCATACCTTGTCAATGTCTTCTTTTCTATTTCCCACACAGGTCATATGAGCCAAAGCATCTATATGGAGAGTGTTCTGGATATAAGAAGCGATTTCCACTGTTTTTTTGGAACGGCTTCCGCCGGCGCCATAGGTTACGGAAATAAAATCAGGCTGTAATGCACTTAACTTGTCCAAAGTTGCATAAACGCTTTCAAATTCATCCTCTTTTTTGGGAGGAAATACCTCAAAGGAAAAGGCCGGCTTTTTGGTTGTAAAAATATCTTTAATCATTTTAACAGCTCCTGTTTATAATATTTTTACGGAATGCCTCTGTGCTTTTTTGCAATTTCAATTCCGCTTTTTCTTGTGTTTCAAACGCTATTATTGTATCATGATAGTAATTGGTTTGCAAAGGAAAAGGATATAGGATTTTTTAATTGTTGAGTATAGGGAAAAACTATAACAAAACAGAACGATGCTGCGAAGTGTATAACCAAAATATAAATACAGGCAGTTATAAGCCGCTGAATCCAGAGTTTTACAATTGCCTAAAAATATAAATAACCAAGAGAGGAACAAAATATGGAGACAAATTTTAATTCCACCGCTGACTATGTTGCAAGCCCGGAGCTGCTTGCAAGTGTAAACGTGGCAATTGCGTTAGAGAAGCCCTTGCTAATCAAGGGAGAGCCGGGAACAGGCAAGACCATGCTCGCCCAGGCGGTTGCCAATTCTTTAGGGAAGAAGCTGATTATCTGGAATATCAAATCCACGACCAAGGCCCAGGACGGTCTTTATATGTACGATACCATTCAGCGTTTATATGACGGTCAGTTCGGGGAAGAAGGCGTAGACGATATTTCCCGTTATATTAAGCTGGGAAAATTGGGAGAGGCTTTTGAAGAAGAGGAGCAGGTAATTCTGTTAATAGACGAAATTGATAAAGCGGATTTGGAGTTCCCCAACGACCTTTTATGGGAGCTTGACCAGATGGAGTTTTATATTCATGAGACGAAGCGCACGGTAAAGGCAAAGCAGAGACCTATCGTTATCATTACCTCCAATGCGGAAAAAGAGCTGCCTGATGCCTTTTTGCGCCGCTGTATTTTCCATTATATTGACTTCCCCGATGAAACCTTAATGGAGCAGATTGTGAGGACCCATTATCCCGATGTGGAAGCGAATTTATTAAAGAATGCCATGGATGTATTTTACCAGATCCGCTCTATCAGGGATATTCGTAAGAAACCCAGCACTTCCGAATTGATTGACTGGATCAATGCATTGCAGTTAAACGGCATTGAGCCGGAGAGAATCAGGGCGGAGCTGCCTTTCGTAGGTGTTGTTGTCAAAAAGGATGAAGATTTGGAGACGGTAAAGCATTATGTTCAGTAAATTCTTTTATGAATTGAAGGCGAAAGGACTGGATGTATCCTTAAGTGAATGGCTGACCCTGCATGCCGCCCTTGACAAAGGTCTTGCAAACAGTTCTTTAACGGAGTTTTATTATTTATCCCGCAGTATCCTTGTAAAGAGCGAGACGGATTTTGATAAATTCGATACCGCCTTTATGGAGCATTTTAAGGATGTGGAAAAGGACACGGAAGTGGGAGCCGAGATGATGCGCTGGCTGGACAAATCCGAGGAAATGAAGGCCCTTCTTGAAAAGGAAGAAAAGAAGTGGCTGGATACGCCCCAGGAGGAAGTCCAGGTGGACAAGGAAGATGTAGAGACAAAGTTTAAGGAACGTCTGCGGGATCAGGACAGCGAGCACAACGGCGGTAATTTTTGGATTGGAACCATGGGAAAGACTGCCTTCGGCAACAGCGGCAATTTTGTGGGCGGTATCCGTGTGGGAGGAGCGCCCGGCAACCAGAGCGCCTTTGAGGTCATCGGAGCCAGGAAGTACCGGGATTTCCGCCATGACAGGATATTGGATAACAGACAGTTTCAGGCGGCTTTTCGCAAGCTGCGCCAGTATTCCACCAGACTGGATATTCCAAAGACGGAGCTGGATTTAGACGGAACCATTGATAAGACCTGCAATAACGGCGGTCTGCTTGAGATCATAATGGAAAAGCCGCGCAAAAATGCGGTAAAGCTTTTGTTGCTGATGGATTCCGGCGGGACTATGATCCCCTACACCTCTTTGATGAACCGGCTTTTTCATGCAGTCAATAAATCCAATCATTTTAAAGATGTAAAATGCTACTATTTTCATAACTGTATTTATTCCAAGGTCTATAAGACGCCGGAGTGTGAAAACGGGGACTGGGTGAATACGGAATGGATGTTCCGAAACTTAGACAGCGACTACAAGGTCTTGATCGTGGGAGATGCGGCAATGGCGCCGGAGGAATTGTATTCCGAAACCGGCAATTACAGAGGACCCAACGGCGGATTATCAGGCTGGGACTGGCTGAATCTTATGAAAAAGCATTACAAGAAGATCGTATGGATGAATCCCAAGATGTCTCCAAGGCCTGCACCTTGGCGTGAGGCGGAAACGGCGATCGGCAAGCTGTTGCCCATGTATCTTTTGTCGGTTGATGGTTTAAATGAGGCTATGGTAGAGCTGATGCGCAAGAAATAGAAGAAACGATGAGCGGCAAAGGTGAAGGGATCATATGAAAGAGAAACCATTAAAATGCCGGTTTAGCAAAGAAGAATCAGAAGAAAAATAGAAACAAAGGAATGATTAAAAAACTCCCTGCATATATTTTACCAGTATATACAAGGGGGTTTTTTATGGACAATTTTCAGTTATACAAAGACATCAGCAAAAGAACCGGAGGCGAGCTTTATTTAGGTGTGGTAGGGCCTGTCAGAAGCGGTAAATCCACCTTTATCAAACGGTTTATGGATGTATGCGTAGTGCCCAATATGGCAGATGATTATACGAAAAAGCTGGTGGTGGATGAACTTCCCCAAAGCGCGGCGGGGAAGACGATTACCACAACGGAGCCTAAATTCGTTCCCAAGGAAGCGGCAAAAATTTCTTTGGATAACGATATAGAGGTAAAGGTACGGCTGATTGACTGCGTGGGCTATATGGTGGAGGGCGCCAGCGGTCATATGGAAAACGATGCGGAAAGAATGGTTAAAACTCCCTGGTTTGAAGATGAGATTCCTTTTACCCAGGCAGCGGAGGTTGGCACCAGAAAGGTTATTTACGATCATTCCACCATCGGCATTGTTATTACTACCGACGGAAGCTTTACGGATATTCCCGCGGAAAACTACATACCGGCCACTGAGCGTACCATTATGGAATGTAAGCAATTGAGAAAGCCTTTTGTGGTACTTGTGAACACGGAAAGACCCCAGTCAAAGGAGGCTTCTGAGTTAGCAAAAAGCATCAGCGAGAAATTTGATGTGACGGCGCTGCCCATGAATCTTGCACAGCTAAAGAAAGAGGATATGGAAACCCTGCTTTCGGAAATTCTGCTGGAATTTCCTATTTCCCGAATTGAATTTTATATGCAGGGCTTTGTGGAGATGCTCCCTTCAAGCCATCCTTTAAAGGTGGAGCTGACGGAACAGATCAAGGAGCAGATGGGCCAATACAACTGCATGAAGGATTTAATGGAACATCCTGTTACCTTGGAGAGCAAGTATATTAAAAAAATGAAGACCGATTCGGTTAATATGGCGGACGGTTCCGTGCGGATTGACCTGACTATTGCGGATGAATGTTATTATGAGCTGTTAAGCGATATGTTGGGAGAGGAAATTACATCGGAGTACCAGTTCTTTGGGAAGCTGCGCAATCTGGCGTCCGTATCGAGGGAATACGAAAGCGTGCTGCCTGCCATTACCATGGTAAGACAGAAAGGATACGGGGTTATGAAGCCCAAACGGGATGAAATTACCCTGGGGAAACCCGAGGTTATCAAGCATGGAAACAAATTCGGTGTAAAGATGAAGGCGGAAAGTCCTTCGGTACATTTAATCCGTGCCAATATTGAGACGGAAATTGCGCCTATTGTAGGAACGAAAGAGCAGGCGGAGGATTTGATCCGTTATATAGAAGATGCGGACAATGAAACAGGCAGTATCTGGGAAACCAATATTTTCGGAAAAAGTATTGAGCAGCTTGTGGAGGACGGTATCCAGAGCAAACTTTCCATGATAGGGGACGAAAGCCAGATCAAGCTTCAGGATTCCATGCAGAAGATTGTAAATGATACTACCGGCGGATTGGTATGTATTATCATATAAGAATATGCGAACCTGCCCGGATGAGCCGAGCTGTTTTGAAAATTTACTTATGCGGAAGATTTGCAGCGGTATTGCCATATACGAAACCCATATAGTTAAACTATAGAGTGAAACTGCAAAATTTTCTTCAAATCCCCCCTTTTTTATGATATGCTAAGCTATATATCATAAAGAAGGGGTGTTTTTATGAATCAGGTATACGAAAAAGTAAACAATTGTTTAAAGAGTGTAAGAAAGGTAACGGATTTTGTACCCAAAGTAGCCATCGTACTGGGGTCCGGACTTGGGGATTATGTCAATGACATTAAGGTAGAAGCGGAAATAGACTATCAGGATATTGAAGGCTTTCCGGTTTCTACCGTACCGGGTCATGCGGGCAAATTCATTTTCGGATATGTAGGCTCTGTTCCTGTTGTATGTATGAAGGGCAGGGTGCACTATTATGAGGGATACGATATTTCCGATGTGGTTCTGCCCACCAGGCTGATGAAAATGATGGGAGCGGATATCCTGTTTTTAACCAATGCCTCCGGCGGTATCAATAAAAGCTTTAAGGCAGGTTCCTTTATGATGCTTACGGATCATATTTCCACCTTTGTGCCCAATCCTTTAATCGGTCCCAATATTGAAGAATTTGGGACAAGATTTCCCGATATGAGCCATGTATACGATGAAAAGCTTCAGGAAATTTTAAGGGAGACGGCAAAGGAAAACGACATTCATTTAAATGAGGGCGTGTATATCCAGTTCACAGGTCCTTCCTTTGAATCTCCGGCGGAAATCAGGATGGCAAAAACCCTTGGCGCCGACGCGGTGGGGATGTCTACAGTAGTGGAGGCAATCGTGGCAAATCATATGGGAATGCGCATCTGCGGCGTATCTTGTGTCTGCAATCTGGCTGCCGGCATTTCTCCTACGCCCCTGACTCATGATGAGGTACAGCAGGCGGCAAATGAGGCGGCGCCGAAATTCAAAAAACTTTTGACGGAATCTGTCAAAAAATTTATTTAATATCAAATGATTACAATAAAATTTTTCAAAGAAGCTTCAGAGAGAAATGCAGTTTGCATAAGGAACCGGCAATTTGACCGGTCTTTAAGCCATGTATTGATCAAGCTTTAGAGCAGACAGGAGAAAAGACATGACATCCCGGGAAACGAAAATAGAACTGATAAAAAAAGCCATGGAAGCAAGAAAATATTCCTATGCGCCTTTTTCCGGATATATGGTAGGGGCGGCGCTGCTTTGTGAAGACGGCAGCATTATTACAGGATGTAACGTGGAGAACGCTTCTTATGGTGCTTCCAACTGCGGAGAAAGAACGGCGGTTTTTAATGCTGTCAGTAAAGGAAAACGGAAATTTTCGGCTATAGCCATTGCAGGAGGAAGAGAAGGGAGAATGGATTATGCCTATCCCTGCGGAATCTGCAGACAGGTTTTAAGGGAGTTTTCCGATCCAAAGCAGATGGAAGTGCTCATTTGTAAAAGCACAGAGGATTATAAGGAAATGACTTTAGAAGAGCTTTTGCCGGAATCTTTCGGACCGGAAAATTTATGGTAAATTTCGCAAAAAGTGATAGAGAAAACATATTTTGCGATCTGAATAATACAGAAAGGAATGGATAAAAACATGAATATCAGATTTTACAATGCAAAAATTTTAACCATGGAAGAGCCTGTACAGATTACAGAGGGAGAGTTGTGGGTAAGCAAAACGACGATCCTCTACGTGGGAGACGGTACAAACAAGGATAAGGTCTATGAAAAAAACGGAAATCATCCGGTAATCTGGGATAGGGAAATCGATTGTAAGGGAAATCTTTTGATGCCGGGCTTTAAGGACGCCCATACCCATTCCGCCATGACCCTGCTTCGTTCTTATGCGGACGATATGCCGTTACAGGACTGGCTGAATAAGCAGGTCTTTCCCGTTGAAGCCAAAATGGAATATGACGACATCTATCATTTGACAAAGCTTGCCGTGCTGGAATACTTAACCAGCGGCGTTACCGGCGTTATGGAAATGTATCTGGATCCTTATGCCATTCAGGAGGCTTTTTCTGAATGCGGTATGAGAAATGTTCAGGTTAGCGGTATCAATAAATTTGGCCCTTCTTTAGAGGAAATGGAAAACCGTTATTTAAACCTCAACGGAAAAAATGAATTATCCTCCTTTATGTTAGGCTTCCATGCGGAATATACCTGTACAAAGGAATTACTGGAAAGTATCGGGGCGTTGGCACATAAGTATAAGGCTCCAGTTTTTACCCATAATTCTGAAACCGCGTTGGAAGTAAAGGAATGTAAGGAGCGCTACGGAGTATCCCCTACGGTTCTGTTTGAACAGCTCGGAATTTATGACTTTGGCGGCGGCGGCTACCATTGCGTGCACATGTGCGATGAAGATTTTGAAATATTTAAAAAGAGAAACCTGATTGCAGTAACCAATCCTGCGTCAAATTTAAAGCTGGCAAGCGGTATCGCGCCCATTTCCAGATATTTAAAGGAAGGGATTCCTGTTGCCATCGGCACCGACGGACCGGCAAGCAATAACTGTCTGGATATGTTCCGGGAAATGTTTTTAGTAACGGGACTTGCCAAATACTATGACGGAGATGCCTCCAGTACAGATGCTTTGGAGGTATTGAGGATGGCTACGGTAAACGGAGCAAAGGCAATGGGATGGAAAGATTGTGAAACTCTGGCGCCGGGCAGCAAGGCGGATCTCATTATGATCGATTTGAATCAGCCCAATATGCAGCCCGTGCACAATATTTCCAAAAACATTGTCTATGCCGGCAGTAAGCAGAATGTAAAAATGACCATGATCAATGGAAAGATCTTATATGAGGACGGCAGCTTTTATATTGGAACAGAGCCTGAAGAAATTTATAAGAAGTGCAATGAGATTTCCAAGAGACTGGAACTGGAGGCATAAGAAATGGAATATATCGCTTTTTTGACGGTTATTATTTTAATAGTCATGGTCATTATGCTGACCGGCATGATGGATGAGAAAAGGTCAAAGCAGATGCTTCGTGAAAAACTGAAAAAGCAGTATGGGCAATATTCCGAAAAGAAATATGCGGATGGAAGATTGGAAAGCATTGTATCCGCAGTAAGATATGGCGAAAATGCAAAAGAAGCATTTGTGATTGATGATATTACATGGAACGATCTGGAAATGGACAGGCTCTTTACCTCCATTGACTATACACGTTCCGCGGCGGGAGAAGAAGCTCTTTACAGGTGGCTGCGTATGCCGGTATTTGAGGAAGAAGTGCTGAATTTAAGAGAAAGGCATTTCCGGTTTTTTGAAGACCATGAAAAGGACCGGCTTAACTATTTGCTCTTTATGGGCGATGTGGGCAGAACGGGAAAATATTCTGTGTATGATTATCTGGATTATCTGGATGCCTTAAAAGAAAACAATTGTTTCTTTACCAAGCTTTTGGATGCTGTCATAATCATCTGTCTGATATTGGGGCTTGCGGTCCATGCCTATTTCTTCATTCCTTTTGTCGTTATGCTGGCGTACCATTGCTTTACCTATACAAAGCAGAAAAAAGAGATAGAGCCTTATTTGACCACTTTTTCCTATTTTATCAGGATTTTAGACAGCGTTAAAAAATTTGACGGTATGTCCCGGGAATTCAAAGAGGAATTTTCGAAAGAAATAGAGGAAATTGAAAAAGAGAAGGCGGAGTTTAACTCATTTAAAAGGCTATCCTTCCTTGCCATGGATCATAATGCCGGTACAGTCGGTATGGAACTTAGCAGGCTTATTTTAGCTTATTTAAACCTTATCTTTCATCTGGATTTAATAAAGCTGTATTCCATGCTCCATGTGGTTAAGGAAAAGAAAAATTTTCTCATTGGTATTTTACTGGGAATGGGGGAAATAGAGGCATGCATCAGCGTGGTTTATGCCAGGGCAGCCTTTGATGAATATACGATTCCCCGTTTTGTGGAAAAGGGGAAAAGGCTTTATGAGGCAGAGGATTTATTCCATCCTTTAATCGAGCATCCTGTAAAAAATTCCCTGCATCAAATAAGAGGCATGCTTTTAACCGGCTCCAACGCTTCCGGTAAATCCACCTTTTTAAAAGCGGTTGCCATAAATGCCCTGTTGGCGCAGACCATTCATACGGCATGTGCAAAAAGCTATAAAAGCAATTATTTCCGCATTTATTCTTCCATGGCCCTTCGGGACAGCCTTTTACAGGGAGAAAGCTATTTTATTGTAGAAATCAAATCCATTAAAAGAATATTTGACGGGGTAGAGGAAGAAGGAGCCCCTGTTTTGTGTACCATAGACGAGGTTTTAAGGGGCACCAATACGGCTGAGAGGATCGGTGCCAGTACCGAGCTTTTGAAGGCTCTTGCAAGGAAAGGGGCTTTGTGCTTTGCGGCAACCCATGATTTGGAGCTGACCACTTTGTTAGAGAGAGAAATGGACAATTATCATTTTGAGGAAATGGTTGAAGGAGCGGATATAACATTTCCCTATGTGCTTACAAAGGGCGGCGCAAAGGGACGAAATGCCATTAAACTTTTAAAGGCATTCGGATTTGAGGAAGAACTGGTAGAAAAAGCGGAAAAGCTGGCAGGAGGATTTTAAGTGAAGGTAAGTATTTATACAGACGGTTCTGCGAGAGGCAATCCGGACGGTCCCGGAGGCTATGGAACCGTTCTGCAATATGTGGATGCGACTGGTGCGCTTCATGAGCGGGAACTGTCGGCAGGATATAAAAAGACGACTAACAACCGAATGGAGCTTATGGCGGTAATTGTAGGACTGGAAGCGTTGAACCGTCCCTGCCAGGTGGAACTGTATTCGGATTCCAAATACGTGATTGACGCTTTCGAAAAAAAATGGGTGGATTCCTGGCTAAAGAACGGATGGAAGAACAGCCAGAAAAAACCTGTCAAAAACATAGACTTGTGGAAACGGCTTTTGGAAGTCAAAAGTAAGCATCAAGTACATTTTAACTGGGTAAAAGGGCATGCGGGGCATCCGGAAAATGAGCGGTGCGACAAGCTTGCAACATCCGCGGCGGACGGTGGAAACTTACTTGACGATTGTCCCCGGACGGTGTATGATCCTGTCTTTGACAGTTTACCGAAGATAAAATCGCTGTAAGTCCAGCAAACATGGACACTACAGCGATTCTTTTCTCTGTTACGGACTATAGTATTTTATTCT
>CAJTCE010000062.1 GCA_910574745.1 Lachnospiraceae bacterium | reverse complement strand
ATGATTATTGGGAATGATTACTTCATAAATTCCCTGATAAGGCGACAATGATAGCTTTAGCTGTGAATTATCTTTTAACATTGCAGAATCCCCCTTCCTTATATTTTTATTATAATGCTAACACTAAAAAAAGCCTAATTCTTTTTCAAAGAATCAGACTTTTTCAGTGCCCTTTAACTACGTGGCTTTCAGCCACTTTCACGGCACAGCCGTGAATAATTCAGGTTTAACATTTTCATAAAGTTCTCCTTTGCGAATTCTGATTTCTATACTTGATTATAAAATATTAGCCTGTTGCTTGCAATGTATATTTATAAGCCCGTTTTTAGTAGGTACACAATTCCGAAAAGGGAGTTATATTTTTCCTGTGAGCAACACTCTAAAGAGTGCGTGCACTTTTTCAAAAATTCAGATATTTGTATATTCTATTGACAAAAGACAGAATAGTATGTAAGATTAGTTTAACGATTGCGCAAACGTTAAAATAGTGGTTTGACTATTTATTATTCTGGTTAGGAGGAAAAGTATGAAGCAGTTATATCACATTAAGCCCATATACAAATCATTTATCTGGGGAGGCAGGGAATTGATTGATTATTTTCATATTGATACGAATATGGAAAATATCGGAACGATCTATCATGTGATCGCCATACCGGGACAGTTGGATAATATTGTCCGGGAAACCCAGGAGCCTTTGTCGGTTTTTTACAGAAAGAATCCGCAGGTATTTCAATGCAGTGAGGAAAGCTTTCCGGTCCGTATGACCACAACGGCAAACAGCGGGTTCCAGTCATATCAACTGCATCCGGATGACGCTTATGCAAAAAGGCATGAAAATGAAAGAGGAAAAGTTTCCGGGGCGGTTGCATTAAAGACATCAGATAATGTTTCGGAATGGTTATTTGGTAATAAGGCCCGGAATCGGGAGGAATTTAAACGTATGGTTGAGGATAAGGATTGGGAAAACCTGTTTTCAAAAATTAAGGTAAAGGACGGGGACTTTGTACATACGCCGGCAGGAGTGATCCATGGCGGATATGGCAAAGGAACCGTAAGCGCGACTTTTGGAACGAACGGCGATATCACATACCGTTTTTATGATAACGACAGAAACGATCCAAAACGTCCCCTGCACCTTGAACAGGTATATGACTGCGTCAATATTCCGGAGGTGCCGGTTGGGGCAAAAGCTGTAGAGTCGGTAGAGGAAAATGGTCTGCTTATCTATCACTATTATGAAAAAGCCGGGGAATATGTGGCAAAGCGTTTTATAGTGAAGGGAAAAGGCAGCTTTTCATATCCGGGATTTCTTTTTATGACCTGTGTTGAGGGAAGCGGGAAGATAGAAAATACCGCCATTGGACTGGGAGAAACCATATTGGTGCCTGCAGCTTTTGGAGAGATTCATTTTGAAGGGGATATGGATCTGATTGCCGTATCCTATCTGGAAGGTGGTAAAAATGAATGATGGACCCATGATCACAATTATTGGCGCCGGGCGGAGCGGACGGGGGATGTTAGGCGAAATGTTTTATTCGGAAGGAGGTTTCCGGCTTGTATTTGCCGACATTGACAGCAATTTGGTACGGGGCTTGTCAAAACAGGGCTATTATACGGTTGAACA
Source organism: Lachnospiraceae bacterium (assembly GCA_910574745.1). GTDB lineage: Bacteria > Bacillota > Clostridia > Lachnospirales > Lachnospiraceae > UBA2882. Next base: position 8,679 of record CAJTCE010000062.1, on the reverse strand, counting down.
GAAAAACCTGCTGACAGGAGAGTGCAAAAAAACCTGCGTGGAAGGATTTGAAGTTGTGGATACCGTTAGAGAGCATCGGAAATATATGGAATATCTTTCTGATTCCGAGATGATTGGTACGGCTCTCTTTCCCTCTGCTTTTGATCAGGTGGCAAAGGATCTGACAGAAATGGTAAGGATGCGAAAAGGGTTAAAGAAGGTAAGGCCCGTAGCAATCTTGCTGGGTGGGAATTTTGTGGGTTTGGAGCAATATTTTTATACGAAAATTTCAGCTTCTTTGGAGAAAGATGAAATGGATTATTTTCATAAATATATTGCGCTGGTAACGGCTAAAATGAACCGAAAGGTGGTTTATCCGGACAATTTTTTAGAAGATTCCTATTTTCTGACGGGAGACGACAAAGAGGTTCTTATGGTAGATAAAAAATTTTTGTTTCCCAAAAGCTATCATTATCCGTCTTTCTTTGTCCTTAAAGAAAATATGGAACTTGGTCTGATCGAAAAGATCTGGTCCGAGAATTTAAGGCATGTGACATTTGCTTTTATCGGCAGTTTTTATGGATATGAAACCATCAATGAGGCCGTGCGGGATTCCTATGTCAGAAAGAGTGCCTATTATGCCTGGAAAGAAGGAAGACGGGCGCTTCTGGAGGAATATGGACTTCCGATTCCTGATGACGATGCGGTAAAAAACGAATTTGAAAAGTTTGCCAGTCCTTTTTTTGAGGACCGCCTCAGCAGAATAGGAAGAGAACCAATCCGTAAATTGAAGCGAAATGACCGGCTTGTGGGACCGGCTCTGCTATGTCTTCGGCATCGGATCGTACCCTATTTTATTTCACGCAGTATTGCGTATGGTTTTTTCTATCATGATCCTGCCGATGAAGAGGCATGTAAATTGCAGCGTTATTTACATGAAGAGGGAATTGAAAGGGCGATTTTGCAATATTGCCAGTTAAGCAGGGATGAACCCTGTGAAAACATTTTGTTTCAGCTGATTTTAAGCAATTATGATGAGATAGCGGATCGGAATGTGATTCCTGCTGAATAGATATGCTATTCGGACAGATAATAGTTTTTGTAAGATTTTAGGAAAAAACAATATGCAGTTGACGAAGAAAAAAAACTATGCTATATTTAGTTTAACGATTGCGCAAACGTTAAACTAAATATAAAAGGAGAAGGTAATATGAAAAAAAACGTAATTTCCATGATACTTATCGGAACACTGATACTGGCGTTGACCGGATGCGGGAAACCTGCGGAGCCGGAAACAAGTAAAGGAACGGGAACGCAGCCTGTTTCAGGAGAAGCAGAAAAAGAACCGGAAGAGGACAAAACTCCTGAGGCGGACAAAACCTACAAGATTGCTTTACTGGAAAAAGGAGCGGAGGATTTCTTTCTCTCCATCGACCAGGGCTTTATGGATGCCTGTGAGGAATATGGTGTGGAAGGAACTGTTGTAGCGCCCAGCACTTATCATGACTCAGCACAGATAAACAACGCAATGGCGCAGATTATCAGTACAGGCTATGATGCGGTCGTTATGTGTCCTCAGGATTATGATGCAAATGCAAGTGCCATCGATGAAGCCTATAATGCGGGACTTCCGGTTATCTGTCTGGATTCATTAACAGCGTCAGAAAATTATATCGCCAGTATTTGTACGGATAATGTAGCGGCCGGAGCACAGGCGGCGGATAAAATGGCGGAGCTTTTAGGCGATGAAGGAGGAAAGATAGCTGTTTTTGCAAACGATCCTCAGGCCGTGTCCGATGTTGACCGCGTTCAGGGATTTGTGGACCGCTGTAAAGAAAAATATCCGAATATAGAATGCATGGATGTTCAATATTATAACAATGATCTAAACAGATGCTCCACACAGGTAAGCGACACGCTTACTGCAAATCCTGATCTGGCAGGGCTGTTTTGTGTAAATAACCAGTCTACCCTGGCTGCAGGAAACGTTTTGGTTTCTTATCAGAAGGAGAGTTTGAAATTTGTAGGCTTTGATTCCGACCAGGATGAGATTGCGTTGATGAAGAGCGGTGTTGTCGATGCTCTGATGGTGCAGGAGCCATATCAGATGGGCTATTTGGGATTAAAGAATATGCTGGCGTATTTGCAGGGAGAAGAAGTGTCCAAGGAAAATATCGATCCCGGATGTAAGGTAATCACACTGGAAAATCTTGACGAATTGGAAGAATAAAATATTTGAACAGAAGTATTTATGTAAATGATTTAGAAAGGCTGCCGGATGATGGGATGTTCAGATTTGGGCGGCAACGGACCGAAGGTTCTTACTGCGGTCCGGCAGCCTTTTATTTGGAGGAGGCAGGTTAATTGGAAAATATATTGTTGGAGATGAAAGGCATAACAAAATCATTTCCGGGGGTGCATGCCCTGGACAATTTTTCCTTTAATCTTCGGTCGGGCGAAGTACATGCACTGGTTGGGGAGAATGGCGCGGGAAAATCCACACTGATGAAAATCCTGTATGGAGTTTATACACCAGATGAAGGGGAAATCCTGATGGAAGGGAAAAGGGTAACGATCAAGAATCCTTCAGAAGCCCTTAAGCTTGGGATAGGAGAAGTATTTCAGGAATTAAATGTCTGCTTACAGCTGGATGTGACAAACAATATTTTTATCGGGAACCTGAAAACGAAACATCATCTTGTGGATGATAATGCCTTGAGAGAAGAAACGAGAAAAATTTTACGGGATACGGTGGGAATGGATGTTGAACCGACAGCACTTGTCAGGACATTGAGCATTGCACAACGACAGATGATCGAGATTGCAAAAGTAGTGTCAAGGGGCGGAAAGATTGTAGTTTTTGATGAACCTACAACATCGCTTACAAAAGAGGAAACAAACCATCTTATAAACATAATTAAAAAACTGAAAAAACAGGGAATGGGTATCATTTATATTACTCATAGACTGGAAGAGTTAACGATCCTTGCAGACAGGGTAACAGTCATGCGCGACGGAAAATATATCCGTACTATGGATTATGCCGACACCACAAATGAAGAGCTTGTAAATCTCATGGTGGGGCGTGAAATGACAGAAAAATATCCGGTCTATCAGCGCAAAATAGGAGAAGAGATTCTTCATGTGAAAGGAATAAGGGATAAAGGAAATATAAATATTGGTGAGATCGTAGTCCGAAAAGGAGAAATTGTAGGAATGGCAGGGCTTGTGGGAGCCGGAAGAACAGAATCCATGCGGATACTGATCGGAGCGGATAAAGGAGAGGTCGATGAAATTGTTTTATTCGGAAAGAAAATTTCACGGCTGCAAAATGTCCATAAATCAATAGAGAGCGGAATTGTTTATATGACAGAGGACCGTAAGGCGGATGGACTGGCATTGCCATTGAATATTGAAAAAAACATCAGTATTGCATCTTTGAAAAGGTTTTCCAAAAGAGGGATTGTAAATGCGAAAAAGGCTGATGAAAATGCATGGGAATATGTGAAAAACCTGAAAATTAAAATTTCCGGTCTGGAACAGGAAGCCAAATTATTAAGCGGCGGAAATCAGCAAAAAGTAATCCTGGCCAAATGGATGTCCTGCAATCCTAAAATTTTAATATTTGACGAGCCTACAAAAGGAATAGATGTAGGTGCAAAATATGAAATTTACAAATTGATCAATGAATTATCTGACGCAGGTATGGGGATTATTTTGATTTCTTCCGATCTTCCTGAAGTGATCGGAATGAGCGACAGGGTGTATGTGTACCGGGAAGGAAGAACGGTGGCAGAGCTTGATCAAACAGAAATTGAAGCATCAAATATCATGCAATATGCCACTGGTATTAAGAAACAAGGGAAAGGATGAGGGTTATATGAAAAACAGTAAATTATTGAAAGGATTAAAGGGGAGCAGGATTTTGGGCCCCGTTACGATTCTGGTTGTGATCATGATGTTTCTTTTTATTACAACGCCGCCGTTCAGGCAATCCTATAATCTTACATCGCTTATTCTTTCGGCTGCAGTGTACGTAATGGTTGCTATGGGTGCGAGTATTGTTATTATCGGTGGAGGCATTGATCTGTCCTTAGGCTCTATTGTAGGACTTGCAGGAGCTGCCTGCTGTCTGTTCATCCGTATGAATATTCCGTTGATTCCAAGCATTATCGCCGCAGTACTGGTAGGAGGGATCTGCGGTGCGGTCAATGGATTTATGGTTACGGTAATGGGGCTGATTCCGTTTATTGCTACCCTTGGGGGAATGTGGATATACAGGGGGATTTTAATGATACTGACAAACGGGCAGACCATTGCAGTACGGGCATACGCTTCAGAAGAAAGTCTGAACAGCTTTGTAAAATTCGGAAGCGGTTCCGTATTGGGAATTCCCATACCGGCTTATGTATTTGCGGCAGTAGCGCTCTTTTTATCTTTTATGCTAAGAAAGACGGTTTTTGGACGAAATATCTATTTTCTGGGCAGCAATCCGGATGCGGCTTCTATGTCCGGAATCAATGTGACTAAAATAAAGTTTTTGGCATATGTGATTACCGGAATGTTGGGAGGGCTTGCAGGTGCCATGCTCGCCGGGCGTTTGGTATCCATGCCTACAAACGGAGGCAATGGTTATGAGTTTGAAGGAATTTTTGCGTCTGTATTAGGGGGTATCAGTATGGCCGGCGGAGAAGGCGGAATGCTGGGAGCCATTGTGGGAGCCATCATTGTAGCATGTATCAGAAACGGCCTGAACTTAAACGGGATCGATGCATTCTGGCAGCAGGTCATCCTCGGGGTCATCATTGTAATGGCAGTATTTTATGACACTGTGCGTACTAAAAAGGCCAGAAATGCAAAGTCGTAATATGATATGGAGAGAAGGATGAACAAATGAATAGTTTAGATGTTGTTGCATTGGGGGATCTGATTTTAAACATGGTATATAAGGGGAAAACGGAGGATGGTTTTAATCTGTATGAAAGGCAGCCCGCTGGAGCTACGGGAAACCTGTTGTCTCAGGTCGTCCGCTTAGGAGGTACGGGAAGCCTGATCACTACCATAGGAAATGATGACCATGGGCAGTTTTTGTATCGGTATGCAAAAGAAAACGGTATTGATGTTTCAAATGTGGCTGTTAGTGATGAACTGGCAACACGTATCATGTTTGTACATTTCAATGAGGAAAATGATAGATTTTTTTTAAAATACGAAAGCAGGCGAACGGATGTGGAGACCGGGATGGAATATGTTAATCTGGAGCTTATAAAAGGATGCAGGGCCTTTGTGATTCCCCTTTTCTTCTATCAAAAGGAAAAACCGATGTACTATACTTGCCAGAAGATATTATCAATAGTCAGGAAGAAGGGAAGTCTGGTAGGAATAGACTGTAACTGGAGAGGAAATCGGCATTCAAAAGAAGAAATTACTGCAATCTGCGATGCGGTAATGACCAGTGATATTGTGAAACTAACAGATGTGGAACTGGAACATTTTTTTGGAGAAAGGGATATTTTAAAAGGCAGCGAAATGCTTCTTGGAAAAAATAGAAAACTGGTGGCAATAACGCTGGGAGAAGACGGCTGTCTTTTGAGAAACCGTAACGGTTATGTTTATCAGCCGACCTTTGCGGTGGATGTATGTGATACCACAGGTGCAGGAGATTCCTTTATGGGAGCTTTATTGTTTCAGGCAACCAGAACGGGATTTTCCATAGATGCACTGGATATGGAAGACCTGAGAAAAACAGCAGAATTTGCAAATGCATGTTCTGCCGGATCCACGAGGAAATACGGATCTATGGCGGCTATGACATATATGGAAGAGGCAAGATGGATTTTGAAAAATGTAGCAAAAAAAGAACCCGCATATGATTTGTAGACAAGGGAGCTAGAATGAAACAAGGAGATGGGGAAAGTGATGCCAGAACATACATATGAAACTTTTGTAGGAGTGAAAGGAGATGCAAAACAAGGAGGCGTTTACCGTTACGATTACGATGCCGGAGCAAACAGGCTGGAGCTTGTAAAACAGGAGGTCCATTTATGCGGTTTTACACATATTGCGCTTAGCGAGGATAAAAAGATTCTGGCTATAACGGGAAAAACGGAAAACGGAGCGGATATCCTCAGGAGCTACCGAATGCCGGAGAAGCAGGAGGCTTTACAATTTATAAGTGAGACAAAATTAAATACCGCCGGGGACGTCTGTCATTTATCCATAAGCCATGACGGGAAAACAGTGGCAGTCACTGACTTTGCAGACGGAGCTGTACACTTCTATGAAATGGATAAAGAAGGAAGGATAGGGGCGTTTATACAGCGCATTGAGTTTGAGGGAAGCAGTATAAGTTACAGACAGGACCGCTCCCATCCCCACTCGGCTTTTTTTTCGGCGGATGATAAGCGCTGCTTTGTGGCGGATTTCGGAGCAGACAGGGTATGGATTCTAAACCGGATTGCCGGAGAAAAGGGATTTGAAATCTCAGGAAGCTGGTCAGCCCCTGAGGGTTCGGGACCCCGGCATATTGCATTTCATAAGGAAAACGGATATAATTATATCATTATGGAAATGAGTGCGGAAATTGCAGTTTGGAAACAGCAGGATCGGAATGATGTTGAAGAATTGCAGGTGCTTTCTATTGCCAATCCAGAGCTGCCGGGAAATTATGGAGCGGTGGGAGAATCGGGGCTGCCCGGGCATTATATTGCAGCGGGAGATATTGTGATCACTGAAGACGGAAAGCTGGCAGCCGCATCGGTACGAGGACATTATGAAATTGTAATACTAAAAATTTTACAGGATGGAAGGCTGGAAATTGCAGCGCGTATCCCTGTCAGAGGCGCTGTGCGGACAATACATTTTAATGAACAGGGTAATCTTCTGTTTGCTTTAGGCGAAAGAATGGGGCACTCCACAGGGATCATGGAGATTTTTGCACGGCAGGAACATGATTCTCTTCTGTTTAAGACGGTCAATCAGATTGAGATCCCTGATGCTTTTGTGTGCAGTTTGAAAGAAATATTTTGATCATGAATTAGCCGGATCAATTTCGGCTTTGACAAGCGGGACTGGCAATTTGTTGTGCCAAAGGAGGAATAAAGTTGAAAGTCGGTATTAAACAGGTGGCAGAAAGGGCAGGCGTGTCTGCTACGACTGTTTCCCATGTAGTGAATAAAACAAGATATGTATCTCCCGAGGTGGAAAAAAGGGTAAATGACGCTATTGACGAATTGGGCTATGTGCCCAATATTATGGCCAGGGGCCTTCGGACAAATACAATAAAGACGGTTGCGGTTATCGTACAGGAAGCGTCCACTCCCTTTTTTTCCAGGGTTGTTGACGAGATTTCCAATGTTTTATATGAAGAAGGTTATTCGTTGTTTTTATGTACGACAAGAAGCCAGGCTGACGATGAATTAAATGTATTCCGCAGTATGCTGCAGCAGCAGGTATGCGGGATTATTTTAAGCCCGCAGCAAATGGATTTTGATTACAGAAGTCTTTGTCCTTCAAAAGATTTTCCGATTGTATTTATTGACCGCAGAACCAATGACATACAGGGAAATACTGTGACTTGTGATAATTATCGGGTATCCTATGATGCGGTCAAGGCATTGGTTGGGAAAGGACACACGCAGATCGGATATATCTATAGCAAAAGAAATTATGTGCTATTTACCGGGAAGGAGAGGTATCGGGGATATCGGGATGCACTTTTAGACAGTGGCCTTCCGTTTGATGAGAAGATTATGGCAGGAATGGATCAACAATCTTTTGATAGTGGATATGATGCGATGAAACAGTTGTTGCAGGAGAAGAGGGCAACTGCCTGTTTTGTTGCGGAGAATCCAATGGCACAAGGTGTTTTTAAGTGCTTAGCGGATCATCATGTGGCAATTCCGGAAGAAATGGCTTTGATCTGCTTTGATGATTTTGAGTGGTCTCAATTAACCAGTCCGGCACTTTCAACGATCCGTCAGCCTATGGAAGACATGGGAAAAAAAGCAGCGGAATTGCTGCTGAAAAAAATAAAAAATCCGGATGGCAGTTATGAAAACATTGTCCTGGATTCAGAAATTATCATGCGCAAATCCTGCTGAGTGAAAGCGGGATTTTTCTTTTGAATTCCTGATTGAAATATAGTTGTGTAATAAATGAAAAAGTAGTATAATACTATCAATAAAGGAGGTGCTTATGATGGAAGCAGCAAGAATCTATCTGGATCAGGAAGTCTCAGGTGTGGAATTCCAAAAATTTTTAGAAGACGGATTAGAAGATATTCGAAATGGGAATCTTTTGGATTTTCAATCGGTCTTTGACGAATTAGAAAAAAGCTATGATGCGGGTGGCTGAATATCAAATCAAGCTTACACAAAAGGCAAAAAAAGATATTGAGGATATTTCCAGATATATTACGTTCGAATTATCGGAACCAGGCATTTCAAAAAAGTTTATTCAAAATCTCAGAAAATCTATTTTAAATTACAATTTTTTCCATATATATTTTCCTTTATTCAAGATGATATTTTAAAAATTAAAGAAATCCGGTGTATGCCCCATAAAAATTATTATGTTTTTTATAACTCAAACTTCGCACTTGAATAAATGCCTATGCACCTTGAAAATTCAATAATAACTGGCATAAAAATAGCATGAAACCGTCTGGTTTTGATATAATTGAGTTGTTCAGAAACAATC
>CAJTCE010000061.1 GCA_910574745.1 Lachnospiraceae bacterium | reverse complement strand
CGTTTCCTGCCGCCAAAAGTCCGGTCACAACAGATAACCCTGTTTGAATACTTTAAAATAGCTGATTGTGCAACATGATGTCTCATAAAATGGGGAAACTCAAAGGAAATTAGTCCCTCATCCTATATTTTTATCCGCTGCTTTACCTCCTCGATGATCAAGGCTATTTCATCCAAGGCCCTTGTAATATATTTCATGTATTCCTTCTCTTCCTCGTCTATGATGCCATCTCTTATTATCCCCACCAGTTTCTGGGAGATTTCATCCATATCCCGGGCCGCGCCCAAAAATTTAATGACTGTCCGCTCCAGATTTTCCGCATATTTCAAATTTATATTTTCTTTTAACAAATAATCTATGGACACATCAAAAAAATTACTGATCGCAACGATTTTATCTGTCTCCGGCAATGTTGTCCCCACTTCCCATTTAGACACGGCCTGCCTGCTCACATAAAGCTTTTCAGCTAACTTTTCCTGGGAATAACCGTTCTGTATTCTTAAATTTGTCAGCTTTTGTGCGAAATTCATCCTATTATACCTCCACTGTAAAATTATAAGCACAGGTTTTTTCGAAATCAACCAACTGGAAATAGCGGCGTCGCAACCCGTGGTTGCCACCGATTTTTCTTTAAATCAGGAATACCGTGCATGAAAGTAAAAGGCCGGCCCTTTGCTTCCGTTTCCCCACAGCCATGCAGCAATGTCGAATTAATGAAATTTCCATGAACTTTGTTGACACAAAATCCCCCTCATACTATCATTAGTTTATTCTGGCAGGCAGCATCCTAATGAGTGCAAGCGAAGCCGGGGAGACTGTTTACAGGCATTTAGCGCCTGCACGAATATCCAGAAAGGACTATTGCATATGCTGAAAGATGAAATTGCCAAAAATAAAGAAATAATGAAGGATAAAAGCGGCCGGGAGAGATTGCAATATTTCTGTTATTACTATTGGAAGCCCATTGTCCTCTTCTTCATTGCTATTTGCTGTATCGTTGCATTTATCCGGCATTTTATTGAATACGGCAAGGAATCTTCCATTTATGTAGCTTTAGTCAACTGTAATATTATTTCCGAAGAACAGACCGATTTGATCTCAGATTATGTCCGTTCCCGAAATATCGATACGACTGTGCATCCTGCCAGGCTGGACGTTGCCTTGCAAATGTCCGAAAACAGGAACGACAATTTAGACGTGGCTAACTCCCAGAAGCTGTCCGCATTTTTGGAATCAGGTAATATCGACGTGCTGATCGCACCGGATTGGACAATCGAAAGCTGTGCGAATCAAGCTTATCTTGCAAATATCCAGACCTCACTGCCTGCAGATTTATATGAACAGCTAAAGGACCGGCTGATATACCACACCTACGAGGACGACGGCCGGGTTCCCGTAGCCGTTTATGTGGGAGATCTTCAAAAGATCAGCAGCTTATATGAAGCAGATGAAAATCCGTACTTTGCCATAGGAAATAAGACGGAACGGAAGGAAGCGGCCGCCGATTTCTTAAGGTACTTATTGGAAGACTGACCGTTTTGCAGTTTTGTGTAAGCAGGGTGCGCCCCGCTTACACTTTATTTTCTATTTTTCCATCAAAATAACGCCGCATCCTATCTTCTCTCCGGCATCTCCCGAAGGCTGCGACGTAAAATCGTCTCTTTTGCTGTGGATAACCACTGATTTCCCGATTATCTCTGGTACTGTAAATCTTTTATCGTAAAATGCCGTCCAGGCATAGCCCTGGTTTCCCATAAGAGGTATCATATCTCCTGCATGCATAGGATGGGGCATTCCTCCCGGATTATAATGTCCTCCCGTCTTTGTAAAATTTTCCGAACAGTCTCCCTTCTCGTGAATATGCAAAGCATAAAAAGCCGAAGAGTCCTGCGTCTGAATATCCGGCAGCCCGAAAATCTCCGCCTCAATCAATACGCCGCCGTATAAGGTGGAAAAAAATTTCACAAGTCCGCCAAGCCGGGAATTATCTTCGTTTCCCTTAATCCATGCCACTGCCTGGGGTCTGTCCTTTTCCAATAAATGAATAAATGTCAAACGTGGTGTTATCTGCATCATGATAGAAAATCCTTTTCTTTTTATCATATGCTTTTTGTCTCAGGCTGTTCTTTTTCCATAAATTTCATTTTTTGCGTTTTTTATCTGTTTTTGCACTAAATTTTCCCTGTATAATTCATTTTTCCGGACAAATACTATTTTTATCTTAACCTTTTAAAAATCCGCGGCAGTCATCAAATGTCTGCAAGCCTTCGCTTGGCTTAGCCTGTTTTCTTTAGAGTGCTGTCCGCGGGAATGAACAACAGCCATAACAGAAAGGAGTTCCTTATGGATCATAAAGATTTTACCGCTTCACTGGCAATGAACACTTTAGATGATATTCCAAACCCGAAAAGCGACGCCAAGGATATCGTAGGACTTGTGAAAAGCAGCGGAAAGGTTACCGGCTACCAGCTTTCCGACGGGCGCACCGTTTCCAAAGAGGAAGGGGTCGCCATGGCTAAATCCGGCCAGATCAACGGCGTAGGCGTTGCCCATCGGGGCGATAGCGAATATTTAAAGAGCATTCCCGACGGGACGGAGGGAAACAATCTGGCAAACCTTCCTTCTGTATCCGCAAAAGCAGATTTATAATAAGAGCCGGGCTAAAAACCCGGCTCCCTTTACATTTTACTATCATAACGTTACTGCTTTCTGGATAAGTGATTTATCCATTTTTACCTACTGTCCGTCCCACCTGACAGCCTTCTCAGCATGAGAGCTATCTACCTTCATCATACTGCATAAACGCATCAACCTTAGGCTGGGAGGGGCATCCCGGCGCAAATTCGTTTTCCAAGAACTCGTCCACCATCTGTTCCCGCACCTTTTTTCCTGTGGTAAACGCCCCGATACACATAATATTCGCATCGTTGCTGAGTTTTGCCCTCTGCGCCGAATATACGTCCGAAACCAGAGCTGCATATGCACCCTTTACTTTATTAGCGGCTATGGACACGCCGATGCCGGTTCCGCAGAGTAATATGCCGCAGTCAAACTTCTTGGCCGCTACCGCCTCTGCCAGCGTGATCGCCGTATGGGCATAAATGGGATCTTCACTGCCGAAGTCCTCTACCTCGCCGTACTTTTTTTCTTTTATGTATGCAATCAGGTCTTCTTTTTCCTGTTCTGCATTGGGATCACACCCTATTGCGATTTTCATCGCCCTCATCCTCCTTTCTCATGCTTTCTATATCTTCAAAACGATACCCTCAAATTTATGATTTTTTATACCTGCTCCATGGAGCCGTCCACAAACTCGCGCATTGCCCGGAAAATAAGCCAGGTAGACGTAGCGCCTGCATCCTGGTAGCCCATAGCTCTCTCTCCCAGAGATTTTGCGCGCCCGAATTTGGCAATACAGTTTTTGGTATTTTCCACGCCCTTTGCCGCATTCTCTTCTGCCGCCTTAAGCATTTCCAGGAATCCTTTTTGGAAGCTTTCCTTCATTCCGTCCACCGCCGGGCTTAAAGCGTCTACCATGGTCTTATCGCCAATCTCCGCCTTTCCCCGTTCCTTGATAGCTTTCAGGCTCTTTGTTTCCATTTCCATAAGATCCCGTGCTTCCAAAACTGTTTTTGCCTCTTCCCCTTTTGCTCCTTCTAAAAACAGGCTTCCGAATATCACGCCCGAAGCGCCTCCCATACTCAAGAGCATTTCCTTGCCCGCAGCCTCAAAGAGGGCGTAGACATTCTCTTCTCCATACATGGTCTCAAGTTTTTCTTTTGCCCTTTTCATGCCTGCAGCCATACCCATACCGTGGTCTCCGTCGCCGATCTCGCTGTCGATTTTGGTTAAAAAACCTTCGTTTTTTACGATCTTTCCGGCCACATACAAAAGCATCTGCCTGCAATCCTCTGCCGTAAGACTTTCATAGCTTTCTTTTCTCACATAAGGCTTCTTACCGGCCATCCCGGTCCTTTCTTTCTCTTCGGTCCGGTCTTTTACCTTTTCCGTTTCTTTTATTTCTTTGTCTTTTGTTTTTCTGCCTTTTTCCGTTCTCTTCCCGGTTTCTGCCGTCCGCTCCTCTTTTGCTTTCCGCCCGTCGTTTGTTTCCGCATATTCTCCCAATATCCCTTTTGCATAAAAGGGAGACTGGCAGGGCATATCGTAATATTTCTTTAATTCATCGTCCAACTTCATTAAAGAAATGGAAAAACCTCCCATTTCCTGGCTCGTGCAGTAATTGTTCAGTTCCGAATCGTAAATCAGGATTCCGTCTTTATCAAGAAGCTGCTTCAGCCTTCTGAATACAATGGAAAGCTCAATCAGGGTGGTGGAACCAAGCCCGTTTACAAGGACGCATACCTCGTCGCCCTTTTCAGGCTTCATATCCTCTTTGATCTGGTCATACATCTTCTCCACCAGCTTGTCCGCCGGCTGCCATTTCGTCCTTAAAACGCCTTTTTCTCCGTGAAGCCCCATGCCATACTCGATTTCATCCTCTCCCAGCTCAAATATGGGGGTATCTGCGCCCGGAAGCTGGGCGGACGCCGTGGCAACTCCTACGCTCTTAGTGTTGTCCCTGGCTTTTTCCGTGACTCTGACTGCTTCTTTTAAATCCGCACCGCTGTCACAAACGGCTCCGGCAATTTTTACCACAAAGACGTCTCCCGCTATTCCCCGTCTGTCTTCTGTTCTCTCAGGGGGAGCGCTGGCCACATCGTCCCATACCCGCACATGGGCTGTAGGAATTCCGTCTGCATTTAAAAATTCCTCCCCCATGTCAAAGTTTAAATTGTCTCCGGAATAGCAGCCGTATACAAACAGAACGCCTTTCCCTTCCTCTACCGCTTTTGCAGTTTCATAGATCGTCTTGGGATCCGGCGAAGCAAAAATATTACCGCAGGCCGCCGCATCCGCCAAACCTCTTCCCACAAAGCCGGAAAACATCGGTTCATGCCCGCTTCCTCCGCCGATAACAAGGGAAACCTTATTTCGTCTTCTCTGCTTTCCGATCACTCCGTTCACTTCGGGATGCTTTGTATAATATTTGTGATAGGCGCCGCAAAACCCTTCCATCATTTCAGATACGATCTGCGACCCTTCATTGATTATTTTTCTCATATAGCCTCCTTCTATTGAATAACGTCCAAGGAGGGAACTCCCCCTTGAACGCTTTCAATTTCCGAATAATCAGAACCATTTTTTAGAACCACCAGTTTGTGCAGACCAAAGTCATGGTATTTGCACAGGATATCACGGTAAACATGATGGTGTTGATCAATGCCCCCAGCCATACCTTACCGGTCTTCTTATAAAATCTTCTGCTGATGACTGTACACAGGCAGAGGTTGATAAACAGAGGCCAGCTTAACATTACCCTTGCGCTGTCTAACTTCACGACGCCTTTGGCAATGAGGTTGGAATACTGGTAAATCCAGATGCCTGCAAGTCCTAAAATGTTGAAGAGACACATCAGTACAATATTCAGCCATTCTTTTCTTCCCGCAACCATATTGGAAAGATTCTGGCACAGTGCGTTTGCCACAAAGAAAATTGCAAACAGCGGCATAAATCTGACTGCTACCAAAAGATCGTCGCTGGACGGCCATTTTACTACATAGCTGATGAAGCGGAAGTCCGCATTAAAGAAGTATTTTGCAAAGCCTACTACAAGGTAGCCTGTACCGATGGCTGCAAGGGCAAGAAGCGCAGTCTTTCCAAGGTCTTTTAAGCTTATCCTTAAATTCCACTGTTCCGGTTTTACGCCCGCTTTTTTGGAAACCAGATAGTAGCCTACTGCAAAGAGGATCAATCCGATCAATCCGGCTGCTGCAGTCCACATACCCTGTTCAAGAGTCAGCCCCTGAGGCCAGATCCTTGTTCCGAAAAGAGAACGGGTTGCAAAGTCAGGACCCAAACGACTTCCGATCCATTGTTCCAACTTGATCATAAAGGTGGCCGGAATGACAGAGCCTGCCAAAAGCAGAATCCAGTATAATGCTTGTCCGCCCGCTCCTTTCGGCGCTTCCGGTACGTAAATATCAGTTTCTTCTTTTGCTAACAATCCTCCAAAGAACTTCGTTGTCAGCATCAGGCATGCCGATGCAAACACAACAAAGAAGAAAGCGATTAAACCGATGGTATTGAAAAACCATTTATACTGAATGGTCAGGCTTCCGCTGTCAATGAAGTTGGGCGCTTCGAAAGCATTCTGGAAGAAATCAACCAGATTGGAAGTCGTTGCCAGGGAATAGTGATTGAGAATATGGGTCTCATAAGGGGTATATAATACGCGGATGAATTCTTCGTCAGAGCCCTGTACCGTTCCCGAATAAATCTTTCCTACCTCTACGTCGTCCCCTTCTTTTAAGTCATAACCATCCAGCTCATTGATCAGTGTTCTTGCATTTTCCGAACGGTAGAAGGTGCCGGGGCCGCCCGCTTCCGTCTGATAATTATTCTCATCTAACTGTCCTGCATTGACACCATAATGAACATCATAATATAAAGGTATTTCATCTCCGCTGTCCGGGGTATTATCAGGATCGTAATTCAGATGATCCAGCCATTTCCCGTCTATGCCAAGCTGCTGGTTTCCCATAAGAAATACCGCAGCAACCTTGTTTACTCCGCCGTTGTATTCCTGGATCTTATTATATGCAAGACATGCATTCGCCATCTTGCCTCCTAAAGAGTGACCCGTAATACCGATCTGTTCCCTGTTTACAAAAGAAAGATTGTTGTAAACATAATCAACAACATCACACATTCCCGAACCCGGCGTTGTGCTTAAGCTTTCAAAATCGGAACCGGGATTTGCCGTTACAAGGAAAAATGCATCCATGGGATTCGTTTTATGGTTTGCAGAATCTCCGTGACCGTCACAGTCCATGGTAATGGCAACATATCCTCTTTTTGCCAGCTCAAGACAGGTATAATCCTGAGTCTCTTTTGCATCAAAGCTTCCATGAAGAGTTATGACGCAGGGCGCCGGAGTCTCAGCCGTAGCTGTTTTGGGCTTATACATCTGACAGGCGATCAGGTTGCCGTTAGCGTCTTCAATGCTGAAATTTTCCACATCAATCTTTCCCATGTTGGTATTTACCAGAGTAGAACCAATCATGCTGACCAGACAAACGGCAAGAGCAATCAGTAACATTTTCTGATAAAGTTTTTTGTTTAATTTAATCATTTTACTTCTCCTTTCTCTGTAGTAACGTTTTTCCTGACCTTGCTATTGCTTTGATCACATCATATCACGTTCTTTTTTTGCTGTCGATTTCACTTTTTCTCATTTTTGTATATTTTCGAACATTTTTACCGTAAATGTTCGCATAAACATTTTTCTTCAAATCCGTGAATTTCAGGGCACTTCTTTTTAATTTTTACTTTATTTCCCATTTTGCTTTCTGTGAAATTTGTACTATTTTCCCCATATATTTTTGTTTAAAACTTCAAAATTTAACATTTTTTATTAAAAATTTATTTTTCTATTTATCTTTTTCATTTATATGTTATAATTATAGTGATAATATTGTAGCTACGTCTCACATTTTGCAGGTAAAAGGTTGAAAAAAGAGCTGTCAGCCTTAATTTGAGGATCAAATGAACACAAAAGCATGTTTGCTTGACCTATGGAGGCAAAAATGAACAAAAAGAACAAAAGAATCAACAATTTACTATCGCTGTTACAGGAATCTCCCGATTTATCGGTTAAAGCGCTGTCGGAAATCCTCAATGTTTCCGATATGACGATCCGGAGAGATTTAAAATACCTGAAGGAAAATAATTTGTTTTACCGCAACCACGGTATTGCGCTTCCTCCCCATTCCAATAGCAGCGTTACAAACATTGAAAAGGAATATACCCTTCATACCGAGCGCACTAAGTTTTTAGATCAAAAACAGCGGATCGGACATTTTGCCGCCACCCTTATCGAGCCTAACGATACTTTGATCTTAGACGCTGGCACTACCATTGCGGAAATGGCAAAATACATTCCTGAGGATATAACCTTAAACATTACCTGCTACAATTATTATACGCTGGCACAGCTCTTTGACAAAAAACTGATCAACATTACTCTGGCAGGCGGCGTTTTGCACCGGAACGACCAGATGTTTGAGTCCTCTTACGGAAACGAGCTGATCCAGAGCCAGCGGGCAAGCAAATTTTTTATGGCCGCTTCCGGCGTACATGAGACTCTGGGGCTGACATGCGCGCACAATTATGAAGTCCTGACCAAGCGTGCCGCCATGAAATCCTCACTGACCTCTATTCTTCTTGTGGATTCCAGCAAATTCAGTCTGATCAGAACCGCTTATGTTTCCCAATTAAACGAAGTGGACACTATCATTACCGACGACGGGATCACAAAAGAGTGGAAAGAAATCATCCAAAACCTTGGTATTGCTTTATATGTAGTTTAAAAGGAGAGAAAGGATGAAAAAACTATATTTCGGAAGCAATCTCAAAATGTACAAAGGCATTGAAGAAACAACAGAATATTTAAAGAACTTGATGGATTTAACTGCGGATATCAGCCGGGAGGTTATGGAGCTGTTTATTCTTCCGTCTTTTACTTCCCTTCCCGCAGCTACAAAAATTGTAGAGCCGCAGCTTTTGACATTAGGAGCTCAGAATATGTGCTGGGCAGACTCCGGACAATATACCGGCGAAATCTCCCCTGCCATGCTCAAAGAGTTGGGAATCCGCCTTGTCATGGCGGGACACTCTGAGCGCAGACACATTTTCCATGAATCAGACTTTGATGAAAATAAAAAAGTAAAATCCGCTTTAAGCCACGGTTTTACCGCTTTACTGTGTATCGGGGAAACCGGCGAAGAAAAAGAATACGGCATCAGTGCGGAAGTACTGTGCGCCCAGCTAAAGATAGGGCTCCATGGCATTACCAGAGAAGAGATTCCCTATCTTTGGATCGCTTATGAACCGGTATGGTCCATAGGCGTTGACGGTACCCCGGCTTCTTCGGCGTACGCCGAAGAAATGCATGGCATTATCAAGGACACCTTGTCCTCCCTTTTTGGTTCAGACTCTGCACAGATACCCGTTTTATACGGTGGGAGCGTTAATGCCGGGAATGCCGGCGAACTGATCACACAGCCCTCTATCGACGGGCTCTACATAGGGCGGGCCGCTTGGGATCCAAAGGATTTCAACACTCTGATCCGGAGCGCCATGGCTGCCGCCGGACAGTTAGCATAAGCTTTCCAAACCAAATATCCCGCCACAACACAGATTTACACTCCTTAGAGAATAAACGTTCTAAAGAATATGAAATGCGAGAACAAAAATGCTGCCCGATAATTTATAGGTTATCGGCAGCATTTTTATTTCCACAGAAAGCAGATTCGATAGATTTTATATCCTATGTAAAAAAATTCTTCTCTCGCCAGAAAGGGAAGCTTGCTTTTTAAGGTTCTATAACGGGTGGTGGGCGTCGGCGAGCTGTATGCCTCGATTCCGCAGTCTTTTGCCATTAACATGGACCGTTTCATATGCAAAGGATCACTGACGATGATAGCGGTGGAATAAGAATTTTCATCCATTAATTCCTTTGCATTTTCAAGATTTTCCTGGGTTACGGTTGATTCCTCCTCGATTAAGATGGCATCTTCCAAAACGCCCTGCTCTATCATATATTTCTTTCCCGCATATGCATCGGAATGCTCATTTCCTTTTCCCATTCCGCCTGTTACGATTACCTTTTCAACATAACCGTTTTCATACAGCCAGATACCGTGATTCAGCCTTTCCTCAAACACCGGGGAAACCCTTTCCCCATAAGCTGCCGCCCCAAGGACAATGGCTGCATCCGCCTTTTGCTTTTCATCAGCCTTTCCATACTGCCAGATGCTTATGGCCGTTCCCCCCATATACAGGATGAAAAAAAGCGCCAGAGCCGCCGCCAGCCACCTCAATTTAATCTTTTTCATTTTTGGTCCTTCCGCTTTCAGCTTCTTTTGCTTCATTCCCTGATCTCCCGCTTTGCATTCTCTTTCCTTTAAGAGTATCATAAAGTAATCAAAAAAACCACAGGAGACTGCATGCGAACCAGAACATGCCTTTTTGCCGCATTCGCTGTATATAGTTTCTGATACCTCCCCGCAGGTCTACAGATTATTAAAAACAAATTTTATAAATATCAGCCAACGTCCCTTCATGGGAAAAGCTACGCTCATACACGCCGCCATTCTTTTGTATAACCTTTACGGATGCGGCGTTTTCTTTTTCCACCGAAATATGGATTTCCTTCAATCCTGCCGCCTTCGCCACTAAAAGAATCTGACCAAGCATCTTCGTGGCATAACCCTTTTTTCTCTCAGAAGGGCGCACACTATATCCGCAGTTCCCCAAATCCTTCAAAAAATCATTGAGGGTATGCCTTAAATCGATTATGCCGATTATTTTATTATCACTTTTCCTGACTGCAAAAAAAGTATCCGTAACTACCCAGTTTTCGTTTACCGTTTCGGGACTGGTGTTGCGGGTCACGGAATCCAGCCACTCCTCATAGCTTTCCGTCTGGTCAAAAAGTTCGCTTCCGCAGATGATCCTCTCTCCCTTTTCAAAATGCTCTTCCCGATAGGCAAGAGCCTCTTCTTTCATCTCCAATACAGGTCTTACCAGGTAAATATTATCATTCATTCAAATCCTCCTTTAGCAATAAAAGCCTTCTTACTTCGTTTATGATCTGACCGGGAATATTCTCATCAAGTTCCATTAATCTGCCGTACATCCGCACTCCCTGATAGGCAAATGCCATAATGTGAAAAACCGCTTCCGGTTCTACCTGCTTAAATTCCCCTGATTCCATTCCATAATGAATCAGCTCCACCCACCCGGATTTGGAAACCTCATATTGCTTTCTTACGGAATTTTCAGTCTCAGAAATTGCCGGATCACTATAGAATTCGCAGATGGCAAGGCTGAAAGAATTTTCACAATCAGCCATTTCCCTTTCATATCTTGAAAGAAGTTCCTCCAAAATAACGGTAGCCGGAACATGCTCCCTGATCTGCTTTGATATATCATGACTCTGTTTCTCCGAAAAGCCATTGACAATTTCCAGAAAGATTTGCTCGGTACTGTCATAATGACGGTACAGCCCTCCCCTGCTCAATCCCGTCTCCTCACAAATATCCTTCATGGTAACGTCCTTATACCCCTTTTGGGAAAATAATCCATAGGCTTTGTCCCGAATAGCTTCCCTTGTTCTGTCTCCCTTCACTCCCATGTCAACATCTCCTTTTTGCAACATATATGTCGCTTTTTATTATGCGACACAATCGTCGCTTTGTCAAGCGATAAATAATGAACCGGAAATTACGCACTAAAAATCCGCAATTTCCGGTTTATTACTTTTTATAAAACACCATTGTGGGTATAAATCCCCATGCACCCGCAGAAAGCACCTGGATTACCATCTCCGGCTTCGCCTGTCCCGCCAAAAGATTCACAATATGCCCGATACCGAATGTTACTGCCGAAATGGTAACCGCCACAGGAGCAGGGTCCCTTTTCAAAAGCGCCCGGAATAAAAAACCACGGAACATCATCTCCTCAAGGAATCCGATTTACAGCATGGAAGCAGCTGCAAACACTTGTGCCATGCCGCTATAAGACATAGCAAACCCGCCCCACAGATTTCAAAGCTCCCCTGATAGGGATGCTCACAATACAATACGCAAAAAATCCACAATAGCGCAAACCGCAATTCATTAATCTCATACAATTTTTTCATATTTTCATCCTCACAATTCCTTTACCGCACTGTTAAACACATCACAAAGATTCTTACTACAGGCGTCCTCATCATACTCCAAAGCATTATTAGCCAATAGACTGGCATACCCATGAGCCATAACAGCAATTTTCCCGAAAAGCTCCTTTGCCGATTTCAGACTCCCGCCCATTTCTCCGTCACCCCCTATCGTCCCCGGCATTTCCACCACCTGTTATGAAGTGACTTTTGTCAAGAGGTAGATCTTGAAAAAACAAACTTTTTTCTTTCCGCTCTGACAATACTCACATTTTTGACTGACAGCATCAGGAAAGAGCCCTGATTTAACAGTTCCCGGCATTTGGCCACTCTGTTATT
>CAJTCE010000060.1 GCA_910574745.1 Lachnospiraceae bacterium | reverse complement strand
GAATGTCAGGGCACAGACCCAGCGAGAACTGATAGGGTAAGCATATGGATATACATCGTCAGAACATTATTTACCAGTAACTACATCCATTTATGGATGATGATATAAAAATTTAAAAATATATCGGGAGATGTATTGACAAATTTCAAATTTTGAGATAGGAGGAACTAAAATAATGAACGATTCGTACACCACTGCTATTGTTGCATTCATGGGCATTTATATGATTGTAGCTTTACTTATTGCAATTTTTACGATTGTGTGCATGTGGAAGGTTTTTACAAAAGCAGGACAGCCCGGCTGGGCGTCACTCATTCCCTTTTACAATATCTATGTTACGTTTGAAATTGCATGGGGCAATGGATTGTTATTTTTGTTAATGCTGATTCCCGTGGCAAACTTCGTGGTTCAGATCATTCTCTATGTGAAGCTTTCCCAGTCCTTCGGCTACAGCGCCGCTTTCGCTATCGGACTGATTTTCCTGCCTATTATTTTCTTACCGA
Source organism: Lachnospiraceae bacterium (assembly GCA_910574745.1). GTDB lineage: Bacteria > Bacillota > Clostridia > Lachnospirales > Lachnospiraceae > UBA2882. The sequence continues at coordinate 12,313 of CAJTCE010000060.1, read as the reverse complement.
TTCTGGCATTTGGAAACAGCAGCTACATAGGTCCCCAGTAATATAAAAAAACAAAGCAGCCGAAGGTTTACAAAACCTTTCCGGCTGCTTTCTTATTGCCTTTTATTTCTTTTTTATTTTCCCTGAAGCAAAAGCTCCAACAGTCTTTTGGCGGCAAAGCTGACAGGCATTTTCTGATTGGTGATCACACAGATCTGCCGTTTGGGAATCATTTTGTTAAAGCGCAGTTCAAAAAGCTTACCCGATTCAATATATTCCCTTGCAAAATCCCTTACAACGCATCCTATCCCTAAGTTGCTTAATGCAAACTGCACGATCATATCGGATGTGGCAAGTTCAAATTCCGGATGTAATACAACCTGATTCTGCCAAAGCAGCTCATCCATATATTTTCTTGTGCTGGTATTCTTCTCCAGGGAAATAACGGGATATTCCGTCAGTTCATGGAAATCCGTCATATGGTTTTTTAATCGGATGTACTTCCTTCCCGCTACAAATACATCTTCAATTTCCCTTACAGGTATTACTTCCATATCTTCTATCTTATCGAAGGGTGCAGAGACAAGCCCGAAATCAAACATACCCTCCCGTAGCTTTTCTATGGTTTCCGGAGTGGGGCCGTTGGTAATCTTTACCTTAATTCCCGGATACATCTCATGGTACTTTTCTAAAAAAGGGAGCAGATAATATTGCAGAGTCATATCGCTGGCTCCGATATGAAGCTCACCGGCCTCTAAATTCAAAAGCTTCTTTAATGCCTGCTCTCCCTGTGCAATCTGCTCGTAGCCGCTTTTTACATATTCATAGAGAATTTCCCCTTCCGGCGTCAGACGGATTCCTCTTGCCGTGCGCAGAAACAGCTTGGTATTTAAAGCTTCCTCCAACATTTTCATGGACTGGCTGACCGCAGGCTGGGAAATAGACAGCTCCTTTGCCGCCCGGGTCAGGCTTTTATATTCCGCCGCATAATAAAATACCCTGTAATATTCCAGATTTCCGTTCATCCTTCCTCCCTTTTCCGCCTTTCTACTTCCGGGCAATCATACTGTCTTCCCGTTCTTATACCATTCCCAAACTTTCCCGTAAAATCTTCTTCTCCTCTTATCAAAAGGTTTTAACATTATTCTGATGGTTAAAATTGTCCATCTGCGCTCTCAGCGCTTCGCCGCGTTCTTTGTAATAATCCGCCTGTCCCGCCTTCAAAACGCCTTCTGCCATAAGCCTTTCAAGCAGTTTCCAATATTCCTCATAGTTTAACTTAGCGGCATCCTTATAATTATTTTCAAAATTCATCTGCAACGTTTTTAATTTCATTTCCAGCTGCTCGTTTTTTTTGGGCTTTCCGAACATCCGCTATACACCTCCTGTATATCTGTATCAATCTCTTATAATTTCCTTCCTTTGACCAGTCTCCTTTACTCATTCCGCCTTCTGTCACAGGAATGCTCTCCTGCTCCCTGTTGCAGATTTTGACAGCCTCCGCTAAAGCTTCTGCATTTCCGGTTTCAAATGTCCATCCGCCTCCATGCTCCTTTATGAGCTGTCCTACATTTCCTACATCCGAACCGATAACCGGTGTTCTGACGCTGTACGCTTCCGCCATTATCATGGGAAACCCTTCATACCACAAGGAAGGTATGATTACTCCTTTGGCTCTGCTCATAAGCTTCTTTACCTCTTCGCCGGATACCGCTCCTTTCAGGGTAACGTTTTTCATGGCATGCTTTTTTGTATAATCCCCACACCAGTCCGTCAGGCTGCCTTCCCCGCATATTACCAGCTTTTCATCCTCCAGTCCCAAAAAAGCCTTCATTAAAACCTTAATCCCCTTTTCCTCTTCCAGACGGCCCCCGTAAAAAAAATAGTCCTCTCTTTGCTTCGGAAAAACCGTCTCCCCGCCAGCTTCGGCAAAATTGGCTTTTACAAATATCCTCTCAGGACAAATTCCCTTAAGGCGTAGAAGCTTTTTCTTGTTAAACTCTGTTAAACAGATAAAATAAATTCTCTGATAGGTCCCCGCCATTCTGTGAAGTTTTATACTTGCGGCACACAGCAAAGTCTGCAGCCTGCTTCCCCGGTAGCAGCCATATTTTATGCTCCTGTACAGCCCTTTTTCCACACATTCCTCACAAATCCTTCCTTCCCGGTAAAACAACGCGCCCGGACATAACAGTCTGAAATTATGAACGCTCATAACCGCCGGCACTCCCGATGCGAAAGCCGCATAAAATACCGAAGGACTGATTAAGGGCAGCGTGTTGTGCACATGGACCAGATCGATTTTCTGCTCCCTTATAAGCCTCTTTACCTCCCTATAGGTTTTCAAAGAAAAAACAGTTGTAAAAGGCAGGCATAGCTTCTTTCGACCACTCATACGGGAAAGCTCCTTATTTTTTCTTTCATATAGCCACACCTTATGACCATGCTCCCTAAGCAGTTCTCCCTCGCTTTTTACAACCTGGTCCTCTCCTCCCGGAATTGTGTAATAATTATGAACCTGAAGAATATGCAGTTTTTCTCTTTTCCCGTCAGTCTTCTCCCTATTCACGGTCTTTCCTGTCCCCTCGCATATATTTTCGCCTGCTGCCTGTCTTAACTGAACATTTCATCGCATCTGTCATTTCGCATCATTCGATTTATATTTGTTTTTTTGCAGCTGTCATTTGTCATCTGTGTTTTTACAGCTGTCTGTTATATGAATATACACTATATACTTTTACCTTCCGCTGCATATTCATACCTTTTGTCTCAATCCGTCACGAAGCATAAAACAGGGAGCCTTCCCTTTAGAGACGCTCCCCGTCAAAGATTATACGTTAATTTCTGCCGTCACACCAAGCAGTTCCTTATTCTCTTCCAGAACCGGCGCAACAACCTCTTTTAAGAACTTTTCTACCTGAATCGGCGCCCGCCCCACATATTTTGCAGGATCCATGGTCTTCTCCAGCTCCTCTAAATTCATGCCGAATGCCGGGTCTGCCGCAATCAGTTCCAATAAATTGTTATCTTTGCCTAACTGCTTTACATTTTTGCCCGCTTCCATGGAAAGCTCCCGGATACGTTCGTGAAGCTCCTGGCGGTTGCCGCCGTTTTTCACGGCATCCATCATAATATTTTCCGTCGCCATAAAGGGAAGCTCGCTCATAAGACGTTTGTTGATAACCTTTTCATAAACAACCAGTCCGTCCACTACGTTTAAGCATAAATCCAGGATACCGTCTACCGCAAGGAAGCCCTCGGGAACAGATAACCGCTTATTGGCGGAATCATCCAGCGTGCGCTCAAACCACTGTGTAGCGGAGGTAATGGCAGGATTCAACGCGTCAATCATCACGTATCTTGCCAGAGAAGCAATCCTCTCGCTTCTCATGGGATTTCTCTTATATGCCATGGCAGAAGATCCAATCTGGCTCTTCTCAAAAGGCTCCTCCACTTCTTTTAAATGCTGTAAGAGACGGATATCATTGCTCATCTTGTGGGCGCTTGCCGCAATGCCCGCCAAAATATTGCAGACTCTTGTGTCCGTCTTGCGGCTGTAGGTCTGTCCCGAAACAGCCACGCAATTATCAAATCCCATTTTCTTTGCAATCATGGGGTCGATTTTGTCAATCGTCTCCTGGTCTCCGTCAAAAAGCTCCAGAAAAGAAGCCTGTGTTCCCGTTGTTCCCTTGGAGCCTAAAAGCTTCATGGTGGAAAGCACATAATCAAGGTCCTCTAAATCCATACAAAACTCCTGGGCCCAGAGAGTCGCCCTCTTTCCCACGGTAGTAGGCTGTGCGGGCTGGAAATGGGTAAATGCCAGTGTGGGCTGATCCTTATACTTGTCCGCAAACTCTCCGAGCTTTGCAATAACATTGACCAGTTTTTTCTTAACCAGCTTAAGAGCCTCAGTCATAACGATAATATCCGTGTTGTCCCCTACATAGCAGGAGGTTGCCCCTAAATGGATGATTCCCGCTGCCTTGGGGCACTGCTTTCCATATGCATAAACGTGACTCATAACATCGTGACGGACTTCTTTTTCACGGGCCTTTGCCACATCATAATTAATATCGGTTACATGCTCCTTTAATTCCGCAATCTGTTCTGCGGTAATTACCGGCTTCCCATCCTGGGAAAGTCCCAGCTCCATCTCCGTTTCCGCCAAAGCAATCCACAATCTTCTCCATGTGGTAAATTTCATGTCAGGCGAAAAAATGTACTGCATTTCTCTGCTGGCATAACGCTCTGACAAGGGACTTACGTATTTGTCGTTACTCATATCTGGTTCTCCTTTTAAATGGTATCTTTTCATGTGCTTATCTTAGCTGATTATTGTATTTTTGTAAAGCACTCTTATTCCTTCATAAAAACTGATGAAAACCTTTCCAGGCCGAATCTCTCTGTAAACAAGTCGCATTTGCACAGGAAAAGAAAATAGGGATGCAGTCCGCATCCTGCCAGACTTTCAAAATTCCCCTGACCTTTGGAAATGATCACATCCGCCTGTAAAATATGCCGCCTTGCTTCTTCTGAAATTTCCTCCAAAACAGTCCCGGGCGCATCGCTGCCATTCCCGATGCATGTTACAAGATCCGTAAGTCCCACTTCCTCTGCATCTTCCATTGTGGCATCGTTAATAACGTCTTTACCGCGTACAATAACGGTAATCTGCAGATTTTCGTACCGCTCTTTCAAAAGCTTGATAAACAGCTTATCCAACACAATTTCGCCACAATTATCCGTTAAATATACCAGAGTGCGTGCCCGGTCCAGATCTTCTCTAAAGCTGCGGTATATTTCCCTTGATACCTTTTCATCTTTCGCCCGGTCCAAAATAGTCTGCAGGACTTCCTCCTCTACATTCTCCATTGCTCCAAAATCAATGTAGTTTCCTGCGCATACATAACTGATACAGCTATATATCACATCCTCAGTGCCTCGGACGGCGGCTTCAATCTCCTTCTCCTTATCCAGCATGATCCGATTGAATTTATGCTTTAAAGCTGCATAATCCTTGCTCTCAACCAGATACTTTTTCTTGATCTTATGAATCTTTGATACAAGAAAAGGGACGGACTGCTCCTGTCCATATTCATACAACACTCCCAGTATTTCATGCATATACGCACTTTTAAGTTCTTCATCCTGCAGGGCTTGTATCGCCTTATTACTTGAAAGAATACAGGATATACACTTAACATCTGCTTTCATGAATGTTTCCTCCATATTTTATCTTATAGCAGTCTTTGCCAAAAATGCTTCAACTCTTTTATTAAATTCTTCCGGCTCTTTATTGGCAATAAAATGGTCGCCTTTTATTATGACCAGTTCCGCGCCGGATATATTTTTCGCTATCTCCTCTGTATGGGCTGTCTTTATCATATCCTTTGTCCCTGCAATTACAAGAGTAGGATTCTTAACGGCGTGCAGTTCCTCCGGCTTTATATCGGGTTCATGGACCATTAAGCCCAGCAGTTCCATATGCTTCTTTGCCTCTTCCGACTTATTTGCAAATACTTTTGTGATCTTATATCCGATTTCTATGGGAATCTGAATTTTTCTTTTCACGCCTCTCGTATTTAAATTCCCTCCGTTTAGAACTAACGCATAAACTTTTCCGGGATATTTCAATGCAAATTTCATGGCAATATTGGCGCCATCGGAAAATCCTAAGATAATAGCTTTCGGAATTCCCAGCTTTACCATAAGTCCGTTCAAATCTTCCGCAAACTGCTCCATGGTAAAAGCCGCGGTTCCTCTGGGCGATTTACCGTGCCCTCTGGTATCTAGGGCAATGACTCTGTAGCTCTTGGAAAAATGCTCTATCTGATGCCGGAAGTAGTCTCCGTTTTCGCCGTTGCCGTGTAAAAGAATCAGGGGAATTCCCCTGCCTTTTTCTCTGTAATATAGAGATGTGTCCATTTCTACCTCCGATATTCCAAACTAAAAGAGCTTCTGTTTCTGCTTAAAAAAATCATGCCGGTGCCGTTACTTCAATATGATTGCCTTCTGAATCAACAAACTCAGCGACCCAGTTTTTCCCTATCCTTGCCAACGGAAAACATAATTTCTTATCCCGTATCTTTTCATTTAAGGCATCCACATTCTCCACACTGACGCTGGGCAGACAATTACTGCCGAACACATGCTTTTCATTCATTTTTTCATAAGCAAATAAACCAAAACGAAATCCACTGACATCAAAAACACTGTATATATCATCTTTTTCCGTTACCTGCTGTTCAAAAAACGCTTCATAAAAAGCAATTGCCCTGTCCATGTCTTTCACACATATGTATAATGACCCGATATTACAATTCATATGTTTCCTCCTTTATGATTCTAACTTACTGCAGCCGGAACGCCATAATGTATTCCTCCTCATTTTCGTCTACAACTTCAAAGCCTGCCTTTCGATACATTTTAACAGCATAATTTGCCTTTTGTACCGCCAGCGATGTCCTCTCATAACCTCTCTGCCTCAACGCAGAAAGCATTTCCTGCAGCATGGCAGTACCCATTCCCCGTCCCCGATACTCTTTATACAAGGAAATTGCCAGAGACGGCGTACTGTCATCAATGTGCCCATAATCATCCATAATCCTTGCCCAGACAGCTCCTGTCACTTTCCCGCCAATTTCCGCCACAAAAGCAATATCGTCCTTTCTCTTGCCAAAATCAGTGATATATACCTGTAGCCCGGGCTGCATGATAATGGATTTCGACGGGACGGATATGCCCTCCGGTATAAAGATTGCCTCATACAAAAAATCCTCAAGCAGATCATATTCTTCTTTTCTCATTTCTCTGATCATGTAGTCCATAAATGCCATCCGCCTTTTCTATATCTTCACATTCAACGAAAAATTCCCCGCTTATAGTATCAATGCCCACAAGAACATCTCCCACACGGTAAGTATGAATATCCGTTTCCATTCTTCAATCATTTCCGTCGCAACTTCCGACGTTACCATAAAACGCTCCTCTCAATCTCCTGACAAGGAAATTATGTCTGTTGCTGATTATGTTAATTACACTCATTTCGCTCTGCTTCAATTTTATACTTTTTCTAAATACACAAATCTTAATTCATTTGTAATTTGCTTTTCATCAAAAATCCTATATCCTAACCGTTCATACAGCATTATATTCTTTTTGCTTTTCGTGCTTGTAAAAAGTTCATATCTTTGCCCCGGATATGCTTTTTCTATTTCAAGAAGAAGCTTTGTTCCGATTCCTTGCTGTTGATTTTTTGGATGAACCATCAATTTTCCGATATAGACTGTTCCATTATCACGATAAGCTCTTACAGAACCTACAATAACATTATTTTCATCTAATGCTTTTAAAATAAGACCTTTTTGATATTCATTTTTCACGTCAGATAAAGTTTGTTTCAATGGAGGAATATTGGAATCATTAAAAAGTTTTGCTTCACTTTGATATGCCAAATACTGCAGATCAAGTATTTTGTGTAAATCTTCTTTCTCCGCCTTTTTTATAATCATCTCTTTTTCCCTCTTTCAAATTCCAATTTATCAAAGAAAATCCCCATGTATAAAATAAATTTTATTCATGGGGCATTCTTACCGAGGCCGTTTCAATTCTTTGTCCATATGTTTAATTTTTACCTATCTGATGACACTAATCGCCCCAAATCATACCATTCCCCTTTTATATACGGCTCAACATCAAAACACTTCTTTTCTCACTTTCAATTCCGCAATGGCCCCATAATGAAAAACGTCAAATTTGGCTGGAGCAATTTTCTCCAGCAATTCCATATGTTCCCGTTCCCACGCTCTAATCTCTTCTTCCCCGAGGGACGCACCGATCCCCCGGCAGGCCTTCATTCTGCCGTTCCAGCTTTCACGGGTAAAATGCACTTTTAAGGGATATTCCTCGTGGTAAACCAGTTCAAACTTCTCCTGATAACAGTCGGGTATAAAAATAGGATGCACGGTTTCTCCCGCACCGCTCCATAAAGGGCTGTATTTTAAAACAAGCTTTTCGCTTGCTTTTGCAATTTCATCTTCAAAAGGCAGCCATGCCATGTACAATATGAGAATACGTCCATCCGGTTTCAGCATACGGAAAAATTCCGGCATAACCTCCTCGTGATTAAAATACCAGAAACACTGACATGCCGTAATGACATCAAATGATTCTTGGGAAAAATCCAGCTTTTCAGTGGGTAAGGAATAATAATCAATATCCATGTCCTTTGAAAGAATTTTCGCCTGTTCAATCTGATTTTCCGAAATATCCGTACCAATCCATTTGGCGCCATAACGGTACATGTTCCTTGGAAGCACTCCCGTTCCCGTGCCTACGTCAAGAACCTTCTGTCCATTTATGCACAACCCGCGGCTTATGATTTTATCATAAAATTCCCGGGGATAAATATCACGGAATTTCGCATAGTCCGCCGAAGTTTTTCCCCAGTCGAAGGCTTTCCCGCCGTCTATATTTTTATCTGTTATATTCACAAGCTTATACCTCCGGCCGTGGATAATGCCATGCTGATTTTATGTATGGAAGCACTCCCGCTCTTTTTATCACAGATTTAGAAAAACATCTCCCGATACCAGATCATTGTTTCCGTATATGCCTTATATACCGTGTCAACATCAATATCCTTGACTACCATCCATCTGCACACTTCCTGCCAATCAGCATTCTCGTAAGCAGCCATGAATTCATACACCTCTGCAAACGCACCCTTTTGGTTTAAAATTGCATTTCTGATATTCTTGGACACATTGACCTTGCTAAGCGCCTCTTCCATGGGCACATCCAAAATAATATCCAATACCGAAAACAGCCCCATTAAGAATAATTCTGAAGCATGTAACGCCAGTTCAAAAGCCGGCGCCAAGGATTCCGCAAACATCGCCCTAAGAAGGGAAATTCTGGTAATCTCATTGGGCTTATCGGCACATAACTCCTTTGTAATGACCGTGTTGATCCATTTCTTTAGTTCCTTCTGACCAAGAATCGCTGCCGCATGACGGATGGAGGTTATCTTCGAATTGATGGCAATACGATTTACCATATCAAGCAGGGAAACCACCAATGCCGTATCATGACCGATGATATCAGCCGCCTTTGTCAATTCATAATCTTCATCGTTGACAATATTCATCAATGCAAGATAGTTGACCTTGAGGGGCTCAATCTTTGTATCTCCTCTTGTGACCGGAAGGCGGTAAAATCTGCCCTCAAAAAGAGGAAACGCCTCATCATTTTTCAATTGGTCAAAGGTCTTTTGGTCAGTCACATTGCCCACGCAGATCTTAATCTGCGGATACTGGTGCGAAAAATATATTTTTGCCTTATCCAGGTTTATCTTTTTACTGTCAAGAATAATGTAGGTCATTTGTTCAAGAATCTCTTTTTTACTCTCAAACTCTGCTATGGGAACTTTGTAAATTGCCAGTTTAAAGCCGCCCTCTTTTAATTCCTTCAGACGTTTCCGATAATCCTCCGTATTCGTAATGGAATTATCAAACAAAAGAACCAGCCGACTGCGCATCTTAGCATTAACCTGCGACTCAATATCGGAAAATACATTAATATTCCCTATAGGCAGAAAAACGTCCGTATTCGGTGTCAATGTGTCAAGACCGATATTCTCTATGATCTCTAAGCCGTCTATCCTTCCTGCACCGTTCAACATGGCTCCGCCCTGCAAATCCGGATTTAACAGGTAGTTCTCCTTCTGTGAAAACAGAGAGTAGGCAGATACCTTCATATCCTTGTCAAAAAATGGAATCAATGTTGCTAGCATATACTTTTACCCCTTTCAGATTGTTCACGAATTATTGCCATGCATCCGCATGCCGTTTTATGCTTTGCCTTTTATTATAGCAAATTTTGTGTAAAATAGCTAGGTAAAAGACAAATCTCCTACGCCTCAAATTCTCCCCTTATATCCTCTGACGGCGGCTTCATAGGATACTGTCCCGTAAAGCATCCTTTACAGATTTCCTTTCCGTCTACGATTTCCGAAAGACGTTCAATGTTCAGATATCCCAGGCTGTCCGCTCCGATTACGTCACGTATTTCCTCTATTGTACGGTTATAGGCGATTAACTGTTCTCTTGCGGGCACATCCGTCCCGAAATAGCAGGGCCATAAAAAGGGAGGGGATGAAATACGCACATGCACTTCCTTTGCCCCTGCGTCCCGCAGCATTTTTACGATTCTGTCCGAGGTAGTTCCCCTGACGATGGAATCATCAATCATAATGACTCTCTTGCCCTGCACCACCTCACGTATGGGGTTTAATTTTACCTGTACGCTGCTCTCCCGGTTTTTCTGCTTGGGTTTAATAAAGGTACGCCCCACATAGGTGTTTTTTACAAAAGCTGTTGCATAAGGGATTCCCGACTCCACGGCATAGCCCATAGCGGCGCAGTTACCGGATTCCGGCACGCCGGTTACAATATCCGCTTCCACAGGGCAATCCATTGCCAGAAATTTCCCTGCCATAATTCGGGAATGGTAAACGCTGACGCCATCCAAAATACTGTCCGGCCTTGCAAAATAAATGTATTCAAAAACGCATCTGCCATGCTCCTTTCTTGGAATAGAAAGGCTCTTATCCGATTCAATTCCCTTATCGGGGCTGATGGTCACAATTTCTCCCGGCTCCACATCCCTGACAAACTCTGCGCCGATGGTGTCAAGGGCACAGGTCTCGCTTGCCAATATGTAACAATTATCCCGTTTTCCGATACACAAAGGACGGAATCCGAAAGGGTCTCTGGCTCCAATCAGCTTCCTTGGGCTCATGACGATCAGGGAATAAGCTCCTTTTATTTTCTTCATGGCGCGCCCTACCGCCTCTTCCACGGTTGCTGAATTCAAGCGTTCCCTTGCTATGTGATAAGCGATTACCTCTGAATCAATAGTAGTCTGGAAAATGGCTCCGGTATATTCCAGCTCCTTACGAAGCTCTGGGGCATTGATCAAATTCCCGTTGTGGGAAAGGCCCAAGGTTCCCTTTACATAGTTTAAGACCAACGGCTGGGCATTTTCCCTGGTAGAGCTCCCCGCCGTGGAATAGCGCACATGCCCTACACCGATATCTCCTTTCAATCCTTGAAGCGTATCGGGCGTAAAGGTTTCATTCAAAAGTCCCATATCCTTGCAGGTTGAAACCTTTCCTTTCGGTCCCATAGTATCACTAACGGCAATGCCGCAGCTTTCCTGTCCTCTGTGCTGTAGCGCGAACAGGCCGTAATAAATACTGGTAGCTACGTCATTGCCGTCAAAATCATACATACCGAAAACGCCACATTCCTCTTTTAAATGTTCATCCATAATCTGACTGCTGTGACTGTTTTTCATCTTTTTATAATCCCAATCTCTTAAATACTTCGTTATATGCTTCTTCTACGTTGCCCAAATCCCTGCGGAAACGGTCCTTATCCAGCTTTTCATTGGTGTTTACATCCCAGAGCCTGCAGGTGTCAGGACTTGTCTCGTCCGCTAAGATAATCTGTCCGTGGTAACGTCCGAATTCAATTTTGAAGTCAATCAGCTTAATATCTGCCTGTAAGAAATAAGCCTTTAACACTTCATTTACCTTAAAAGCATATTTCTTGATGGTCTCGATTTCGTCCCATGTGGCAAGTTCCATGGCTACTGCAAAGTAGCTGTTGATCAAGGGATCGCCTAAATCATCATTTTTGTAAGAAAACTCTATGGTAGGCTCTTTAAAAGGAGTTCCTTCCTTTACACCCAGCCTTTTGGAAAAGCTGCCTGCCGCCACGTTTCTGATAATAACCTCCAAGGGTACGATTTCCACACGCTTAACAGCTGTTTCCCTGTCGCTTAACTCCTCCACATAGTGGGTGGGAACGCCTTCTTTTTCCAGAAGCTGGAACACTTTGTTGGTCATTCTGTTATTAATAACGCCCTTTCCTACAATAGTGCCCTTCTTTTCTCCGTTAAAAGCGGTGGCATCATCCTTGTAATCCACGATTAAAACATCCGGATCTTCCGTTTCAAATACCTTTTTTGCTTTTCCCTCATAAAGCTGGTTTAATTTTTTCATCCTCGTTACCTTGTACCTTTCATTCCATTTGTTAATAAATTCACTGCCTGACATATCCGCCAACAGAATATATGCAAGCCTTACGCACACAATTATAATCAATCGCTTATCAGAAAGCAATAACTGAATACACCAAAATTTTATATCTAAGGAACCGCTGATTAATTAGTTTTATTTTCAGCATTATCCCGTTTTGTCAAGTTTTTAGAAAGCCAGCGGAAATATATTGGATATTTCCAGGTTATAACCCTTTATTTGGGGTGCTTT
>CAJTCE010000059.1 GCA_910574745.1 Lachnospiraceae bacterium | reverse complement strand
ACATGTTGCATGGCTGAGGAAGCTGGAACTGTTGCCGTTATACAGGGAAACGCTGGATGAGTATATGGCATCTTATGATGAACAGACGGCAAAGATTGAGAGGTTTGATAAAAGGATCGGGGAACTGGCATCACAGAGCAGTTACGAAGAAAAGGCAAAGAGGCTGGGATGCTTTCTTGGAATTAAAACGCATACGGCGCTGTCGCTGCTTGTGGAGACAGGGGATTTCAGCAGGTTTGCAAAAGGGAGCACATATGCGGCATTTCTGGGTTTGGCACCAGGGGAGAATTCCAGCGGAGAAAAGATCAACAGGACAGGGATAACAAAAGCAGGGAACAGGCATCTGCGGCAACTGCTAATAGAGGCAGCACGTGGGATATGCAAGGGAGCCATTGGGCATAAATCCAGGGAATTGAGGGCAAGGCAGAGCGGGAATACGGCAGAGGTCATAGCATATGCAGACAGGGCAAACACGAGGCTGAGAAGCCGGTACTATAAATTGATCCGTCATGGAAAGAAGAAAAATGTTGCCGTGGCGGCTGTTGCAAGGGAGCTGGCATGCTTTGTGTGGGGGATGATGACAGACAATACGGGGATGAAAATGGCATAAAGGTACAGCATGGACAGCTGTCAGTCAAGGGTGCTTTGCACCGCTGGCGCGGCAGGCTCTTGACAGCCATCTGTCCATGCTGTAGAGGATGATCAGGCAGAAAGCAGCAGAGTGCAGCTTTCTGCCACAAAACAAAGTAAATAACTGACAGTATCCGGAAGGGGCTGTGATCACTTCAAGGTTCGGGCTATCTGCGTACCACCTATGTGCGCACGTAAAACCGTGATCCACGCTTTTAGATCGCAGAGCCCACGGCGGACCATTAGCCTGTAGGTAACCAATCCACGAATAACAGAGTGGCCAAATGCCGGGAACTGTTAAATCAGGGCTCTTTCCTGATGCTGTCAGTCAAAAATGTGAGTATTGTCAGAGCGGAAAGAAAAAAGTTTGTTTTGTCAAGATCTACCTCTTGACAAAAGTCACTTCATAACAGTTGGTACTAAATCACAAATCACCATATCATTTCTTTCGTGCCATGTATATCCGTTTTCTTTTCGCCATTGTTTTACATCGCTTGGAGTCCATCTACTTTTTCCTTCATACTTTTCCCGACTCCATATCTCTGCACATTTTATATCACACTTCCGAAAGTTTTCTCTTCTAATTTCGTTCATATTTTCTATACTAACTGTTACTTTTGCGCATACACTAAAATCAGGTATCCCCGCCTTATACAATATACCCTCCAATTCAAATATATGTAAAATATCAATTATGCTTTTGTTTGTCGGTATATACCAAGATTCTCCTCTGTTACCTGTCCACATTCCTCTAATGGCATTTTCTTTAGGAGTCCTTTTAATTCTTTCCTCAAGTGTACTGTTGTACTTTCCGTCCGAGTGGTACGGAGGAACACAAAAAGAGCCTGCGGTTACATCATTTTTTACTTTCTTTGTCATGAGATTGTCCTTTCCGCCTTGTCTGCAACACTTGGCGAAGACAATCCCATCTGACGCACGGCAAATAGACGAGATTCTATAAAATCTTGAAATTTCCACAAAGCTTTATAAAAATTTCTATGATTTTATTTATCCTCGCCAAATGTGCGCACGTTATGGCTTTAACATTTTTTATTTGAACATCCTTTGGATGCTTGATGTCTATAGCATAGCAGAAGTCCAATTCTTGCCCGTTGAACAAAGTTCAATAGACAAATCCTCTTTTTATATGAGAATTTTTTTATGAAAATAAAGAAATAAGAGGCACCCAGTATCAGGCACCCCTTATGTACATAATAGGAAGCAAACTTTATTGAACAAAGTTCAACAAAATTATTTTTTGAATTTTTTGTGTTCTCTCACAAGCAAAAAAAGAGATCAGATTTTCTCTGACCTCAATTTAAAATATTATCTAATTTGTATCTATGATTTCTTCTTTGTTGTTTTCGCCTTTGGTGGCGTTTTAATCAGTGTCTCCATTCCCTCAGCTTTCAAATCATCATAGATATCGTCATACTCAGAAGCCCACCGTGTGGATAAAAGCCCTTGATATGACCTATTTTCCGCCTTAGCATTTGTCGAACCCACAAACATATTTAATGTAAGAGCCGCCGCCTCTACCAAGGTACTTGAAACAGGAAATGGTAGGTGTAGTCCCAAACAAGCTGATACTACATTTACCTTTGTGAGACTCTTGTCATTCCACATCTTCTCTATTGTATTGTTATCAAGTCCGGTGATGTCTTTAAGCACATTTACGCTATAGTTACAAACCCGATTGCTCATCAATTCTCTTAAAGCATCACCAAACCCCATATCACGTATAACATCCAACATTTGCTCAGCTATTTCATTCACAAGACCCAACTGCTTTAATATGTCTTCTGAAATATAGTCTGTATAGTGGAACTCCTTATCTGCTATGCTTTCCGGAAGTTTTATATAATGCAGTTTTCCGTCAGCTCCCATCTTAAATTGCAAGAAACATTCTTCCTCATGTTCCTTCGCATATGCGGTCAAACACATCTTTCCCGAATCTTGTCGTTCGACATACTTCGGTTCATCCAGACACACTTTTTCTTCTATGTAAGCAAAGCATCCTGTATTCATCATGCAGGCCAGAGCATTACTTTTATTGTACCAATGTGAAAGCCGATGGCTGCTGACAGTAGTTCTGGTTACAACCTCATCATCTACATCTTCATCATAAGAAAGATCATTCTCTATAGCTATACCATTTTCTGATTGAGATTGATTAGTATCCTGACCTTTCCCACGTTCCTGTTTCTTAGCAGTTTTTCTACCCACATCAATAACATCAGCATACGGATCAATGCCTCCGCTGATTACGAAATCTCTCAAATATTTACTAACTAGCATTTGCAATCGGTAAGGCTTATAATTATTCTTTTCTATAACAATAAAGAACTTTTCAGCTTTCCCTCTATCAACAGAGCAAACAAGCTCATCAAAGTACCCAAAATCTTTATAATTACTGACATTAACTTTCCTATCAAGCAGTTTTCTTAGCAAATCCTCATAGCATCCAAGTCTCCGTACAATCCGGGCAATCCGAGCATCTTCCGCTTTTCTCATGTATTTTGCAATATAGTCACGGAATGTCATTGTTGGGTCAAACTTCACTTCCCCAGACTGGATATCGCTAATAAAGAGATTCGCATATCTCTGCTCAATCTGAGACAACATCGCAAAGGATTTGTGCAAATCTCTTAGCACTTGATCCATAGCTGCTTGATCATAATCACCCTGCTGCCATAGTTTGAAAAATTTATCAAAACGGGAGTTCATATAGTCTGCATCTATCGCATCTGTATTTATTTCCGTTATATGTGCGTCAATTTCAAATGGAGGCTCTTCGCCTGTTCCACCACCGCCACCAGATGGAAATTCTTTATAACGTTGCAGCAAAACCAAATATGTGTTATAGTCAAAATTCATGACTATATACGATTCCGTCCCATCTGCTTCAATTACAGCATAAGTATCTTTTGCCCAGCTAAACCCTTGTATCTGTGCAGCTTCCAATTTCTGATTAAATTGCTTGAACAGTTTTGCAAATTTTCGTTTTTCAGAATTTTCTCCTGGCAGCTTCTCAAAATTTTTGATTCCGGCATTCTTGAAAAGGTCTTCCATTTCATCATAAAAACGATTCATACTATTGAGATTGCTTGGAAGCTTATCCACAAACAATCCTGTAGGAATGTCCCCTGAATATGCTTTTACTGCGACTTCAATATTGCGCTTCATCGTATGAGGGCGGCGGTAATACTTTATAATGCCAAATGGTTTTTCATCTCCAAATAACCTGTTCGTCCTAGAAAATGCTTGGATTAGATTCTCATATTCAAGCATTTTGTCCAGATAAAGAGTGTTGATCCATTTAGAGTCATAGCCAGTCAGCATCTGATTGACCACAATCAACAGATTAATCTGCTTATCCTTACTGATTCGATTGTATGGCTTTTTATGCGCAAGACGCAGTTGAACATCCTCCCTGAACGCATCATAGGTCGGAATAGAAAAGGACGGTCCGAACTTTGCCTCATAGTCCTCAAGGATTTCTACAATTCCATCTTCTTTCTCCAGCGTTCCACCACCTTCGTTATCAATAGTAGGATCGAACACAGCCGTAATTTGTAAATGTGGTGCCATCGATTTAAACAGCCTGTAATACTTCACAGCTTCTGGGATACTATGCGTTGCAAAAATCGCATGAAAAAGACCTCCTCTGCTGAAAATAGTCCAATACTTTATGATATTTTCTATAACAGCAATTTGATGCTCCTCACGGTCATACTGTGAATTTGGCACATAGTCTTCAATACCCTTGATATATTTCTTGCCCTTCCATTCACCAACCATTCTGACTTTCGTTCGATCCATGAATTTATAGTAGACTTTTTCCTTTTTAGCATTGCCCAGCACTTCACTTACACTTTTTGCCTTTGCCTTCATCAAAGCAACCTGTTCTCGCAGTTCCATATCCTGGTAGGTCATTTCCATGTATGGATCAAATCCAAGAACATTCTTATCTCGGATACCGTCAGCAAGTGTATATCTGTGCAGCTCATTACCAAAAATAGTTGTCGTTGTATTATCTTTCTTACTATTAGCATCCTGTATCGGTGTTCCAGTAAATCCAAAAATAATAGCATGGACAAAAGTAGTCTTGATATTCGTAAGCATCTCTCCAAAAGTAGAGCGATGTGCTTCGTCAATGATAATCACAATCCGCTTAGATACTATTTTATCTATATCAGCACTTTTAATATTTTCCGCATCTCTGGTCACATTGCTCAGTTTTTGGATGGAGGTGATAATTAACGAATCGCTATAATCATCACTCTTTAGCTTTGTCACAAGGACATCCGTATCCGCCGTATCCTGAATTTCTTCTGACGCACTCGCAAAAGCTCTGTAATCATCAAATGACTGTTTCCCAAGAGCTTTTCTGTCCACCAAAAATACTACCTTGTCCGCAGTACGTGCACTAACAATGAGCTGTGCTGATTTAAAACTGGTCAATGTTTTTCCAGAACCCGTAGTATGCCATATATGACCACCAAGATTATTGGTATCAGTCCAGTCCTTGTCCATAACTGCATCGGATATGGCTTTCGCTGCTCGATACTGATAACTGCGCATTACTTTGAGAGTATCGTCTTTGGCATCCGGAATCGTATAATAACCAATCAACTCATGTGCCATTGGAATATTCAACAGATACTTAACCACATCCTGCCAATCGGAATATGGCACATTATCAAAATCAGCCCAATGAAAATAAAAGGACTTATTAAACACTCCATCCGGACCAGGATTTGCAAAATACACTGCCTCTGCAGGCTCCATCGCCACAAAAACCTGTATCAGCGAAAAAAATCCCGTAAATACACCCTCATGCGCATATTTTTCAATTTGATTATAAGCATTGCTTACCGGAATGCCACTCTTTTTCAATTCTATGTGAATCACAGGCATTCCATTGATAAGCAACATCAAATCACCACGTCGGTCATTCAGCCGAGGTGCAGTTTTGAATATAGGCTGCCTTACAATCTGATAACGGCTGGACCCAAAAGCAATTTCACGTCGATCATATATTTTTAAGCTAACCTCTTTTCCAAAATTTTGTGTATCATCAGGATTATCACGCTTGATAGACACACTCTTGCCGTTGATGAAATCATTCAGCTTAACGGGTGTGCGCAGTCGGATGATTTGCTCTACAATTTGTGCCATTTCACTGTCCGTCAAAGGACAATCATTTAAAACATCCTGCTGACGATTATTAGCAAATAAAATATCTGCCCAATTGCGAATAAGCACATCCTCCGTAGGATAATTCAGCACTTGCTTTTCCCATCCAAATTCTATGAGTTGATCTATGACAGCCTTTTCAAATTTTTTCTCATCATCAAAAACCACCCATGCCACCTCCTACACGAACATCTTCTGAATACAAGCCATTCTTATATTTTTTAACTTCTCCACCCGGACTTTATACAAACTAATCAGTTCATCCAAAGAATTCAAATAATCTGCAATCTGCTTTTGCTCCTCAACTTCTGGAATCATCATTTCATATTCTAACATCTCTGACACCTTCAAAACGCGATTTCTCCCTGCACCTCCTGGCGAGGATAACATAAGGTGATGGCGAAATCTTGCATCCAAAATCATATATTTCAGAAATTGGTCGTAAATATCATCTGTCATAGCAAACTGAGGAAAACGGTGAGAAACCAATTTCCCTGCATCATCATCATCTGTAATGGCCACAGCATGTTCCCATGCGAACGTGATATTCACAATCAAATTATGCGAAGCTACCCTGTGCATCTGCGCAACGCCAAGCTCTTTTCCTGCTTCTACATAATCGTGAAAAACACCTTTACCGTAGCTACGAATACCTAGCCTTTCATAACCGCCATGTGGAGTTTCAATAGGATCAGAATAAGGAACAACAATCTCACCCAACCTAACTTTCTTCCAAGGAACTTTGTATTCTCCGAATCTTATCTGTGGAGAAATCCTTTCTCCCTGAACAAATAGTTTCTCTAGCATTGATTTTCTGACATCAACCATCTTATCATGCTTATCCTGATGAATGCCAATTAGATAATCCAGTTGACAAAAATACTGTGAAATTAACGCCTGTTCCTCTTTTGTGCATGGATATTTAATGACAGTTTCGGATAACGCTGCTTTCGATATCGATGTAACCTTTGTCCCTTGCATCAGTGGAAGCAATTGCATATGATATGCGTCCGAATTCATATAATAACCAAGATAACCAGATGCAAATTCTTCTTGAGGGCGACATGGTATTGTATGTAATCCTGATATTACGATATCTTTTTCTATGCCAAGTAATTCACAACACTTTCCGACGGTTTCATCTTCTGCTGTATCAGCAATGATTACATCCCCATCTCGTAGAGCAGATGTAGCATATTTTGTTACTATAGCATCGTCAGTTATGTAGGGAAGCTGTGCTTTATCTGTGTCCAAAATATCTCCAAATTTAACTAAGATATCTCCATAATGAATGTTTTTAGCTATTCCGCACTCATTAGATAACTCTGCTCTTGATAGAGCATTATTTTTTAAAATATTAAACACCTTATTAAATTCCCTATGCTTCCATTTACCCGAAATTTCATCGAATCTGATACTTGGGTTACTCCTCATTACTGTACACCCCCTAACAGTTTCTTTAGTTCAACTAATCCCTTCGCGTCAAAAGCATCTCCACTCAACCTCGAAACATAGCTCGAAACTTCTGATTCCACAGTTTCAATTTTCTTGTTAACACCAGAAAATGTCACAGCATACTTCTCTGACAGAACAGTTAGCCTTGCTATAAAATCCCGAATAAAATTTTCCGACAATTCCATAATCCCAGTGATAATTGGCACATTCCACTTTTCTTCCAAGATTTTAAGTGCTTGTTCCTTGTCCATACCCTCAATCAAAACCTTTGTCTTTTCATGCAGTGCGGCTGACTTTTCTTTGATTTTCTTTCTCAAGACATTCTCCTGTTCTATCGTAGCCACTACATTCATTAATTTGGCCTCGAACGAATCCTCTGGGAATATGTGCTGCTGTTTTAATGTTTTTATCCGAGCGGTAACAACGGCATTGGTATAAGCGCCATTGGTATTTGCTGTCATTCCCGTCCAATCCACAGAATCAGTGTTTTTTACAAAATATGCTTTGTCTTTTTGTGAGAGTGTAAGATATTCCTGTAACGCAAGAATCTCTGCCGTTTCCACGTCTTCAAGAGCTTCCTCTGCTTTGTTTTTAACCTCTTTATTTACAAACGAAGTACCAGCATCATTTAAAATACCTGATTCCTTTTCTTCATCGGAGAGAGAATCGATAAGTTCACTATACTCTGCAGAAACAGACGCAAGCTCTTTTTCCATCTCTCGTAGCTCCTGCGCCTCCGCTGTCAACAATATCTCCTGCACAAGCTCGAACGGCAGAATATGACCTTCCCAACCATCCTGCACTTCTACATCTTTGTCATTTTTCTTTTTTGTCACCATATGAGGATCGACCTGAGTCAATGCTCCATCTCCTTCCGTCTGTAAAATCTCTATATCAGTAGATATCTGCCCCCACGCATTATCAAGCGCTTGAAACGCTTCATATTTATCAATAGAAACAATCGTCGCCAATCGTCTAAAAATATCTGATGTAATCTTCTCTTCCTCCGACAAAGCGGACACAGTTTGATAATGCCCAATAAGCGATGTCTTTAAGTTCTCGCGCAAGTCCGAAAAAGCAATGGTATAATTCTCTCTGTAGCTGATAACCGATTTATGTTCTCTAATCACTTGTCCAATATTGTTGGATACAAGCTGCACATATCTTTCCGATATCGGTTCGCAGATATCTTCCCGCAGCCCCGGAAAAGCCTCCCAATATGTCTTCAAACCATCTAATTCGTCATTTGGAATACCGCCAAACATGATAGAATGCAAGTCCCAAGGCTCCGGCTTAGCAAATGAATCTACATAACGAGGAATATTCAGATTATAATCATTCTCACGAACCTTATCCTTGCTTACCCGCTTCGAGAATCCCGGTATTGTGGCACGTTCATGGATACAATCAACAATTCTCTTAATGTCAGAAGACCGAAGTCTATTGCTTTTTCCAGCTTTCTCATATCCCTTTGACGCATCAATAATAAGGATATCTGTATCTTCCCTGTGCCGCTTCAGCACCATGACTAAAGTTTGGATAGACGTACCAAAAAAGATATTAGCAGGTAATCCAATAATCGCATCAATATTGTTTTTTTCAACCAGACTCTTTCTGATTGTATATTCTTCATTACCACGGAAGAGAACGCCATGCGGAAGGACAATGGTCATAATACCATCATCCTCTAAATGGTACAGTTCATGCAAAAGAAACGCATAATCAGCTTTTCCCTTTGGTGCCACACCATAATCCGAAAAACGTGGGTCATGCTTTTTATTCTTAGTGTCCCATTTTTGGGAATAGGGCGGGTTTGATACCACCGCATCCACACGAACAAGCCGGTAATGCTCTATATCATCATTTTCAAAGAAGGGCCAGTCTTCCTCCAATGTATCACCATTTCTGACATAGATATTTGCCGGGTCAATTCCTCTCATTACAAGATTCATTCTTGTCAGGTTGTATGTATTTTCCTTTAACTCCTGGGCATAATAATTGATTCTATTATCGCCCTTAAGATACTTTGCCACAGCCGATCCTATATTGATAAGCAGGGAACCTGAGCCAGATGTAGGATCATAAATGCGGATTTCCTGCCTGTATTTCAAGTGTTCAGCAACAATTTCAGACATCAAAACAGACACTTCATGCGGAGTGTAAAATTCACCAGCCTTTTTCCCTGCATTAGCAGCAAACTGGCTGATGAGGTATTCATAAATAAATCCCAGTACATCGTAATCCTGCTTGCCATCCATCGGGATACGCTTAATCAATTTTATCAGATTGTTAATGGACTTCGTCTGTGTTGATGCCGTTTCTCCCAGCTTAGACAATCCTGTCTGAAGCGTATTGAATATCTTTTCAAACACCTTTTTATGCGAATCACTAATCAGTCTATTAAAAGCGGATAACGCTTTTCTTACATCAGACACATCAAAATCACTACCCTTATCAAGCCATGTGGAAAACAGATTCTCATAGGCAATAAAATAACCAATGGTGTCCTTTGTGTAGTTCACAAAGTCCTCATCCGTTTCATCCATCTGCCTGATATCCTCGTCAGTCATTCCTTGTTCTGTAAAAAAACGCAATTCCTTTTCCGAAAGGTATCTGTAAAAAATAAATCCCAAAATATAATCCTTATATTCATTCGCCTCAATCTTCGAGCGCATTTCATTGGCTGATTTCCAGATAGTCGATGCCAATTGTCGTTTGTTCATTGTTTAATTTCCTCCTCGTTATTTTGATGGCAGTGCCTAATATTCATTAATGTCTATGCCTGCCTGAAGTAGTCGCTCATATCTTGCATAGGAAAGAACCACGGCTATTGGCTTTCCATTCTTCAATATAAATCCTGCCTTGTCATCCTCGGATAACCCTCTAATCAATTTTGAAGATTGCCCGCGATTGAACTCACCGATATTGAAATGTTCCATAGGAACCTTGTTTTTCTTTTCCAAAGTCACTCCTCCTAAATCTAATTACTTACTTTATATTATATCAAATTGAATTGTAATTACAATATTTATTATAATTTACTGGATTTTTTTACTTATTTTAAATATTGTAAAAGTAATTACTTTATCAGTCTATTTTACCTCTCTAACTGACGATAACATTTGACAATAACACATTGATTCATCAAAAAAGAAAAGACACCTAAAAGCGGCTTGATAAGCGATCACTTCCATTTTGAGAAAACATCAGCCACGAGAGCCCCGCAGACAGAGCATTTGATGCGGCAGATATGACACTCCACTTCAACAAGGTTTTCACCCTAGTCAAGCACGCTCTTATTCTTGGGTTATAGCAGAAAGTGCAATCACTCTTATGCCGTCTGTCCAGTCTTGCTTTTATCCTAATATGGGCAGTTCCACGCTAATCAAAGTAGAAATCGCTACAGTTCAGCTAGACACTGAGGTAGTTAATTTTCTGTCATGTTCTATGATATTCGGATTTTACAAACCATTCTGTTTATACATCACCGTTCCCTATTTCTCTGCCTTTTCTGAATATCCTCCTTCACTCCATAATGCTTTTTCCGATACTCATACTCTTTCAGAAATTCGTCATAGACTCTCATCTTATATTTCATACTTTTCATTTTACTTTCATCATACCCCATTCGCTTTTGATACTCTTTTAATTCTGCCATTTGATCGCCTGTCGGTGGTGAAAGCAGCTTTGCACGTTCTTCTAAGGAAAGCTTTGAAAAATCCACTTTCTCCTTTTTGGTTACTTCTGATTTTTTCTCTGAAACAGCTTGGCTTTTCCCCTGCCATTGTTCATTGAACTCATGAAAAACACTTCCGTAAAAGATTTCTTCATGATTTTCAGATACTTCATGATCTGCCTGAAAATGGTCAAATGCTTCATAGAATGAAATATCTTTTTCGCTCTTTTTTTCTGCTTTTTCTGGTTTCTCATTCCATTCCTCATAATCATCAAGATACTGTTTTGCTTCCTCAATATCCTGCATAGTACGCCTGTATTCCACCTGCTTCTGCTCTTTCTCCTGCATATACTGTCTGATCCCTGCCACTGTAAAACGGTTCCCAAGTTTGCTTCCCCTGACCGCCTGCGCCTTTCCTGCTTTACCCGCATGGTACGGAAGTGCATAACTAATGGTATTCCCTTTTAATCGTATATCCATGAGATATATTTTCTTTAACATCTCCACCACATCCTCAAGCGTTCTTGTTTCAGTGCTGTTCATTGTCAGTCTTACATAAGTCTTGATCTCTTCCTTAAAAGACAGCTTATCATGCTTCTGCATCTGACATTCCGCAAAACTTTTCCGTTCCTGCGTCCGTTCCTCATTATAGAATGTATTCCTGACCGAATGTGTCAGTCCCCGCTCCCTGCATTGTTCCCCGAAAAACTGCGACATCTCCTTCAATTCCGGCATTCCCCTGCGGAAAGATTTACCGTCCTTCAGATTACAGTTGCTCACAATAAAATGCACATGGATATGCTCTGTGTCCGTATGCACCGCCCACATTGCTTCATATCCCTTGCTCCAAAAAAATTTATGCGCAAATTCCCTTGCTATCTTATCTGCTTCCTCATAGGTCAGCTTATCATTATCATCCGGATGAAAGGAAATCGACATCTTATATGCCAGAATATCTTTCTGTTTGTAACGCGAATATTTTTTATCGTGCATCTTCCTTGTTATAAGCAGACTGTTAGCAAAATTATCCCTGTTACACCCAAACGCTCCGTACATATCCGGTCTTGTCTTCTGGATCCTTTCTTTAATCTGTTCTTTTTTCGTTCCAAGAATATAATCTGCCGCACTTTTTAACTGTGCGACAGATTTGCAGTAACTGTAATTCACATTGACATTTCCATAAACCTCTGCCATAGATCATATCCCCCTCTTATTCTTTATTCCTGATCAGGCTATTTTCTCCCATATGCGCAGCAGGCTGTTTTCAATTTGTTTATATCTGTATTCCGTATATTCAAGCGGCTGCTTCATATCCATACCGCCATAGGTATTGAGTATCTTTGCTATCTGGTTGATATTGACTCCCTGTTTTTTTAGTTCCGCCGAAAGCTCTGACAATAAATTACGCACACCCTTCAGAGTAACGCCATCTGCCTGTTTTCCTTGACTTACCCGCAACAGATAATCTATAAAATCTGCATTGCTGCCATATCCGCTGGCTTCTTTTTGTTTTTCAAACTCTGCCTGCAACTTTTCATCGGTTCGGATATAGATTACTCTATCCCTTGTCCTATTTCCCATAAATTTCCTCCAATCTGATAATGTTCTATCTATCTTCTAAAAAAACAACCTTGCATTAAAAAAGAACCAGACACATTCTCCTCAACGTGTGTGGCTCCCAAATTCGCACTCCCTGTATCCACCTTTATTATATTGGCTACAAGAAATTGCACTAATGGCTACATTTTCAATATCATGTTTTTATTTAAAATATTGGCTACAATCCCCCTTTCCTTTGTGATAGCCTCTCGGATTCTCCAGCCCTTATTGTCTGCGGCTCTCAAATCCAGTTTTATAAAAATTCCCCCACTTTTTGCCAAAAACACTTGACAAATCATTCTAAAAATGCGGCGCTTCGCGCCTCTTAATTAAAAAAGCACTTTTCATTTCGG
>CAJTCE010000058.1 GCA_910574745.1 Lachnospiraceae bacterium | reverse complement strand
CATCGAGAAACTCTTCTCGTTTGGTTTTCTTTTTACGGTTGGAATATTCCATATCTGTAAGTGTCATTTGATTCATAGACGTACCACCTTTTGTTTGATACTTACATTTTATCATATATTATTAGGAAATACTTGAATTAATCAGTGTTTCCCTATATAAAGCATGCTTAATTACTGGCAGCAGTCCTTCTGTTTGTGGTCGACTAAAGATCAACTCCCAATTCCCAACTTTCATTATCTGTTCATATCTGATTCCCTCTGCATATGCAGTATTAACAGCATTTTGAAAACTCGTTAAAAGGGCTTGGCTATTCATTGGCATTCCATGTGACGTTGCATTTCTAGCAATATATTCTCCCATATGTTTTGTTCCATTCGGATGTACCCAAAATATCTCGCCATCTACCATTATTTCAAACGACTGTGGTATTTCAGTTCCTCTAATATTAGGTTGTGTAGGATTAATACTATCCCATACCGTGCCTGTTAAGCGGTTATCTTCAATCCCTGCCTTCCCCAGCTTCTTCTATATCCACCTCCAGACATCATCGATCTTCCCGCCTGCCCAATTTAAGAACCTGCTCCCGTTCTCCATCAAGTCAGGCAGATACTTCTTCCCAAGCTTTACCAGTGCTTCTCCCCCATTACTACCCAGCTTTAGTGTAAGCCGCACCGGAAGCGCCAGAAAATTCCCCATTACCGGTAGCAGACACAAAAGGGTTATGGCCGCTTCCGTATCCCGTCCTTCGAAATGGTAAAGAAGCACATTTACATAGTCGAAGCCGTCGAATAAAATCCCTCCCACATCCAGTGCAGTATGCAGCCACCTAAGTGCCCTGTTCTTATATACCTCCGCCCGTGTAGGACACAGACCAAAGGGATCTGTTAAACTTACCGGATTTCCCTGCACATAACAGTAGCGGTTTAAGCTCTGGCTGTTGACACACCATACTGTCCATTATAGGTCAGGAAATGATTGTTCGCATCATAGGTCATGGCGATTGAAACAGGCAGTCCAGATGCAGCTTCTGCCGTTCCTGCTTCCATCGCACTGATTCGTACAATCTTTCCCTGCCGTCATATTCATAGACAAAGTCACTGATGACTTCCCCTGCCGTCCTCTCATCCTTCAGAGTCTTTAACTGTCCCGCTCCGTCAGAACTAGCCTGCTGTTTTTATCATAAGTATAGTGGGTTATGCCGTCCTGTGCATTCGTAATCGTCAAAAGATTCTCGGCCTTATCATAGCTGCAGCGCATCCACTCCCCACCGGGATAGGTTATGCTTATTCTGTTGCCCAGTTCGTCATAAAGGCAGGAAATGGTATTAGCCTGATAATCGGCATCCGTTACACGGTTTAAGCAGTCGTAGGTACAGCTGATGGTTTCCTGTTAATTTTATTGCTTATCAAGAAAATCCGAAACTGCTTTTTCAAATATCTCTGAATGTTCATCCACATATTTATCAATCAGCCTATCACTCTCTACACAATACTGATAATCAGTTACAGAAATATAATTCTCTCTAATATAATCCAAAAGTATTTTTATATTAATATATTTATCATCGCAACCTTTTATATTACTCCTAACAAAGGCAATCCAGCCCATATGAAAACAACTATTTTCTTTAATAAACTTAATTGTTATGTCACTGAATTCTTCCCGTGGTGGATATCCAATGATAATACATATATTATTTAATTGATACTCTATAATATATGGATCTTCTCCTATCATAGTATATCCAAGATGTTCTAAAAACTCTGCTTCCCTTTTTATTCCCTTTCTTTCCAACTCTGAAATTGCCATATTAATTCACTCCTTTTAAAATCATTCTTCCATTAACATATTCATATCCATGTTCAACCAAATAATAATATTCTCTTCCGTATCCAGTTAGAGCATTAAACTTGTTAAACAGTGTGTTTTGATTTATTGGTGTCGCCATTAATATCTCATCCCCCGGCTAATTGCCGCATCAAGAAATGGTTTATTATACTTTTCCCAAAATCCATCCGGCCCTAACTGTTCATACAATTCATCCGGCGTATTTAACAAATTGAAGCCCCCTGGATTGCCACTAAAGTCTGTATTTTTTCCTATTCCTAATTCTTTTATTATATATTGTGTATCATCCTCATATCTCCCCAATATAGTAGTAGTCTTTCCTGGTGTGCTTCTTAATGGAACGCCGGAAGTGGCTTTATGTTTTAATGTTATAACTTTCCCCAGCTTCTTCTGTATCCACCTCCAAACATCATCAATCTTCCCGCCTGTTGACACACCATACTGCCCGTTATAAAAATATTCCATCCCCAGGGCATAACCTACTTCCGCCGCCGTACAGCCTTTTGCTCTCTCCGCCGTCAAGAGGCTTACACCCCCGGCATTCCTGATATCATAAAGTTCCCCGTATGTACCATAAACAATGCGGAATACAATTTCTCCATTTCCATCCGTTATTGCTACAGCGGAACCCAGATGATTATAATGATATACATATTCTTCCCCGCCAGCTCTCCTTTCATTGATTAAGCCTGCGCCGTAAGTATAGGTTATCCGCTCTCTTTCTTCATTGTAAACGCCAAAGACATTCTTTCCATAAGAAGTCTTTACCAGCACCTGACTGTATACTGCTTCCCTGTCCGTGATATACTCTGTCCTGACGCCTCCCGTGACCGATGCCGTCCTGATGTCCTCCGCATCATATTCATAGACAGTGGTTCTTCCGTCCTCTTCCTTTACCTTTACAAGACGAATCAGAATCATCGCCATAAACTCGTTCAATATATCTATTGCCGAAAGGGACTTAAAATCATACGGTTACCAAAGTCACTGTTTATATTAGCAATTTGATCAACTTGCAAATTCTATCCTTAAATATATATACCCAATCCCAATTGTTCATTTAGTATACGGCAGTTTGTGATATTTCTCTCAAATCGCGGAAACATCTCTTGGGTTAAAGTACAGTCTGACAGAAGATTTAATATGAATTGTAAAAAATCTTTTGCTAAGTCTTTCTCTCCCATATCATACGCCCCAAAAATCATGCCACTTCTTTCAGATAAAGCTTTTCGCCCAATAACCGCTTCAGAAATACATGCACGCACTTGGAGATTTTCATAGGCTACTTCATCTAATGCTTCTTTCAAAATAAATAGCATTTTATTATTGTATTTTTTTTCTGCGATCTCAGCCATTCTATCAAACAGTCTGCCTGTTCTTTCTATTCTAAGCTGTTCCCATAAAGCAATAAACAACTCTTCTCTCCACTCTTCTTCAACAATGTCTGGAATACCTAGCAATTTATAGTCCTTATAAACTTCCTTTTCCTCCTCTCTTGCCATTGCAAATAGTGAGCAGTCATACTTAAAATATAATTTTTTCGCCTCAGCAAATGTCATTCCCATTCTCCTTACTTTTTAATAGCTCTCCAAAAACCATCATTTGTTGTTTCAAATGTATAACCTTTACTAATTATATAATCTATCTCTCTTTGATAAAATTGTTTTGTTCCATCACTAAAATAACATCCTGCATTCGGATTGTATGTATATCCTTCATTCTATGTAATTAAATTACCTGTTCCTGTTCTGCCAAGCATTACTGTATCACTATCGATATTATTTCGGGATTTCTTTAAGTAATATTCAATTCTTTCAGAATTCAACTCCCCTTTCACTAATCCGTCCCACACCATAATTACTTTTCAATAGAACAATTTCTCCTTACTATAAGTTTACAAATCACAATCCTCATATTGACTTAGTACATATGCTTTGTAATATGCGTCCAAAAATTTATCAGGCAATCTCATCCTGCAATAGTCATCAATAATCTGTAAGCTTTCCTTTATTGACTGCTCATCGCTATTTAATGAACATCTTTTTCCAAGAAAATTTGTAAGAACACCTTCTCCATTGCCTAAAATAATCCCTGCGCCAAATCTCCCATACTGATCATCAAGGCTACATTCCAACCAAAAGGAATCGTACAAAACACATGCAACCTCTTTCGATTTGGGTTTAATATATCTCATGCTAACCTTATATCCAAAAAATCTTTTATTATGTCATATAATTTATCTATATTCATTTTTGACCTCCTAAATTATCTTGGGTAAAAGCATTGTATTCATTGCAAATACTCATTAGACTTTAATAAATATTTTTCCATAAGTCTTGTCCTTTTTTATCAATTTCCGACTGACTAATCTGTACA
Organism: Lachnospiraceae bacterium; assembly: GCA_910574745.1. Taxonomy (GTDB): domain Bacteria; phylum Bacillota; class Clostridia; order Lachnospirales; family Lachnospiraceae; genus UBA2882. Next base: position 8,712 of record CAJTCE010000058.1, on the reverse strand, counting down.
TCAAATTTAAAGACAAATCTATCTGCTGTCTCATTTTTTAATGATATTAATTCTTCCTTATCTACATGTTCTTTCAAAAAGCCAAGCCAATCCTCAGCCTCCTTTTCATTTTGAATTAACAAATAATCCTCTTTTTCCGCTCTCACTAATTTAATAGTTTCAATCAATTCATTTAATGTATCCTGAACCTGAATTATTCACGGCTGTGCCGTGAATAATTCAGGTTTAATATTTTAAACAGCATTAATATTACCTCTTTCATTTATATAGTAATTTGTTCAATGTATCCCTTATCCATACTGCTTTTGTAAAAAACTTGTGTTTGCAAAACTATCAATTCTTTTTATGTTATCAAACATGCATTTAGTCATTTAGCTTAAATTTTTATATTCATTATTCACTTCCATTAGCAATACAAAAAGTTCTGTCGGCTCTTGCATATTCCATCCCCAAACAGTAAATGCATTTGCAAACGAGTTGAGATACCGTTGCTCCGTTTCCGGCAATTGATTATTATTTATTTTTTCTAAAAGCATCTCTAATTCTGGAAGAATTGTATTTTCCAATTGTTCCTCTGTACTTTCACCTAATACGCCATTTTTTCTACTTTTTAGCTCAATATTGCACATTTTTATTGCCTTTAATACCTTATCCCTAAATCTGTTCATTTTTATACATAGCCAATCGTCAGCGAATCTCAATTGGCTTTCCTTCTTTCTTTATAAATTATAGTTCATAATTTCCTAGCCACTGATGGATCAGGAACATAAAACTGATATCCGCCACCAGGTTGTCCAAAATTAGGTGCAACCGTGCCCTCTAATATTGTTGTTCCTTTTGGTATAATATACGTATCCATATATTGGTATGTATTACCTTGCGGTAAAGCTAAATCAGCAGCCGGATTAGATGTTTGCATTGGAGTATACCAATAACTGTTTCCAGAAGACTTTCCCCCATGATATCTGTAAACAATCACATCTTGCTCCAAAACTGTTACTTTTGCGTCATTCATAAAAGCTTCTTTAACATTTTTCTGAAAGTTAGGATTTACATTCTTTCTAATAAAGTCATCAACACTTATCGTGTCATTCCCGACTCCAGCCTTCCCCAGCTTCTTCTGTATCCACCTCCAGACATCATCAATCTTCCCGCCTGCCCAATCTAAGAATCTACTCCCTCTCTCCACCAGTTCAGAAAGATACTTCTTCCCAAGCTTTATCAACGCTTCTCCCGCATTACTACCCAGATTTACCGTAAGCCGTATCGGAAGCGTCAGAAAATTCGCTATTCCCGGTATCAGACACAAAAGGGTTATGGCCGCTTCCGTATCCCGTCCTTCGAAATGGTAAAGAAGCACATTTACAACATCGAAGCCATCCCATAAAAAGCCTCCTGCATCCAATGCAATATGCAGCCATTTCAATGCGCGGTTCTTATATACCTCCTCCCGTGTGGGACACAGACCAACGGGGTCTGTTAAGCTTACCGGATTTCCCTGTACATAACAATAGCGGTTTAAGCTCTGGCTGTTTCCTATATTCCCGCTTAAGATATCACGATTGATAAAACGCTTGATATCCTGATTATAATAGCGGGCTCTCATGTAATACAGGCCGTTTCCGCCCGTAGACACACCATACTGCCCGTTATAAAGATATTCCATCCCGAAGGCATAACCTACTTCCGCCGCCGTACAGCCTTTTGCTGTCTCCGCCGTCAAGAGACTTACGCCCTTGGCATTTCTGATATCATAAAGTTCCCCGTATGTACCGTAAACAGCTCAAAATACACTTTCAACATTTTCTCCGTCTCAGTCTGCTCACTGTTTGATGCTTTCATTACTGAAAAGACAATTGGCATTTTATATGTCACATACACCATCAGATACTGACGAAAAGCAAACGTCTTTTTCATTTTGATTCCCTATTCTCCGCTTAGATTGCCAATTTAATTATCAATGTATCATTACACTAAGTGTATCAAAGGTAAAAGAATTATATTTATTGCAAGTACTCACTAGACTTTAATAAATATTTTTTCATAAGTTCCGCCCTTTTATCATCAAGTTTTGATATACCTATCTGAACATCAAATTTAAAGAAAAACCTATCCGCTATCTCTTTCTCCAATGACTTTAGTTCTTCTTTACTAACATGTTTTATTAAAAAATCAAGCCATTCTTTAGCCTCTTTTTCATTCTGAATTAATAAATAATCCTTTTCTTCTTCCCTCATCATTTTAAGAACTCCAATTAGTTCATTTAGTATACTTATTAACTCATCATGTTTTTTTCTCAATACTATTCATAATATTCTCACTTTCATTTCATTGGTGTTATTTCAATCCAATCCAAGGGTACTTCCCTATAATCAATATACCTTTCTTCCATCCTTGCCCACTGGGCAACAGCGTCATGCATCTGTACTTGTGTAGGTATAGAAGAACTACCACTCTTGACAGAGACTCTTTACTTTTATAATTATCCAAGCCAATGCTCAACTTCTAAAAATGAATGCACTTCTCAAAGCCGACTCTCGCATCTGCTTAAAATTCATCAGCCTTACATAGTATAGGGTTTAATATATCTGTAATTGTTGCATAACCCACTATATTACTACCTTCATACATTTCCAATTTTTTTCCTATCCACAAACTATGTGGATAGGATTCTGGCGAAATAAAAGTAATTGTCCCCTTAAGTTCTTCGCTAGAGATATCTTGTAGATTACAATAACAGTGCATTCCTGTAGTTAAGTAGTTTTCACATATCAAATGAGATGGTCGGTAGCCTTCATAAATATTTTCTTTTCTATATCCTACAAACTCAAATACCGCTTCCACATCTGGTTTTAGTTGCATCTGCATTCACTCCTTTCCTAGAAAACATGCTCTATATTTATTATATTTTTATTGAATATATCCAACATTTCTGGTTCAACTACAGGCGTCCCAGATTTAAATATTGCACTATCCAAATTCATATGATTTAACTGATTATATATCTCTTCTGGAATTGTCACTTTAATAATTGCAGCCTTATCACTATTAATAGATTGATTTGCAAATTCAAGAGTTTCCTCAAAATTATTTCCAAACTCTTTTGCTTGGAATGACCTTCCATCTTGTCTTGCTCTAAAACCATTTATAGAAAAAATATCATCATATTCTTCTGGACTAACTGCTCTATATATATCTTTGGTCTTACTACCACCTTCTGCTCCAGCCTTCCCCAGCTTCTTCTGTATCCACCTCCAGACATCATCAATCTTCCCGCCTGCCCAATTTAAGAACCTGCTCCCGTTCTCTATGGCATCGGGGAAGTATTTCTTCCCAAGCTTTACCAGTGCTTCTCCCGCATTACTACCCAACTTTAGTGTAAGCCGCACCGGAATCGCCAAGAAATTCCCCATTACCGGTAGCAGACACAAAAGGGTTATGGCCGCTTCCGTATCCCGTCCTTCGAAATGGTAAAGAAGCACATTTACAACGTCAAAGCCGTCCCAGAAAAAGCCTCCCACATCCAATGCAGTATGCAGCCACTTCAATGCCCTGTTCTTATATACCTCTGCCCGTGTAGGACACAGACCAAAGGGATCTGTTAAACTTACCGGATTCCCCTGTACATAACAGTAGCGGTTTAAGCTCTGGCTGTTCCCTATATTACCGCTTAAAATATCACGGTTAATAAACCTCTTAATATCCTGGTCATAATAGCGGGCTCTCATATAATACAAGCCGTTCCCGCCTGTTGATACACCATACTGCCCGTTATAAAGATATTCCATCCCCAGAGCATAACCTACTTCCGCCGCCGTACACCCTTTTGCTGTCTCGGCCGTCAAAAGACTTACGCCCCCGGCGTTCCTGATATCATAAAGTTCCCCGTATGTGCCATAAACAATGCGGAATACAATTTCTCCATTTCCATCCGTTATTGCTACAGCGGAACCCAGATGATTATAATGATATATATATTCTTCCCCGCCAGCTCTCCTTTCATTGATTAAGCCTGCGCCGTAAGTATAGGTTATCCGCTCTCTTTCTTCATTGTAAACGCCAAAGACATTCTTTCCATAAGAAGTCTTTACCAATACCTGACTGTATACCGCTTCCCTGTCCGTGATATACTCTGTCCTGACGCCTCCCGTGACCGATGCCGTCCTGATATCTTCCGCGTCATATTCATAGACAGTGGTTCTTCCGTCCTCTTCCTTTACCTTTACAAGACGATTGCGGCAGTCATAGGTAAACTCCGCCATTCCGCCGTTTAAGGGGCCTTTGGTCATATTCCCGCAGGCATCATATTCCACACTCCGGCCGTTATAGGTCAGGAGACGGTTGTCTGCATCATAGGTCATGGCGATCGAAACAGGCAGTACAAATGCAGCTTCCTCCGCTTCTCCATCAGACACAGAGCCTGCCAAACCTGCTTCCATCCCGCTGATTCCTACAATATTTCCCCGCCCGTCATATTCATAGGCTAACTCACTGATGACCTCCCCGGTCTTCGTCTCATCCTTCAGCGTCTTTAATTGTCCTAACCCATCATAGGCCCGCATTTCCCGGCTGCCGTCTGCACGCTCCGTCAGGATCAGCCTGCCGTTTTTATCATAAGTGTAACGGGTTATGCCGCCCTGTGCATCCGTAACTGCCAAAAGGTTTCCGGCTTTATCATAGCTGTAGCGCACCTTCTCCCCACCGGGATAGGTTATGCTTATTCTGTTGCCCAGCTCGTCATAACCGTAGGAAATGGTATTACCCTGATAATCGGTCACATCCGTCACACGATTTAAGCAGTCATAGGTACGGCTGATGGTTCCTTTTTTGTCTGTAACTGTCAGCACATTTCCGTTTTCATCATAGGTATAGCGAATGGTTCCTTCTTTGTCTTTCCGACTGCTAATCCTCCCCGCCTCGTCATAGGTATAAGAGGTTTTCTCCCCTTTCCCGTTCCTGCTTTCCGAAAGAAGGCCTTCTGCATTGTAGGTATAGGTATCCTTAACCCCGATGGCGTTGACAACCTCCGTTACCCGGTTCATGGAATCATAGCTGTAGGTACTGGTTCCACCCATAGGGTTGGAAACTGCAACCACATTTCCCTTTGCATCATAGGTCTGTGCCGTCCTGCCTCCCTCTTCATCCACGCAGGCAAGAATCCTTCCGTCAGCATCATAGGTATAGCTTTTTACTGTCTCCGCCCCGCTGTTTAAACACTCCACAATTTCCGTTATATTTCCTGCACGGTCATAGCTGTATGCTGTGGTATTTCCAAGGCCATCCGTAGCCAAAACCAGTTGTCCCCGGCTGTCATAGGTGTTGTTCTCCAGCTGATTCCCCTCTGCATCCGTAAGGCTCGTAAGGTTTCCGAAGCTGTCATAGGCGGCATGGACTGTATTGCCTTCCCCGTCGATAACGGCAGTAACCCGTCCGGCTTTGTCATAGGTAAAGGAAACGGTGCTTTCTCCTTCCGAAGTCTTTATACCGGTTTTTGTCAGGCGGTTTTCTTCATTCTAACCTTTTTTCTTCAGAAGCCAATAGTTCTCCTTTTTCTGAGAACTCACATATCCTTACCTTTGCGGCTTTATCCTTTGTCACATTATTGTCTTGATCGTCAAAATAGCTTTTTGTCAACCTCGTGCCGCCATTAGGGAAATTCCCCATAAATATCTCTATCGCCGCATTTGTCCTCGGTGTTTTAGCTTCGCTCTCTTCGAGTTGGTGCGCTACGATATCTATTCCAACACTTCTTCGGAAATCCCATTGAATCTTTCTGGATGCCTTTTTATCATAATCCCACAAATTTTCATATAATCTGATTCTTATAACTTCATTATCCAGTTCTACATTTTCATAACAATTTCTAAAGCTTTTCAATTTTCCCTTTTCAATGTACTGATAATAGGGGCGTCCAAACCACATCATATAACGAGCTCCAAACCATATCCCATTAGGGCGATGGGAATGTCCTGGATTATATTCAGTATCAATGACTTTCCTATTGAATGTTTTACTATATTTTGTTTTTACCCCCCACATATTTCCCCCTTTCCATTTATACAAATCTACATCTTCTAAATTCTGCAAAGTATCATCTTCTAAAGAACATTTACTTGCTACAATTCCTTTTTCCACCATTAACTCATCAATCGCCCTATCCAAAAACAACTCTTTTGCATCCTCTAAAATCATTGTCATACTCGTAATATGAGCACTTTGTGCGTTATATGAAATCCTAAAACTATTATCTTCATCTGATAACCTCAACTGAACTCCATTCTGAAGTTCCTTTTTAATATTTTCATACATTTTCTTCTCATTGTATTTACGTGTCCCTCCTTGATTAATACTCATTCGTTGTGGTTCAAAATAACTACCTGCAATTTTAATCCACTTTTCAATAATGTCATACGTAACATCTATTGTAAAAAGACTTATACTATACACTATCCTTTTGTTCATATTTAAAACTCTCCAATTTTTATGATTATACCTTTTTCATCCGCATATCCTAAAATCTCATCAACATTTAAATAACCCTTTGTTCCTTTAGGGATTCTAATATCTAAAGTTCTACTTACCGGAACTCCCTCAATGGTAATATCCCTATTAAGCGCATCTATATAATCTATTATCTTATCAGTTCCTTTACCATTTCTATATGACGGCAACGATGGATCTATTGATTTCAAACTTACCACCTCTAAATCCCGTTGGAAATCAACTACCGGATAATATCCTCCAAGAGATGCACCACAATTCCACCAGTCGGAATATTCTGTATCTGCCAATATTTTCTCAATTGCCTTTCCTCTGATCTTAGGATCTAATTTCCATACATCGCTAGGATTATCCAGATGTATATTTTCTCCATCTATTTTCAGATTTACTCCGGCTTTCCCCAGCTTCTTCTGTATCCACCTCCAAACATCATCAATCTTCCCGCCTGCCCAATTTAAGAACCTGCTCCCGTTCTCCATCAGATCAGGCAGATACTTCTTCCCAAGCTTTATCAACGCTTCTCCTGCATTATCGCCCAGCTTTAGCGTAAGCCGTATCGGAAGCGCCAGAAAATTCCCCATTCCCGGTATCAGACACAAAAGGGTTATGGCCGCTTCCGTATCCCGTCCTTCAAAATGGTAAAGAAGTACATTTACAAAGTCAAATCCATCACAGAAAAACCCTCCAAAATCCAGTGCAGTATGCGCCCACCTAAGTGCCCTGTTCTTATATACCTCCGCCCGTGTAGGACACAGACCAAAGGGATCTGTTAAACTTACCGGATTTCCCTGCACATAACAGTAGCGGTTTAAGCTCTGGCTGTTCCCTATATTACCGCTTAAAATATCACGGTTAATAAAACGCTTGATATCCTGGTCATAATATCTGGCCCTCATGTAATACAGGCCGTTTCCGCCCGTAGACACACCATACTGCCCGTTATAAAGATATTCCAGGCCCAGGGCATCCGCCACTTCCGTCGCCATGCAGTCTTCCGCTGTCTCAGCCATCAAAAGACTTATGCCTCCGGCATTCCTGATATCATAAAGTTCCCTGTCATCTCTCCTTTCACTGATCAGGCCTGTGCCATAGGTGTAGGTTGTCCGTCCTCTTTCCTCACTGTAAACGTCAAATACATTCTTTTCATAAGAAGTCCCTACCAGCACCTGGCTGTATTTCACTTCCCTGTCCGTGGTGTATTCTGTCCTAACGCCTCCCGTGACCGATGCCGTCCTGACAACTAATAAACAGTGACTGCATTGCTTTCATTACATTTATATTCTTTTCTAAGCCAACAATTACTTTCCCACTTCCATGACATATTAGCGTATTTAATCAAAAAAGCAACACCAATATCTGAGTATGAAACCCAACGAAATTACTTTCTATTGGTATATCAAATACTGCCAAATAAACTTGTTTATCATTTTCCAGCTCAAGATTTATATCACTATTTGAGTATTTTAGTAAACGTTCTCTTAAATCAAAATATCTTTTTGCGGTATTTTTCACTGTTTTTCCGTTCAATCATCATTATCTCCCATAAGTTCTGTCAAATCTTTTACTCTTTTGTAATGCTGATTTTTTTTCCTGTATAGTTTCCCTTCTCGAGTTATATAGAGGCAAAAATCATTCTTTTTTAATATATTTTTTAATATTTGGGTAGCATATTTGACATTTTCTACTGTTGTTTCACTATCAAATTTTTCAATTCTATATAGGAGATTATTTGCTCCTTCGTCATCATAAATTTCAATAGAAAATGCTCCACGGTCATTCTCAAAAACTATGTCATATCCCAACGGAAGATATCTATATTTAATTTTGAAAAACCCCATATGTTCAATTGCTATGCTCCTCTCAAGCAAAAAAATATCTTTCCCAAAAATATTAGAAAATATATCAAGAATCTTATCAATGAGTATCAAATACTTAGTTTTATCTAATGGCATGCCAAATATCTCCTTCCTTCGCAAATCTATATCCATTATTTATAAGATATTGGATCTCTTTAGAATAATAAGAGGCTCCTCCTACATATTTTGCCGGATCATGCGATAAATATATTTCTCTACCTGAACTTGTTTGAATATCTAGGGAAACACTGATTAATTCAAGTATTTCCTGATAATATATGATAAAATTTAAGTATCAAACAAAAGGTGGTACGTCTATGAATCAAATGACACTTACAGATATGGAATATTCCAA
>CAJTCE010000057.1 GCA_910574745.1 Lachnospiraceae bacterium | reverse complement strand
GATGTAAGTGAAGCGGAATTTAATGCATGGTATGAGAGCATCAAAGGAGAACTTTCGGAAGATGCTGCAGGAAATTTGCAGAATCAGATAGGACTACTTGAGCAACTGCAGACAGCGGTCAAGGAAAATCTGGTATCAGCAATCAATGAGGTTAAGAATAGCACAGTATCCTTTTCGGCGGATATTGCGAATGCTATATCAGTAGCCCAGAACGCTAAAACTGATGCAGCCAGTGCCAAGACCACAGCATCAAGTGCGAAGACAACTGCGGATTCTGCTTTGAGTAAAGCTAATTCTGCAACGACGACGGCGAACAATGCAAAAACAACTGCGGATTCTGCTTTTAATTATGCTAGCACTGCCAGCAGTACAGTAGGCCAACTAAACCAATACATTACTTTTATTCCTGATATGCAGATGCTGCCAACTATTCTTGGCTGGGCGAAGAATTGTAACGGTTTGATGATAGGCATGATGGTAACTCCTTATGCACCTGCAGACGGTCCGCAGACAGCTGTTTCCGGAATAGCTGAATGGACCATATTGGTACTGGGACAGCCGGGATCTAATATCCGTCAGGAGGTAATAGCCTTCGGATTCGGGGGTGGTGTTTATGCCACTGTGAAACGCAGTATTTTTAATGGGAATTGGCTTGGAGGATGGGCAACAGTAAGATAATCAGGAGATTTAAACTATTTACAGAGTTGCGGCGTCGCAATGGGAAGGAGAAGCATGGAAACAATCATATCAAGCGTGATCAGCGGGCTTGTAGCCTTAGCTGTGTGTCTGTTGAACAGTAATTCACAGAGAAGAACAGCTGATGCGAAACACAATGAGACCATAGCCATTATCAATGTAAAAATTGACAATCTGGCGTCAAAGGTTGAGAAGCACAACGGAGTTATAGAACGTACTTATAAGCTGGAGGAACAGACCGCCCTTCAGGAAGAAAAGATCAGGGTCGCAAACCACCGGATAGAAGATCTGGAGAAAGAGAGGAACTAAGATGAAGAATGCAGAATTAAAGCAATGGGTACAATGGGCAAAGGCAGCAGGTGTAAGGGCTGTCAAAACAATGGCAGAGACAGCGTTATCCATGCTGACAGTGGGACAGGCAGTCATGGATATAAACTGGGTAAATGTGGCATCAGTATCGGCAGTAGCGGGACTAATCTCATTATTTATATCAATAAAAGGATTACCCGAAGTTGCACCAGTGCAACGATAAAAACAAAAGAGGAGGATAGGCAATGAGATTAGGAATTGACGTATCTGACAATCAGGGGTACATAGACTGGAAAAAGGTAAAGGCCGCAGGCGTGGAGTATGCCATCCTGCGGAGTACCAGAGGAAGCGGGAACCCGGATAAGCAGCTGGCATCCAATATCAAAGGATGTCAAGATAACGGGATCCCGGTGGAGTTTTATAAATATTCTTATGCCATGAGTAATTCGGAAGCAAAGAAGGAAGCTCTTCGGGTGGTAGAGGTCTTGCAGGGCTATGGAATTATGCCCGGCAAAGATACTGTTATCTGGGCAGATATTGAGTACGGCAAGCAGCTTGCCCTTGGTAAAAAGGCTGTATTGGAAATCTACGACAATTTCAAAGAGATTATCGTTAATTCTGGTTATGGATGTGGCTTGTATATGGGTAAATATGCTTATGAACATCAGATAGATGGTTCTTTGATTCATGATGATTTGTGGATGGCCAGATACTATGCCGGAGATGAGGTCATGCAGTTTGGAACCATTCCCAGTGATGCATATAAGCCCGTTGTGGCAGCAGGATCCAGGTCGGTGCTGAATGGCTGGCAGTTTACTTCACATGGCAGGGTTGATGGTATCAACGGGAACGTGGACATGAATATCAGATATACGGAGTGCAGAAACGTGACTGTGGAGCCGCAGTACTATGATACTCCGGAATTTACGCTGATTGACTGTTTAAATAAGATTGGCGTGGACAGTTCATACAATAACAGGAAAAAGATTGCTATTGTGAATGGGATAACAAATTATTCTGGGACGGCTGTCCAGAATGTGGAGTTATTGAAACTTATGAAAAAAGGAAAGTTAGTTAAAAAATAGTAATAATTTGAAAAGTTATATGTGGTGCAAAAGAAAATCTCAATATTTACAATGTAAAAAGGAACCATCGCTTTAACATACCTAATTTGTGCGATAGTTCCTTTGTCAAGACATAATAATACGTATACAAATTTTTTATTTGTTACGCTCCTTATTAAATGTTTTCATGGCATCCTCCTATTTGTGTGTCTTTAATAATATATATATATTATTAAAGTGGTTAATGTTTACTACATTCTATATTAATTAAAAAAGTCTGTCAATATTAATTCTTGTTTTTTAATACAATACTGGCACCATCCCCGGGTAAAATCCAATTTAGGAATCTTAACATATATCCATTATTTGTTTTTACAATTCGCTCTTTATCATGGTTTCCAACAGACATAAATCCGAATCCTTCAATTATAATATCAAAGTCTTTACTATCTGCATTAAAATGTATACAATAATGTTTACAAGCTTTATCAATCTGATGAGTAAAAACTAAATCATCTATATTCACTATTGTGGAATATTCCATATCAACATATAGTTTATCCTTGAATCTCATTATTTTAGAAAATTCCTTATTGTTTTTGTCCAAGCAATAATGTTTGGAATAAATATCTTTTAGATTTTTATCATTATTATGTGCTTCTATTTCATCTTTAAAATTTTTTGTGTAATCTTTTTCGTTAATTAGTAGCTTTCTCAATTCAAAAGGTTTTAGTTCTTTGGTATTACTAATTGGTTCCATATAGGTACTAATTAGTCTTTCTAATGTTAATCGTTTCTTTTTTAAAGTTTTTGCTGTAAATGTTACTCTGATATCCTTTTTAATATATGTAACGTTGTTTGTTTGAATTTTATATGCATCAATATAAGAAATGTATTCGTCGTAATAATAATCACTTAAAATATTGTCTAATTCTTTGTCAATAACATTTACAATATTGTTTTCTTCCATTTGGCTTTGGCGTGGCATATAAATATTTCTAATTAATGCACTTTTTAGCTCTTTTTTACGTTTGAGATCTAAAATTTTTATGACTTCATCCTCGGCTAAAATTTCACACATCCTTTTTCTTGTATAATTTACATAACCAAACCATTCTAATAATAATGAACTAAATGAAATGGATATAACGGTTTGTCCTATGGTTTCAAGAGACTGTTTATAATTTGATAAAAATGGAATGCTGGGACCTATAGCAATTATTAATAGGCCTATTAAAAACCCAATAATAGAAAAAGTACATAAACTAATTTTATTAAATATTTCTTCTTTCTTATTTTTGGATAAAGGTAATTTCATAATGATTATTCTCCAATCTAAGTATATTTTGTCTTATTATATACTTAGATTCGACAAAAAACCACCAGAACGTTTATTCTATTACCATATATGGTAATAGTTCCTTAAATTGATAATAAAAATATAATAAAGCGATATACAAAATGGTGTTAACATTGATAAAAACCTACAAAATCTCCTGCTTATTAAACAAAAAATACACCTTCCACATCAAACATGCAAAAAGTGTATCTTACTTTCCATATAATCATATACTCATGAAGCGCACCCCTCTTGGTATGAAATCTCCAGCATCTACGTAGGCGTATCCCGTATTGCGGAGCCGGGCTGAGCCAAGGCCTCTTTTATTGCAAGAATCAGCTTTTCATTATCCTCATGGCTCATAAAGCATATACGGATAAAACGATTTCCCAAAACAGAAAAGGTAGAGCAGTCCCGTATCATCATGCCCTGACGGATCAGAACATCAAAAAGTTCCCCGGAGGTAAGGCTGTTTTCGGGAAGCTTTACCAAAACGAAATTTCCGTTGACGGGAAAAATGCGGATGCCCTTGATCGATGACAGGCTCCCGCAGACATATTCCTTTTCCTGCTCTACGGTTTTTCTTACGGAATCAATAAAAGCGGTATCCTGAAACATAACCGTCCCCATTAAATCAGCTGCCGAATTGACATTCCAGGGATCCTGGGCTTTGGCGGCCCTGTCAAGCAGGTCTTCGTTACCGGTCAGGGCATAGCCGAGGCGCAGTCCCGGAGTGGCAAAAAATTTGGATGTACCTCTTAGAACAAAAAGATTGTCATAGATTCCCGTTAAATCCGCAGCTGTAATTTCATGGGAGCGTTCTGAAAATTCTACATAGGTTTCGTCTATCATCAGCCAGATATTTCTTTTTTGGAAATCCTCACAAAGCTTTGCCAGATCTTTTTTAAAAAGAGTGCCGGAGGTTGGATTATTGGGATTGCATAAAATGACCAGTTCTGTTTCTGGCGGAGTTTCTTCTATAATAATATCCGGTGTAAGGACAAAATCCGAAGTTTCTTTCGCCGTAATATATCCGATTTTGCTGCCGCATCTTTTTAAATCCTTTTCATATTCGGAATAGGTAGGTCCAATGATAACAGCGTATCCTGGAGAAATCAGATTGATAAACAGAGTCAGAAGCTCTGTTACGCCGTTTCCCAAAAGGATGTTTTTAGAAGACGCTCCCGTGTAGGAGGCAATAGCCTTTTTTAATTCTTTATAATCCCTGTCGGGATAACGGGAAATGACAGAAACGTTATTTTTAAGAGCTTCTTCCGCTTTTTTGGAAAAACCCATCGGGTTGACATTTGCTGAAAAGCTTACAATGCGCTCCTTGGGAATGCCGTAGTTTTCTTCAATTTTTTCTAAATCACTGCCGTGAAATGCCGTATCTTGCTTTTTCATCTTATTCTCCATTCCGCTGTCATTGAGGACAGCACAAATCACTATGAAAGCAGCTGCTTTCTTTAATAATCCGCCTCTTTTAAGGACTTTGTTGGAATCACATTTGACTTATGCTATAATTATTATAACTATTTTTGTTGAAATTACAATCCGGCGGGGAGATGAATCTGATGAATTCCAGAATGGAGTATTTTCAGAATAATGGATTTGAATATGGCGGCGGTACCCTGGAATTTGATGTTCCTTTACTGGAAATCACGGCGGAGGCGGGGAAGGAGTACAAAGGAGAATTTCAGATTCTGGTTCATTCGGAGAATGAAGCATGCGGAAATGTTTATGCGACCGATTACAGGATAGAATGTCCCAAGGGGAGATTTAAGGGAAAGAGTCTAAAGGTGCCTTTTATCTTTAACACCATAGGAATGGAACGGGGGGATAAGGCAAGGGGCGAATTCTATATTATTTCCAATCTGGGCGAATATTATCTGCCATATGAGGTACAGATAGAAAATATTTCCATGAACAGTGAGCTGGGAGAAATCAAAAATCTGTTTCATTTTGCAAATCTTGCCAAAGTAAACTGGAATGAAGCATTGAACTGCTTTTACGATGAAAAATTTATAGATATTTTAAACGGAAGCGGAAGGCAGTATTGGGAGGTTTATCAGGCGTTATCCCAGGAAGGAAGGAAAGAGGAAAACCGGGACTTTGCCATGGAGCAGTTCCTGGTTTTGATTAAAAAGAAACAGCCTGTAACCTTTGACTGTCCGGTTACGGAATTTTCCTATTCTAAAGAAGCGGTTCCCGATGTGGTGGAAATAGAAGTCCACAGGAACGGATGGGGTTATACCGGGCTTTCCGTTGAGATGGAGGGCTCATTTATCACAGGGGACGTTCAGACGTTAAGGGAAACGGCATTTATAAACAATACGGCTGTTATCAAAATAAATGTGGACCAAAAAAAGCTGCACAGAGGAAAAAATACAGCCTGCATACGGCTTAAGAGCGATATGTCCTCAATTCTTTGTAAGATTTTTGTGGGTAATGCGGAGGGCATATCCAAAGAGCGGTTTGTGGGACAGCAGAATAAACATCTGACGGATTTGATGATGCGGCTGTATCTGGACTATCGCACAGGCAGGAAAAGCGGGGAGGAATGTGAAAAGATTGCTTCCGGCGTATTGGAGCATGTAAGGGGAACGGATGCTTTAATGCCTGCTTTATATGACATTCATATGAAGCTTCTTATGGGACAGGATAATGTTGCCACATGGCTTTTAAAGCATGCAAAAAGAATGATGGCGGGCATACAGATTCCGTTGTCTGTTTATGGCTATTATTTATATCTGGCATCCATGGCAAAAGGAGAGGACAGGGAACAGGCGGACGCGGCATTAAATCAGTACAGAAAGCAGTATCCGGACGAGTTCATAATATACTGGGGGTATATGCACAAGGAAAATCTACGCATGGAAAGTCCCGGAAATGTATACCGGACCTTAAAGGAACTGTGGGAAAAGCGCTGCTTTAGTCCTATACTTTATCTGGAAGCAGCAATGGTGGTGCTGGAAAATCCCGCGCTTTTTACCATAGTGGATCTATTTGAGATACAACTGCTTCTTTTTATGGAGCGCTACGGACTTATAACGGAAGAATTTGCTGGGCGGATTTATATGGCTGCCGAATCGGCAAAGGATTATTATCCGGAACTGGTGGCTCTGATGAAAAAGTACCCGGCAGCGGATGAGGAGAAGATGGTAAAAGCCATGTGTCTCCAGTATATGAGAGGCGGCTGCACAGGGAAAGAAGCGGTGGAATGGCTTGAAAAAGGTATTCTTCATGATTGCAGGATCACGGGGCTGTATGAAGCCTATGTGCGGGCTTTGGAATTTGACAGCCGTGCGGTCTTACCCCGGGAAGTAGTGAAGTATTTTGCGTTTGATACCTCCATGGATGAAGGGCATCTTGCCTATGTCTATGCAAAGGCGATCAGGCAGCAGGAGGAGTTGAAGCCGGAATATGAGGAGAAAATCAGAACATTTGTTTTGAGACAGATGGCGGCGGGCAGAATTGATGAAAGCCTGGCCTATTTATACAGAAATACATTGATGCCTGAGGACATGGATTCCGAAATGCAGGAGCAGCTATTAAAGCTTGTTTTTGCCGGGGAAGTAATTGTGGAGCAGAAGGATTTCAGATACTGTATTGTAAGACATGCGGGAATGAAAGAGCAGGAAAGATTTCCTGTTAAAGGCGGACGAGCCATTGTTATGCTTTATTCAGAGGATTATGTGCTTTTGTTTGAGGATGAGAAGGGTATATGCCGTTATCTGGAAACCGGATATGAGGTCCATCCTCTGCTTGGTTTTGAAAGAATGAAGCGGCTGTTGAAAAACTGTGAAATGATGAATTTTGGCGCATGCTTTCACAAATGTACAACGGAACCTTTGGAAGGATTAAAAGGAAAAGAAGATTTTGAAGCGGTGGAACCGGTTTACCGATGGCTTCTCAAAAGGGAAGAATTGACGGAGTGGTTTCGGCATGAAACGGCAGGAAAGCTTCTGCATGCATATGTGCGGTTCGGGCTTTTGGAGGAACTGGATGATTACCTGCAAAGTCTTGATATAGGAGATTTTGAAGGAAAAGACAGGGCGGAGTTTATCAGCATTCTCTGTGAAAGGGGATTTTATGAAAAAGCTTTTTCCCATGCCTGTGCATATGGCTGTGACAGAGTAGAAAGTAAGATTATGGCAAGGCTGTGCCAGATTGCCATTGAAGATACGGAAGGCGACTATGATGGCAAGCTTGTGAATCTGACTTACAGGGTATTTAAGAGCGGAAAATACACGGAAACCATGATAAGCTATCTTGTGGAGTGGTTTCAGGGGACGGTTAAGCAAATGCGTGACGTTTGGAAAGCAGCTGTATCCATGGAGGTTGATGCCCTGCCCATAGCGGAACGGATGCTGGAGCAGATTTTATTTACGGATGCCTATACCGCCGACAGGGGGAAAATATTTTCCTATTATTCCGAGCACGGAGGAAGAGGAGAACTGGTCAGACTTTTCCTTTCCATGAGGGCAAGAGAATATCTCGTAAGAGAGGAATCGGTAGAAGAGGGACTGCTTTTGAAACTGGAAGAGTATATGGCAGAGGGCGGGAACTTTTTGCCGGAAGCAAAAGCGGCTGTGCTCAAATACAACAGTACCCGCATTTCAATGCTGACGGAGGAGGAAAAGGAGCTGTGTAAAAGCCTGCTGGAAGAAAGTCTGAAAAAGGGAGTTTACTTTTCCTTTTTTGAAGGCTATAAGGTTCTGTGCCCGGAGGTGGAAATTTACGGGGAAAAAAGTTACATAGAGTATCATACAAAGCCGGATGCCAGAGTGGTCATACACTATATTCTGGATAAAGGCAACGGAGAGGATGGCGATTACCGTACGGAGGAAATGCGGGAAATCTATCCGGGAATTTATCAAAAGGAATTCCGACTGTTCGTTGGCGAACAGCTGCAATATTATGTGACGGAAGGCTATGGGGAGGAAGAACAGTTTGTGATGAGCGGAAGTCTGGAGCAGAGCGGTGTGATGGAGGAAAACGGCCACGGAAAGTACAGACTTTTAAATGATATTTTGCTATCCGTGGAAATGTATGACTACGCCACGGCGGATGTTTTGGCAAAGGAATATGCCCAAAATGAATATTTGACGGCAAAGATGCTTCGGATACAATAGAAGGGACGAGTATGAGTGAAACAGAAAATTATGTAATCGGCTTTGATTTGGGAAATGAATATGCGCAGATAAGCTTTGTGACCTTTGAAGAAGAGGAAGGCGATGTCTATAATATTCCGGTCTGCATTTGTAAAAGAAACGGCGCAAACCAGTGGTTTTACGGAAAAGAGGCCCAAAAGTTTGCAGCCTCGGGAAAAGGCGGTCTTGTAGATCATCTTCTGGAAGCTGCATTGAAAGAAAAAACAATCGGGATAGACGGACAGGAAACGGATGCCGTAGACCTGCTGGTTCTTTTTATAAGAGATTGTTTGTCACGACTGGGAGTGTATAAGGAGAAGGTATGTATCAAAGCCCTTGTCATATCGGTGGATTATCTGATGCCGGAAATGGTCCGGCTTATGGAAAAGGTAAAATATGCCTTGAAGGAATTTGAAAATATCTATTTTGAGCAAAAAGTGGAAAGCCTGTTCTATTATACCATTTACCAGCCTAAGGAGCTTTGGAGCTACGAGGTAGGCGTTATAGACTTTTCGGAAATGTATTTGAAGACCTACCGTGTGGAAATGAATCACAAATCAAGGCCTATTGTTACAACCATCGATCTTAAGGAATATAGGGAAATAGGGATTCCCAAAGAGTTTTCATCCATTATGGAGCAGGACCGTTATCTGGAGAAAACGGATGAAAAGGTCTGTAAGGTTATGGAAGGCTTTTTGGAGGGACATATCGTTACCAGTGTTTATCTGACGGGAAAGATTTTTGAAAAGGAATGGTGTCCTAAGACCCTAAAGCTTATATGCAGAAACAGGAGAGTGTTTTCCGGTAACAATCTCTATAGTAAAGGCGCATGCTTAAGCGGTATGGAGCGGATAGCGCCGGGAGAAAATGCAAAGGCATATTTGTATCTGGGACAGGAAAAATTAAAGGTAAATATTGGCGTTTTGCGAATGGAACAGGGAAAAACAGTGCGGGAAATTCTGTTAGACGGAGGTACTAACTGGTTTGAGGCGGCTGCGGAATTTGACTTTATG
The DNA here is from genome assembly GCA_910574745.1 of Lachnospiraceae bacterium. GTDB lineage: Bacteria > Bacillota > Clostridia > Lachnospirales > Lachnospiraceae > UBA2882. Next base: position 5,293 of record CAJTCE010000057.1, on the reverse strand, counting down.
CCGGGGGAGGATATGCATCTTCCCATTGCTTTAGTTCCTCTTGACGGAGGCAGGGAACGGATTGTTCCGGTGGTTCTGCCGGAAATAAAGGACAGGGAGTTAAAAAGCTTAAGGTTCAAATGCTGTCTTTCCATGAAATCGGAAAACGAATTGTCGGTTGTGGTAGAGGATACGGGACTTGGCATGTTTTATAAGCCTGATGGGAAAAAATATGAGGAAATCATTTCTCTTGGGGGAAGCGTATGAGTTATGTAGTGTTTTGCAAAGGGAAAACCGCAAAAAAGCCGTATTGGATTGAAGATTTAAAACTTAACCTTTATTCTATAGAAGAACTCTGTTATTATATCTACAGCAATGTGCTGCTTTGTGACAGCGAATTGGTAAAGCCGGAGTTGGCTTTCTGGATAAAAGAAGAGTGCGGTCTGCCGGACTTATATGCCAGCATTGACGTGGTGCTTCATAAAGATCCCCGGCCGGAACGGGTGGCGGCTCAGATTTTTGCTTATATGGATTATCTCGGAAAACAGGAGCGGGAAACTGTCTGCGGGAAAATCAAAAAGGCGGCAGCTTTGGGAATCAATGAGAGAAAAAAGAGCCGCGGCGATTTGCTTTATCTGGGGGGAAAATACGGGGAAGCGATCAAAACCTATGAGGATTTGCTTTTAAAAGAGGCCTATGACGATGAGAAAATGCAGCACAGCCTTCTTTATAATACGGGATGCTGCTATGGCAATATGTTCTATTATGATATTGCTTATGAGTGGTTCATGAAAGCGGCAGCAATGGAGATTGACAGGGATGGGGATATGAAAGCCGCCCTGTTTTGCAAACGTATGGTTCTTGACGAAATGAGATGGAAAGTCTTTTTGGAGGAGCATAAAGAATTTGCGGTATTTGCGGCAGCTATGGAAAGTGAACAGGAGGCTTTTTTGGAGCAGTGGGAAAAGGAGGCTTTGACAAAGGAGCTTGAAGGATTAAAAAGAGGACCTAAGGGCAGGGAGAAGGAATATTACGTACGTCTGACGGAATTAGTGGAGGAATGGAAAAGAGGCATTCATGAATATTTTTAAAAAGTTATTTCAAAAAAGAGCAGAATATCAGCCTTTGGAAGAGGCGGAACAGGAAGAAAACGGAGGGAAATATAACGGCAGGGAAACGCTGGATGTTACCGACGGGGGGCAGAGAAGGAAATATGTGGAAAGCTGTCTGGAGCAGATGCGGGAGTCGGAGGAGGAGATTGAAAGGCTTCAAAATGAATATCGTCTGGTCAATGCCTATTTAAAGGATATGGAGGAAATCGACGCATTGCCCGACTATGAAAAGAGTCTGATAGAGGAGCATGCAAAGGCCATTTTTACTTTGGATGGAGACCGGGAGCAGTATGAAAGCAGAAGCAGTCATATGGCGGAATCCGATTACAGACGGATGGAACGGATGGAGGAGGAAGCGGAAGAAGGCATTAAGAAACTAAAGGAAGCGGAAGACTACCAGGAAAAAATCAAAAAGGATTTACAGCGTTTAGAAGGCGAAAAGCATGCCTGCAAATACAGAATGAATGAAGCCAGAGTTTCCCTGATGAATACCAGAGGGATGACGGTGATTTGTGTGATTGCGGCAGTCGCATGTGTAGTTGTGTTGCTCTGCCTGGAGCTTTTATTATCCATGGATGCCAAAATCGGCTATTTGATCATGGCTGTTGTGGCGGCATTGGTGCTGACGGCTCTGTTTGTTAAATATAAAGAGGCGGACAGGGAGCTTCATGTATCATCTTCCAGCCTGAATAAAGTGATTCTGTTGCAGAATACGGTTAAGATCCGTCTGGTAAACAATACCAATCTTTTGGATTACCTGTACATGAAATACGGAACAGGAAGCGCGGCAAGACTGGAAGAGCTGTGGGCAAAATATCAGGTGGAAAAAGAAGAGCGGCAGAAAATAAAAAGGACTGAAGAGGATTTGGACTTTTTCAGCAGGCAATTGGTTAAGCAGTTGAAAAATTACCGGCTTTTTGACCCGGTTATCTGGGTGCGTCAGACCAAGGCGCTTTTGGACCCTAAGGAAATGGTGGAAATACGTCACAACATGATTCTTCGTAGACAGAATTTAAGGAAGCAGATAGATTTTAATACCGAAAATGCAAAAAAAGCAAAGGAAGAAATTATGGCTTTGGTAAAAGAGTATCCGAGATATGGGGAAGAAATACTGGATATGGTTTCTGTCTATGAAAAGAGGTTTGGGTTGTAAAGCGCTATAATTTTAAGGAAGAAATCCCTCAGAGTTTTATTGACAGAAACGCTTTAGCATGATAGTATGACAAAGTAATTTTATATGGTTCGCAATTTGCAGAAATCTGACGAATACATGAATGGTCGGATAAGCTTAAAAGAGCGGACAAAAGGATTTACAGGAGGAGATTATGATGAAAAAAACATTGGCATTGTTATTGTGCGGTGTTATGTCCATGGCTCTTTTAGCCGGCTGTGGAAATGACGGTGCACCGGCGTCTAACACAAATGACGGAAATGAAGCAAGTGATGAAGCAAACGTTTCCGACGGGGAAGAAGGAGAAGTTCAGGCATCAGGAGAAAGGACTACTTTTACCGTGGGCTTTGATGCGGAGTATCCCCCTTATGGTTACATGGACGACAACGGCGAGTATACAGGCTTTGACCTGGAGCTGGCGCAGGCTGTCTGCGAGCTGGAGGGCTGGGAATTGATTAAGACCCCTATCGACTGGGATTCTAAGGATATGGAATTAAATTCCGGTTCTATTGATTGTATCTGGAACGGCTTTACCATGAACGGCCGTGAGGATGCTTATACATGGTCTGATCCTTATTGCGATAACAGTCAGGTTATTGTAGTGGCAGAAGGCAGCGGGATTACCACTTTGGCTGACCTTGCAGGTAAGACGGTAGGCGTTCAGGCGGCAAGTGCGGCATTGGATGTGTTATCCGATGAAGAGCAGCAGAAGGATTTGGCAGATACCTTCGGAGCCTTACAGCAGTTCCCCGATTACAATTCTGCATTTACCGAGCTGATGGCAGGAAGTCTGGATGCAATTGCAATCGATATCGGCGTAGCAAACTACCAGATTGAGTCCAGAGGCGAAGGCTATGTGATTTTGACTGAGACCTTGAATTCCGAGCAGTATGGCATCGGCTTTAAGCTTGGAAACGAAGAACTTCGCGATATTGTAAATGCAGATATCAAAAAGCTGACAGAGGACGGCACTGTAGCAGAGCTTGCGGAAAAATACGGAATTTCTGAGTTAATCTGTTTAGAGTAAGAATGGAAAACCCCTGTGACCGCATTAGGCAGGTCATAGGGTGTTTTTGGTTTAGATAAGGGGACGACAGATTCACGGTAATTTTACAACGGACTGCGGATAGTATGGGGGAATACATATGGAAGCTGAAAAGGCTTTCATGAAAAAAACGAAGAAGAAAGTTATGATATGCGTGTGCGTAGCAGCGGGGTGCATTCTGCTTTCCTCTGTAGACGATCCGTCTTCGGACGCATATACATTTGGTGGAACGATTCAGGTTCCGATTCCGGGGAACATCCAAGAGGATGGCTTGGATGAGTTTATAGAAGAGATGCTTTCATGGGATGCTTCAAGGAACGGGTACGAGGCGGATCCGGATAGTGAAACTGTGATAAGGAATCTGGAACAGCTGTTTTATGTCATAGGCGCAGCCGTGATAAAGAAGCCGGAAGATAAGGGAATTAATAAAAAACAACCTAAGATACGGAGGTAACTATGGATTTTTTAACAATTTTACAGCAGCTTGGAAGCGGTATGGTCAAGACGGGGGGGATTTTCGTGTGGACTCTGGTTCTTTCCCTGCCCTTAGGTCTGTTGATTTCCTTTGGAAGGATGTCAAAAAACAAGCTGATTGCAGTTATATTTAAATTTTATATTTCCATTATGAGGGGAACGCCTTTAATGCTGCAGCTTTTAGTTGTGTATTTCGGTCCCTATTACCTCTTCGGAATCAACATTTCCGGCAGCTATCGGTTTATTGCCATTATCATCGGATTTGTGTTTAACTATGCCGCTTATTTTGCGGAAATCTACCGTTCCGGCATTGAGTCCATGCCCATAGGGCAGTACGAGGCGGCAAAGATTTTAGGCTATTCCAAGGCTCAGACCTTTATGAAGATCATCCTGCCTCAGGTTATCAAACGGATTTTACCCTCCATTACCAATGAGGTCATTACCCTGGTTAAGGATACCTCCCTTGCCTTTTCTCTTGCCTATATGGAAATGTTTACCATTGCCAAGCAGATAGCGGCGGCACAGACAACCATGATGCCCTTTGTGATAGCGGCGGTTTTCTATTATGTATTCAATCTGCTGGTGGCTGTTGCCATGGAACGTATTGAAAAAAGTCTCGGATATTACAAATAGGAGGGAGAAAACATGGATATTTTACAGATTAATCATATGAGCAAGGCATTTTCAGGGCTGGAAGTATTAAAGGATATCTCCATTACGGTAAAGGAAGGGGAAGTGGTTTCCGTCATCGGCCCTTCCGGTTCGGGCAAATCCACCCTTTTACGCTGCGCCACCATGTTAGAAAAAATGGACGGCGGGGACTTGATCTATATGGGAGAATATGCGGCTAAGGATCATGAGGGAAAAAGCGTCTATGCAGGCAAAAAGGAACTGAAGAAATTCCATCATTATTTCGGGCTGGTGTTCCAGAACTTCAATCTTTTTCCCCATTACAGCGTTATGAAAAATATTGTGGACGCCCCTATGAGCGTGGATAAGATCAGCAAGGCGGAGGCCTATGACAGAGCTGATAAGCTTCTGAAGCAATTGGGGCTTGCTGATAAGCGGGATGCCTATCCTTATCAGCTTTCCGGCGGACAGCAGCAGAGGGTATCCATTGCAAGGGCCTTAGCGCTGCAGCCGAAAATTCTCTTTTTTGACGAACCCACATCCGCCCTTGACCCCATCCTCACATCGGAGGTATTAAAGGTAATCAAAGAACTGGCGGAGCAGAAGATGACCATGATCATCGTAACCCATGAAATGGAGTTTGCAAAAGAGCTGTCCGACAGGATTATCTTTATGGAGGAGGGTATTATACAGGCACAGGGGACGCCGGAGGAGATTTTTGCTTCCGAAAATCCCAGGATTCGTGATTTTATCGGAAAATTTAAAAGTTAGGGAAACACTGATTAATTCAAGTATTTCCTGATAATATATGATAAAATTTAAGTATCAAACAAAAGGTGGTACGTCTATGAATCAAATGACACTTACAGATATGGAATATTC
>CAJTCE010000056.1 GCA_910574745.1 Lachnospiraceae bacterium | reverse complement strand
AATACTTACAAATAGCCACACAAAAGTAGAGAAAATTTGACAAAAAAATACAGGCATTATGCGGCCTGCAAGAATTTTTTTCTTATTCAACTGTCAAACTCCCGAGTTGTAACATGAGGGAAAAGGATTATAATACGAGGGAAAATCTAAGGGCAAACTCACTAGCTATAAATTTAGCGTTTTTAAGGATTTGCGGACATTTTGAAGATAAGATATAATAGTTAATAAATGCTATAATAAAATATGTAAGTGGCTCTGTAATTGCCCGTACAGAAAACGAAAAGCGGTTGATGGTTTATTTATCCGAAAAGATTAAATAGTCGGCAGAGGCTTTGGCGGATTTGATATTGTAGAAATGCCGTGGGATAAAGAAAACTTTGAAGAAGCTAAAAATTATCATTAAGGTAATAAACAGGGCAAGAAACAGAAAAGGAACTTCGGCTCATGAGACAAAATAAACGTTCCCTTATTTTACCCTTAATCATTGGTATTGTTTTAGGAATAACTGCAAAACTTGTAGATGTGCCTTATATCACATGTGACTTTCCCGTATTTGATGAAATCATGGGACGATTTGGAATATGGGTTTGGGCCGCTGCACTTATAGCCGTTTTTTCTAAAACACCTTTACTTGCAGCGGTGCGTTCCTTTCTTTTTTTTATCGGAATGTTATTAGCTTATTATGGGTATACGCTCCTGTTTTTGGGATTTTTTCCAAAATCACAAATGATTTTGTGGGGTGGCATTGCTATGATTACTCCATTTTGTGGTTTTCTGATATGGCATATACATAAAAATAAACATTATGCAAATCTGATTGCGTCATTGCCTTTTATTTTATTCTTTACGGAATGGTATTTAACTGCTTTTATTGAACAGTATTGGAGCGCTAGGGATAAGATATTGCTGTTTATTGCTTATTTATGTATGACACTCTCATTGTTAGCAGCTATTCCCACAAACAAAAAACGATTACTCAGTCTGTTGTATGGAGTTGTGATATCAATTGTATTGATACGATTGATGCAGGCAGGAATCATAGTTAACCTGTATGAGCAATTACTAAATGTATAATCAGTCTGATATGAAAATATTTTAAAAAATTAAGCTTATGCTGTTTGCCGGACATCCGGTCATAGAAATTTGAAGGAGGAAAGCAATGAAGGCAGGAAGTAAGAGAGTTTTTCAGCAATATGTCAGAGTTGACCGTGAGAGCGTATGTTTGGGGGATGACTGTACTGCTCCGAATGAAAAGCTGTTTCCCATAGGGAAAAGAGATAAGCTTTCGGATATATTTCGAATGATAGCAGAATATCTGCCACATATGTATGATGTCGTATGGGCTGTTGATTCGGGGAAAAAGGTTATTGGCTATATTGTGATGGATATGATGGAACAGGTCCGGTATGAATTCTGTCTGGAGGATCAGGTTTTCTGTGAACTGGATATCAAAGCTCTTCATTGCAGTTACTTTCATCCGGGGAGTTGTATGTACACTAAGGGAGAAAACGGTGTAGTGATTGAAAAGCATCCGGAATGCAGGACTTTGCTTGATAAAGCCAAGTGCTGTATGCAGGAACGGTTTTTATATGAATTGAAAGTAAAAGGAGGCGGTTTGTGTATTTGGGGAGAGTGGTTTGGAAGACCTCACGATAATTTTCATATAGTGGATACTGTCCGGTGGGAAAAAAATGAAATTATTCTGAGGTTTGAAGAGGGAGAAGCCTTATATATCAGCAATCCTATGGGGATAATAAATGAAAAAGAGCAACTGATTATCAGGGATGCCCGGCGGATACTTTGGGTTTGGTATTATTATGGCAGGGAACACACCTATGATAATATGTATGTCAGACAGTATACAAAGAGTGCGGATGGAAAGATTATCCGGGCGGAAGGAAAACGCTGTGACATAAGAGATGGTGATGGAGTTGTGTTCCGCCCTATGGGAGAGAATGCGATTTGCTTTCAGTGAAACACTGCTTTAGCACACATTGTGCAAAAAATGCTGCAATCTGCTCAGGCGTATATTGTTCATGTCTGGTAATCCACCACCGCACAGTTTCGGAAAAGCTGCAAACAACATGATTTAGCAGATAATCAGCCGGAACATTATAGTTCATTTCCCGGATATATATGGGAAATGTCTGTTCCAAATATTCTTTGAAATACCCCATAAAAATGTCCCCGCTATCGCAGGAAAGAAGTCCCTTCAGATTTTTTCTGTTATCCTGCAAATGGTATAAAATATGCGTGATTTCCTTTTGGAAGTCATGTCCCGCATGGGAAAAGTCATGGCTGCTTTCCTGCTTTAAGTCATCAGAAAATACATGCAAAAATATGTCCGTACACATTGCTTTCAACAGGCTGTCCTTCGTTTCAAAATGGGCATAAAAAGTGCTTCTTCCTACATTTGCCTCGTCTATGATTTCCTGAACGGTAATATTGTTAAAATTTTTCCTTTCAAGCAGGCTGCTAAATGCATAAAAGATAGCCTGTCTTGTTTTCTGTTGTCGTCTATCCATAAATATCTCCGTACATTTTAATGAAAATGTTCCGTATCGTACATAAGGAGTATTTTGATTATTGATTTGCCTTTTGAAGTTGCTACAATAAATACAGAACAAAGTGTTTGATAATGTATATATTGTATGACTATTGAAACCGGTTGTCAATCAGGGGCAGCCTGTTTTTGGAAAGGCGGGACTATTATGATAAAACGAATGAATGATTTTTTGACTGGTATGCCAATGACAGTGGCGGGCGGCATTTTTCTTGTTATGAGCTTTGTATTTTCAAGGACAGGTATCGTATTACCTTTTGACCCGGCCTGGGCGACTGTAATGATCTGTGGAATTCCTTTATTATACCTTGCGGTATGGCGGGGCATTTATAATAAGGGAATCAATAAGATTTCCTCTGCCCTGCTGATCAGCATTGCCATGATTTCGGCGATTGCCATAGGCGACTTGTTTGCGGCCGGCGAAGTTGCTTTCATTATGGAAATCGGTGCTATTTTAGAGGATATGACAACGAACAGGGCGAAAAAAGGATTAAAGAAATTGATCAGCCTTACCCCGACACAGGGACGGAGGATTACAGGTCATAACCCCGGACAGGAAGAAATGATTCCGACAGACCAAATCCGCCGGGATGATATTCTCCGGGTATTGCCGGGGGAAACGGTTCCTGTAGACGGTATCATCATTTGGGGAGAAACTTCCATTGACCAGTCCATCATGACAGGCGAATCGCTTCCGGTCGATAAAGGAGTGGGAGAAGAAGTTTTTTGCGGAACAATCAACCGCTTTGGTTCTGTTGATATCAGGGCAACCAAGGTGGGCGGGGACAGCTCATTGCAGAAGTTGATACGAATGGTTCAGGATGCCGAAAAGAGGCAGGCACCAATGCAGCGGATTGCAGATAAATGTGCAAGCTGGCTTGTGCCTGCTGCCTTGGCAATAGCCGTTATTACAGGTGTTGTAACGCACAATATTGTAAGGGCTGTTACCGTCTTGGTTGTGTTCTGCCCTTGTGCATTAGTCCTTGCCACCCCAACCGCCATTATGGCAGCCATAGGGCAGGCGGCAAAGCACGGTGTGGTTATCAAGTCGGGGGAAGCGCTCGAAAAAATGGGAAAAGTAAATACCATTGCTTTTGATAAAACAGGTACACTGACTTATGGAAAGCTGGAGGTAAGCGATATTCTTTCTTTTGACAGAAATATGAGTGAAAAGGAAGTGCTTGCCCTGACTGCCTCAGCAGAATCCAAGAGCGAACACCCGTTAGGAAAGGCAATCGTGGCTTATGCGAAAGAAAAGAAAATAGCCATAAAAGATCCGGGCTTTTTTAGAATGCAGAGCGGGAAAGGCGTCTATTCTTGCCGCCGACAGAGATTCCTGTTTCGGCCTGATTGCATTATCTGACGTATTAAGAACTGAAGCGGGGAAAATGGTCTCAAAGCTGTCAAGTATGAATACAGACACCGTATTGCTGACGGGCGATAACAAGAAAACTGCTGCCTATTTTGCATCGCAGGCAGGAATTAAAAATGTAAAGGCCGATTTATTGCCGGAAGAAAAAGTACAGAACATTTCTGCAATACAGGAACAGGGAAATAGGGTTTGTATGATAGGCGATGGTGTGAATGATGCCCCTGCACTTAAAGCTGCCGATGTGGGTGTGGCAATGGGCAGTATGGGAAGCGATATTGCTGTGGAAGCGGCAGACATTGCCCTTATGAGTGATGATATTTCCAAGATTCCTTACTTGAAAAGGCTGTCCAATGCTACGGTTTTAACCATTAAATTAAGTATTATCCTTTCCATGTGTATCAATTTTATTGCAGTAACCTGTTCTGTCTTGGGGGCTTTGAATCCGACAACAGGCGCTTTGGTGCATAATGCAGGCTCTTGCTTTGTGGCTTTGATTGCTGCGTTGCTCTATGACAGAAAATTTGAATAAGAACAGAAATAAGGGCGGATAGTACAAAGCGTTTCAAACGGTTCACAATTTCCGTAAGTATTGTGTTATAATGCTTTATATAATTTGGTTTCCCTTATTTTTTTCTTATGAGAAGTCAAACTTGCTTTTGAACAAACTATTCTGATAGAAATTCATAAGAGAATGTTCATGAATTTGATAAATATATAGAGCTGCCAAAGGAACGAGAACTATTCACGCCTTTGGGGGAAAAAGAATATTATAGCGGTTTTGCGATAAAACTTTCAATTTGCAGAGAACATAAAAGAAGGGCATGTATATCAATGAAATACAAAAAACAGATTAATTCCGAATTAAAGCTAATAGCAAGAAAGATACCATATAATAGGGCTGTTATAAAATGCGCCAATATTTTTCAGGTTATATCCCTTCATTTAACAAAGATTCCCAAGGGAGTTACGGATAGAAATATCACGATTGAAGGATATAAGGGACTGAAATATAAGGCAGAAATATTTGAGCCGTCAAATGTTAAAGAAAAGCTGCCCTGTCTGATTTATGTGCATGGAGGAGCATTCAGCTATAAAGCTTCTGCCTATCATAAAAAGCTTGCGTGTATCTATGCAATGAAAGTAAAATGCAGGGTTTACTTTCCGGATTATCATTTGACGCCTAAGTATCCGTATCCGGCCGCATATGATGACGTTCTGGCATTATATAAATGCATTATGGAAAATGCAGAGAAATTTGGGATTGATCTTGAAAAAATTGGGATAGCCGGAGATAGTGCAGGTGCATCGCTTGCTGCATTGATTTGTAATAATTATGAACAGGAACGTTTGAAACAGCCATGTATTCAAATGCTTATATATCCTTTAACGGATATAAATATGCAGACGGATTCGATGAAAAAGTTTTCGGATACTCCGCTATGGAACTCAAAAAATAATAAACGAATGTGGTCATATTATTGCAAGAATTTGAAAACAGAAGACGCATATGGCGCTTCTCCGATGCATGGCAGTCTGCCTCGGATTATTCCGGATACATATATAGAAACGGCAGAATATGATTGTTTGCATGATGAAGGCATTATATATGGAAAGAAATTGCGGGAAGCAGGAGCGAATGTTGAAATAAATGAAACAAGAGGAACCATCCATGGATATGACGTTGCGTTAAATACCAAAATTGCAATCAGTAATATTAAAAAACGTATTTTGTTTTTGAAGAAAGGTTTTATAGAAAATTAAAAAGGAGGCAAGGTTGAAAGAAAATCTTTCAACCTTGATTTGAGGGTCAAATGAACATGCAAGCATGTTCGCTTGACCCATGGAGGCAAAAATGGAAAATTTCAATAAAATCACAAATACGGACAAACCGGCTGGTCAGGAGGAGAGCGGAAATATGAAAGAATTGATTGTTCCTGCACCTGATTCCCACATTGTGGAAGATGTAATTTATGGAGATGAAACAGAAAACGGCGATTACATTCCGTATCGTATATCCTTTAAAGTCAATGACGCATTTAAGGAAGCGAAATCCCATGCCGGGGAAGTGGAAATGTTAAATACTTATGCACCTGAATCTGAGTATGGGGAAGAAGGCAGTTATCCGTATTTGGCAATCCAGCTTGACGATACGGTCTATATGGCTGTTGAGGAATTCAAAGAAAAAGGTACATTTACAGGCGCCATGGAAATAACGCCTCTTTCCGGGAAGTTTTATTTTAAGGCCAAGGTGGAATATTATGGATACATCATGTATTTTTATGGGTTAGATCGTTGTGAAGGCAGTTGGGAAAACAATGGACTTTGTATGGTATATCCGAAAGAATACGCAGGTACGGAAAATGAGATAAGACTTATGCAGATACTTGATGAAGCGGCTGAAAGCTATCACGAAGAAAGGGAGATGTAATTTTAGTCTCCCTCTCAGAACCATTCTTCCCTTTCTTCCGTATCTTCAATATTTATCCTAAGCTTTTCGCGGTTTTGCAAAGTCCTTTCCCTTTTTTCCTTCCTGAAAGTCTTAGGGGAGGTCCCCGTCAGCTGCCGGAAAATCTTATGAAAGGCCTCCGCAGACTGGTAGCCGCAGGAAAGAGCAATACTTTCCACGGAAATATCCGTTACCGTCAGCATATGCTGGGCGCGGGTAATCCTGAAATTCTGAAGATATTTAATGGGCGACATTCCCGTATATTCCTTAAAAAGAGAGCTTAAATAGCTGCGGTTGATTCCGACGTAATCAGATATTTCTTCTACGGAAACGGGAATGCTGTAATGGTTTTGGATATAGGCAACTGCATGATTTACATAAGTGTTCCCCGAGGGCGCCTCGATTTTGGTCTGTTGGGCTTTGGCTATAGCAGATAAAAACAGGTAGAGCATGCCTGTCAGTCTGTAGGAATCCGCATGATTGGAGTAATTGTGTGCCAGCATATCGAAAACATATTTTTCTAACTTCTCTCCCTCTTCACAGGTAAAAATGGGATTTTCCTGGGAAAGTCCGATTGTGCGGAGCATTTTTCCGGCTTCCCTTCCTGAAAAGCCTACCCAGACATAAGCCCAGGGATTGGCTTTATCCGAGATATAAGTAACCTGATAATCGGGTTCAATGAGAAAGCCCTGTCCCTTCTTTAAATGATAGGTTACGTTATTGACCATAAATGTTCCTTCTCCCTCCAATATAAAATGAATCAGGTAGAAGGATTTTACACAGGGACCTGCTTTGTGCAGGGATTCAGTCACAGAATGACCGAAAACATTCAGATACAGATCCGATTCAGCTGCTTTGGGAACTTCGATACAAATGCTTTTCTCCATATAGTGTCTCTTTCTGCCGGAAGCGCTTCATAAGCGGCGGCATTTTTTATATTCTAAAGAAAATGACAGATACTAAATATTACTTATCATGTGCAGATGCAAAATGCAAGGAAATTATTTAACAAATGGACATGTTTTTGTAACCGTAAAACATATATTAATAGAAACATTTATAGTACAATCAAGAAAAGTCAAAGATATCTGCGGCAGTTGACAAATGCATATGGGAAGCATGCTTGCCGGGCGCTTGCGTTTACTAAAAGCATTGTCCGCAGAATGATGAAAAGGTACGATCAAAAAAAGTGTAGGAGGGAACAGGCCATGAAAAATCTGAATGTGATTAAGGATGAATTGCAAAACGGAATATATGACGGCAAATTAAAGGATGTTTATGTGGATGAAGAGTTGGTCGCTTACAACAGGAAACGCTATGTGGACGCCCTGGAAAAATTTGAGGAATTATTCGGAGATAAGGAAGTGGAGCTCTACAGTGCGCCGGGCAGGAGCGAAGTGTGCGGAAACCATACGGATCACCAGAACGGGCATGTGCTGGCAACTTCCATCAACCTGGACGCCATAGCGGTGGCAGCTTTGGCGGACGACGGAAGAATCAGGCTGGTATCTGACGATTATCCCATGATAAAAATGAATATCCGTGATCTGGAAAAGAAGGAAGAGGAGAAGGAATCCACAGCAAGCTTGATCAGAGGCGTTGCCGCAGGTCTTCAAAAAATGGGTTATAGCATTGGCGGTTTTTATGCTTATGTGACAAGCGATGTGCTTATGGGAGCGGGGCTGTCTTCTTCTGCTGCCTTTGAGAGCCTGATGGGAACCATATTTTCGGGACTGTATAACGGGATGTCCGTATCTTCAGTGGATATTGCGAAAGCGGGACAGATTGCGGAAAATGAATATTTCGGAAAGCCCTGCGGTCTCATGGACCAGATGGCCTGCAGCGTAGGCGGTTTGATTTATATTGATTTTAAGGATAAGGAAAATCCTGTCATTGAACAGGTGCCCTGCGATTTTGAAAAAAATGCATACAGTCTGTGTATTGTAGATACCAAAGGTTCTCATGCGGATCTGACGGACGATTATGCGGCGATTCCTGAAGAAATGGGACGGATTGCTGCGTTTTTCGGGAAAAAGCTTTTAAGGGAAGTAACGTCCCCGGAATTTTTTGGTAATATTGCTAAGCTTAGGGAAAATACAGATGACAGATGTCTCCTTCGTGCAATGCATTTCTTTACGGAGCAGGAGCGGGTAAAGGAAGGGGTAAACGCCTTAAAGAAAGATGATTTTACAGGCTTTCTGGATGTGATAAAACGCAGCGGCGATTCTTCCGCAAAGCTTTTGCAGAATATTTACAGTCCCAAAGAGCCTCACGTCCAGAATATGACCGTTGCCCTTGGAGCCAGTGAATATGTGTTAAAGGACAGAGGCGTGTGCAGGGTTCACGGAGGCGGTTTTGCCGGAACCATACAGGCTTTTGTGGAAAATGAAGCGGTAGAGGAATACCGGACATTTATGGAATCTATTTTCGGGGAAGGCACATGCCATGTATTAAAGGTAAGACCTTATGGCGGAATTAAAATATAGTTAGCATATGCTAATTTGCGAATGCTTCATAAGCATTGCTTCAACGTTGCCTGAGGCTGACGGATAGATTTCTTAAGGCAGCAGGCGGCTGATATTCAATGTATATGCAGATAGCTGAAGGATGTCAGAAAGGAGAACAGTATGATTCACACTTATATAAAACAATTAGTGGAATACGGAATAGAAAAAGGGCTTTTAGAGCCTTGCGACAGCGTTTATACCACCAATTTACTTCTTGATATGTTAGAAGCAGATACCTATGATGATCCGGGAGAGGTAAAGAAAATAGAAACGCCTTCGGATTTGGAGGAAACCTTAAAAGGCATACTGGATTATGCCCTGGAGAAAAAAATCATTGAACAGGATTCCGTTGTACTCAGGGATTTGTTTGATACAAAGATTATGAATGGGCTGATGCCAAGGCCGGGGGAAGTGATCAGGGCTTTTTGGGAAAAGTATGAAAAATCTCCTAAAGAAGCTACAGATTACTACTATCATTTGAGCAAGGCTTCCGACTACATCAGAACCTACAGGATTGCAAGGGACAAAAAATGGGTGGTTTCCACGGAATACGGGGATATCGATATTACCATTAATCTTTCCAAGCCGGAGAAGGATCCCAAAATGATAGCCCTTGCGGGAACCATGAAATCTTCCTCCTATCCCAAGTGCCAGCTTTGTATGGAAAACGAAGGCTATGCGGGAAGAATCAATCATCCTGCAAGGGAAAACCACAGAATCATACCCATAGAAATACAGGGGAGAAAGTGGGGCTTTCAATATTCCCCCTATGTGTACTATAATGAACATTGTATTGTATTTAACGGGGAGCATGTGCCCATGGCAATTAACAGGGACACGTTTAAAAAGATGTTTGATTTTATCAGGCAGTTCCCCCACTATTTTGTGGGCTCCAATGCGGACCTTCCCATTGTAGGCGGCTCCATTTTAAGTCATGATCATTTCCAAGGCGGCAATTATACCTTTGCCATGGCAAAAGCCCCGGTTGAAAAGGAAGTGGTATTTGCGGGCTTTGAGGATGTAAAGGCGGGAATCGTGAAATGGCCGATGTCGGTAATCCGGTTAAACGGAGAGGACAGTGAGAAGATCATTGAGCTGGCGGATAAGATTCTTCATGCATGGAGAGGTTATACGGATGAGGAAGCGTTTATTTTTGCTGAGACGGAAGGAGAGCCTCACAATACCATTACTCCTATTTCCAGAATCAGGGACGGAAGGTATGAGCTGGACCTGGTGCTTAGAAACAATATTACAACAAAGGAGCATCCCTTGGGCTTATATCATCCATGGGAAGAGTTCCACCATATCAAGAAAGAAAATATAGGCCTCATTGAGGTTATGGGATTAGCGGTGCTTCCTGCAAGGCTTAAGGACGAAATGGAGGAATTAAAGGCGGCCATTTTGAGCAAACAGGACATAAAATCCGTGGAAAGCATTGCAAAACATGCCTTGTGGGTTGACAGCTTTATGGGTAAGTATAGTATGGTAGATGAAACGAACATTGATAAGATACTCCAAAATGAGATTGGGGATGTGTTTAAGAAAATCTTAGAATGCGCCGGGGTCTATAAAAGAACGAAAGATGGCATGGCGGCATTTGAAAAGTTTATCGCTTATGCAAATGAAAATATGTAAGTAGAAACAGGTACACGAAAGCGTAAAAAAGGCGTACCAATGAAAGTATACCGATGAAATTAAGAAACGAAGGATTATGAAAACCTAAAAACGATCTGATCTTGAAAGGAGAAGGAAAATGAAGATTTTAGTAACAGGTGGAGCAGGTTATATCGGAAGTCATACATGTGTGGAGCTTTTAGAGGCAGGCTATGATGTGGTAGTTGTGGATAATCTTTATAATGCCAGTGAAAAGTCCATTGAGAGAGTAAAGGAGATAACAGGAAAGGATTTGACCTTCTATCAGGCGGATATTCTGGATGAAGAAGCCCTTGATAAAATATTTGACAAAGAAAAGGTGGACGGCGTCATTCATTTTGCAGGCTTAAAGGCTGTAGGGGAATCCGTTGCAAAGCCTTTGGAATATTACAAAAATAACATTACGGGAACATTGATCCTCTGCGAGGTTATGAGAAAACATAATGTAAAGAATATTATTTTCTCATCCTCTGCAACTGTTTACGGAGATCCGGCTTTTATTCCCATTACAGAGGAGTGCCCCAAGGGAACGCCGACCAACCCTTACGGCTGGACCAAGAGCATGATCGAGCAGATTCTGACGGATTTCCATACTGCGGATAAGGACTGGAATGTGATCCTTCTTCGTTATTTCAATCCCATCGGCGCTCATAAGAGCGGAAAAATCGGAGAGGATCCCAAGGGAATTCCCAACAATCTGCTTCCCTATGTGGCACAGGTTGCTATCGGCAAGCTGGAACGCCTTGGGGTATTCGGGGATGATTACGATACGCCTGACGGAACCGGCGTAAGGGATTACATCCATGTGGTAGACCTTGCCAGAGGCCATGTAAAGGCAATTGACAAAATCAAAGAAAATCCCGGCGTGAAAATTTACAATCTGGGCACGGGAAAGGGCTATAGCGTTTTAGACATCGTAAAGGCGTTCGGAAAGGCGTGCGGGCATGAAATTCCCTATGTCATTAAGGAAAGAAGACCCGGAGACATTGCTACCTGTTATTCCGACGCAAGCCTTGCCAAAAAGGAACTGGGCTGGGAAGCGGAATATGGCATAGAGGAAATGTGTGCGGATTCCTGGAACTGGCAGAAAACGAATCCTAACGGATATGAAGAAGCTTAACAAATATATGCAATGAATAGCAAAAACAGATGAATAAACGGAAAAATCAGATGAATAAAAAGCAAATGAGCCTGCGGGTAAAGGAGGGAGTAAAGCAGGCGAATAAAGGAGTGGTTACATGGAAAGGACATGGTGGAAGGAATCGGTAGTGTATCAGATTTATCCCAGAAGCTTTTGCGACAGTAACGGGGATGGAATCGGGGATATACAGGGAATTATTTCAAAGCTGGATTATATTAGAAATCTGGGGATTGATATTATCTGGCTGTCGCCCGTTTATCAGTCGCCCAATGATGACAACGGGTATGACATCAGCGACTATCAGGCCATTATGGATGAATTCGGAACTATGGAGGATTTTGACGAGCTGCTTCAAAAAGCCCATAAAAAAGGGCTGAAGGTTATTATGGATCTTGTTGTAAACCATACCTCCGACGAGCATAAGTGGTTTGTGGAAAGCAGGAAAAGCAAGGAGAATCCTTACCGGGATTTTTATATCTGGTCAGAAGGGAAAAACAAAGGAGCGCCCAATAACTGGGGCTCCTGGTTTGGTGGTCCGGCATGGGAATATGATGAAAAGACGGGGATGTATTATCTCCATATTTTTTCCAAAAAGCAGCCGGATTTAAACTGGGATAATGAAAAGGTAAGGACGGCGGTCTTTGACATGATGACCTGGTGGCTGGATAAGGGAATCGACGGATTCAGAATGGATGTAATCAGCCTGATTTCCAAGGTCCCGGGGTTTCCCGACGGAGAAAAGGGAGAAGGGCTGTACGGGGATTTGACGCCTTTTTGCGCTCATGGCCCCCATGTACATGAATATTTGCGTGAAATGAATGAACGGGTTCTCTCAAAATATGATATCATGACTGTGGGAGAGGCAGCCTGTGTTACTTTGGAGGAAGCAAGGAAGTATGCCGGATATGACAGGCATGAGTTGAATACGGTATTTCAGTTCGAGCACGTGGAGGGTGTAAAAGGGCCTCTGGGAAAGTGGACTGACGAGAGATTTTCTCTCCTTGAGCTAAAGCAGGTCTTCAAGAAGTGGGATGAAGGAATGGATAGCATAGGATGGAACACGCTTTTTTGGAGCAACCATGACCAGCCCCGCGCCGTATCCAGATTCGGAAACGATTCGCCGGAATACAGGGAATTGTCGGCCAAGATGCTTGGCACCTGTCTGCATATGATGCGGGGAACGCCTTATGTGTACCAGGGAGAAGAGCTTGGGATGACAAATGCAGGATTTGAGAGTCTTGAACAGTACAGGGATTTAGAATCCATCAATGCTTACAAGGAGTATGTATCGGAAGGCAGGGCGTCCCATGAGGAAATGATAAAATATTTAAAGCTGATAAGCAGGGACAATGCCAGAACCCCCATGCAGTGGGAGGATTCCCCAAACGGAGGATTTACAGAAGGGACTCCGTGGATTGAGGTAAACGGCAACTATAAAGAAATCAATGCCGCAAAGGAAGTGGGGGATAAAACTTCCGTTTATGAGTATTACAAGGAATTGATCAGGCTCCGTCATAAGATGGACATTATTGTATACGGCTCCTTTGAGCTGGTTATGGAGAAAAGCAAGGAGGTTTTTGCTTATAAACGGGTTTATGAAGGAAAAAGCCTGTACGTATTATGTAATTTTACAAAAGAGGAAATTATTTGTCCGCAGCTCTTTGAAAAGGGTAAGCGTGTAATAGGAAATTATAAGGAGGATGCGGACTGCCTGCTTAGACCCTATGAAGCGGTTGTATATCTCTGTGGGAAATAGTACAACAAGCAATAAGGGGCGTAAAAATTCAAGTGATTCCGGTGCGGCTTTCAAGGCGGGTGTAACAGGGGGTGACGCATTGGATAAAAATACTTTCAATCATGACGGGGGAATTTAAGGATGGTTACGATTAAAGAAATAGCAGCGATTTTGTGTGTCAGTCCCACAACGGTGTCCAATGTTGTCAACGGCCATACGGAAAAGATGTCTGCAGCTACCAGAAAGAGAATTGAGGATGCGTTGATCCAGTATGAATTCAACAAGGTACAGCATGAGGAGGATCACAGTAAAGCGTTAAAGCTCATAACAGTTGACTTTTATCTTCGGAATAAGGAAAATGTTTTTATGGATCCTTTCTGTTCGGAGCTGATGGATGTTATCTGTAAAAAGCTCCAGGAATATGACAGATATCCGGTGATCGGAACGCCAAAAAACCAGGAGGATATTTGCCATAAGCTTAAGGCGCGCAACATTGAAGGCGGTATTGTGGTAGGATTTAATCCGTGGGACTGCGAAGGTTTTTCGGAAAAGCTTGGAAAGCCTGTGGTCTTTATTGACTGTGGCGAGGGCAATTATGATAACGTAGGCATTGACGATTACGGCGGTGGAAAGAAAATAACGGAATTTATGCTGCGTCAGGGACACAAAAAAATCGCTTTTTTCTGTGACAGGAAAAGTCCTGTATCCAGTAACTTTGAAAGGTTTAGGGGATATTGCGATGCTTTGAAGTATGCCGGAATTTCTTACAGCAACGAGGATTATTATTATCTCCCCGATGAAAGAAATACAAGGCGGGAAACCTTGCGGAATTTTGCAATGACTGCAAAGAAAAAAGGATATACAGCTGTTTTTGTAGTATCGGATATGCTGGCAAACGAAGCCATCAATGTTTTCTTTGAGGAGGGCTTAAGGGTGCCGGACGATATATCCGTGGCAGGCTTTGATGACAACATTTATGCAAGGCTGAGCCGCCCTATGCTGACTACTATCAGGCAGTCAGTGGAGGAAAAGGGAAAAGAGGCGGCTACCCTTCTTATGAACCGCATAAGAGGGCAGGAAATCATTGCAAAGTCTTTTAAGCTTCCGGTGGAGTTGATTGTGAGAGGAAGCGTGAAAAATAATTTTTAATTTTTAAATCAGAGAGAGCAAAGTATAAAAAGCGTTCCAAAGAATGATAAGGCACAAAAGAGATGAACTGCCGAAGCATTCCGGGGACGCTTTTTTTTAGTAAAGTTCCTATGAAGGCGGCAAAAACCGGTGTCTGATGTATGGGGCTTTTGGCAAATGGTCATCGTTGAAACATCCGCTGCTGCATTATTTGGATGCTTATTTGTGCACATTGTACAAAATTGATTCAGAAAATATGTCTAAAAAATCAGTTATGCACATAATATATTGCAAAACAAAACATAACTAAATAATATTTCTATTATGAAACTCAAACTTCGCACATAAATTTTAGCTATGCACCTTGAAAATTCAATATCTGGCAGTTATTCAGTTGTCAATGTTCAGTCAATTACGCCGCTTGCAGCTTCGATTTTAAAAGTGCAGGTATAGCATTCATAAATGCATCTACCAGCTCGTCGATTTTTTCATCAGAGATATCTATCTGATCCGCAAGCAGAGTCCTGAACATTTGAAGCAGCATTTGAAAAGCCTGTATCCATGTGATATCAGACATCTCATCAGAAAAGTATAAAAACAGTTCTCCCATAGAACGGGTATCGTTTGATTCCCGGTTCTCCAAGGAAAGCATCATATATCTTGTAAAAACGATTGCTGTATGGGCAGTCATTGCATCATAAGATATGGCCCTGCATTCTTTGCTTAGATTAAGATAGCTCTTGCAGACTTTGAAGAATACTTCAATATCCCAGCGTTTTCCATAAATGCGGATAATCTCTTCTTCACTTAGACCCACGTCCGTGGAAATGAGGCAGAGATATTCATTTCTCTTGTTTTTGTTACGGATATAGACCACTTTGGCAGGGATGGTTTTTCCTTCCTTTACAACGTCCACCATGACGGAAAGCAGATATCTGGAACGTCCACGCCGTTTCTTGTTTTTGTTGTAAATAGTTGTCAGTGGTATATCTTCGCCGTTATAACGGAAGAACATTTTAGGTGTTTTCTTTACCATTGCAATTACATCATATCCGATTCCTTTGACAGCATGAAGAGAGCCTGGAGAAGAGAACCAGCTGTCAAAAAGGACATATTTAGCTGGAATATCAGCTTTTTTAGCCGATTTTAAAAGTTCCAGCATGGCGGTCGTTCCCTTTTCAACAGCAAGCATACGGCGCTTATATCCAACCGTTCTTTTATCAACTTCCTTTGCTTCGTTGATCCTGTTCTTTTTATTTCCAGTGGAGAGAAGGACACTGTTGACTGGGAGAAAAGTGCTTCCATCTGACCAGCCTAATGTAAGCATACGGAAACCCAATTTATAACAATGTTTTGCATGGTCATATGCCTTTGCAAGAAGTTCCACTTTTTGGGAACGATTACGTTCAAACATGGAATCGTCAATGATCAGTACGTTGGCACGGTCTGCTGAATCAAGAGGGGCAATGGCATCCCTGATGATTCGGCTGGATAAAATCGTTGTGAATCGAATCCAGTTAATCTGGAACATTTTCATAAAACGATAAACCGTATCCTTTGCAAAATCCGGTGTGTCTTTTCCAATCAATAGATTCATATACATACTTCTGTTTGAAAATATCAAAAGAAACAGATACTGGAAAATCAGTGCTGCAGAAATTCCCTTCTTTTTGTATGCATTAGCAGATTTCAATGCAGAAGAAAGATGAAACCGTGTAAAAAATCTCCTGATAGATTTCGAAATCTGGTTATCATTTTGATTGTCTTGTGTTATACTTTTATTCATAGCATGGACCTCCGGATATATGATTGTTTCTGAACAACTCAATTATATCAAAACCAGACGGTTTCATGCTATTTTTATGCCAGTTATTATTGAATTTTCAAGGTGCATAGGCATTTATTCAAGTGCGAAGTTTGAGT
>CAJTCE010000055.1 GCA_910574745.1 Lachnospiraceae bacterium | reverse complement strand
AACATAAAATAACATATATAAAAACCAAAAATTTGACACAAAAAAAGCAGGTTTTACAAGACCTGCAGGTATTTTTTCTGATATTCAACTGTCAAACTCCCGGGCATGCGGGGCATCCGGAAAATGAGCGGTGCGACAAGCTTGCAACATCCGCGGCGGACGGTGGAAACTTACTTGACGATTGTCCCCGGACGGTGTATGATTGACCATAGGAAGACTTAAAACGAAACAGGAAAGGAAAAGCCTAAGATGAACAATTTTGCATTATTTTTTAACTCTTTTTTATCCTATTTATTGCTGTTTGTAATAATTGTAGCAGTAGCTGGAATCGCCATGTTTATTGGTATCAAAATGCGGAAAAAGAAAAATGCAGAAGAGCAGGCGGCAATATCCGGCGAAGATAAAGTAGAAGAAGTCATAACACAATAACTTACAAAAGGGTGCTGCAACAGCATCCTTTTTCTATTGTATGGGAAAGCGATCAATGTAATCTGTTTAAGAATGCCGCTGCGGAAATATAAAGGAGAAATCTATGGAAAAGAACAAAAGATATGACATCATTTTCTGGGATGTTGACGGTACGCTTTTAAATTTTTTAAAGTCTGAGCATTTTGCCCTGACGGATACCTTACATAAATACGGACTGCCGTCTAATGATGAAATCGTCGGGATTTATTCCGAAATCAACGAAAAGTGTTGGAAGAAGCTGGAACGGGGAGAAGTGGAAAAATCATGGGTACTGGTACACCGGTTTGAAGAACTGTTTGACTATCTCCATGTGACGGATGTGGATGTAAAGGCATTTCAAAAGCATTATCAGTATATGCTTGGAAGCGTTTTCTATTTTCAGGATGAATCCAAGGAGCTTTTAGAAAAGCTTAAGGGAGATTTCAAGCAGTATATCGTGACTAACGGTGTGGAAGATACCCAGAGGAGGAAGCTGAAGCTTTCGGGAATAACGGATTTGGTAGACGGTATTTTTATTTCCGAGTGCATTGGCTACGAGAAACCCAATCCCTTGTTTTTTGAAGGCTGCATGAAGGAGATAGAAAAGGATTTGGGAAGCGTTCCCGATAAAAGCCGCATATTGATTGTCGGAGATTCTCTAACAAGCGATATGAAGGGCGGTAATCAGTTCGGAATCCATTGCTGCTATTATAAAAACGACCAAGAAACGAAAACCGGTGGAGGAAAAGCGGTATCAGGCGCGGGCAAAGATGCGGCAGAAAAGATTCAGAATACCGGGATAGAAATAGACGGAATAAGACTTGATTACCGGATTGGAAATTTGTGGGAGGTGGAACAGATTTTATGGCAAAATCCTCAAACCAGAAACTAAAGCAATTATATTTATTGAAGATTTTATCAGAATATACGGATGAAACCCACGCCCTGACTACCAGGGAGTTGATCGAAAAGCTTTCGGAGTATAATGTGAATGCGGAAAGGAAAAGCATTTACAGCGATATTGAGGCTTTAAATACCATGGGTTATGATATTTTAAATGATAAAAACCGTAATCATTACGGCTATTATATGGCGTCCAGAAATTTTGAAATGCCTGAATTGAAGCTTTTGGTAGACGCAGTGCAGTCCTCCCGGTTTATTACGGAAAAGAAATCAAGAGAATTGATCGGAAAACTGGAAAAGCTGTGCAGCAAATATGATGCGGGAAAGCTGCAGCGTCAGGTATATGTTTCGGACAGGCAAAAGGCTGAAAATGAAAGTATTTATTATAACATTGACGGAATCCACGAAGCCATTCAAAATGACAGACAGATTTCCTTCAGGTATTATGAATGGGATTCCAATAAGAAAATGCGTTTAAAAAAAGAGGGACAGCGGTATCTGGTCAGTCCCCATATGCTCATATGGAATGATGCCAATTATTATTTGGTGGCATTTGAAGGAGAAAGCGGTATCATAAAACATTTCCGTGTGGATAAAATGGTGGAGCTTTCCGTTGAGAATGCAGAGAGACAGGGGAAAGAGGCTTGTCTTGAATTTTCCTCTGCAATTTATTCCAGAAAAAGCTTTCAGATGTTCGGGGGAGAAGAGGTTGCCGTTACCATGCTTTGTGAAGAAAGTATGGTTGGCGTTATGATTGACCGTTTTGGTAAAGAGGTTTCCATGCGTCAGACGCAGCCGGGCTGGTTTCGGGTCAGAACGGAAATCGTGGTAAGCCCTCCCTTTTTCGGATGGCTGGCAGGCATGGGCGGAAAGGTAAAAATTTCCGCACCAAAAGAAGTGGCCGAGGAAGCCGAAAGCTATTTAAAAAAGGTTCTGGAACAATGGAAAGAATAAATGAACAGGAGAAGTAACAGTCATGGAATTTGCGGATAGAATGAAGGATTATGAAGAAGGGATTTTTCAGGTATTAAATGAAATGCGCCTGAAAAAAGAAATGGCAGGAGAAAAGGTCTATAATTTTTCGGTGGGAACGCCGGATTTTCATCCTGCGGACCATATCATAAAAGCGGTAACAGAAGCAGCCTTAAGGCCGGAAAATTACAAATATTCCCTGGGAGATATGAAGGAATTGACAGAAGCGGTAATAGACAGATATAAAAAGCGTTACGATGTTGTTTTGTCAGAAAAAGAAGTTACTTCCGTTTATGGTTCCCAGGAAGGGATTGCCCATATCTGCTTTGCACTGTGTAATCCGGGGGATGTGGTGTTAGTGCCTAATCCCGGTTATCCCGTGTTTACCTTCGGACCGTCCTTAGCGGGAGCTCAGATCAAAACCTATGATTTAATAGAAGAAAAGGGATATCTGCCTGATTTATCCTGCATTGATGAGGAGACGAAAAGGGCGGCAAAGTGTATTCTGGTTTCCTATCCCCTCAATCCGGTCTGTAAATGCGCGCCGCCTTCCTTTTATGAGGAACTGATCGCATGGGCAAAGAAGAACCAGGTTATTGTCATCCATGATAACGCTTATTCCGATATTGTTTATGATAACAAAACAGGCCGTTCCTTTCTATCCTATGAGGGCGCCAGGGAAGTAGGGGTTGAATTCTATTCCCTTTCCAAATCCTACAATTATACAGGGGCGAGAATGGCGTTTCTTGCAGGCAATGAGGAAATTGTACAAACCTTTAAACGCTTAAGGAGTCAGATTGATTACGGAACCTTTTATCCGGTGCAGTTTGGCGCTATTGCCGCATTGACGGGACCGGATGACTGCGTGAAGGAGCAGTGCATAAAATATGAAAAAAGGCGGAATGCTCTTTGCGACGGTTTTACAACTGCGGGCTGGAAATTTGACAGAAGTCAGGGCACAATGTTTGCGTGGGCCCGAATTCCGGACGGCTTTGAAGATGATGTTGCCTTTGTAAAAGAATTGTTTGAAAAGACAGGAGTTCTTTGTACGCCGGGGAGCAGCTTTGGGACACTGGGAAAGAACCATGTCCGCTTTGCTCTTGTTTTGCCGGTGGAAATAATAGAGGAAGCTCTAAAGGCTGTTGTGGACTGCGGTATATTACAGGAAGCAGGAAATCCCGGGCCAAAGAAACAGAAGTAACGGACGAACCGTTTAATGTGAACGGGCCAATTTTGAACGTGGTAATTTTTCACAAAATTGCCACGTTTTTTATGTGAAAAATGCAGAGTAAGCTTTTGTTGACAGGGGATGAATCTTTAGCTATACTTGAAGTCATATCACAACATCTTGTGCTTGTTTACATAATATAGCACATTTATTGGTGGTTTAAGTTTTCGGTATAGTGTAAAGAGAGGGAGGATGCTGTTCATGTCTGAAGCGGTACAAAAACAGAAGCATAAAAAGAAAAAGGATTACGGGAAGGAATTTAAGACCAAAAATCCTGTAAAGGTTATTAAGAAAGACGGCAGCAAGGAAGCCTTCAATGTACAAAAGGTTATTGATGCGGTAGGAAAGAGTGCGTACCGTGCTTTGACAAAGTTTACGGATGAAGAAAAGAATCACGTTTGTCAGTATGTTGTTGATAAAGTAGATGAGCTGGGACAGGATGAAATACCGATTCCCATTATGCATAATATTGTGGAGAGCGCGTTGGAGCAGGTAAAGCCAATCGTGGCAAAAAGCTATCGTGATTACCGCAATTATAAACAGGATTTCGTTCGGATGATGGATGATGTATACAAGAAAAGCCAGTCCATTATGTATGTAGGGGATAAGGAAAATGCCAATACGGACAGCGCCCTTGTTTCCACCAAGAGAAGTCTTATTTTTAACCAGTTTAATAAAGAATTGTATCAAAAGTTTTTTATGACTACGGAAGAGATTCAGGCCTGCCGGGACGGTTATATTTATGTACATGACATGTCCGCAAGAAGGGATACCATGAATTGCTGCCTTTTTGATGTGGCAAACGTTTTGACCGGCGGATTTGAAATGGGAAATATATGGTACAACGAGCCCAAAACCTTAGACGTTGCCTTTGATGTCATCGGCGATATTGTATTGTCGGCGGCAAGCCAGCAGTACGGCGGTTTTACGGTTCCTGAGGTGGATAAGATCTTAGAGCCCTATGCGGAAAAATCTTATCGGAGAAATATCAAAAAATACCTTCGTCTGGGAATTGACAGAGAGACTGCGGAAGGGGAAGCTTTAGCAGATGTAGCCAAAGAATTTGAGCAGGGCTTTCAAGGCTGGGAATACAAATTCAATACTGTGGCAAGCAGCAGGGGAGATTATCCTTTTATTACCGTGACGGCAGGCATCGGCACGGGCAGATTTGCCAAAATGGCCACCATTTCCATGCTGAATGTCCGCAGAAAGGGACAGGGAAAAAAGGAATGTAAAAAGCCTGTTCTTTTCCCCAAAATTGTGTTTTTATATGATGAAAACCTTCATGGACAGGGGAAGGAGCTGGAGGATGTATTTGAAGCAGGCGTAAAGTGTTCCGCCCAAACCATGTATCCCGACTGGCTGAGCCTTACGGGGAAAGGATATATTGCCAGCATGTATAAGCAGTACGGCAAGGTAATATCGCCCATGGGATGCAGGGCATTTTTGTCCCCGTGGTATGAAAGAGGCGGCATGCATCCTGCCGATGATGAGGATACGCCGGTATTTGTGGGAAGATTTAACGTAGGTGCGGTTTCTCTGCATTTACCTATGATTTTAGCTAAGTCCAGACAGGAAAATAAAGATTTTTATGAGGTGCTGGATTATTATTTGAATTTGATCAGGCAGCTGCATATCAGAACTTATGCTTATTTAGGAGAGATGCGGGCGTCAACCAATCCCCTGGCCTATTGTGAAGGCGGATTTTTGGGAGGACATTTACAGCTTCATGACAAAATCAAACCGATTTTAAAAGCGGCTACCGCATCCTTTGGAATTACGGCGTTTAATGAATTACAGGAATTGTATAACGGCAAATCCTTAGTGGAGGATGGCGCTTTTGCCTTAGAGGTTTTGGAGCACATCAATGCCAAGATTAACGAATTTAAAGAAGAAGACGGTAATCTTTATGCCATTTACGGAACGCCTGCGGAGAATCTGTGCGGACTGCAGGTTAAGCAGTTTAGGGCAAAATATGGCATTATTGAAGGGGTTTCCGATAAGGAATATGTAAGTAACAGTTTTCATTGTCATGTATCGGAGGATATTACGCCCATTGAGAAGCAGGATTTGGAATACCGCTTCTGGGAAATGGCAAACGGCGGCAAGATACAATATGTAAAATATCCTATTGATTATAATGTGGAAGCAATCAAAACCTTAATCAGAAGAGCTATGGATATGGGCTTTTATGAAGGGGTTAATATGTCTTTGGCATATTGTGATGACTGCGGACATCAGGAACTGGAAATGGATGTATGCCCTGTATGCGGAAGCAAGAATCTGACCAAAATTGACCGTATGAATGGCTATCTGGCTTACTCCAGAGTTCATGGGGACACAAGATTAAGCGATGCCAAAATGGCGGAAATTGCGGAAAGAAAGTCCATGTAGGGGGAAAGTTCCATATGAGATATCACAATATAACAAAAGATGATATGTTAAACGGCGACGGACTGCGGGTCGTATTATGGGTGGCAGGATGCACTCATTGCTGTAAAGAATGTCAGAACCCCCTTACATGGGATCCCGACGGTGGACTGCCTTTTGACGAAGCGGCCAGGGAGGAAATTTTCGGGCAGTTGGATAAGCCTTATATTTCGGGAATTACCTTTTCGGGCGGAGATCCCCTTCATTCGGCAAACCGTCTGGATGTGAGAAACTTTATGAAAGAAATCAAGAGCAGATATCCCCATAAGACCATCTGGCTTTATACGGGAGATGTATGGGAAAATATTCTGCATTATCCCCTTATGAAATATGTAGATGTTTTAGTGGATGGAGAATTTATTGCAAAGCTTAAGGATAACAAGCTTCTGTGGAAAGGAAGCAGCAACCAGCGGGTCATTGACGTACAGAAGACTCTTACCCAGACAGACCCGATCATACCGGTTCTTCACTGTCAGAATTATACATCATAAAAGCGGTCCTTTAGGACAGATAAGGAAAGAGATAACATATGAAAGAAACAATCAAAATCCAATATATCAATGATACCGTGGAAAGGCTGAAATACATTGACGGAAAGTCCGACTGGATCGATTTAAGAAGCGCCGAGCATGTGGAAATGAAGGCGGGAGAGTTCAGATTGATTCATTTAGGCGTTGCCATGCAGCTTCCCAAAGGATATGAGGCGCATATTGTGCCGAGAAGCTCCACCTTCAAAAATTTCGGCATTATCCAGACCAACCACTGCGGCATTGTAGATGAGAGCTATTGTGGGCCAAACGACTGGTTTTATATGCCGGCATATGCGCTGCGGGATACGGTAATTGAGGTAAATGACCGGATCTGCCAGTTTCGTATAGAAAAACACCAGCCTGTCATAGAGTTTGACGAGGTAGCTCAGCTTACAGGAAAAGACAGAGGCGGTATCGGAAGTACCGGGACAAATTGAAAAAAACTTCCTAAAGTGGAATAATAAGACTCCTTTTTGCAAAACTATAAATAAAAAGTTTTGTTAAAGGAGTCTTTGTATTTTGAAAAAATCGGATAGAAATAAAGAAGTCACATATTTTGAAAGCAAAATGAAGACCAGCCTGGAAGAGAATATACAGTATCTCAATGAAAAACTGGCGGTGGATGCCAATTTTGATGTGGTATACCGGGTCATTGAAATCGGCGGGAAAAGGGCGTGTATGTACTTTGTGGACGGCTTTTGCAAGGATGACTTAATGCAGAAGATGCTGCAGTATTTTATTTCCATTGCGCCAAAGGACATGCCCCAGAGCGCCCACGAAATGTCCAAGCAGTGCATACCTTATGTGGAGGTGGATTTACAGGATGAATGGAAGAAAATCATATATTTTATTCTTTCGGGCGTGTTTGCGCTGTTTATTGACGGATATGACAAGTGCATTCTCATTGATTCCAGAACCTATCCTGCAAGAAACGTATCAGAGCCGGAAAAGGATAAGGTATTAAGGGGCTCCAAAGACGGTTTTGTGGAAACCGTTATTTTCAATACGGCCCTGATCCGCAGAAGAATCCGTTCTTCAGACTTGAGGATGGAAATGATGAATGCGGGGAAAAGCTCTAAAACGGATATTGTAGTTTGTTATATGGATTCCCGAGTGGACCGTGATTTTCTGGATAAAATTAAAAACAGGATCAAAAGCATAAAGGTAGACGCTCTTACCATGAATCAGGAAAGCGTTGCGGAATGTCTTTACAAGAAAGCATGGTGGAATCCCTTTCCCAAATTCAAGTTTACGGAACGTCCGGATACCGCCGCCGCCCAGATTTTGGAAGGCGACATCGTTATCTTGGTGGATAATTCCCCTTCGGCAATGATCATGCCCACAAGTCTCTTTGATGTGGTGGAGGAAGCGGATGATTACTATTTCCCGCCGGTTACAGGCACCTATCTGCGGCTGTCCAGATTTTTAATTGCTATTTTAACCTATATCATGACGCCGACCTTTCTTTTGCTGATGCAAAACCCTGCCTATATTCCTTCCGGGTTTGAGTTCATTATGGTAAGGGATACGGTTAATGTCCCGCTGGTGTGGCAGTTCCTCATACTGGAGTTGGCAATAGACGGACTGAGGCTGGCCTCCGTTAATACTCCGAATATGCTAAGCACCCCCTTAAGTGTTATGGCGGCTCTTGTATTGGGCGAGTTTTCGGTTAACAGCGGATGGTTTAACTCGGAGGTCATGCTGTATATGGCATTTGTGGCAATCGCCAACTACACCCAGGCCAGCTATGAATTGTCCTATGCGTTAAAATTCATGAGGATCATTAACCTGATTTTAACCGCTATTTTTGGTATTTACGGATATATCGCGGGAATTGCTATTCTGGTATTATGCGTTGTGTTAAATAAAACCGTTTCGGGACAGAGCTATATTTATCCTCTGCTTCCTTTCAATTTAAAACAATTATCTAAGCGGTTTTTAAGAAAGAGACTGCCGGAATCCAGACAATAGAGGCCCGGATATCCGGATTTGAAAAACGGATAAAAGAATGGTACAATATACCAAAATAAAAATACAAAGGAGCGGCTATTATGAGTCAATTCAAACTGGTAACCGATACTTCGGCGGATTTACCAAGGAGCTATTTAGAGCAGAATCATATAACGGTTATGAGCCTCGCCTATATAATAGATGGGAATACCTATGAATGGGAGCATCCCATGGATGAACATGAATTTTATGAAAGAATGAGAAAAGGCAGTATGCCCACAACCTCCCAGGTTAATATGGGAGACGCCATAGAGCTTTTTGAAAAACTGATTCTGGAACACGATGAGATATTGTGCGTTTCTTTCTCATCGGGGTTAAGCGGAACCTATAACAGCGTAGCGGTTGCGGCGCAAAATGTATGTGAAGGCCATCCCGGCAAAAAAATCCGCGTGGTGGATTCCAAAGCGGCTTCCTTAGGACAGGGACTTATGGTGGATTATGCCCTTAAAATGCAAAAGGAAGGGAAAAGCCTGGATGAAACGGCAGACTTTTTGGAACAGAATTTTCAGCATTTTATTCATGTGTTTACCGTGGACGATTTAAACCATCTTTATCGGGGCGGAAGGGTCAGCCGCGCAACAGCCTTTGTGGGCACGCTTGCCAATATTAAGCCGATTCTCCATGTAGACGAGGAAGGGCATTTGATTAATATTGGAAAGGTAAGGGGGAGGAAAAAGTCGTTAATCGAATTGGTCAATCTCATGGAACAAAAAATCGGAGACCATGTAAAGGATAATCGGACAATATTCATCAGCCACGGAGACAGCTTGGAGGACGCACAGTTTGTGGCGGATGAGGTAAAGCGGCGCTTTGGCATAGAAAGCTTTTTAATCAACTATGTAGGTCCTACTATAGGCGCCCACTCCGGTCCGGGAACGATAGCTTTGTTTTTCTACGGAGATGAAAGATAAAAAATCAGGAATACCGTATCAGCCGGAAAAATATGGCTGATACGGTACTTTTATAAGGAATGCCGTAAAGGTTTTTGACGGGAATATTGTGAGGTATTGTGAGGGAATAAAATGATTAACCGCTATGAATATGCGTCTGAACTGGAATATCAATTACATATTTATGAGGATAAGGTGGATTTTGCCAAATGCCAGATTCTGATTCAGTTAAGAAGCGCGATGGTCAGGAAGAGGGAAGAAGAATTTGAACTGAAAATGTATGCAGGTATTTTTTTTGCAATAGAATTTTTGATTGCTTTCAGCTTTACCATGTCTTTGGGACTCTGGAACTTTTTGGCGATTCTGGGGGTGCCAATCCTGTTTATAGGAATAGCGGGATGGCTTTTTGTGAGGCCCATCTGCACTTATAAGATAGTAAAGGGAATCATTCTTTATTCCGTTAATCGTCAGAACACCTTAGGGGAATGGCTTATGAAGCGGTATGAAATCCCTACCTGCGGCGCTGAGATCAATACCTGCCAGCTTTATCTGAATAAATACAATTTGTATCTGGAAAATATTAAACAGTGGAAAAATCAAATCACAGAGGAAAAGCAGGAGCTGTCAAAAGAACAGATTATGGAACAGCTGAAAAGAATGGAGAAGGAGCTGAAACCTGAAATCGGGGTTGCAACCGTTATGGACGGCAATCTGAAAAAGGTTTTAAAGCGCATTACAATGGTGGGTACGGTCATTGCCTACGGGTTGATTCTATTGTTGGAGTTTAAGCTGTATCTGAATATATTGGATAGGATCGAATATCTGTTCCGGCAAATATAAAAAGCATTTGAGGAGTGAGTGGACAATAAGGACGAATCCTGTTGTCTGTGAAAAAAATATGCAAGCTATGAAAAATAAAATACGGAAAAATGTCAGCCTGTTGCTCTGCGGCTGTCTTATCATAAGTCTGTTGTCGGGATGCGGCAGACAGGAGCAAACAGAAGAAAATACGGAACCGGTTGTTTCGGAAAACGGGAAAGGGCGGGAAGAAACGCTTTCTTACAATGGAACAATGGGACTTTCCGCCTCCGGCAACGGGGCGCCGGCAGAGGATAACGCCGATTTAAACATGTTTTCTTTCAGGGATGTGTATGGTGTTACCTATCAGGTTTCATTTAATGAACTGGCAGATGTCCATAGCTATGATATGTCATGTCTTACTACCGACGGACAGTTTAAATCCTATGAAGCGCCGGGATATACTTCCAGAGTGGGGATTGATGTTTCCAAATTTCAGGGAGATATTGACTGGCAGGCGGTAAAGGAGCAGGGAATCAGCTATGCCTTCATCCGTGTGGGAAACAGAGGCTATGGAAAAGAAGGAACCCTAAATACCGATGGAAAATACTTACAGAATATAGAAGGCGCCAAAGCGGCGGGAATCGACGTGGGAGTCTATTTTTATTCCCAGGCTGTCAGTGAAGAGGAGGCTTTGGAAGAAGCGGAATATGTGCTGAAGCTTTTAGAGGGTATAGAGCTGGATTATCCGGTAGTTTATGATGCGGAATATGTCATAGAGGATGAGGCCAGAACCGATGGCGTCGGTGCCGGTCAGTTTACGAAAAATACCATTGCCTTCTGTGAGCGGATAGAGGAGGCCGGATATAAGCCGGTTATCTATGCCACCATGAAATGGGAAGCCTATGCCCTAAAGCTTCATGAGGTAAATGAATACGAAAAATGGTATGCGGATTATGAGGAGTTTCCACAGACTCCGTATGATTTTACCTACTGGCAGTATACCAATGAAGGGAAACTGGAAGGAATTGAAGGTCCGGTGGATTTGAATCTGGAAATAATTCCTATAGAAGAGCGTACCGGGGAAATATTGCAGGGAATGACAAAAGAAGAAAAGGTGGCACAGTTATTTATTGTGACACCGGATGCCCTGACGGGAAATACAGGACTTAAAGCTGGAGGAGAGGCGTTAAAGCAGGCTTTGGCGGAATATCCGGTAGGCGGAGTTGTTTATTTTTCAGGTAATATAGAAACGCCGGATCAGACAAAGGCGTTATTAAAGGAAACCTGGCTGGATTCAAAGGCGGCAGCTGTCCTTCCGGCCTTTCTGGCTGTTGATGAAGAAGGAGGAAGCGTTGCAAGAGTTGCGGGAAACCCTGCCATGGAAACAGAGAATGTGGGAGATATGGCAGATATAGGCGCCACAAGGGATGAAAGAAAGGCCTATGAAGCGGGAAAGACGATTGGAGAATATCTTTCAAAACTGGGATTTAATCTGGATTTTGCGCCGGATGCGGATGTGCTTACCAATCCGGAAAATACGGTGGTAAAGAAGAGAAGCTTTGGCGCCGAGCCTGAACTGGTAAGCGATATGGCGTTGGCTTATATGGACGGACTTCGGGAAGCAAATGTGGCAGGGTGTTTAAAGCATTATCCCGGTCACGGCGCAACGGCAGCGGATACCCATGAAGGATATGCCTATATAGAGAAGGATTTAGAGCAGCTAAAAGAGGCAGATTTGATTCCCTTTATAAGAGGGATAGAGGAAGGCGTTCCTGTTATCATGGTAGGGCATATTTCCCTGCCAAAGGTTACGGGCGATGAAATGCCTGCGTCTTTATCTGGGAAAATGATCGGGGATATTTTAAGAACGGACTTAGGATATGACGGACTTGTCATAACTGATGCGTTGAATATGGGTGCGGTAACAAAACAGTACAATTCGGAAGAGGCCTGCATTCTGGCGCTATCTGCCGGGGCGGATATGCTTTTGATGCCGGAGGACTTTAAAAGCGCTTATAGCGGTGTGCTTAAGGCGGTAAATGAAGGGCGTATTTCGGAAGAGGCGCTGAATGAAGCAGTCAAACGAGTTATCCGGGTAAAGCTGCAATATTTATAAGGGTGGATTTACTGTGGTCAGTGTTTTATCAGCCGCAAAATGCGCTGCCTACACAACTTGACAGAATTCGGTTGATTAGGGGATAATAAAAGAAAAATGTTGTTTTACGGTAAAGACTGCCAAACATGATGAGCCAAAGAATCCGGAAGGAGAAAAACGGCAATATGTCTTCTACCGATTTTTGGATATTTGAATTGCCGGAAGGCTGGGAAAAAGATACAGTTTCATCAACGGATGACCAAGATATTTTTGCCCCGGTAAAAGTATAACGATAGCAGAGGCCGGAAAAGGGACGGAGGCATTCGAAGCGGCGGAACACATCATGAATACTGCAAAGGTAAAGTAAGGGGTGGTAATATGAACCTGGAAGATGGATTTTTGGTAGAAGGCTATCGTTTCTATTCAAAGGATGAGGCCGAGAAAGCGTTGAGAGAACTGGCGAAGATAAAGGTTTTGGATGAAAAACTGGACGCGGAAAATTTTGATGCGGTAAAAGCGCTTTATTTAAAGGCGGTAAGCCAGCAGGCCTTTGAAACCCAGATCGGATTTGATTATTTGAGAAATATACAAAGATACCTGATATCAAAAAAGGTTTTAAAGCCGGAAGAGAATCCCCTTCCTGTCCTTTATTCCAAGACGATGCAGGAGGAAGAGGCTGTGCATATTAAAGAGGAATATCAGGCCTTTGAAAAAGAATTAAGAGAAGAAACCGGAAAGCAGATTGATAAGGAGAGGGAACTGGCAAAACAAGCTAAAGCCACGTGCCGCACTTTTATGATCCTTTCGGGTGTTCTGGCGGTTATGGTGGTTATAATGTTTCTGATCAGCCTGACAGGAAAAAATGAAAACATTTTGAATTACAAAAATGTTATTACGAACCGCTATGCGGAATGGGAGCAAGAACTGACGGAGAGGGAAGCGGTAATCAGACAAAAAGAGACGGAACTGGAAATTACGCCCTAGTCATGGAAATAAGAGGTATGGAATGTAAAAGAACTAAAAAGGCATTCTATACCTTTCTTTATGAAATAATTCACAAAATAGACATATTCCCGGGGTATAATAAATGAAATCTTATATCCATGTTTGAAATAAGAGCTGACTTGAATAACAGATATGAGAATGGCTGATGATTCGGAGGCGGTTATGGAAAAATTAAAAATCTTGGTAGTTGACGATGAAAGCAGGATGAGAAAGTTAGTAAGGGATTTCCTTGTGCGGAACAATTACGATGTCATTGAGGCTGAAAACGGCTCTAAGGCTGTGGACATTTTTTTTGAACAAAAGGATATCGCTTTGATTTTACTGGATGTTATGATGCCGCAGATGGATGGCTGGCAGGTATGCCGGGAAATCAGGGAATATTCCAAGGTGCCTATTATTATGCTTACGGCAAAATCCGATGAAAAGGATGAATTACAGGGGTTCCAATTAGGCGTGGATGAATACATTGTAAAGCCCTTTAGTCCCAAAATACTGGTGGCAAGAGTAGAGGCTGTTTTGAGAAGAACCAGCGCGGCGGCTTTGGGAAATTCCATATTATCCGTAGGACAGATCAAAGTGGATAAGGCGGCCCATATTGTGACAATTGACGGAAAGCAGGTGGATTTAAGCTACAAAGAATTTGAATTATTAACTTATTTTATGGAAAATACAGGAATTGCGCTCTCAAGGGAGGTAATACTGAACAACGTATGGAATTACGATTATTTTGGGGATGCCAGAACCATTGATACGCATGTAAAAAAGCTCAGAAGCAAATTGGGAAAACAGGGAGATTATATTAAGACAATCTGGGGCATGGGCTACAAATTTGAGGTAAATGATGAAATACTCAATTAAAAATCAACTGACATTTGTTTTTATTGCGATTATGAGCGGCACAATTTTATTGTGTTGGTTTTTAAATAACGGTTTTCTGGAAAAATACTATCTTCGCAACAAGCAGCAGGTCATGAGAAGATCCTATCAAAACATAAATGAAGCCATCAGCAACGGCAGCATACAAAGCGAAGAATTTGAAAACCAGCTTCAAAGGCTTTGCGGAATCTACAATATCAGTGTCATTGTAATCGATGCGGATTCTACCCTTGTCCAGTCTGCGGGCAGTGATTCGGATATTATGATCAAATATCTTTTAGACAGGGTTTTTTTGGAAAATACCGGAATGTATGAAACCATAGAGCAGACAGAAAATTATATTATGGAAATTGCCCATATACAAAGAAATGGTATGTCCTATATAGAAATGTGGGGGACTTTGGATAACGGCAATCTTTTTATGACGAGGTCCGTAGTGGAAAGCATTCATGAAAGCGTTCAGATTTCCAGCCGCTTTCTGGGCTACGTTGGAATTTTGGCAACAATTGTATGCGGGCTGCTTATCAGGATAATCACAAAACGGATTACAGAACCCATCTCATCCCTGACCGAAATATCAAAAAGGATGGCGGATCTGGATTTTGAGGCGCGTTACGAAGGAAAAGAAAAGCATGAAGTTGCTGTTTTGGGGCATCATATGAACCAGCTTGCCGAAAGACTGGAGAACACGATTTCTGAACTAAAGACAGCCAATAATGAGCTTTTAAAGGATATCGAGAAAAAAGAACAGATTGATGAAATGAGAAAAGAGTTTTTATCCAATGTCTCCCATGAGTTGAAAACACCCATTGCCTTGATTCTGGGTTATGCGGAAGGACTGAAAGAGGGAATCAACCAGGATACGGAAAGCAGGGATTTTTATTGTGATGTCATCATGGATGAAGCCGGAAAAATGAACACCATGGTAAAAAAACTGCTTACTTTAAATCAGCTGGAGTTCGGAAACGATGTTGTCAGCATGGAAAGATTCGATATCAGGGAGTTCATAGCCAATTATCTGGAGTCGGCTGATATTCTGATTAAACAAAATAATACAAAGGTATATTTTGAAGAAAACGACCCCTGTTTCGTTTGGGGAGATGAATTTAAAGTGGAAGAGGTATTCGTAAATTATTTTTCCAATGCTTTAAATTATGTGAAAAATGAAAATGAAATAAGAATCAGTTTTGAGAGAATGGAAGATACAGTAAGAATCCGGGTATTTAATACAGGAGACCCGATTCCTGAGGAATCCCTGCCTCATTTGTTTGAAAAATTTTACAAGGTGGATAAGGCGCGGACAAGAGAATACGGGGGAAGCGGAGTGGGGCTTTCCATTGTAAAAGCGATTATGGATTCCATGCATCAGGGCTTTGGAGTAACAAATTATGAAAACGGTGTGGAATTTTGGTTTGAATTAGCATCGAAATAGTGCTAGAATACAAATAGCAAGTTAGGGAGGAATGATACGTGAAAAAGAGATTAGGTTTAATTTTACTGGCAGGTTCCCTGATTTTATGCCTTACAGGATGTAAAAGCGCCATACCGGAAATGTCAGAAGAAGAAATGGGTCTTGTAACAGAATACGCTGCGGGACTGTTGTTAAAATATGATGCAAATTATCAGCCTATGTTTTTAGACGATGAAAAGATAGCTGCGGAGGAAGAAGCCAGACAGAAAGTTTTGGAAGAAGCAGAACGACGGGCGGCGTTAGAAGCTGAAAAGGCGGAAAAAAAGGCAAAAGAGCAGAGCGAAAGGGAAAACGGAGAAAGCAGTAACGGAGAAGGTCAGGAGGATATACCGGCGGGACCTGTAGATATTGCACAGTTTTTGGAATTGGAGCAGGTTTCGGTTTCCTTTAACGGCATTGAATTTAAAGATACTTATCCGGACAGCGGGGAGGAGCTGTACTTTGCCCTCAATGCTTCGCCGGGATGCAAGTTAGCGATTATACACCTGACGCTTACCAATACAGGCGGTGGCGACAGCAATGTCGATATCTTTAATAAGGCGCCTAAGTTTAAGCTTTCTGTTAATGGAGGAGAATATCACAGTGTTATGACCACACTGTTGGAAAATGATTTCTCCGTATATGCGGGTACGCTTGCTTTCGGACAGTCGATAGATGCGGTACTGGTGGCGGATGTGAAAGAGGAAGAATGCGGTCAGGTAAATGAAGCAAGCCTCAGCATAAGGTATAATGGCGAAACAGTAAAAGCGTCTGTTTATCCCTGATAATGACAGATTAAACAGAATTGAATCTGTCAATACTAACAAAAAGAGAAAAAAGGTGAAATGAAGAGGTAACTTCCACCTTGTAAGGGTAAAATTCTACCAGAGATAAATTTTTATGTTCAAAAAAGGTTTATCTCTGGTATTTTTATGTTATGATGAGGGTAAAACCACCAAAAACACCTGATTTTTGGGCGCAAAACAGCGTGGGTACAATTTAACCATTTTTTTGAAATATTAAAT
>CAJTCE010000054.1 GCA_910574745.1 Lachnospiraceae bacterium | reverse complement strand
CTTGTTAGAATGGTTTCTCGACAACTCCATTATATCAAAAGAGTGCTATTTATGCCTTTTTTATTGGCTGAAATATTGAATTTTCAAGGTTCAACACACCTTATTGGTGTGGGAAGTTTGAGTCAATTATTATTTGTTTCAAATCTTTTACTGCAAAACTTGCTTGATTAACTGATTTCTTTGTAATATTTCCAATTTGATTCCTAAATGGATGTCCACAAAAACAATATCTCGCATATGCTGGATCAATAATATCTCTACGTGCTTTAAGTCTTAATAAATTCATTCCATGAATAATAGTTTCATTAGGCTGTTTTACATACAAAACAGTTCTACCTAAATACTGAGCACTATTAATATGTGACATCAATAAATCGCCATCTTCAAGTATATATAATTCATACTTTGAAATATCTGTTATTCCAGCATATCCCATCCTATCTCTGTTAAATTTGTCATTTGCAGTTGTTTCAATTCTTGTAATTGGAAATCCCCCATCCATATCTCCCTGCTTTATATTTGCCCCATTTTGTATTTGAAAAAAGCATTCTTCTATAGTCTTTATCATCTCTATCATCCCTACAAATCTAAACTAATTTTCTTCTTGTATTTTATATTTATTTATGTTATTGTCTATAAAAGAGAAGCGGTTTTTTACCGTACAGTCATTTTGGCTCAAGCGGCGTACTCGCTTCTTTTTTTATGTTGATTATATCATATAAGTATAGTCTGTTTGTTGTTTTTCTTACCACAAGTGTCGCAATATAATAGTTCAAACGCTTATTACATTCACCACTTCCCTGTACTGGCATAGCAAAATAAGTATCATAACGATACCAACCTTCTGACGCATTTCTATTATGCTTATCATTCTTATTATTTACCCAACGTCTATTCGTGGCATTAACAATTAATGACTCAATTATCTGGGATGCATTCGCCTTTACCTTTGCAACTGCTCCCCGCAATTTCTTAGTATACTGTGATTCCGCATATTCATCTGGAAAATCTCCTGCAATAGATATATGATCCTGATATTCTGCCACAACATATGTATTTCCAATATATCTTTTTAGATATTTTTCAACTTCATTCCATGGAATATTCTGTTTATTTGTAAATATGATTTCATCTATAACCGATATAACCTTTTCTTGTCTATTATCCGTACTTCTTCCTCCCTATATCCCCGATAAATATTCATCATCCCTCTACGGGCTACTCGCAGTATCATTCGTGCTTTTCCCGTCTTGTCTATACTCTGCTCGTAGCCCTACAAATCCGAATTTGATTATGCCATATATTTTTGATGAGATGTTTTTACATTGTTTTGACTAACCATTGCATACTGCATAGTTGTATCTATTTGTGAATGTCCAAGAATTTTCTGTACTTGTTCTATAGGCATACCTTTGTCAATTGCTCTTGTAGCCATGGTTCGGCGAAACTTATGAGGATAAATTCGATCTAACTCTAATTCCCTTCCCAACTTTCTTAGTCTTATTTCTACACCACTAATTTTTAGCCTGTCATACGGTGCGTCTAATGTCACAAATAGTGCCTTATTATGGTCAATTCTTGCATCTATATATTCTTTAAGATGGATTTTTGCTTTTGCATCAAAATAAACTTTTCTTTCTTTGTCGCCTTTTCCATATACAACGCACTCTCGACCTTCAAGGTCTATATCGTCTATATTCAAATTTACTAATTCTCCAACACGGATTCCCGTGGAATAAAGCAGATCAATAATAGCCAAATCTCTTTTTTCTTTACAATTATCTCTTAATTTTTCGATGCCTTCATCAGAGATAGTATTTTTTACAACTGTTTTTGTTTTAATCTTATGAATCCTTTTCATTGGACTTTTTAAAATATAGTCCTCTTCCTCCAACCAGGAGAAGAAGCTTGAAATATTCCTGCGAACATTGTCTATTGTTGCATTTGAACAATTGTTTCTCTTCTGGTAATTTGATAAATACTCTCTTATTTCTTCTGTAGTAATTTTCCTAACACCCGTTTTCACTTGCACAATTAAATGTTCAACTGTTGTCCTATAATACCTTATTGTCCTTTCTGAGCAGTCCTCAATTCGTTTTGCGTCAAGAAACATCTTTAAATATTCCTCGTTTGTGATTTCTTTCTTTTTTGCTTCATTTTCTGCAAAATTTCGGATTATCACTTCCTGTAATTTTTTCATCTGTGAAATTGACAAATATTCTGCCATTTCATTAAGAACTGAAACTATTTTTTCTTGCATATTGGTATCTCCTTTCAAAGATACCAACATCCTTCAACCAATACTTTAAATTTCTATTATCCAAAATATTTCTACATTAGTGAATCAAATAATCGCTGCATTTCATCTAATGCTTTCTGCACTGCAACTTGTAATTTATATCATTTCTTTTTCTTTATAGCATTCAAATATATAATTTGGATTTTCATAATAAACACTGCTATTGTAGTCATCAATCTTTGAACTAATAAAGGAATTGTAAACTTCTATCAGTGCATCAACAATTTCGATTTTTTCATCTTCCGCAACCATTTTTATCAGACGCTTATATACTTTACCTATATCCCAGTGAGAAGGTATCGCATATCCACAATCTGCTATATTATCAAATTTACCCAGAGCAATATTGGCGTCTTCAATAAAATCATCGCTTACTCTGTCAATATTATCGCAATGGTATACATCTGCAAGATCATAAATCTTACTTAATCTTTCTTTCCCAAGCTTATTTACCACTTCTGAACGAATGTTTTTCGTCTTACGCGCAATATATTCAATCAAACTACAAGTGAAGAAAAGGTCATTATCTTTTTGTGGTTCTCTTCCTTTACCAACCATTAAAACACCTCCTCAAATCCTCTATAATCCAAACATTTTAATGCCTCATCTGTGCAAAAAACAATCTGATGTGTTGGATATTTAAACTTAGCTAATACCCAAAACTGTTCTCTGGTAATGCTTCCGTCTATATAATCAGATACGTAGGTATATATTTGATCATCAGCCATAGCTCCAATCACAATATCATAGTCATGAGATTGTCCACTTCTACACGAAACAATGAAATCAAGCCATTCTTCTGTCATTTCTTTGAATTCTAAAACTTTTAATTCTGATGGAATCCTCACATCATATATTGAAACAATTTTTGTATTATACCGCCTCGCCCACCTTTGAGCCTGCTCTTTTATAATGGTGCAATAAAATCCTGTACCAAAATCTTTTGTATTCTTATTAATTCGTATCTCTGGCTTTTCAACTGCTTGATAGCCCCCGTGGTAAACTGTCATCAATGCCATGCTCTATCTCCCCTTACTTTTATTTTACTATATCCTATCCAAAATACTGTTGCATTAATGAATCAAATAATAATTGTGTTTCATCAAGTGCCTTCTGCACGGCAACTTTTGATTTGTCGACTTGGTGGACGAATTTTAAATAGGACAATTGCATCTCTAATGGCGGAACTAAAATCTTCAACGATTTTATTGCATCAAAATTTAACCCCGCTTTTACACCATTCTGATTTTTACTTTCAAACTGCATTTTCCCACCTTCCGTCTCAAGAAAGTGAGAAACGTATAATGGTCTAATTTTTGATT
Organism: Lachnospiraceae bacterium; assembly: GCA_910574745.1. Classification (GTDB taxonomy): domain Bacteria; phylum Bacillota; class Clostridia; order Lachnospirales; family Lachnospiraceae; genus UBA2882. Next base: position 13,334 of record CAJTCE010000054.1, on the reverse strand, counting down.
GATTGAGTCTTACCAAGGATAAATGCTGATTAATGTATGCTCCTCTTTCAGCAATATCTTCATCAACAACACCAGTTCTTCCTAAATCAGCAGTAATGCTAATCAACAAATCACCTGTTTTTACTTTTGTACGCTCTGCTTCTTTATTATTAGGAGCATTAATATATTGAATATTTTCTAAAATAATATGATTGTTCTTTACATTTTTTATTGTGATAAACAGCTCATTTTCTTCGTCTACAAAATACTGTGCCCACCCCCGAGAACCAGATGTCAAAAAGTCTATATACTCATCAAGTCTATGTTCTTTCCATCCTAATGGATTGGTTAAAGTATCCCCAAACATCTCGACAAATCGGGCTTTGATGAGGTTGTCTAATAACTGTAGTTCTTGTTCTCGCGACTTAATAACTCCATATAACTTATCAAGTTTTTCACAGATAGAAACCTGTTCGGAAAAGTCTGTTTTAACAACCTCATAACGAGATACATAATCATCAGTTTTTAAATTATGAAGTCCTGTAGTCTTGTTTTCAAAAGCTCGTGTGCCACCACGCTTATAATTTGCAAACAACGAATAAAATACATATCTTGGATGCCATATTTCTTGGTCTTTAACTCGAAGAAGTCCAGTGAAATTATTGAACAAATATTTATTTTCTTCTCCTTCGAAATATATCACTCTACCAACAGGGAATTTATCACTCCCACCTGATTTTTCAATGATAATATCGCCCTTCCTGAGAAACTTATTACCTATATTTTTCTTTCTAATTGTTCTTGTAATTACATCGTTGTAATTTACCACGCCTTCGTTGGTAAAATTAGTTGTTCTAAGAACTGGAATACCATTACCAAACTCATCATTCGTTCCCCATTCGCCAGATAAGGCTTTCCCTGTTATATCTATTAATTTTGCCATCTCCATCATCCCTACAAATCCGAATTTATCGTCTTTGAACGTCCTTCCCTATAAATTCAATAACTTTTCCAACTCATCCATTTCCTTACCAATCTCCATTTCAATTTCGCGGATATTAGCCATAATCTCAGATGTCGGCGGATATTCAACAGCTACATACTCAACCTCTTTGTATTTATTGATGCTGAGGTCATAATCATTATCAACGATATCCTGTTTTGGAACCATGAATGATTTATCTGTACGCTTTCTGTCTGCTTCCTTATTTAAGTTTTTAAATCTTTCAATAATGTCCGGAATATCATTATCGGCAACGGAAGAACGTTTATCATCCAAACTGAATCCATCGGCAGTCATATCATAGAACCATACATTATCTGTTCCGCCATGCTCTGTTTTTGTAAAAACAAGAATAGCCGTTGATACTCCAGCATATGGCTTAAACACACCGGAAGGCATTGAAATAACCGCTTCCAATCTCTGGTTCTCAACAATTTCTTTTCTAATGTCCTTATGTGCTTTAGACGAACCAAACAACACGCCGTCAGGAACAATACATGCACACCTTCCGCCAATCTTTAAGATTCGAAGGAACAGTGTAAGAAACAACAATTCCGTCTTCTTTGTCTTGCACACTTTCAGCAAATCTCCGGATACAGATTCTGCATCAAGACTTCCCTTGAAAGGTGGATTTGCAAGGACTAATGAATACTTATCCTTATCCGGATTCTGATCAGATAAGCTGTCCCTATATTCAATAAATGGATTATCAATTCCATGCGTCATCATGTTCATTGCACCGATACGAAGCATTGTGCGATCCATATCATAACCGTGGAACATATGATTCATATAATGATCTTTCTTTTGCTTATCAAAGAAAATTTCCTCTTTCTTCTTCTCTTTTAGGTATTCTCCTGATGCAACCAAGAATCCGGATGTTCCACAAGCAGGATCACAGATTACTTCTTCACTTGAAGGATCCATCATCTCAACCATCATACGAATAATATGTCTCGGTGTTCTAAACTGACCATTAAGACCTGACTGTGCAATCTTTGACAAAAGATACTCGTACACATCTCCCCTTACATCAGCAGTCTGAATTTCATTCATCATTTTATAGATTTCATCTAATGAATCCACAACCTTTGATAAAACAAGGGGCGTTGGTAACTTAAAGATTGCATCATCCATATATTTTGAATATGCACTGTTCTTATCACTGTGTAATGTCTTAATAAATGGGAATACCCACTCCTGTATTACGGTGTACATTCTGTCTGCAGGAAAATCATGAAACATAGACCATTTAAGCTGTGAACCATCAATTACTCTCTCTCCAATTTTTACTTCTTCTGAGAAAATACTCTTATATGAAAGTCCAAGCATAGCGCTTTCCTTTGCTCTTGTATTATCTGAATCATCCAAGTCATGAATAAACATTAAATAAGTAATCTGTTCAATTACTTCCAGAGGATTTACCAAACCACCCGCCGCAAAAATATCCCATAAATTATCAATTTTGTTTTTCAATTCACCTGTTATCATTTAGTCCTCAACTTTCCACACATACTTTGTGTAACGGCCGCCGCCAATTTTTTTAATTGCTCCGCTCCTTAGTAAATCTGCTAATGCTCTTTGTATTGTTGTATCGCTTATATCCGGATTCATTTCCATCAATTCAGTTTTTGTAATTGTACCGATATGATTTCTAATAATCTCTCGAACTCGATCTGCCTTTGATAAATTAGGATCCGTTACCAATTTTACTCTGGATTCAAATTCCTTATAAGCATAGATAATCACTCCAAGCAGATAATTCACAAACGGCTTGTAATTATTTTCATTCTCATGCCATTTTATCGAGCTATCCTGAAGTGCTTCGTAATATGTTTCTTTCGACTCTTCAATTATCTTCTCAATACTGATATATTTCCCCACAATAAATCCCGACTGATATAGCAGCAACAATGTGAGCAATCGGCTCATTCTTCCATTACCATCATCAAATGGATGAATACATAAAAAGTCCAAAATAAACATACCATTCAATATCAGAGGATCAACCTCACTCCTGGCATCTCGAAATGCATTACACAATTCATCCACGGAAAGCGCTGTCTCCCATGCAGGCACAGGTCTGAAACGTACATGTTTATTACCCTTTGCATCTGTCTCACGAATGATATTGTCAGAAGTTTTGAACTTTCCACCATCCACACTTCCAAGGAATTTATACAAATCTCGATGTAATTGCAAAAGATAATTGGAACTAATTGGAATATAGTCATAATTCTCATGAATTGTATTCAATACATCTCTGTATCCAGCAATCTCAGACTCCTCTCTATTTCTTGGAGCAGTTTTTGCCTGAACAAGATTTTTTAACCTGTCATCCGATGTAAATATACCCTCAATTCTATTTGATGCCTCTGTGCTTTGGATTTTTGCTATTTCAACCAATTCATTGAGTTCATCCTTATGAGCCTCAATAAATAATCGTTGTTCTCCTTTATACTCACTGATAATTGTGAGCTTCTTGACGATCTCAGGTGTCAACATTTTATGCCATTTTTCTCTGTAATCATAATTTCTCATTCAATTACCTCATCGGCATTTCATTTAAATCATTTTAACTCAAACTGACTTAATTACCTGATGTTATATTACCAGATAATAATTTGGTCGTCAACGATTTCAATTTAGTCTTTTTAACCAAAAATGACTAAATTGAAATCAATTAACGACCAAATTAAATATTATTATATTCTGACAACAATTGCTATATTGGTAAAAGGCTCCATTTCTCCACCGAATATTTCCGCTAATTCAACCTTACGGCTTGTGACAGCTTCAAAATGGTATTTTACAATTCCGGAATGTTTAAACCGCTCTCTCTGCTGCACTCATTTGCCAGCGCAATTAATGATTCCCTTTTTGTTCATTTCCCAACTCCTTCCGCTTCTGCAAATATCAAAACAGTTCCTGGCTTCTCTATGCTATTTGCAAAAAGCATTACATTTTGCCGCATTTCTAATACGAATAAAGCATGCAAGCCGCATTCTCTCCCACTTTCAGCCGATACACGTCCGAGCGCAGTCTGCGGTAACCGTCCCTCCAGCCAATAGCCGTTTCCTCATCATAGGCGCTGTATTCCGCCGTAAAATATAAGAATCCGTCTGCATAATACAGATCCTCATATTGTATCAGGTCTATTTCCTCATTTTCCCACTTTGGAATATAGTCTTCCAGATTCATGGCAACCCTTACAATTTTGCCTGAATCGTCGGGTATCGCATAAATATTTGTTGTTTTTTCCTCTCCCGACTCATCATATTTCATCGTCTCGCACAGCGTTTCTTTATCCCCGGAATTCCATCTTACCAAGTCCATCTCCGTGTAATATGCATACAAAATATTCCTGGAAAATTCAGAAGGGCAACATATACCTGCATCCACATCCCATAGCCATATATAATGCCTGTTATCCGGATCTTCTATTTCCATGTATGGCGGCTCAAAATAAACCAAAGTCTTTCCGTTTTTGTGGCAGAGGTAAAAAGCTTCTCCCCCGGCGCTTAACGCCTTATAATCCGTGCCATCGGATTTAACACTTATCAGCATTCCTCCCTGAAATACGTTGGCGCTTCCGTCATGACCGCCAAAAATAAAATAAATCCTGTCCCCGTCCACTTCTATACACTGTATGGTTTCATACCTTTCCTGTCTCTGATTGATATCTGATGTAAGCGCCAGAATTTCCTTTTGCTCTCCCTCTAAGGAGACTGCGCACAGATGGGACACCATAGCATTACCCCCTTTGAACTTTTCATAATAAAGCCATCCGTCCTGATAAAATTTAATATAGACAGAATCGTCATCATTAATATCCAAATTTAACGGTTTCTGTTCTCCGGTTTCATAGTTCAGAATATAATAGCAGTATTGAAAAACATCCTCCTTTCGTACCTCAAAAATAAGAATCTTCTTCTCCCTGTCGATAACAAGAATTTCCCCGTCTCCATAATCAATCCTGTCGTTTCCCTGCATATCCACGGAATATAATCGCCTGTACCTGCAAAGAATCCCATCCTTTTCACGCAATTCTGCATCCGTCATATAGAACCTGTCATGGAGCAGATAGATCTTACCATATCCCGCATCAGCAAACAGTTCCGTTTCTTTTCCGTCCGAATCTATGCAGACAATTTCTTTCCGGGTTTCCGGAGTAAAATAGTAGTTTCCCCACAATGCCGTCTCCTCAAAAGAATCTTCATGATATCTCCGGTAATATACCTTATCGTCCTGATAGGCATATGTGCTGTCCCTGTATTTCATATCCTCTATCAATGAAAGATCATCCGCATACTGTACCGGAACTACCGTATCGGCATATTCTATATTTTCTGTTAAATATGTCACAATGACGTTGTTTGCCTCCGATTGCCAGACTTCATTTTTTTCCGTGGCATTTTCTGTTATCTCTCCATTTTCCCTTACTCCGTTTTCCGTTACCGTTTCATCTTTTATTACCTTACTTTCCTCTACATCCTCTATCCCCTGATCCGTATCCGCCTGTTTTCCACAAGCTGTTATACAAAGACAGAACAAGAGCATTAAAATAATATAAAGTTTCTGTTTAATTACTAACCTGTCCTTTGTAGTTTTACCCATCTTCCAAACAACCCCTCTGCTTTTCCTGGTCTGCTCTTCCTGCTATTGCACATTATATCATATGTTATCGATAAACAAATACTTACTTTTAACCGCCATCCATAGTAAAATGCTCTACATCTGCCATACCATAGGAAAGCAGCCATAACTGGAAAAACAAAAGTCCACATACTTATTTTATAATAAGTACATGGACTCTCCTTTTTAGCAAGACAGCTTGCTTTTCATATGTTATAAATCCGGCATAAATTTCCCCCACTCACATCCAGCCGAATTATTCTACTTTCCAAGCTTCTCCAAAGCCTTCAGCGTCTCCTTCAAATTCTCCTTATGCCAGTTATTAATGAATGTCCAGTCCTCCACGCTGTAGTATCCTGACATGCGAAACACACTTAACTCCGCCTGCTGTGTCGACAGTGAGATTACCTCATCATCAAGCCGTATATCAATACGATAGTTTAATCCCTTCTCTGATACTTCTACGCTGCTGATAGCAGAAAAAGGCAGTTCCAAAGCCACTTCTTTTTTCACGTCCACAGAAAGAGTGGAAAACGGAAGCAGTACAATGGATTCCTTGCAGAAAGAAAGGGCATAGAAGTTATTGTTCAACAGTTTCCGTATTTTGTCGCTTAAATTTTCCGGAGCATAAGAAACAACAATTAATTTGCCTTCTTCCGGTTCGTATCCCATCTTTTCTAAAATAGTGTTTATTCTTTTTGTGTCTGCCATAATGATTACCTCCATTTATCTGTTGATGAATTCATTATAACAACACTTTTTTCAATCGTTCATTTCCTTCGTAAACTGTTCATTTGGCTTCGTGAACGGTAAATTACAGACCTGCCCTATACTCTGCTTTCGCCTTACGGGACAAAGGACACTCTTCTCCCGTATCCAGTTCCACAATCTGTTCCTTTAGGTGCACAGTCCGAATATGTTCACGGTTTACCAGAAATCCTCTGTGACACCGCCAGAAACCGTCTCCCAGCTGTTCTCCAAAATGTTCAAGGCTGCTGTTAAACTCTAACAGCTCATTTACCAGATGCAGCCGCAGCGTATGTTTGTATCCCAATGCTTCAAAATACAAAATATCCTCTATGGGAATATGCCGTATTGTATCAAACAATTTTAAAGTACAATACCTGCCCTGTCCTGAAGGTTCATCCCGCAGACGGTCCTGAATGCTGGTAAGGCAGTCGCGCACTCTTACAGACATGGCGTCATAATCCCCTTTTACAATATAGTCCATTGCCTCTAAACGCAGGCGGAAGGTTTCGAAAGCCAGATCGCCGTGTGCCGTAATAAACACGATGAAACCTCTTGGGTCATACCGCCGCAGCTTCTGTGCCAGTTCCAGTCCGCTGATCTGTCCCGGAAAATCAATATCCAGAAAATAAATTGCCGGCACCATATTCTGCTGTTGCAATTCCAACAACCCGGCCGGACAGTCCGCTGTCTGCACCGGTCCCATATCGCTGTTAAGAATCATAATCTGGTCCAAAATGATTTTTTTAAGGCGCTGGCTGATTGCCTGTTCATCGTCACAAATATATACTGGAATCATAAAATCTTCTCCTTAGCCCTATACTATACTGCGGGCATGCGCAGCTCCTGTACAAAAAATCCGTCCCTTAAATAGGTTCTCGTAACACAGCCGGGATAGCGGGATATAATTTTCCGGTAACTGGACAGCCCGGTACCGTGACCGTTTCCTTTGGTGGTATATCCTTTTTGGGACAACGCATTTAAATCCGGCGCCGCATCGTAATTATTGACAACTGCTATGTAAAGTTCCTTTTCTTCCTGCAGCATAACAAGACGTATCTTTCCGTCCTTTCCCGGAACAGCTTCTATGGCGTTATCGATCAGTATACCCAGCCCCCGGAGAATATCCGCCGTCTCCATCAGCTGCTTCTCTTTTACCGGGTGTATAACCTCTAAAGCGCTTTGGATATGATTTTGCCGCATTGCCGCCAGCTTTGCGGTAAGCAGACTCCGAAGAGGATAAAGCTGTACATTATTCAGGCAATCCATCTGTTTGATTTCATTACCCAGTTTTTCATCAAAGTAACTGCTGGTCTTTTTCATAAATTCCTGTATACCGTTTAAGTCCCCCTCCTGAGCCTGTAGCGTCAATCCCGAAAAAAGGTTGGTTACATCATGCCGGAAAGCACGGATTTCCTGTTGTAATTCCTCCAAAAGCTCCATATGCGCCTGCTGCTGGGCAATGGTTTCCTCCTGCACATGTATCTTTTCCTGTCCTGCCGCATACATGGCCATAAACTGCACCCATAACAAAATCACGGTAATCAGGGAAAAATAGAAAACAGCATATAAAGCATTGGGTTCGGCATCGGGATAAAACCAGTCGATAATCGTCCATACAAACATTAACCCATAACTGACGGTTATGGTCAAAGCAGTTTTTAATCTGCCAAAAAATAACGCCGCAAAGTAACGGTAAAACCCGCTTCGGCGCAAAACATATGCCGCCAAAAACGATACAAAGAATGCCCACAATTTGGGGAGAACAATGGTAATAAAGGTGTATAGATACATTCTGTCAAATAAGGGGCTGTAAGTTGTTGCCGCCTGACTTACCACTTCATCTGCCGTATAAATTACAAAGTGGCCAAGCATCGCCGCCGTCAATCCCTGCAGAAATGGAACGCCATAACATTTCCTTATTATGATTCCCAATATGGCAACCTCAATGGTAGTCATCAGAAAAGTATGTATATTGATAAACCAATCACTTGTTGCCTCCTCCCCCACAATCCATATGGAAATATAAATGCTTAAGAGAGACAACGCTGCCGAGAATGCGGCATAGAGCAGAAACGGAACGGCTCTTACCTTCTTTCCCACAATCCCAACGCTCAACCAGAACATTCCAAGCCCCGTTAAGATTAAAACAAAAATAATGACTGACAATCGAAATGCAAGAGACATATTTTTCACTCCTCTTTCTCAACTCAAAGTACCGTTTTACATTTTATTATTTTGTGCTGCAATCTTGAAAATAACAGATTATATTTACTGAATCTATTGTAACATATCTCCTCTTTAAAATCTTCCGCCTTCTGATTTAATATACGGTCATTGAACTACCGGAAATACAACTCTTATGGTAAAAATCCCTTCCCTAAGTTCTACTTTTGCCTTTCCTCCCATTTTTTCCGTGAATAATTTTACGATCGCCAATCCCAGTCCTGTGGTCTTTCGGGTTCTGGATCGCTCCGTAGTATAAAAACGGTCAAATAGATGTTCCATATCCGCCTCTTCAATACTATCCGTCCTATTTGATATGGTAATCTCTACAGCATCTCCATTTTTTGATAAAGAAAACCCGTACTCTCCTGATCCATGCACAAGAGCATTCCTGATAAGATTTTCCAATATCCTTTTTATACCGTGGCTGTCGGCATAAATGTATGCAGGCGCTTCAGCCATGTGGATTGACGGCCTCAATCAACTGCTGTGTTTTTCCCACATGGCAATAGGAGGATAACCGGTAATTGGTATCCTCCTGCTCCAACATGCTCATTTGATCCATTATACTGATACCCGAAAGCTTCTGCATTATCTCTGCCGCCCCTGAATCCGCACTACGGGCTCCCATAGCCTGCATTGCACCGAACAACGCATAAGTAAAAAGCACAAACAATACAGATAAAACAGCCGCCACCTTATAACTCTTACTCTTTTTCAATTTATATAATTCCGAATGCAATAAATTTATCATATCATTACCATAACCTTTCCTCACAATTACTCTGTCATTTTCCTAAGGCAAACGCCTTGCGGCAATAAAATGTCTGCAAAATGACAAGCAGCTAACTGCCAATCCGCTCCATGAAATAACCCTCTAAGTCCTGTCCCGCCAGATAGCTTTCTTTAATCTCTATTCCGGCGAGAAAAAGTTTGTGGTTGATTTCCGTAGTATCCTCAAGATGCTCATAAATACGTATTACGGAAGCCTCCGGCACATCAAATTCTTTGATCTGCAATTCCTCTTCCAAAACGTTAACTGCACGTTCCACATTGCTTACGACCAGCTTCTGGCATCTGCGGCACCGCGTGGAAAGCTCTTTGGCGTCAAACTCCTCCACCAGTTCTCCTTCCCGGATAATACCATAATTTGTAGCTATCTTTGACAATTCCCCCTAAGATATGGCTTGATATCATGATCGTTATATTCTTTTCCCTGTTTAAGGCAATTAAAAATTCTCTGACCTCATGTATTCCCGTAGGGTCCAATCCGTTAATGGGCTCGTCCAGAATGAGAAAATCCGGACTTTTCAGAATCGCTATGGCGATTCCCAGACGTTGTTTCATTCCCATGGAAAATTTACCCACTTTTTTCTTTCCCGTATTCCCTAAACCAATAAAATCAAGGGTATCACGGATAACGTTACTATCGGTAATCCCGTAAGCACGCCTGTAAACTTCCAGATTCTCCGCCGCCGTCATTCCCGGATACAATCCCGGCTCTTCTATCAATGAGCCAATACGTATACGCTGCTTCTCAATGTCACTGCTGCCAAATAATTCTATCCTGCCTTCACTTGGCGCCACAAGCCCCGCTACCATTTTCATAAGCGTGGACTTACCCGCTCCGTTCTTTCCGATAAAACCGTAAACATCTCCTTTTTTCACATGTATATCCACAGCGTTTACAGCTCTGTGGCTGCCATAGATTTTCGTAAGATTTTCTGTCCTTAACACATATTTTCCCAACTTTTCCCGACTCATTTCTACCTCCTAAGTTGTAAAACATGCACTGCTTTTATAGGAATCAGTCTAACAGCCATGCTTTTAGAAATATTAGGAAAAGTTTAAAGAAATCTTAAAAAATGGTATTATTTCATCCCCTATTTTATGGGGTTTCTGCCGTTTTTTGTCACTAGCTTGTCACTAGTACGGGGAAGACCTGCATAAAAAATAACATAAATCAGCCCGTAAAGAAAGCGGTTACATCCCTGTACCTTTTCCCGTTTATGTATACGGTTTTTACCTCCGGCTTCCGCTCCTGTACCGGCGGGATGTATTCCGGCTCTGGTTCCGGATCCCGTTCCTCTTCCGCCTCCTTACTTGCTTTGATGATCCTCTGAACCGCTGACATAGAAAAGCCTACTTCTTCGGCTATCTTCTGGATCGTTTTGCCCTCCGCCCGCAATTCAAAGACCCTTTCCTTTTCTGCATCACTTAAAGATCTCTTCCGATGCTCTAGCCCGGCTCTTTTGAATATTACCGAGATAGTTCCTTTACTATACCCTGTCAAATCAGCTATTTCCTTATTGCTGAATCCCTCTGTTCGGAGCTGCAGTACTTTCTCATGCATATCTTTTATACTTTGTCTGGTTCTCTGGCCTTCCATATCCGTTTCACGCTCCTTACATGGCTTATTAATAGCGGGCACAGGATCCGAGCCTGCACCTCCGGCTAAGGAGACCGGCGTGCTGCCATTTACACCAACCCGCGCTATTTCATTCTGCTGCTATGCTCTTTTTTATCTCATAAACAACAAGGGACCCGTCTTTACGGCGCTTAACCTCTGCATTGTTTCCTTTAGCAACGATTCTTTTTATTGTTTCCATAATTTGTTTTTCTGTCATTTTTATATCCTCAAAGGTAATGCCCGGCACCGTTAAGCACCGGGCGTTCCTTTCTATGATGCAGGTATTGCCTGGTAATAGATTGCATTTTTCTTATTGTCCAAGACAAACGCATCATATACAATACGGCCTTCAACCAGTGTTCCATTGATTCCCGGCGGGTCATCATGGGTCTTATAATCCTCAAGCTTGGTAGGCGCTACCGTTGCACAGGGATGAGCAAGCATAAATCCGAAGTTTTTAGGAAGGCGGCTTGCCGGTACTTTGATAACGGTTGCACCGTCAAGATTACCTATCACGCCCTTTTTCCGGTCATCTGCACCCACTTCCGTATTCATGATGATTTCGTTATTCAGCTTCATGATCCGGTAGATCTCCGGCGTAACTAACAATACACGTCCCGTTTCAGGTACAAGGTTATCATCCAGTGCTTTTGATGCATTCAATATCTGTTCATAGATATTTGTTTTTGTCAGTGCCATTGCATCCGGCTTTATCCCGGCATTATTTGCCATGACAGCATATACATGGGAATCCACCTCCGGGATGATAACCTGCCTTGTCTGTCTGGCCAGCGCCGAAGCTCCGGCAAGCATTCCACCGGTTTCATCCTGATCCATCTTATCAATTACGAACGTAAAAGAACGGTCCTTCTTTAATGCTGCCGTTTCCGTGGTTGCATTCAGATCCTTTACAGCTCCGTATCTGCTCCAGTTACCGGTATCAGCTCCGTTCCTTCCGTAATCGTTCATTTCTGCAGTGCTGATCTTATAGATCTTTACCGTGCCTGCCCCGTCAAAATTAAAATCCTGGTTTGTCAGCAGGCTTTTCTTGCTTTCCTTTTCAAATACTTCATCCACATAGGGAAGGTATTTAGTAACTAATTCAATTGCCATTTATTTATACCTTTCAGAGACCGAAAGCCTTTTTCAGGTCATTTTCATCCACACCCGTTTTATGTACAACCCCGATCGGATTGCCTGTTCTAACAACGTGCGGCTCAGCTTCCGGATTCTCGCCTTTCATTTTCATTACAGCATCCATGCTTGTTTTGAATGCTTCATCTGTTTCCATGTTCAGGGCATCTACCAAGTAATCAGGAAGGCCGTTTTCACGCAGCTTGTCTATTGCGTTCATCCGTCTTTCCCTCTTATCAAGCTCCGCTGTCCTTTTCTTTAACTCTTCGTTTCCCTTGCTCTTTTCCTTAGCAAGTCGGTCCTGTACGATCCGGTTTACCTCTTCCTGGGTAAAGCTCTTTTCTCCGGATGTACTATTTTCCATTCCCTCATTTGAGGTATTTGTTTCATTTTCTGTCATGTCATATCCTCCTATTTTTTACGCCATAGTAGGCTGTTTTGTGCATTCCTGTGCACTAGGGAGCCTTTTTCCTTCCTGCTCAGGAAGTTCTTTATTCAGTTTTCTGGTAACAGAACGGCTTTATCGGATTGCAGTATAATTTTACCATTTAGTTTACATAACTTCAATATGGTTTACATAATTATTTTTTATATGTTATACTTTTATGGTCAGCAACGGGACAAATGACAACCGTTGCAGCGTAGGCTGCTAAGTGCTATAAAAAAGCGTGTATGGCAAGGTACACGCTTTTTTTGCATTATATGATGCTCCCTTTTTTAGGGACTCAGAAAATGAAGGATACTTTTTACCGCAATAAAAAAGGCAGAAAAACATTTGTTCCCTGCCTCTTCTGAATCAATAGATTATTCAAGTATTTCTATCAGATATTCCAGCTGTTCACTTAACTGCTGCATTACCTTGACCAATGCCTCTATATATGGCTGTTCCTCATTCTCCTGAAGGATCCGTTCTGCATCTTTATTCATGAACCTTTTCCTCCATTTCTGCCATAATTTCTCCGATAAAGACACGCTGCCACTTTACTGCTTCATCTTCATCTGCAGGTTTTCTGCCATTGATGATTATGAAATTATGAATGGCACCTTCTATTGCCAGCTGTTCCCATCTTTCGTCTGACATCATAGGGTTTGAGTTTCCCCATTTTTTCAACTTCCTCATTTTTGCAAAATAAAAATGCAAAAACACTTGGTCTTTGTTATAATTGAATCACCACAAAACAACAAAACAAAGGAGTGTTT
>CAJTCE010000053.1 GCA_910574745.1 Lachnospiraceae bacterium | reverse complement strand
GTATTTTACGGCGTTCACAGCAAATATAAAAAGAATCGTGAAGCTGAAAGAACACGCTATGGCATAGGTCATGGCATGTTTCCAAAACTTTTTAAAAACTAAAGCATAAAAATTCTAAATATGAAAAACTCCCACTCAAAAAATGGGAGTTTTTCAGTGCCCTGATTAAATAGGGATTTTCTCCATTCCTCGTCCTTTCTCTCTTCCTCTAACGCCTCTTCTTCCTGCTTTGCCCTTATCAATGAAGCAATTCTTCGCTGCTCCTTTTTTTCTAAAATATACAGAATGGTACAAAGGATAAAAATCAGTGCACAATACACATTCAACAATATACTATTAGCAAAAGAATTATAGGTCATACCGATTACATCTGCTCCCTTAGCAGCATAATCCATTTTGAGGGTCAATCTTTCCATAAGATCAATCTGCCTAATCAATAAATAAGATAATAGCAAACCAATAGAACACATCCACATCCATTTCATTTTATTTATAAAATTACACAACAAGATACAGATGCAAACAAATATGATAATCTTGTAGTTCTCAAAATTATGCGTATAATATGGCATATGCGCCCATGCTTCTTCATTTGGATATGCATAATCAATGTAAAACTCTCCAATAGGAAAGCATGACATAATTGCCATTAATACTGTGACAAAAAAACATAGCAATCTTAAAGGAAATTCCTTCCGCATTGTTTCTTCTCCTTAAAGTCAAACCTCATTGTTTTTATTATAGCCGTTTATAAACATAAAATCAAATATCCAAATTCGGGAATTAATATTCCCTTTTCGTTCATCTGCATATCTGCTATACTATCCCTAACAGATGGATATGGGATAATGTGCTGGGCTGTCAGGCTGTCCGCCAGCATCCAAGAACATGAGAAAAGATGAGGATAGACTAATATGACTGCAAAGTGTGCCTATTGCGGCGGTGCATTAAAATTTGACGCAGATATTCAGATGCTGGTATGCAAACATTGTTCCGGCATGTTTCCTGTGGAAAAAACCGAAGCAGAAAAGATGCTTTCAGCCCCTCCGGAGGATATGGCAGGCGCTGCCGATTTCAGGGACAGCACAGCCATTGACGAAATGGAGTGCCGTGTTTATCACTGCACCAGCTGTGGCGCTGAACTGCTTATAAATGATGTAGAAGCCGCCACCTACTGTGCCTACTGTGGACAGCCGGCTATTGTATTTGACCGCATTGCCATGCGCAGACGCCCCAAATATATCATTCCTTTCTCCGTTACCAAAAACGCGGCTCTGGTCAATATCCGGGAAAAATTCTTAAAAGGCGGCTTTATTCCCAAGGAAGTCAAATATTTTAATCCCGATTTGCTGAGGGGTATTTATGTCCCCTATATGCTCTATGATGTGCGTTGCAGGGCTAAACAGTTACTCCGTAGCAGCGTTCCCGCCTCCAATCCTGCAGGTTCTGCCACAAAATATTATTACCGGGATGCCGGAGCCTTCTTTTCGGAAATTCCCGCAGACGCCTCCTCACAGATTTCCAACGAATTTTCCGAACGCCTGGAGCCTTACTACAAAAACGCCATGGTGGAATTTAAAGTTGAATATCTGTCCGGCTTTTATGCCGACTTAGAGGACAAGGATTTTCCTTATCTGAGCCGAATCATCAAAAAACGTACCGCCGATATGCTAAACGAGCAGATATTAAAAACCGTCCCCGGAAATGAAAAGGCTCTTCTTAACAGTAAATTTTCCTATGAATTTGAAAAAGAATCCTATGCCCTTTTTCCCGTCTGGTTCATGCAGTTTCATAAAGACGAAAAAACCTATACGATTATGGTCAATGGACAAACTGGAAAAGTAGTGGGCGCCGTACCTACAGACAGACGGAAAGTTCTCCTATGCTTTTCCCTGTTGGCGCTGTGTTTTTCTTCTCTGGGTTTTTCCTTTTTTCTTATGTTCTGGCTGACAGAACCATCCATTCCGATTATCTTAAGTTTATGCATTCCCGTATTGATCATCGGAGGATTCCGTAAGCTTCGAGGACTTAACACCAGTCGACGTTTTACCACCGGAAGGCGTATCAAAAAATTTGTTATGGAAAGGCAGGACTCTTAATTATGGAACAACTGATATTTATAGCTGTTGCAGGCGTTGTCTTCGGACTCGCTCTCGATTTTTATCTCATGGCTGACCAGCTAAAAGATTCCAATGAAATCGGAAACTCCAAGTGTGGACGGCTGGACTACATGGTTACTTTCGACTTATTTGCGTCCAAAGACAATGTGTCCAAATCTTTGGATATTGATAAGATGTGATTACCTCCCCTTTACCCAAGTTACGATTCATTAGGCAAAAACTTATCAGACATAATTCATCATATAAATATAAGCATCCTCCAAAGCCGCTTCCGTCTGTACACAAGGCACTTCCGGCTTTTCCTTACTGATTAATTTTACCTTCATGCCATTTTCCGCATATTGCTTGGAAGAAATATGATACTTCCTTTCCAGTTCCCTTGCCTCATCCTCATTCTTCACTTCACATATCCATACATGCCCCTCCGCCTTTTCCATAAGCCCTCTCATACTCCCCGCATACAAAAATCTTCCCTTTTTCATGACTGCCAGCCGATTACAGGTGGCTGCCAGATCTTCCACCACATGCGTGGAAAACAGCACCGTCCTGTTCTTGGAAAAATCAACTAAAAGATTCCTGATGCGGATGCGCTCCTCCGGGTCCAGCCCCGTAGTCGGTTCGTCTACAATGAGAAATTCCGGTTCATTTAAAAGCGCCTGGATAAGTCCTGCTCTCCTCTTCATTCCGCCGGAAAGCTGTTTCATCTTTTTCTTACGGTGTTCGGCAAGTCCTGTTTTTTCCAGATAATACCGAATCCTCTCCCTGCATTCCTTTTTGGGAACTCCTGATAGTGCTCCCATATATTCCATGCACTCCTGCAGGGTCAGACCAGGGTATAAATCTATTTCCTGGGGCAGATAACCGATTTTTCTCTGGATTTTTCCATAATTCCTTTCTTCATAAAGCAAGCCGTCCAGAGATACGGTTCCGCTGTTTGGAGCAAGCACGGTTGTTAATACGCGCATCAAAGTTGTTTTTCCCGCGCCGTTTTCTCCTAAAAGGCCGAATATTCCATTGGGAATTTCCAGATTCCCGTGATTGACTGCCGTTATATTATTTTTAAATGTTACTGTTAAATCATTGATTAAAATGCTCATTTTTTCTTCCTTTCCATTCATATCTATTATCGCACCATCTTCTTGCTCCTTGCCGGTTCATACGCTCTGCTTTTCCATGCTTTATTGCCTTTTCAAATCCATAAGGCAGCGCCAACGACATCATAATACACAGGCCCACACAAAGAAGCTTTCCCCAAAGCCAGCCTAAATCCCCGCTGTCCTCCACATTTCTAAAGGTATAGGAAAACAAATTCCACTTGCCGAAAGTCTGATTTCCCCAAACCGAGTACGTCGCAACCCACAATACCATACAGCATCCGATTCCTGCCCACATATTCCGGAACAAACAGGATAACGTATGGGATAAGATTCCCCAAAAATATAGGGTAACTGCCATAGCCGCCATATACATTAAAAACAGCTGCGCCTCATATCCCGCTTCTTCCTTTATGAGGGAAAGGGATCGGGGCTTTTGGAACCAAAAAAACATGCCATAGCCTGCAGCGGAAAGAATCAATAAAAACCCTTCCTGCAGTTCCAACCGCAGGAATATGGCCGATAGTTTATTCTTCATGGAATACAGCCTCCATATTTCCCACCTTTTTGCCGTTATTTCCCTTGTATAGGTATCTGCGCAAAACGCCGCTGCCAGCAAGGCCATGGGCGCCTCTAAGGCAATGCCTATTTCATAGCTGTAAAAAACGCCCCTGACAATGCTTAGTATAGCCGTAAAAAATACCGCATAAGCCATTTTATATAAGGGAAGACAGATTTTTATTTCCTTCCTCATCACATCCGCCTCCTTCTCCACAGCCATAGGGTCAACAGCAGTATGCCTGCTGATACAAATATAAGAAAGGTCTGATTCATAATAACCATGGGCGGCGGGGCCGTATCAAAAAACTGTCCCGGAAAACGCACCATTATGGCTAAAGGCCTGCCATAATAGCCGAATAATCCGTCCGCATTCCTTCTTCCCATATTGGAATACACGATATAAAGAATCAAAAGCGGCACTCCGGGCAGGGGATTCTTAAACAAGATGGAAATCAGCCCGTATATACATACGATCATCAGCATATTAGGTAATATATAAAGACAGGTCGCACCTATAAAATCCACAAGCTTTATTTCAAATCCCCTGCCTCCTGTGCAAATAAGACAGGCGGCAAAGAACAAAAGATTTAAAATACCCAATGTAATGAGGCATACCAGAAAGCCTCCTGCAGTTTTTCCAAGTATATATCCCGCCCGGCTTACAGACTTTGTATGCAAAAGTTCATAGGCAGCCCGCCTTGTATCCTGTATATATAAAACCGAAAGCATGATCGTTGCGAAAAATCCCATATACAGTCCGGCAAAGTCGGCAAATTTCCGGGAAAAATAATAGGAAAAACTTTTTTGCTGCAATTTTTCCTCAATATAGGCATTGATTTCATCTTTTGTTCCCCTTCGATAGGAAAAATCACGATAGCCCGACATCGCCCCGTAATAATGATATTCCCTTTCCAGATATTCGCAGGCCTCTTTCAGTTCCAGCCCTTGTAATACCTCTATGACCGTATCCGCTTCCTTTTCACTCATGGAAAAGGCGGAAATCAAATCCTTCCTGATGTTGTTTTCCCACAATGCCCTTTGTTCTTCTTCGCTGCAGGGAATATATCCTTCATAAACCTCCCCTTCATGAACCTGATCCGGAAAATCCTCCGCCGGAAAATTTTCCAAAAGTTCCTCTTCCGACCTGATATAATGGATTTTTAAATAAGGATCCAGATGAACATAAACGCCCAAAACCACAATTACCACTCCCAGCCAGAATAACGGACGTTTCAGATAATTTCTGATTTCTCTTTTCATAATCGCCATCATCGTTTTTACCTCTTTTTCTTTGATAGCCCTATTGTAAGCTGTAAATCACAACCAAAAGACAATGATAAATCATTTATAGAAAGAAAAAGCGCCGGACTGCGTTATGATGCAATCCGGCGAAACAGCGCTTTTACAACAGCGCCTCCCGATTTTTCATTTTCCAGTAAAAGCTTTCCTCCGTGCTTTTCACAATACAGCCTGCTTATATACATTCCCATTCCCTCGTGCTTCAGACTGTCCTTTACATTTTGCTTATAAAACACCTTTGTGACTTCCCTTATATTCTGCATAAATCCGATTCCGTCATCCCTTACGCATATTTCCAATTCCTCACTGGTAACAGACACTTTTATTTCCACCCGCTCTTTTCCATACTGCAAGGCATTGGAAAGAAGGTTTTCCGTAACCTCCAGGATTACCTCTTTGTCCCCAAAAAAGCATTCCTTGATACCGGACACTTCCAAAACGATGTCTATTTCACTATCCTTTCCAAGAATATCCACTTCCGCCCAAAGCTCTTTTTCAAGCTGCTTTCCCGTAATTTCCGAAACCAGCATTTCCCGGTGTTCCAGACTGCTTAATTTCTGCATGGTATCTACAAAAACATCCATGCGCTCGATCTGTTTTTTACTTTCCCAAAGCATTTCCACAGCTTCTTCTTTGTCAATGGTTCCATCAGGCAAAAACTCCATAAGCATTTCCTGATACCCCTCTAAAACCGATAAGGGAGAACGGATATCATGTGCAATTGCCGCCCGTAGAATCCTTTCCTCCTCCAAGGCGTTCCACAATTTCCGGTTGTTTTTTACCAGCTGTTCCCGCATTCTTTCAAATTCCTTGCACAGCTCCCCCATTTCATCCCTGTTTTCATAGGTTATCCTAAAATCCAGATCATTTTCTCCAATTCTTCCGGATGCCGTGGCAAGTTCCCTTATAGGGGCTTTCAATTTGTGTCTGTAAAAAAGAAAAACCGCTCCCAGACTTCCGGCTGAGGATAAAATCAAAGCCGTCCATGTTTCCGCAAAATCGCAGAATTCGGACACCCTGAGATCCTCAGGCGTCATATCCAGGCTGTCAGGTCTTATGGTCGGTTCAAAAATATACCCGCCTCTTCCCTGTTTAACCAATTCATTATAAGCCTCTTGATCCGCATATTTCCACCAGACCGTATTCTGAATCAGCTCGGCCCGCCTTATGATCCATGCCGATAGGAAAAAGCATAAGACCAGGCTGATAAACATATACAAAATAATGGTTTTCCTGACAGAAAGATTTCTTATTGTCCCTGAAAGTTTCTTCACATTTTCCCATATTTTTTTCACTTTTTCCATCTGTATCCCATACCCCATACTGTTTCAATATAATCCCTGTCAGTCCGTTCCTTCAGTTTATTCCGGATTCTTCTGATAAGCTCCGTAACCACCCAGCTCTCCCCCTCTGCATCATATCCGCAGACTCTCTCATAAATTCTCTCTTTATCAAAGACAATTCCGGGATTCATGGACAAAAATTCAATAATTTCATATTCCAGTTTTGTAAGCTCCAAGGCTTCTTCTCCCACCTTTACCTTTTTTGCGGCATAGTCAACGGACAATTTACCATAAAACCGGCACGAGGTTTTCCCCCGGACTCTCTCCTCCCGTCTTAAATGCGACTTGATCCTCGCTTCCAGCTCCTTTAAACTGAAGGGCTTCAAAATATAATCATCCCCTCCGGACATAAGACCGTTTACCCGGTCCTGTTCCTCCGCCCTTGCAGTCAGAAACAAAATCGGACAGGATACTTGATCCCTTATAAGACGGCATACTTCCATACCGTCTATACAGGGCATATTTACATCCAACAATATGATATCCGGATTCCCCTCAGCCATTTTCAGCGTCTTTATTCCGTTTTCTGCCGTAATTACCGTATATTTCCTGATTTCAAAAAAACTTCTCAGCATTTTCAAAAGTTCCCTGTCATCATCTGCGATCAAAATGGTGTTGCTCATGCTTTCCTCCCCCTTTTACCATTAAAGTTCTGCATTGTTTCCTCCCAAAACAAAATTCTATCATTTCATCAGTATTCTCTAATATAGATTAGTTCCTCATTTTATAATGCAATTGTCAATAAAATAACAATGGCTTTCCATTAGGGCACATTTGTAAAAAGACCTGCAGCCGTTAAGCACGCAGGTCTTTTTTACAGAATCTATTTTATTTTCGTAACGGTAACCAGTCCGGCTCCCGGAATCATTTCAAAGGTAACCGTATCGCCCACCTTATATTTTATGAACTCCGGAAATTCCCCGTTACTCATATCCACATCGAAAATCTGGTCATAGCCCGCAATGGACACATAATAATGGGTGTTTCCCTCTATGACCACATCGCCCATGGCTTCTATTTTACCCGTTACTGTTTCCGACAATCCTGCGGCCTCCGCCGATATGCCGTTGGTACTTAAGAGTCCACTATAGGCCTTCTCACATTCCTTTACCGTATCGCCGATTGCCACCCACTGGTATTTCTGGATATTGACCATGGCATACATCTTAACAAGCCCTGCCGCATCCTTTAAAGCAATGAAATAAGTAGGCTCTCCCGCTATATTCAAAAGCAGAGGGAAGGTGGCCTTGTAGCCTAAATTCTGTACCTGGCCTTCCGCCGAAGACATGGCGGAATCCTCAATTGCCCCTTCTATTTTATAAAATCTGGTTTCCATGGTTCTCTGGTTCATCAGTACAAATCCCACATTGGACTGGTCCCCGTTGACACTGGTAACGCCTGAATATACCCACACATCATCATCCAGGGCAATGTAATTATAGCCGTTTGTAGTGGTCAGACAATCTTTCTGGCTTAACACGCTGTTAAAGAAACCGTGCTGCAGGGTGCCGTGGTAATCATAAAGCTGCATTAAAAGCTCCGCCTGATATACCTTATCCACCCACTGGGGCACATCATCCACATGGTAATCCTCGCATTCTCCCGTTACCGCATTACAGATGACCACCCGCCCCACGGTTTCCCCGCCGAATAATCCGATATTGAATTTTTTAACAGGACAAATCCAGTAAGGAGTTCCGTCATCCCCGATTTCAAAGAAAATCTGGTCTCCGAAAATATATGTGGGAAACTTAAAGCGGAGATGTCTGTAAATATTTCTGTTAAAATACTCCGACTTAGAGTATTTGATTCCTTCTGTAAGCTGAACGCATTCCGTATCCTGGGTTGCCATATCAATCATCATATAAGCCGGAATGCCATCTTTCATATTGGTAAACCATTTAATGGTGCTGGCATATTCAAGAGGCGTTACCCTCACAGGCTTTCCGTTGTAATTTATCTGGGTATAATCCGTTCCCACTTCAAATTGGGAAACCATTTCCACCATGCTGCCCATCTTCCGGTCTCCCAGCAGACTGGCGGAATCCCTGTCCAAAAGAGGAATCGTATTGTAATCCACCTGCTTGATGTCCTCTGCGAAGTTTCCCTCCTCCACAGTCATTAAATCCCTGTATTTTGCCGCATTAATAATGGGAGATGACAGGAACGTGCCGATTGCCAATATGACCAGCATCACACCAATTACGCCAAATGTAATTTTAACAGCCAGACCCGTTCCCGGCCTGAAATCCATAATCAAGATACCTGCCAGCCCTTTTTTTCCGTTGCCGCTTCCGCTTCTTACGGATAAATAAACGCCTAAAACCGCAATCAGCACAATTAAAAACCACCACGTTCCTGTAGAATGCAGGTTAAAAGCCGGTAAAGTAATATAATAATAAATAAAAGCGATCAATAATGCTATTACGGCACCTATGATTTTCCAAATTGTTGATTTTTTCATTGCTAATCTGCTCCTCTTTTCCCGGCATTATCTAAAATATTCTCCAAATATCCTGATGCCGGCCCTACTCTCTTAACATTGCCCAAATGTTCTGATACTGACCCGAATATCTTATCATTGCCCAAATATCCTGATGCCGGTCCGAATATTTTAATATCAGCCTATATATATTCTTCTTAAGATTTTAATCATTATCCCACACAGTGTCAAGCTGACAATATCCATATTTCCAAAAACATGCTCAATCCATGAGATAGCTTTCCTGATGGCGGCAGCAATTGACATTCCTTCCCGTACCCTATAAAATAAAACTGTCCTAAAAAGCAGTATATAACTGTTTTTCGGATTTTAACTTATTAATCATAAACTGCCTCTTAAGAGGCAGAACTATTTACGGAGATATTTCATGACCCCAAATACTTATGGCTTTATAGGCCTTGGATTAATCGGCGGTTCCATCGCAAAGGCCATTAAAACAGTTTGTCCAGATGCCGGAATCATTGCTTTTGACGCCAACGCCGATTCTCTTGCCCTTGCCAAAAAAGAAAAGATTGCCGATGATATTTTTTCTGCGGCGGACGCAGAAGCTTTTTCTGCTCTGGGAAGCTGCGAATTCATTTTTTTGTGCGCCCCGGTTTCCGCCAATGATAAAAACCTGGAAATGATGCTTCCCCATCTGTCGGAAGGCTCTCTGCTTACCGACGTGGGAAGTGTGAAAAACACCATACACAGCACCATCGATTCTCTCGGGCTGTCGCATCGTTTTATCGGCGGACATCCCATGGCAGGCAGCGAAAAAAGCGGCTATAAAAACGCGGATCAAAAGATACTGGAAAATGCCTATTATATTCTGACCCCCGGAAAGGGTGTACCCAGGGAACGGGTTGATGCGTTAAAAGAGCTTGTGCAGAAAATGCGCGCTATTCCCCTGATTTTGGAGGCGGATCAGCACGACTATATTACCGCGGCAATCTCACATCTTCCCCACATCATAGCATCCAGCCTTGTAAATCTGGTTCATGACGAAGATGATAACGGTCTCATGAAAATGATCGCTGCAGGCGGCTTTAAGGATATTACCAGAATCGCCTCCTCTTCGCCTGTTATGTGGCAGTCCATCTGTCTGACCAATACAGACAATATTATTCAGCTGCTAAACGATTATATCCGTTCCTTAGAAACTATCCGGGGCAGATTAAAGGAGCAGGATGCAAGGCATTTATATGACTTTTTTGATCATGCCAAGGCGTACCGGGATTCCTTCAACAACATAGGAAGCGGTCCCATCAAAAAAGAATATGTTTTATATGTGGATTTAAAGGATAAAGTCGGCGCCATAGCCAAAACCGCCACCATTCTTGCCAATGCCCGTATCAGTATAAAGAACATTGGCATCATGCACAACAGGGAAGTACAGGACGGGGCTTTACGCATTGAATTTTACGATGAACCTTCCATGAAGCATGCCAAGGCTGCCCTGACAGAAAAGGGCTATAAAATTTTTTAGTTTCTATGGCAAGCCTACCCGGCACTATAGAAATTTTATCCGTGACTCTTTTACCGGAACATCACATGAACGATATTGCATACAGGAGAAAAATCATATGAATTTTAATAAAGTAAAGACCTTAAAAGGGGAAGTAACCGTTCCCGGAGATAAATCCGTTTCCCACAGGGCCGTCATGTTCGGTTCCATTGCAAAGGGACTTACGGAAATTACCAACTTTCTGCAGGGTGCGGACTGTCTGTCCACAATCTCCTGCTTTGGAAAGCTGGGCATAGAAATCGAAAACGGGCCTGACAAAATTTTGATACACGGAAAAGGACTTCACGGCCTGACTGCTCCCGATTCCGTTTTGGACGCAGGCAACAGCGGCACCACCACCCGGTTGATTTCCGGTATTCTGGCTCCCCAAAGCTTTACTGCCACTCTGACCGGCGACGCTTCCATTCAAAAGCGGCCCATGAACAGGATTATGGAACCGCTGTCCATGATGGGCGCGGATATTAAAAGTATAAAAGGAAACGGCTGCGCCCCCCTGGAAATTCAAGGCAGACCTTTAACCGGCATCCACTATATGTCCAAAGTTGCTTCCGCCCAGGTAAAATCTTCTATTCTGCTTGCAGGCCTGTATGCTTCGGGGGAAACTTCAGTAACAGAACCTGTTTTGAGCAGAAATCATACAGAAATCATGTTAAGCCATTTTGGAGCACAAATAACCACAAAGGATACTACCGCCTCCATTCTGCCGGAACCGGTACTGGAAGGGCGTAAAATTATGGTTCCCGGAGATATTTCTTCCGCCGCTTACTTTATTGCGGCAGGCTTAATTGTCCCCGGCGCAGAAATCCTGATTAAAAACGTAGGAATCAATGAAACCAGAGACGGCATTATCAGAGTTGCAAAACAGATGGGGGGAAATATTACTTTATTGCACGAAAACCGGGACAGCGGAGAACCCGTTGCAGACGTTCTGGTTTCCCACAGTCCGCTGCACGGAATCGAAATAAGCGGCTCCATCATCCCTACCCTGATCGATGAGCTTCCCATTATCGCTATTATGGCAGCCTACGCCGAGGGCACAACGGTTATTGCCGACGCCGCAGAGCTTAAAGTAAAGGAATCCAACCGCATTGACGTTATGGTAGATAATTTAACCGCTATGGGAGCCGATATTACCGGCACAGAAGACGGGATGATCATCAAAGGCGGCAGCCCGCTTCACGGCGCATTGATCCACTCCATGGCCGACCACAGAATCGCCATGAGCTTTGCCGTCGCCTCCCTTTTGGCAGACGGCACTACATCCATCGAAGGCGGGGAATGCGTCAATATCTCCTACCCCGGATTCTACAAGGATTTAGCAGCCTTATCCGTTCTATAAGCAATTCCGTCAAAAAGCAGAAGCGGCCGTCATTGCAACAACCGCTTCTGCTTTATTCATTATTTATTTGCCCTGGTTATTTATCGTATCATAAATCTCAATACGCGCCGCATCCATTTCCGGCATACCAATAAAGATACCTCCGTATTTAAAAGTATCCTCCAGCTTTTCAATTCTGATGATTTCCACAAAAGCATGAATGACCTCTTTGGTCCAAATGGTCAGATAAGCTTCATATACCGCTCCGATTTCAAGCGGAAGGGTACAGCTAAAGCCCAGACCGGCCTTGGATATATCCGCAACCTGAATTGCCACCTGCTCCTCCGCACCGCCATTGTCCAGACGTTTGATAATCAAACGGGATTCTAATTCAATTCTTTTATTTCTTCTTCTCTCTTGACTTCCCATAACTACCCCCAATATGTATTTGGTTTGATCATACGGACTATTTTGCCCTAACGCTTATATTTTATCTGAAAGCAGGAAGAATTACAAGACAATCATTGCATCTCCAAAAGAAAAAAAACGATATCTGCATTCCACAGCCTCTTTATAAGCCTCTAAAACCTGCTCTCTTCCCGCTAAAGCGCTGACCAGCATGATCAACGTGGACTCGGGAAGATGAAAATTGGTTATAAGGCCGTCCAGGACTTTAAAGCGATATCCCGGGTAAATGAAGATTTCCGTATTTCCGGTGCCGGGATGCACAATACCGCTTTCGTCCGCTCCGCTTTCTATGGTACGGCAGCTGGTAGTTCCCACGCAAATAATTCTTCCGCCGCTTTTTTTCGTCTCATTGATCATTGCAGCGGCTTCCGGCGTAATTTCATAGCTTTCCGAGTGCATATGATGATTCAAAACATTCTCTTCCTTAACGGGACGAAAGGTTCCCAGTCCTACGTGTAAAGTAACATAAGCCGATTTTATTCCCGCTTTTTCAATTTCCGAAAGCAGCTCCGGCGTAAAATGCAGGCCTGCAGTGGGCGCCGCCGCGGAACCTTCGTATCTGGCATATACGGTCTGATACCGGCTCTTATCCTCAAGCTTATGGGTAATATAAGGCGGAAGAGGCATTTCTCCCAGCTTATCCAGCACTTCTTCAAATATGCCCTCATAGGTAAATTCAACGAGCCGGTTTCCTTCTTCCAGCACATCCACTACCCGTCCCTTCAAAAGACCGTCGCCAAAAATAAGTTCAGCGCCGGGCCTTGCCTTTTTGCCAGGCCTAACCAGCGTTTCCCATTTATCCTTATCCTTTCGTTTCAAAAGGAGAACCTCTATGGCGGCGCCGGTTTCTTGTTTATGGCCGATCAGCCTTGCGGGAATTACCTTGGTATTATTCAACACCAGACAGTCGCCCGGCTTTAAAAACTTCAGTATTTCCTTAAAGGAATGATGCCCGGTTTTCCCGGTTTCCTTATCAAGACTTAACAGCCTGGAACTGCTTCTATCGGAAAGCGGATCCTGGGCAATCAATTCCTCGGGTAAATCATAATAAAAATCGGATTTTTTTAATGATTCCATATCCTGTCATACTTTCTGTCTGTTTCATATTTTTATCACTGACACCTGTTTTGGCGGCTTACTGCCTCAGTTCGATTCCCATGCCGCTAAGGCCGTTTAAGATTTTCTTCATAACAGCAGTAATGTCATTTTCTTCCAGCGTGCGGTCATTGGCACGGAAGGTAACGGAATAAGCAACGGATTTAAAGCCCTCCTTAATCTGGTCTCCCTCATATACATCGAACAATTCCAGATTTTCCAGAATCTTTCCGCTCCGCTGTCTGATCATGGCCTCAATCTGACCTACCAGAATTTCTTTGGGCACCACCATGGAAATATCCCTCTTAACCGCCGGGAATTTGGCAATTCCCACATACTTCCTGTCAAAGGTGGTAAATCCTTCTATAACCGGCATATCCAAAACAGCTACATAAGCCCTTGTTCCCAAGTCATAATTGTCGCATACTTCCGGATGTACTTCTCCCAGATATCCTATTACGGTTCCCTCATAAACAATATTTGCCTGTCTGCCCGGATGTAAAAAACTCCTTCCCGCTTTAGGGTCGTATTCCGGCAATTTTTTCATGCCGATACAGTCTAAAAATTCTTCAATCACGCCCTTCATGGTAAAGAAATCCCCTTCTCCGTAAAAGCCCAGAGTAAACTGCATTCTCTCGTCGGGAAGCTCTGTTACCGGCACGCTTTTGGGTAAATAAATATTACCCAGCTCATATAACTTCACATCTTTATTTCTTCTGTTGTAATTGGTGGCAAGACTTGTAAGCATGCCGTTTAAGGAAATGGTTCTCATAACAGAGAAATCCTCTCCCAGCGGATTGCTGATAGTTACTGTTTTCCGAAGCTCGTCATCTGCCGGAAGCAATAGCTTATCGAATACCTTGGGGCTTTCAAAGGAGTAACACATTCCCTGGGAAAAGCCGCAATATTCCGCAATATCCCTTGCTTTCTGCTCAATGCGCAGCTTGTAGGATAATTTGCCCGTAGTCGCTTCCCCGCTGGGCAGCGTGGTGGGAATCTTATCATAACCGTAGAAACGCGCCACTTCCTCTGCTAAGTCCGCCCTTCCCAGCAAATCCTGACGGAAGGAAGGAATGGTAATGGTATTGGCGTCCTCGTTATACTGAAGTTCAATCTTTTCAAAGATTTTTAACATATCATTTGCCGAAATATCGGTTCCCAAAAGAGCGTTATATCTTTCCGGTTCGAAGGGCAGCTCTACAAGAGGCTTTAAGGGCTCTTTTACATCTACCATTCCGCCTACCACTTCGCCGCATCCAAGCTCTTCTATAAGCTGGCAGGCTCTGTTAATGGCCGCTTCCGCATTCCTTTCATCCAGCCCTTTCTCAAATTTGCCGGATGCATCGGTACGAAGTCCCACTCTCTTTGCGGATTTCCTGATATTGGGTCCGTTAAATACGGCCGCTTCAAATAAAACGGTTTTTACATCATCGGTAATTTTGGAATTTTCTCCTCCCATAATACCAGCAATGCCGATTTCCTTTTCTGCGTCACAAATCATCAGTACGTCGGAATCCATCTTCCGCATCTGTCCGTCCAAAGTCTGGAATTCATCGCCGTCCTTTGCACGGCGCACAATGATCTGTCTGCCTGCAACAGTGTCCAGATCAAAAGCATGCATAGGCTGTCCGTATTCTTCCATAACATAATTGGTAATATCCACCAGATTATTAATGGGTCTGATACCGCTTGCCGCCAGTCTTGTCTGCATCCATTTGGGACTGGGAGCAATTTTGATGTTCTTTACAACCCTTGCGCAATAGCGGGTGCATAAATCCGGATCATCCACCCTTACTTTAATATAATCGTTTACATCCTCATCGTTTCCGTTTACGGTAACAACAGGAGCTTTAAACTCTTTTCCGAAGGTAGCCGCCGCTTCCCTTGCCACGCCGATCACGCTATAGCAGTCTACACGGTTGGAAGTGATTTCATACTCAAATACCGTGTCATGAAGCCCCAATACCTCTATGGCATCGGCTCCCACTTTTGTATCCTCCGGGAAAATGTAAATGCCGTATTCCGGCGCCTCCGGATACATATCTTTTGATGAGCCAAGCTCCTCAATGGAGCACATCATACCGTTTGAAGGAATACCTCTTAACTTTCCGGCCTTGATCTCAATCCCAGCCTCCGGCATGGGACCGCCGTCGTGACCGCCTGCCACTTTGCCTCCGTCTAATACTACAGGAACCTTATCTCCCTCTTTTACATTGGGTGCGCCTGTTACAATCTGAACGCTTTCCGTACCGATGTTTACCTGACATACAATCAGCTTATCGGCATCGGGATGCTTTTCAATTTTGTCAATCTGTCCCACTACGATTTTTTCCAGATTTTTATCCAATCTTTCGTATCCTTCTACCTTTGTTCCGCTTAATGTCATAGCGTCACAATATTCCTGATCCGTGCAGTTTAGCTCCGGAACATATGCTTTAATCCATGATAATGCTGTATTCATCTTTTTCCCTCCTGTCTAGAACTGCTTCAAGAAACGAATATCGTTTTCATATAATAATCTCATGTCGTCAATTTCATATTTTAACAGCGCAATACGCTCTAACCCCACGCCAAAGGCAAAACCCGTATACTCCTCAGGATCGATGCCGCTCATTTCCAGTACATGGGGATGAACCATTCCGCAGCCTAAAATCTCAATCCAGCCGGAGCCCTTGCAGAAACGGCAGCCACTGCCTCCGCACTTGAAACAGGTCACATCCACTTCGGCGCTCGGCTCTGTAAAGGGAAAATGATGGGGTCTGAATTTAACCTTTGTCTCTTCGCCGAATAACTCCCTGGCAAACTCTGCAAGAGTTCCCTTTAAATCTGCAAAGGTAATATTTTTGTCAATAACCAGTCCTTCTATCTGATGGAAGGATGGAGAATGGGTTGCATCCACTTCATCGGAACGGAACACTCTTCCCGGTGCAATCATACGGATGGGCAGTTTTCCCTTTTCCATCTCATGAACCTGTGTAGAGGACGTCTGGGTACGCAGTAAAATATCTCCGTTTATATAAAAGGTATCCTGCTCATCCTTTGCCGGATGATCCTCAGGAATGTTCAAGGCTTCAAAGTTGTAGTAATCCCTTTCCACTTCAGGACCTTCCACAACCTCATATCCCATGCCCACAAAAATTCTTTCCACTTCTTCCAGCGCAATGGTATTAGGATGTCTGTGTCCCACATTATTTTTCTTTGCGGGAAGGGTAACGTCAATCACTTCTTTTTTCATCCTGACCTCTCTTACCCTGCGCTCCATTTCGGTTTTAGCCTTTTCCAAAGCAGCTTCAATATCTGCCCGCGCCTCATTGACAAGCTGCCCCACCTTAGGGCGGTCCTCCGGCGCAACATCCTTCATGCTCTTTAAAATTCCTGTTAAAGCGCCTTTTTTGCCGAGCTGGTTTACGCGCACATCATTCAACTCTTCCAAAGATGCAGCGGTTTTAATCTTTTCCAGAGCTTCCGCTTTAATCTGTTCCAGTTTTTCTTTCATACTTTTCGTTCTTCCTTTCTGATCAACTATTTTTCACTTCATAAAAATCAGGCCGTCTTTTTGCCCGATGAAAGGGATATTCATGCATAAGAAAATCCCCTGCCAAAAAAGCAAGGGACGAATCTAATCCGCGGTACCACCCACATTCCCGTAAAAACGGGCTCTTAATTGCGCGTAACGTGCGTTTACGTCTTTGCTTACTCAAGGTCTTAAATTAAAACCCATTTAGGCAAAGCTGCTCCGGTGGGAAATTCGTCACTTTATGGGAACCGAAGGAAGCTTTCAGCCGGTGACCTCCTATCTCTATCGGTACATAAAACGCTACTGTACACCTTCTTTGCATTTCAATATCAAACATCTGAAACTTATTCTAACGATATAATATCCTTCTGTCAAGTTATTTTTATTTTGAGTTTCCCCATTTTATGAGACATCATGTTGCACAATCAGCTATTTTAAAGTATTCAAACAGGGTTATCTGTTGTGACCGGACTTTTGGCGGCAGGAAACG
>CAJTCE010000052.1 GCA_910574745.1 Lachnospiraceae bacterium | reverse complement strand
GTCTTCGTACTTTACTTTCATTGTTATAAAATCTCCTTTGTTTTCTGATGTATTAAGTCGCTAAACTCATATACATCATACGGGGAGATTTTATTTTGTCAAAGTTCAAATTTCATTCTCTATAGGAATGCTTTAAGCAACCTTGTCCGTTCAAGAGATGCCAATCAGGATCTGTGGTTTTCTTCCCACTCTTTACGTGTAATAGCGTAAGCATATGAAATACCATTCTTTTCATCAGGATATTCTTTTATTTTTTTCATACCATTTGCAACAGCAGTGGAATAAGAACCGATATTTGTATATTTCATATATGAATACAAACAGTTATATTCCGTATTGTTAAAGGCCCAATCCCTGGCAGCTTTTGCCGCCTCACTTCCAAATCCTCTTCTCCAATATCTCTTATGGATATGATATCCGATTTCCGGAAGCTTTTCTCCATCAATGTCCTGAATGGTTATTCCGCAATCGCCTATAAATTCTCCTGTTTTTTTCAGTACGACCGCCCATAGTCCGAAGCCGTATTTTTCATAGTTTTGAAGATTCCATTCAATCCAGCCTTTCGTTCTTTCTTCATCAAAAGGCTTGGGGTAGTGCTGCATTGTTTCAGCATCAGAGACAATTTCATAAAGGGAATCAAAATCTTCCCAAGTATATTCTCTTAATATAAGTCTTTCCGTTTCAATTATCATTGAGCGTCTTATTCCCCCTTAATTCTGTCCAATCTTTTTGTCGCTGTTCAAAATATGGTTCACGAGCCATTGTGTCAGAAATTCCAACAGTTCCTCTAAGGTTTCCTGCTGATTTTCATCGATATGTTCTAAATCCATCTCCTCTAATCGTGTCACAAATGCATCATGTGCCCTTTTCTGGGCTTCAAGTCCGTCATAATGAATGCTTTCCATATAAAGTTCCTCATCCTGGAAATGGAATTTGGTGTAATCCTTTAATTCCTCCAGTAAACGGACAATCTCATCATATTTATCGTATAAAAATTCATCCGCAATGGCATGATGCACTTCTCCTATGATACGGAACAGTTCTTTGTGCTCCTTATCAATCAGCGTAATTCCTGTCAAATATTCTTCGGTAAACAAAGGAGCTTCCTTACATTCCTCTAATCTCTTAAACTTACCTATCATAAGGTCACAACTGATGATATGTCTGTATAACCATGTTACCAGATATTTTAACAGATCTTCAAGAACGGCCTGCTGCTCATAATTAGAAGCAAAGGAGCTTGTAAGACTGTTAATCTTGTCACAAAAAAAGAGATGTTGTTTTTTCTGCAGTTCCAGCTCCGGATGACGGATACTTTCCATATAAGCTTCCTCATGCCGGAAATGTTCTTCCGCATATTGTTCCAGTCGTTCTATCAATTCCCGAATCCGGTCGTATTTATCATTCAAAATCTGATTTTCCAGCAATGCCTGGATTTCATTTATGATTCGAAAAAGTTCCCTATGCTCATTATCAATTTCATCTACGCCAATCAGGCAATCATCCGTAAAATAATACATTGTGATTTCCTCCTTCTAAAGCCAATCCGTATCATATATGGGCAAGCCGCTTTATGCTTATATGATATCATACAAATACTTTTCTCTAGAGATGTTTTTCAAAATTGTGGGAAAATTTTTAATTTGCACAAACCAAAGCTTCTTTCTCCGATTGCAAAAATGTTTCCTCCTCAGATTTTCATTAATTCAAGCACTTCTTTCATGGAAATGCAATTGGCATATCTGCCCTTCCACATAAAATTATTATAATATTCATACGTTTCTTTGCAGACATAGATTGATTATCAAAGGTAGAATTGGTTTCTTCCGGCACTACCATACGAAACCCGTGTTCAAAGCCGCATTTGACCGTAGCGTCAATGCAATAATCGGTCTGCAATCCGGCAACAATAATCTGTTTTATCTGCTTTCCGGTAAGATATTCTAATAGCCCGGTATCCCTAAAAGGACTATTCACTGTTTTGTCATAAATTTTTTCATCTTTGCCCGCTCCATGTACCAATGCAAACACATACTGATAGACAGCCTCCACGCTTCGTCACAAAAGCCTTCGGGTTACGCAAAATCAGCGTAAAACGCCTGTCCTTCCTTTTGTTTTACTGCTTTAAAGAACCCTCTTATAATACAGATAATCTCCCGAAAACCCTGATTCGGAATCATTCAATTTCCTATCATAAATAGTAAAGCCTACACTCTCATTGTTTCCCGGCACAACCAAGTTACTGTTTGTCCATACCCTTATTTCCTTTAAATTTTCATACTCCTTAATTCTGCGGATACCGACCACTTGCTTTTTTCCCTGCGCATATGAAAATATTTTTTATAAGTTTTTTCGTCAAGGCTTTGCATCTGTCCGTCAATCCATCCAAAACAAAGGGCATCTTCAAGCGCTTCTCCTGCTTTGATTGTTTTCGGTCCGCCAGACTTCCCGAATAAAAGCCAAACGCCGTCATTGGACCGGCAATGCTCAGAAAGACATCTCCTAAATGCTTCTCTGTCTGCAAATTCCATGATATCACTCATGAAGTGTTCCTACTTTTATCTATTTTATCTGGAAAAATCTATCTGTACCAGTTTTTTTCCATTAGGCAGCATGCGCTCCAATGTTTTGATTACATGATAGCCCATTTTTTCCATTGCTTCCCCCAATGCCTGTTCCTCCATTTGAAAATGTATTGGTTCCAATCCGTCAAACACGTGCAGATATGGGGAATCCGATACCCAATTATCTTCCATGTTTATTTGAATAATGCATGAAACATATTTCGGATTTACATGTTGGATTACTTTCTGAAAACAACCATATCCAATATACTCAATCAGCAAATTTGCAATAATCATATCTGATTCCGGCAGCTTATCACTTCCATCTGTTAAATTAATGCATAGACACTCCAAAATTCCATCCAAATCCGGATACCTGCGAATAACTTCTTCCAAATAAGACGAATTGACATCTACCCCGTATACTCTTTCAAATTTGTCCTTTCGGATATGTTCCAGACCGTTGCCTCCTGCAATCCCCAGTATCATTGTGCTGGAAACAGGATAACTGTCAAATTGCCCTTTCATCATTTCATTCATGGTCTGCAGCTGCATAACCGAATCAAGTTTCATATGATTTTCATAATCAATTAACGGAATTTCTTCCCATGGATTTTTCACCGGATTACCTCCCACTCCCTGTGTGAGAAAATGACTGTCTGCTCCATCATGGATATTTTTCCAACCTGATAGTCGTATTCCATAAGTTCCTTATTGTATTTACTCATTGTTTTTTTCTCAGCTTTTCATTAATTCAAGCACTTCTTTCATGGAAATGCAATTGGCATATCTGCCCTTCCACATAAAATTATTATAATATTCATACGTTTCTTTCGCAGACATATATTGATTATCAAAGGTAGAATTGGTTTCTTCTGGCACTACCATATGAAACCCGTGTTCAAAGCCGCATTTGACCGTAGCGTCAATACAATAATCTGTCTGCAAACCGGCAACAATAATCTGTTTTACCTGCTTTCCGGTAAGATATTCTAATAACCCGGTATCCCTAAAAGGACTATTCACTGTTTTGTCAAAAATTTTTTCATCTTTATCCGGTTCAAATTCGTCATATATTTCAAATCCGTCCGTTCCTCTTGTCAATTCCTGACCACTTCCATCATCATGGCGGATATAAATTACTTCAATATTATTTTCTCTCGCCGTCTTAATCAGCTTTTTTACATTGGCTACAAATAGTTCAAAGTTATACAACTCTTTGTTTGTTATCTGTTTTTGTGTATCCACAACTAACAATACCATATTCCCTGCCTCCACCTGATTCATTTTCTATTCCATGATTTATCTAACAGGAGTATAGTCAATTTCAAAAAAAACCCTGCAAAATCACATAAGACATTATAGCACAAAAAAGCCCCTAGCAAGGCAAAAGTTTCCACTTGATAGAGGCTTCCTTATAGATTCCAGCTGTTCTTAGGCTTTATATTTCAAAAAATAAATTATTGAATATGATCAAATCCATTCTCATCATAAAGTTCATACAGCAGATAATCCTCTGCCAAAATGCATGGTTCTACATGGGCGGCATAAAATGCGTCATATTCCGCGCCATCCTGCAAATCAGTATATTCCTTTTTCTTCGCATCATAAACTGTATAGCGAATTTCCCCGTCATATTCTGAAAGATCCACGAAATCTATGTACATGGTACGTTCTGCTGTATCCCCAGATATGCAATAAGCCGACCACTCATTCTCCCATGATCCGCCGGCACCATGCCAGTGTCCATGAATTACTACCTCATCTGTTTCGAGGTTAATGCCGTAGATGTTATCATATAAAAGAAAAACAGGCTCATCCGTGTAAGTAAACACCGCCGTAAGTCTCATATAAGTCGAGTATAAAAACAATTCCGGCGTACCATTGTCATCAACATCGCACAGGAAATATTTATCAAAATTATAATGTTCTTTACCAAAATACACTGCAGGATAACTGAAATCCCCATACTTTTCTATCTGTTTCCAATCATCAATAAATACTTGGTAAGCTTCCCGCCAATCCTTGGGCGATTCACTTTCTTTTTCCAATATCAATTGCTCAATCTCCAGTTCCGGCAATATTTCCAAAATATCTGTCTCTTCCTCTAACTCTTCTATTTGCGGAGTTACAAAATTCTCCTCCGCATGATTTGCTTTTGCTCCACATCCGCTTAATCCAATCATTGCCGCCACCCAGAGGGCGGCTGTCCAGATTTCCTTTTTCATAGTTTCATTCCTCCTGACTATGCCCATTTTTTGTCACTGTTTAGAATATTATTTGTTATCAGTGATTGTTAAATTGCTTAAAAAACGAGACATGGTCTTTTAATTCAACAAACCCTTTCTTCTGATAAAACCTGTATGCAGGAACAGTTCTCTCGGTCTGAAGAAAAATTTGTGTCACTTTTCTGTTTTTCATAACATATTCTTCCATTTCCTTTATAAAAAAGGTCCCCATCCCCTGCCCATGGACAAGCCGATTAATTCCCCATCTTCAAAAAACCCCAGCGTCAGGGAATTCCTGTTTCCTATTAAATCCATAATATACTCGCAAAGCTGCGTTTCATCGCTCCAGTCATCGTTCCACGGTTCGTTTGTAAATATCTCTGCGAATAATGATTTGATTTCCTCTATAAGTTTAATATCCAATTCCTTTATTGTAATCACGATCTCCATTTCCTCCCTAGATGTCTATTCAAAAATACAAATGGCGGGGTAAATCCCCGCCTACCGGTGGGCACGGGTCTAACGACCGGCCCAAATCATGACCGCAGTCACGATTGATTATATGATGATATTATCATAGTCGTTCCTACATTTCAAACATCTTCCTTATATTCAATGCTCAAATCAAATTCCTCTTGAAAAAGCTATTCTGCTGCCATTTCTCTTTTCTTCTGCAAATGTAATCCCTTCTCCCGGCTCCAAATGTTTTAACGCCTTTCCCGACTCTTTCCTCCAAAGAATCATACCAAAAGGAATCACAACTGCCTCCGCCAATACAAACGCCATCCAAATCATCGACAGCTTCCCAAATCCGGATAAAACGGCGATAAAAATAATCGGTAAGACCACCTGCCTGCTCAATGTAAGCAGCATACTTTGGACTCCCATACCCAGGCCCTGAAAGGCTGCAGAATAAGTAAGACAGACATTAGAAAGCAGGTAGCTTACTGCCATAACCCGCAGTGCCGTAACACCGATTGCAAGCATTTCTTCCGAAGCATCAAATAAAAGCAATGTCTGCTCCGGTATCATCTCCATAATCAGGAAGAAAACACTGTAAAAAATAACGGAATACAGCATTGCCCATCGGCAGCCCTGATAGATTCTTTTTGGCTTCTTTGCCCCGTAATTGTAAGCAACAATCGGAATCAGGCCGCTTCCCATTCCGTTTACCCCAACGGTTACAAGTCCCTGGATTTTTACACATGCCCCATAAACCGCAACAGCGGTAGGCGTAATAACCATAAGAACAGAATTCACATAGATTGCCAAAATAGATGAGATTGCCTGTACCAATGTACTCGGTATCCCTACTTTTAAAATAGCCGCCATACAACTCTTATCTGCTTTTGTTGTAAAATGAATCGGTATTTCCCGATTCCAGCGGCAGTTAATGAAATAGCCGGCAAAGCACCCTGCCCATTGTCCAATGACAGTAGCAAGCGCCGCACCTGCCGTTCCCATTGCCGGAAGCCCAAAATATCCGAAGATAAGGATGGGGTCTAAAATCAAATTGGTAATAGATGCAGCAGACAATGTAAATAAAAATAAAGAAGATTTACCGCTTGCCATTACAAAACGGTCAAACACCCATTGCCCCATCATCCCCAAGGAACCAATCATACAGATGCGCAGATAAGGAATTCCGTAATTCATAATAATTTCATTTCCGCCGGACTGCCATTTGAAGTATACTTCCATCGCCAGAATTTCCAGAATAACCACCAGAATCCATGCCAAAAATGCCAAAACCAGTGCCGCCGATGCTGTTCTTTCCACTTTTTCTTTATCCTGTGCACCCAATGCCTTGGAGATTACGGCATTTAACCCCACCGCGATTCCAAGTCCCATGGCTGACATAAGGATCTGTACAGGCGCCGTCAGCGACAACGCGGTCAATGCATCCTCTGAGACTCTGGACACGAATATGCTGTCCACAAAATTATAAAGGGAATTGATCAGCAGGGAAATCATCAGGGGAACTCCCGTTTTCAGCACCAGGCCTGACATTCTCGCTGTACCCATACTATGACTGGTCTGCGGCATTTCTGCCATACTAACACATCTCCTTTCCTGCCCGGAATCTTCTTTCTGTTTTGAATCATCCTAAACTCTTTCCTCATTTCCCTATTCGAGGGATAAGGTTACCGTAACATCTCCGGTTCCCAATGCTTCTCTCAATTCTTCTGCATCCACATTATCGATTTTTCCAATGGGCGTCAGGCTCCAGGAATTTGTATCATAATAGATGACGAACGTCCTGCCCTGATACAGAATAATATCGCCTGTCTGCGTATTCATCTGTTCATTATTCTGCGGCAGCGTAACCCCCAGGTCTGCACCTTTTTCCATATTGGCATAATCACTCATATTCAATGTAAGGGAACCGTCCGCCATCAGTTCCTTTAATGCATCCACGGAGGAATTCTCCGCCAGTGTTGCCGTAAAAACGGTATCTCCCACCTGAACTTTCATCTTCATTCCTGTTTCCTCCTGCTGCGTACTTTCCCGGGCAGATTCCGCTGGCTGAGTCTCCGTCTTTGCCGCTTTTAATTTCTCCGGCTCTTCATCGGGCTGTTTGGATGAAACCGTACTGATTTCCGATTCTTTATCTGTATTCCGTTCCTCTTTGTCTTTGCTGTCTCCACAAGCCGTTACCATAAATAACACTGCTAAAAACAGCGCCGTATAAATCAGTTTTTTCATGCCTGTCTCCTTAAAAAATCACTCTGATAAAGATAATTGTTCCAAACAGACTTAAAATCGTTTCAATTACTTCAAAAAAGTCAGGCGCAGTTACATTTTTTACAAGCATCATCTCTGTTTTTTTGCCCGCAGATTAAAACCTCGCCTTTGGCATTTTCATCATCCCTAATCAGTTCTCCCACTTCCGGCACCTCAATCCGGCCGGATAAAGGATTTTTAATGCTCTCAACCTTTGTTGTAATGACGGCTTCCACTTCGGATTTTTCAAAAGCAAGATCCGTATCAATCATCTCACAATCAATCAGTTTCAGGTTTTTACAGTAACAAAACGGCTGGGTTCCGATAATCCTACAGCCTATTAAAGTCAGTCCCTCGGAATACCATGCCAGGTATTCGCCCTTTACCACACTGTTTTTAACGGTTATGTTTTTACCGTGCCAGAAAGCGTCCTTCGTATCAAATGCACAGTTTTCAAAGGTTGCATTTTCAATGTACTGAAAAGAGTATTTGCCCTTGAAAGTCACGCCTCTGAAAGTCAGATCCTTTGAACGCATCATGAAATACTCACTGGCCGCTTTCGTATCTTCCATATGGATTCCTTGTACAGACCAGCCGAATTCCGGCGAAATAATGTCACAATTCCTTATATGGACATTGCTGCACTCCCTCAGCGCTTTTATTCCATGCATCTTACTGTCCGTAATTTCTACGTTGTCAGAATACCACAGTGCCGCACGGCAAAGCTCCGTCATTTCCAAATCGGTAATTTTCAATCCATGGTCATGCCAGAAAGGATAGCGCAGATTGAAAAAGCAATGCTCGGCCACAACATCCTTTCCCTCTTTAAATGCACTTTCGCCGTCTGCCGGCCCGTCAAAGGAACAGTTTCTTACCAATACGCCATTACTTCCGTAAAACGCGCGTTCCATATCAAATGTCTGATTTTCAATTACTTTCATGATATCTTCCTCCATATCAAGATTTATTTTTATAGAATCTCTTTACTTCCCTTTACTGAACCGAACAATTTTATATCCCCGTCCTTCCGGCAAAATCCCGGATATTAGAATCAGATGCAACATTATAAAGATATGTTTTTTATCTAATATTGCTCCTTATCTCTATTCTTAAATGTTTTTGACTTTTCTGTTTTTATTATACTTTTCTCCATATTCAATAGCAAATATTTATAATTAATCAACTTGAATAAGTTTTTTCTATTCACATGCAATAGGCGCAGTCAATTTATTGGTTTTAATTTTTCCCTCTGTGTGATTACACTGGCGTTATAATCTGGCCCTTCCACAGATACGCTTGGCACAGCAAGCATAGCAAATGCTTATATTAAACACATTTGCATAGTTGAGTCCTATCCATCTGCATGCTATACTGTAAACAATAAAATATGAAAAGAAAGGGAAGAAAAATATGGAATTACGTGTACTTCAATATTTTCTCGCTGTGGCAAGAGAGCAGAGCATTATACGGGCTGCAGAATCACTGCATCTTTCCCAGCCCACTCTCTCCACCCAGATAAAAGCTATGGAAGAAGAATTGGGAAAACAACTTTTGATCCGGGGAACAAAAGGCTCCAGAAAGGTCACACTGACGGAGGAAGGAATGATCTTAAGAAAGCGGGCAGAGGAAATACTGAATCTGGTACAAAAAACAGAAAGAGAAATTTCCCTTTCCGATCAGGTTGTTATCGGCGATGTTTATATAGGCACAGGAGAAACCGATACGGTCCGCTTTATCGCCAAAGTGGCAAAAAAGCTTTATGCAGCCTATCCCGGAATTCATTACCACATTGCCAGCGGAAATGCCGAATTTGTATTGGAGCAACTGGATAAAGGACTGATTGATTTCGGAATTGTATTCGGCCCCATAGACCATACAAAGTACCATTCAATCCCCTTACCCTATAAAGATACCCTGGGCGTACTGATGCGAAGGGATTCCCCCCTTGCCGAAAAGGAGGCTGTTAGACCTGAAGATTTGTGGGAAAAACCGCTGATTGTATCGAGACAGCACGATAATGACGGGGGCTTGGCGGAATGGATAAAACGTGATATTTCTGAAATTGAAATTGTTGCCACCTACAACTTGCTTTTCAATGCCTCACTCATGGTGGAGGAAGGCTTAGGCTATGCAATCGGACTTGACAAAATCATCAATACCTCCGGCAACAGCAATCTATGCTTCCGCCCCCTCTCTCCCAAAAGAGAAGAAGGCATGAGCATTGTCTGGAAAAAATATCAGGTATTTTCCAAAGCCTCCGGGAAATTTATGCTGGAAATGAAAGAACTGGCAAACCAACATGTATGACCGGCTTAATAAATTTAACGCACTCTTGATGCATTCCATTACTAATGGATGTACCTGGTAATTTATGAAATGTAATCACAATTTTGATTTTTGTTTCCTTGTCAGCTTCTGTTATTTCCATAACGATTCCCATAATCCGATTTTGCACATTTCGTATATTTTTCTACAAATGTGCTTTTTGCATCGGTATAGGCATCCCGGTTATGTTCATATTTTTTCCAGAGAGAAAGCTTTAACTTTTCATATTCCTTTGCAAGCTCCGGATGACTGTTCATGTAATCCCGAAAATACAATTCATCATTGTCGCCGTCATAACGTAAGTGTATGTGAAATACACGATCAGCAAATCCCTTGTCCGTATATCCCTTGTTAAAGGATTTCCTGTTTTCCTCCTCAGACATACAGATATAACCACTGTTTACAAGTTTCTCTTTTATATCTTCCATAGAAATGCTCTTCGGAATCTCAATCAGAATATCAACGATAGGCTTTGCCCATATATGATCGATTGCCGTACTCCCAATATGATGGATCCTGAAATCATTGTCACATAAAATATCAGCTATCTCTTGTTTTTCTTCATCATACCAGTCTTTCCAACAGCTTTTATGTTCAGAAAGAATGATCGGGAATAATTCCCATAACTCTTCTAATGTCATTTCAGATAAAGATTTATTCATACAATGCTCCTTAAATAAATTCTTTTGTAGTTTGGAAAGGAACGTCCTATCATGTTTCATCCACATGACACATTATTTTTAATCTCTGTGCTTCATTCGCTTCAAAACCAAATTGTTCATAAAAAGAAATTTTATCAGGCACAGCGCATAATTCAACAAAAATATCCGTAGATTTATCTAAAAATAAATGATCTCATATGGTTCAGACATACCCCATTGCCTCTTTAACAATAAACATTTTTTCATCCCCGCACAACTTTTTCAACAGTTCAAAGGCAACATCCGGCGCTGTTTCCGGGCAATAGGAAGTAATGATATTGTCATCCACCACAACCCGCTCATTTACCACATTGACGCCAAATTCTGCTAACTGTTTCTGCCTGCATCCGCCGTTTAAATGATAGGTTGTAGCCCTTCTGTTTTTCAGCACGCCGCTTTTTCCTAAAGGCAGGGCGGCAACACAAACGGAAGCGATGGGTTTTTTCTTCCGGCTAAAAGCTTTTATCAAATTCAGAAATTTCTCATCATATGCTTCTTCATAAAAGCCAAATTCTTCAAAGCCGCCGGGAATCGCCAAAGCATCATAATCATCCGCTGAAATTTCATCAATCGTTTTATCCATAACAACGGGAACATGAAATGTACTGTTTACCGTTTTCGTGAATCCACATGTATCAACATATACCGGGCATTGAAAATCATTTCTGGCCCAGCCCATTACATCAATGAAAACGCTGAATTCCATTGTCTCAAATCCTTTTGCGCAAAATACTAAGATTTTCATTTGTGTATCTCCTCTGCTCCTTATAAAACATCAATTTGTTCCCTGTTTCCCTTGAATGTATAAAACATTGCGCCCATTAAGATATAAAGTCAGGTATCACAACCAAATCCGTAACAGCCCCTTTTATTTTGCCAAGATATGTAAGCATACCGTCCTTTTCATAACGATAAAAAAACGTATACGGGATAGAGTTGTCCTCTTCCAGGTTTAATCGGTTCATCTGAAAAGCAATTTCCGTCACATCGTCTTCGGTATCCATATCATACAAAAAACATTGTGTCCAACAGAAGAGATAATCACGGTCTGAGAATTGTCCTGATAATTCTGCATTTTCTGATGCATAGTCAGTACCGTCAATGATAAAATGCACATTGGTGTCGACACTTCCCGGATTTTCAATATAAAATTGGATTCTTTCTTCCTGTCCGTTACCGTTTAAGTCAAAAGAACAGATTTCTTCCGTTTGCAGTTTTATAGTCAGATTTTCCTGATAGGAGTATTCTTCTTTAAGTCCCATTTCTTCCAATTCGGCATAAGAGACAGTGAATTCAATATTACCTGCAAAAAATCCACCAAGTTCATAAGGGTTACTGAAAAAGACCAGCCCTGAAGTAGAGAAATACCACTTTTCATCCTGATAAAGTATCTCTTCCAAATCATAGTCATCGCTCCACATGATACTCCGATAAGCATTTGTAGTTGTTAGTTCTTTCAGGCAGGCAAGCGTACCTGCGTGAAAAGCTTTCTCATTTTCGCCTAAATCCGAAAAATTGAGTAACTTACCGGTCTTGGCATTAAAATTGAGTCCAATGTTGTGATAGAGCCCATGTGCTCCACCCATATAAGATGAAAATGCTATGCAAAAAGAAATGACATTACCGTCGTTACGAGTAACCGTCATATTAAAATCCTGAGAATAACCTGAAAAACCATATCGGGAACTTAAATCTTCATCTGACAGATAAACCTCATAATCTTCTCTGGCCCAGTCACGTATTGAGGTATCAGCTAAAAAATCATCTACTTCTGCCTGAATATCAGCGTTGATTTTCTCCGCAGCGCTTTCGTTTCCTACCATTTCCACAACAGGATAGACACAGCGGCTTGTATACAGAATCTTTCCATCTTCTGCAAGATCACTTTCTTCTTTTGTTTCAAATGTAATTTTGGCACGTACGGAATTGTCGTTTGCACTGTTCGCTTTTATTTCCAATGTAGCTTCCTGAGTCTCTTCAACATTCTCTTTGACCTTCTCTTCGACGGCCGCCTCAATTTCCGCTACAATATCCTCCCCGATTTCCGCTTTGACGCCCTCTTCATTTAACGTACCGCCGTCTGATACAATTTCATTATCTGCCTCAGGCACCCCCTGACCGGCACATGCGCTGCATAAAATCATAATAGATGCCACAGCTGCGTATAAACTTTTCTTCACAATAGATCCCCTTTCTAAGTCAATCCCTACTGCCCTTTCATCTTTCCGATTCCCTGCTTTCTTTTGCATAATCATACCTCTATTTTCTAAAAATGCTTGCAATGGCACAAGGAACCTTATCGTCTTTCGCTGCTATAAGAGAAACTTTATCATCAAAAGCCCTTTTATAAACATGCAGTTCTTCTCCTTCAAAGCACTGGCTTAAAAAATGGAGTTCAAACTCTCCTATCTGGAATTCTTCAAAAAATCTGCTGTCAAAAGCATTCAAAAATAAATCCACATATTTCAGATTCGTCATATGCCCGGTCTTATCCAAATCCGTATATCGGACCTGATGTGTATAAGCATATTCCATACCCTCTGATTCCGTTGACAGTTTTTGAAAACCGCTCATTTCAAACTCTTTGTTTTCTGTTATGTCCGTCGGAAAATCAATTTCCTTTAGCCTTACCAGCCTGTTTTTCGCAATATCATAAAGACAGCTTTCAACACAGCCCTTGGCGCACTCTTCCCCGTTTCTGGTAATAAGCAGGTTCTGGCGGACAACCGCCGATAATTTTCCTTCCGGAATCCACGTCTCCATAGTTAATTCCCCGGTATAATCGACCTTCCTGCTTACCTGCATCTTATATTTGGTAAACATCCAGACAATTCCATATTCCTCCGGCAAGGTATCGTTCCCTTTGTTTAAAT
This sequence comes from Lachnospiraceae bacterium, assembly GCA_910574745.1. Taxonomy (GTDB): domain Bacteria; phylum Bacillota; class Clostridia; order Lachnospirales; family Lachnospiraceae; genus UBA2882. Next base: position 3,986 of record CAJTCE010000052.1, on the reverse strand, counting down.
TATGCATGTAGTGCGTTGCCACATCCTGGAAATAGTTCATATATCCCCTCAGCCCTACCAATCCGTCCCTGTCAGCCTCCCTGAACTGCGGGAGATAATGCTTTTCAAATATCATTCTGTAACACCCCTATTCCTCCAGATTACTTATTGTCTCATATACAAATCTTTCTGTTTTCACATAATCGCAGCTTCTATGCATTTTGCTAATATTTTACTTCATACGAATCACATTTACAATATATTGAATTTCCTTATTTCACAGCAGCATTTATGCTACAAAACCATTTCTTCATTTTTGCCAATGAAAAAGCGACATCAGACCTGTGCCAATGCCGCTATTTTTAACAATTACTTATAAATCCCCTAAAGCACTGTAAGGGACACTTCCTTATGTGAAGTGCCCCTTACGGTCTCTTATAAGTCTGTCAAAAACATATCCGCCATACCGTTTAATCCATATCTGGAAACAACAGCTTTCAAGCCCGATATGATTTCCTCCCGGCTGAAGTTATTTTCTTCAAGAAATTCGTCGGTCTTATCATTCAGATAAGAATAAAACAACAACGCCGTTTCCAAAGCTGACATATCGCCCTCCGAAATCAAATCATAAAGCCTGTTCTCAGCCTCATTTATTTCTCCTTCGTCAGCCAGCTCCAGCAGGATATTTAATGTTTCTTTTTCCTCCCTCTCCTTTAGCAAGTCCTCTGTCTGGGAATCCATATCTATATGAAACAACAGTTTTAATAAAGTTCTTACCATCTCTTTGATAAGACGCATAATATAATCCTGTTCAAACAAATCGTATTCTCCTCGATATCTTCTTTGACATTCATGTCACGACTGTGCGTAGGCTTTTTTTACAAAAGATTTCCTTTTAGCTTAAACCTTTCTACCAGCCTATTCATAATCTGTGACTGGCTGGACAGTTCTTCGCTTGCAGCTGCACTTTCTTCCGCAGTTGCGGAGTTTGTCTGTACGACACTGGAAATCTGGTCAATTCCCGTAGTAATCTGGGAGATGGAATCAGCCTGATCACGACTGGCGTCTGAAATCTGTCTGATAATATCTGTCATTTCGTTGACGCCGGTTACTGCCTGAAGCAGAGACGAAGCTGTATCGTCAGCAATCTGAGTTCCGTTTTCTACTACCTTTAATGAATTTTCAATCAAAGCAGAGATGTTCTTAGAAGCCTCTGCACTTTTGGTTGCCAGATTGCGGACTTCATCGGCTACTACGGCAAACCCTTTTCCGGCAGCGCCTGCACGGGCAGCTTCCACAGCAGCATTAAGAGCAAGGATGTTGGTCTGAAAAGCAATATCTTCAATTGTCTTAATGATTTTGCCAATCTCTCCGGAGCTGCTACTGATATCACTCATTGCCTGTATCATCTGATGCATTTTTTCGTTGCTCACATTCATTTCCGCGCTGACATTGCCTGCCATTTCGTTGACCTGCTGCGCATTTTCTGCATTCTGGTTAACCTTGCTGGAGATTACACTAATAGTAGCTGCGAGTTCCTGCACGGCACTTGCCTGCTCGGTTGCTCCCTGGGAAAGAGCCTGGGCGCCATTAGATACCTGTTCTGATCCGCTTGCAACCTGAGCGGAGCTTTGGCTGATCTGCAGCATCGTGTCATTGAGCTTTTCTGCAATGCCCCGGAAAGAAACAAGCAGCGGATAAAAGCCGCCTGTATATTCTTCTTCACAGATAGAATCCACAGTAAAGTCTCCCTCAGCCATTTTGGCAAGGAATTTATTCTCATCATCAATAATAGTCTGAAGCTTTCGGATCAGTCTGCCTACCTGCGCAGCAAGAATACCCAGTTCGTCCTTAGAGGTATAGGAAATCTCTACATCCAAATTACCCTCTGCCATTTTTGTAGCGGCATTCTCAATTTCGGAAATAGGGGTTTTGATCAGGCGTATAACCACAAATGAGAAGAAGACTCCCACAAGGATTATTGCAATGATAACTGCTGCCATAAGATAGGTGGCTGTTTTGTAAAGGAAAAAGCTTTCCTCTGTTGCATCGTCACTGCCTTCTGAATTGTAGGTAATAATCTCATCAAAGATACCGTTTAAAGTTTGAAAAATCTCTTCGCCTTCTCCATCCAGCATTGCGCGGGCGTCTTCTGTGCGGTTCTGTTTGGTTAATGCAATCATTTCTTCATCCATTGCCTTGTACTGCTCCCAGAAATTCAATGCATCTTCATAGAAACCGCTCTCTTCTTCATCAATTAATTCCCCATATGTAGCTAAGAGGGTATCCATATTATCCATTTCAGAATGGAGGTACTGAAGGCTGGTTTCTTGCACGTCATCAGAAACTGCGGTAAGATACTTTAACTCATTCATACGGACATGGGAAAGGGTAGTATTCAATTCCCTTGCCGTATCAATACTGGGAAGCCAGCTTGTTGCAATGTCGCTTGTCATTTCGTTCATCTGCCCCATAAGATAAAATGACATGCCACCGATCAAAAGCATGCCAAACAGCGCAATTCCTATGAGGATATAAAGTTTTAGTCTGATTTTCAGATTACGAATACATTTAATCATATTTCTAATCTCCTTTTATGTTCCGTTGTCCGCAACCGTCGATTGTGAAAAATAATTATTACTTTCAGAACAATGCCAAAGGAAAGCAGTTGCTATGGCGGCATTATCAACTTACTTATTTTTTCCATACCCCTCACATTGATGTTGTGCTTCCACCGGTTTCCTCCTATTTGAAACCTTTTCCGGAAACTCCTGCATAGCTTCCATAAATTGCCAATATTCTTAAAAGTAGATTTACAGGATTTTCTATTTAATCCTAATAAATACATCTTTATTTTACGCCTCTTTCAATTAAATTTCAATACGCGCTGCCCGGCAGACAATGATTGTTTCCATGACCGGCACCATAATGTCTGCTGATATTATCAGACCATCTTTACTCTTTATGTTTGCAAGATTTCTGCATCATTTCCCCAAGGATTTCATAAAAGAACTTTTCCGACATTTATTTGATAGCAATGATTCAAACTTTTTACAACTCGTGATAGATCGGACTCATTTTTTCATAGGTACAGAAAAAACGGAAGCCCAGACTTTTCAGCAGCTGCTTTCCCTCTTCTATATATGCTCCCAAATGTTCCGGCTTATGACTGTCGCTGCCCATTGTAATGATTTCCCCGCCCAGCCGTCGATATAATTTCAAAATATCCATGGACGGCGTAGTATCCTTCAACCCGTATCTGTGATAGGAGGTATTGAATTCTATACCCTTTCCATGTTCTATGACTGTTTTCAATATTTCTTCTATCAAGGGCTTCCGCTTCCCAAAAGGATAGATTCCCTTTTTATCATACCGCGTGATAAGATCCATATGCCCCAACACGCTGTAATCCTCACATGTCCTTACAAGATCCAGCATTTCCTCATAATACCTTTCATTATATTCCTTCTGGCTCCTGCCCTGCTGAAAATCCTGAGTCCAGAATTCCTGATCTTCTACCTGATGCACTGACAGAATAATAAAATCAAAGGAATATTTTCGGAACAAGGCTTTGTATTGTTCTATGGTGTGGGTCTGCATGCCAAATTCCATTCCCATTTTAATGGTTATCTCTTCGCCATACAGATATTGCAATTCCTTGATTTTTGCATCGTACAGCGGATAATCTACATTTGCTAACGGTTCCTTGCCACGATACTTAATAGGATGACCGCAGTCCCAGTCATCCTTGATTCCATAGTCCACATGGTCTGTAAAACAGATTTCATAGAGCCCCATGGCAATAGCGTCCTTTACTACCTGTTCCATAGGGTATACCGAATCATCGCTGAATTCCGAGTGCACATGATAATCTGCAAGCATACGATCCCTCCTTTTTTTACTAATAACTTCTCGGAATCTTCAGCCCTTACTTTATAAGGCTTTCAGACCCTTGCTTCAAAAAATCACCCACTTTTTTTGCAAAAACACTTGACAAACCAGTCAAA
>CAJTCE010000051.1 GCA_910574745.1 Lachnospiraceae bacterium | reverse complement strand
GTTGTATATCGTGGAATCGAAAAGAATATGAATCGGTTCCACATGCTGTTTGCCAGTGCCAACCTTATAATGTGTAGCAGGGCTGGACGAACCCAAGATTTTCTTGGGTGCATGGCATAAGTGCGCCCAATTTTAAAGAAAGCACCCCAAATAAAGGGTTATAACCTAGAAATATCCAATATATTTCCGCTGGCTTTCTAAAAACTTGACAAAACGGGATAATGCTGAAAATAAAACTAATTAATCAGCGGTTCCCAAGGTTAAAATCTTTTAACCTTTGCCTCCCCTTTGAATACATACCGTCGGTACGTATAAAATAACATGATGGAATAGAACTGTCAAGAGTATTATTTACAGTAAAATCTGTTTGCCATTGGCATGTCTGCATAAAGACTTTTACTGGTAAGGATTTTTAATGTCGGAAAGTCCCAAAAGGTAGTCCGTGGAGCAATGAAAATATTTTGCCAGTTTGATCAGGACATCGGTGGGAATATCCCTTGCACCGATTTCATAATAGGAATATGCTACCTGGGAACAGTTTAAATATTTCGCCACATCGGCCTGTCTTAAATCCATATCTTCCCTTAAATTCCGAATACGTTCATACATAATATCACACCCTAAGAATTATTATGCTTAAAACAAATTGTTATATTGATTTATAAAACAAAATGTTTTAAAATGTTTGTAAAAGAAAAAAATATCGGTACATAAGAGGACAATTTTGTGAAAAGAAAAGGGATTTATATCATATTTGCAATATTGCTTTGTGCAGGCTGTCTTTTTGGCTGCGGGAAAAAAGAAAAAGAGGCGGAAAAAAGGATTATTCTGCACTCAGGCGCCGGGGCATGGGAAGCGGAATATATATGGGAAGGCGCCGGAAACATTCTGTGGGAACAAAAGGATGGGGCGGGAGAAGAAATTCAGCCGGCGAGGCCGGTCAGATACATTTATGACAGCTTATCTGCGGAAGAATATTTAAAAAGAGAACCTTCCTTTGAACCGGAAATTCTCATTGCGAACAGCAGGATGGGATACAAAATCAGCCTTGGAACAGGAGAGAGTTATCGGATGAGAAGCGGGGACAGGCTGTTTTTGAAAAGGAGCAATGAGGTGGAAATCTATGCGGAAGGACTCCGGGTAGAGAGGAAAAGCTTTGAATGTAGCCAGGATATTTGCGAGGTTTACCGGGAATATGAAAGCAGGCTTATCCGGATGCTTAAGCAGGGACGGGAGCTGCTTTTTTATCAATATTCAAGGCAGAAGGGGAAATTATATATAACCTATTTTTAATTTTTTTAGAAACGTTTTAGGATTCGTCCACACTTCCGACAAAAATTTCTGGTAAAATTCTCTATATCAGGAAAAAGGAGTGAGATATTAAGTGGAGGCAGAGCAGGAAAACAGTATAGGGGCGGAGCTGATTCCCTTAAATATCCCTGATGGAGATTATGACATGCTTGTCATTCCTTATGAGGATGCCACGGCAAATCTGTTGGTCCGGCTGAATACATTAAATCAGGATTATCGGTTAAAATACAAAAATTATCCTATCCATCATATTCAAAACCGGATTAAGAATAAAAAAAGCATTGAAAAGAAGCTGATTAAAAGAAAATTATCCGTATCGGCGGAGGAAGCAAGAGAAAGCCTGACGGATATTGCAGGAGTCAGGATTATCTGTTACTTTGAGGAAGATATTTATTCCGTGGTTTCTTTGATCAAGAAGCAGTCGGATATCTTGGTGCTTATTGAAAAGGATTATATAAAAAATCCCAAGGATAACGGTTATATGAGTTATCATCTGATTATCGGGATGCCCGTATATCATACGGATGGAATGGAATATTATCCCGTGGAAATCCAGCTTAGGACCATGGCCATGGACTTGTGGGCAAGTATGGAGCACAGAATCTGCTACAAGGAGGAGGGAATCGGACCGGAAAAACAAAAAAGATTCCGGGATATCTCAGCAGAGCTTCGGATCATGGAAAATGAAATCAAAATGATGATTTCGGGGTAAATAAAAGGAAAAATGCCCCTTATTTAAAAAAAATTTCACATTTTTATAAAAAAACACCCGTTTTTACCATATATGGTAAGCATGGGCGTTTTTTTTATGCTAGAATGGCAGAAAAACGGAAAGCTATACAAAGGAGAAAAGAGATGAAAAAGAAAGCTTTAAGAGTGTTGGCAGGCGCTTTGGGACTGGGCATTGTTTTTTATGCCGCAATGGGAGCGTCAGCTTTAAAAGTGTATGCGGAAACGGAATATGAATATGATGATTTAAACCGTTTGACAAAGGAACGGCATGATGACGGAACGGTTATTTATTACAGCTATGATTCCAACGGAAATCTGCTGGATGTAAGGATTGAGGACAGCAACGATACGGAGAATGAAAACCCTGATGAAACTCCTGACAAAACTCCTGACAACGGTTCTTTCGGGAACACTGACAAAAATGCGGGAGACAAGGGAGGAACAGACTCGGAAAACAGCGGAAATAATGATGCAGAAAACAGACCCGGAACCACAGGAAATGATGAAACCGGAAAAGCGGAAAGCGATGGGGAAAATGTCGGGGGAAATGGTGGAGATAACAAAACAAAAGACTTGTCGCTAGAAGGTCAGGAAGAAAACGGTAAAAGCGGGGCGGAGGATAGTTTCGGACAGGAAAAAACAGAAGAAGGCATTTCCGGAAATGACGGAGGAAACGGGACGGCTGCCTCAAAGGCTCTGGTTGCGCTGATTGTTGTAGCAGCGGCTTTATCCGGAGGAATTTTTGCCTGGAAGAAAAAGCAAGGAAATAAGGAAGGAGAGGGAAAGAAAAGAGAATAGCTGCAGAAGACGAAGCGAAAAGATAAGAAAGAAATCAAAGCAAACAGATAGAGAAAGTTACTGAAAAACAAAAGAAAAATGAAAAAATGAGGGGCAAAATGAGAGAAATAAAAGTAAATAAGAGAAAAGCGGCGGGTGTTTTGAAAAGGATTCTGGCTTTGACGCTGGTAATCTGCTGTCTGCCTTTCGGGGATTATGTACAGGCTTTCGGGGCGGCAATGCCGGAGACGCGACAGAGTGAGTCGGCCTCTGTCAGCGGAAATTATTCGGATGTGCGAAAAGATGCGCAACAAGATGCGGGGACGAACGGACAATCCGATGAGCAAACAAACGGACAATCCGATGAGCAGACAGACGGAAAACCGCAGGCACAGGCGGAAGAAAGCGCTGACAGTCAGGTCATGGAATATGGGGACGTGACCGTTACGGAGAACCTTACCTTAGATGCCGATATGGAAACGGGTAATCTGTTTTTGATGCAGGGGGAGCTGAATCTGAACGGATATACTCTGACTGTACACGGGGATTGTATACAGCCCGGCGGCAGCATGGTCATTAACGGGGGAAAACTCATAACGGAAGGAGATTACAGGATTCAGACGAGGACGGCTGCGGAAGGTAATGCTCCGGGAGAAACAACGGATGCAGGGGAAGGCGCTTTGGGGGAAGTGCGGTATGAGTATGATTACAGCACGGGAACCCTGACCATGACTGACAGCAGGGACTATGTGCAGGTGCTGGGAGATTTTGTGACGGATTCCGATAAGAATCATGCAGGGCTGCTTCTGGATGGGGTTTTAGAGGTTCAGGGGAATTTTACACAGCTAAATACCAAAGGCAATTATAGTTTTCATGCGTTACAGAACCATAAAGTATACCTTACGGGAACAGCGGGAAGAACCGTAAGCTTGGCTTATGATCCCTACAACAGTTCGCGGTTTGCAAATCTGGAGATTGATTTGAATATGTCTCGTGAGACAGATGAAGAAATGACATCTGAGACAGGCGAAGAAACAGAAGAAAACAAGGGTAAGCCGGATTTGATATTTGTGGGAGAACCTTTTGTAGAGGGCTGTATCGTGGAGGAAGAAGTCGAAAAAAAGCCTGTAATTGAGGGATGCATCAGAATCGGAAGCAATACCAGATTCGAAACCGGATATTATTGTGGAGACATAACACTTGCATCATATTATATGAATCCAGACAACCTTATTATAGACGGAAACTTAAACTGCAATAAAAAGTCCCTTTATATTTTGTCGCAACTGACTGTAAAAGGAGACGTATCCATGTTGCCGCAGCTGAAAATGGAATCGGGAAAGTTGACAGTAGAAAAAAACCTGATGATAGAAGGCAGCAACAGAGATGATTATGGTTTGATGATGAAGAATCCGTCCGACTATATAACGGTATATGGGGATTTTATATATGGAGCAAATCCTCTAAAAAGTCGTGATTATATTACTGCAGGAACCCTGGAGGTAAAGGGGGATTTTAACTGTGAGACAAAATTTTGTGCAACGGCAGAGCACAGAGTGCTGCTTTCAGGAACAGGACTGCAAAAAATAAAGCTGACTTCTGATTCGAGATTTCATATTTTGGAACTGCAAAATAATAGTGAAGAAGGCGTTTATGCAGAGGATGCAGTTGTAAAAGATATTTTAATCAGAAATGGCTGTAGGTTTACTTATGGCAGTATGGAGGGAGAGTTTGGTTGGACTCTTACGGAAGATACGGTAATAGAGGGCGATTTCGTATTAGTGGATGATGTTTTGGATTTAAACGGATATACTCTGACTGTAAAAGGCGACTTGATTCATGCTAATGGAGAAATTTTTATTCATGGAGGCAGGCTTTTAGTTGACGGAGATTACCGTATGCAGATGATAAAGGGAGAAGCGGATAATTACAGCTATGAAGATTCTGCCGGCATTTTAAAAATGGCGGATGAGTCGGACTATATCTTGATAGAAGGAGATATGTATGTTCAGACAAGTCAGTCGCTATCCGGACTTTTAACAGCAGGGACAATTGAATTAAAAGGGGATTTTCAAGATTTTTGTCCGATGGTTCCAGATAATTTTGCGGCATCAGGGAGCCATACAATGTATTTGTCGGGAAATACTGTTCAAAGAATCAGTTTTGAAGGGTATGGTCCCTTTAACTGTATTCAGAATCTGAAGGTTGATAATGCGGTTGGCTTGATTTTGGGAACGGCTGTGGTGGTAAAGGGCAATATAGACATAACCAGCGACATACAGATTGAGGGAAGGCTTACGATTGATAAGACAACGACTTTTTCTGATGATATATATCATGGAGATATCGCTGTAGGAAATCTGGAGTGGACATATAATTTTATAATAGACGGAAATTTGTATGTGGGACAGAACTTAACAGTTTCTTCCTGTCGATTAACGGTGGAAGGAGATGTTTTAGCGAACAATAGTGCCATCAAAATGAATAAAGGGGAACTGATTGTCGGCAACAACTTGTCCTTTCAGTGGATAAGTAATTATACTTCAAGCTATTTGGATATGCAAAATCCTGAAGATTATATATTGGTAAACGGTAATTTCGATTATTATGCAATACGCAGCTTTATAACGGCAGGCACTTTAGAGGTAAAGGGGGATTTTACAACAAATTCATTATTTTCCGCATCAGGAACCCATAAAGTCATTTTGTCGGGAGATGAAAAGCAGACAATTACCATGGCGGATAATGCAAGGTTCCATATATTAGAACTTAAAAATTATGGTATGGAAGGCGTTTGGACGGCAAAGCCCACCCTCGACTACGATATCCTGATTTCCAACGGCTGCAAATTAAATTACGGAAATCTTCAAGGCAACAGCGGCTTTACCCTTACCCGGGATATGGTAATCGGGGAAGATTTCATTTTAACGGACGGCGTTCTTGACTTAAACGGTCATAAGCTGACAATCAAAGGGGATTTCTTACATGCAGGGGGAACAGTTAAAATAAACGGCGGAACCTTGGAGGTGCAGGGAGACTATCGGCTTCAATGGCGGGAAGAAATGGACGGAATGATAGTTTACGGCGCCGGATACGGAAAGCTCCTTATGAATTCTGATGATGACACATTTGTCATAAACAGAAACTGCATTGTGGAGCCTTCTAAGGTAACGGAAAAGGGCGGGCAGGAACCCCTTAATGCCATGGACGGATGGATAACCGGAGGAACCATTTTTATCGGCGGCGATTTGGGACAGCTTGGAAAAGAAGCCTTTATTGCCGGCGGCACAAGTACGGTCTGCCTTAACGGGAGCAGAAAGCAAAGCGTGGCGGGAGCGCAGGATTTCAGAATCCGGGAGCTTGTCATAGAGAATACTTCCGGGGAGGGCGTTTTCTTTCTAACGGACGTGCAGGTGGAAGAAAGTCTCTCCGATTTGGACGGAAAAGCATACGGACAGGGATATGCGGTAGTTTCCGGTTCGGATGTGATAAAGAACGGTATCTTCGGCGGGAACTTGAAAATTACGGAAGAGGAAAGCTTATCTCTGGATTTGGAAATCGGGGGCAGTCTGTATCTGGAAAAAGCCTTCAACCCCTGCGGACACAGCGTTTCCATAGGCGGCAGTCTGATTGTGGAAAAAACGGGAAGCCTGATCATGGAAAATACGGAGGATTGTATTACCGTAGGGAAAGATTTGGAATACGCTTCGGCAGCAGGCGGCTTTATGAACGCAGGCACATTAAAGCTTGCCGGAAATTTTACCAAAGCGGCAGGCGCAAGATTTGCGGCGGAGGGAGAGCATGTAACCGTTCTTTTAGGCAGGGAAGGCGAAGACGGAAGCATTATTCTCCAGAATATTGATTTTTCAGGCAGCGACGGCAGCAGGTTTCATAAGCTTATATTAAAACAGCCTTTTGCGGAGGGCTATGCCTTTTCGGTATCGCCGGAGCAGATAGCGGACGAGGTAATTTATGAGGGAGATGAGCTGCAAAGGCCGGGCTCGGTTGCTTCCTTAAAGGTAACGGGACAAACAGTCAATTCCATAACCATAAGCTATGAAGGCCCGGCTTCTTTTGGAGAAATTGCGGGCTACAAAATCTACCGTGACGGCAGACAGGTTGCCATGACGGAACAGACAACCTATACGGACGGCAGACTGGAAGCAGACAGGGAATACGTATATAAGGTTTATGCCGTAGATGCAAAGGGGAATATGGCAAAAACCTCCCCGGAATGCAGGGGAAAAACCCTGACGGATGTTACGCCTCCTTCCACGGTTTTCGGACTTACGGTGTCGGGAAGGACCGGCTCGGCTATTACCCTTTCCTGGAGTCCGGCAACGGATGACTCCAAGGTTACCGGATATAAGGTTTACCGGAACGGGGAACTGATAGCGGAAGGAATTGAAAAGACAGAATATAAAGACTGCGGATTAGCAGAAAATACATTGTATACATACACTGTTACGGCTGTTGACGGGGCGGGAAATGAATCCTTGCACTGTGAAGCGGTGGACGGTGCTGTCAGTATGCCCAAAATACTTTCCGTAACCCCCGGGGATTACGAAAGCATAGGCGGGGAAAGCGTAACGCTGCGGGTTACCTTTAAGGATGCGGGCAGCAGTACGGGAAACAGGGTGGATATTGCCCTCTATGATGAGGATAAAGACATCTGGAAGGCGGTAACAAAGGTTTCCCTGGGACAGAGCAGATTAAACGACACAACTCTTTATGCGGAAACGGAATGGGATTTAACCGCCATGGAAAAAGACGGGGATGTGGACGTAAGGTTCCGGGTAACGGACGAGGACGGAAACAGCAGGGAGCAGATCGTAACCTATTATCTGGACAGAAAAGCGCCGGAACAGGTAACGGGCATCAAGGTTTCCGATGAAGGCGGCACATTAAGGGTAAAATGGGATCGCTGTCTGTCGGCGGATACCAAGGGATATCTGGTCTACCGCATGGAAGAAGGAACCGGAAAATATATTCTGGCGGCTGACATTGAAAACGGGGATATTACCGCATGGACCGACACGGATGTGGAAACGGGAAAAATCTATATTTATCATGTCCGTGCCTATGATGCTTACGGGCAAAAAAGCATTTTATCCGAAAGAGTCAGCGCCACGGTAGGGGCAGACAATGTGGCGCCGCAGATTCTTTCCCTTTCTCCTTCGGGCGGAAAGGTCAGCGGACAAAAACTGATACAGGTGTCAGCTTCGGATAACAGGGCGCTTTCAGAGCTTCGTCTGTATATCAGAAAAGAGGGAGAAGATGCATGGACTCTTCTGGGACGGTCTGACGTTTCTGACAGAAACAGGGAAGCAGACTGTCTCATTATGTGGAATACAAAGGCGTATCCGGACGGAAATTATGAATTAAAGGCGGAAGCCACAGATGCTTCAGGCAATGTCAATGAAAAGGAATTCATCCGTTTTTATCAGGTGGATAACAGCGGCATCGGGAAAATCATCTTAGGAGAGGCTTCTTCCACAAGCACGGCGGTACAGCTGACCTGGGAGGATGTGACCGAGGAGGATTTCGGCTATTTTGCGGTAGAGCAGCTCATTGACGGAAGCTTTGTACAGGTTGCCAGGGTAACGGATAAACTGGGAGCCAACGTGGAGAACTTAAAGCCCGGTACGGAATATACCTTCCGGGTTGTGGGCTACGATGCTTTGGGAAACAGAGGAGAAGAGTCGGATGTTATTAAGGTGCGGACCACAGAGGATTTCATTGCCCCTTCCATCCGCTCCGTAGAGCCTGCACCGGGCCGTTTCGGGGAAAAGCTGTCCCTGAAAATGAAGGTTTCGGATAATGCGGCAGTGGGAAGCGGGACGTTTTCCTATTCTTTGGATAAAGAAAATTATACGGTGTTGGCAAGTTGGGACGGACAGGGAGGAAAAGAAGAGACTTTTTCTTATGAATGGGATATTTCCGCCCTTCCGGAAGGAGAAGTTTATATAAAATTTGAAGCTTGGGACGAGGCGGGAAATGCCAATGCATTAGCAGACGGGGAAGAGATTATTTGCACTTATATCATAGATCATACGCCGCCTGCAAAAATAACCGGAGCTTCTGCCCAAGGCGGAGAAGGTTTTATTCATCTGTCATGGGAGGAACCTCTTGAGGATGATATCCTGGCATTTATTGTTTATCGCGCAGGTGCGGACGGCGTTTACCGCCCCGTTCAGAAGGATTGCAGGACAAAGGATTATTATGATGTGGCATTGCAGGCGGGAGAAAGCTTTACTTACCGGATCAGTGCCGTTGATACCGCAGGCAACGAAGGAGAAAAGTCAGAGCCTGTAAGCGGTATGGCGCTGCGGGATGAGGAGGCTCCCGTTGTAACGGGAATATCCCCCGAAAAGGGAAGCAGACAGGGCGGCAATGTAGTCCTTAAGATATTTGCAAAAGATAATGCGGCTCTTTCCGCGGTTGTGGCAGAGTACAGGGAAAAGGACACAGAAGAACTGTGGCGGGAAATCGGCCGGAGCCAAGGGACGGAGCGATACATTTACAGCCGGATGGAATGGAATACGGAAGGATTGCAGGAAGACTGTGTTTATGAGGTGCGGGCAAAGGCGGTGGATAAGGCCGGAAATGTCAGCGATTATGTATACAGTGAATATGACTTTGACTTGACCGCGCCCTTGGCGCCAAAGCTGCAGGCTGACAGCGGAAGCTTCCGGGTGGAATTGTCTTGGAGTGAAAATGAAGAAGGGGACTTTGATATTTATAAAATATACCGTGCGGAAGCAGGGACTAACCACTATGTCTGCATCCAGACTACGGAAGAGAATGCTTTTATTGATATGACGGTGGAACCGGATACTATGTACACCTATAAGGTAGCGGCCTGTGATATTTACGGGAATTACAGCGAAAGCAATAAGGCTTCCTCCTATGGAAACAGCATCGATACCATAGCGCCGGAAGCTGTTCTGCCGGAAAATATCATGGGCGTTTCCGGGCTGGAACTGGGATTTGACGGAACCGCATCCTATGACAATGTAAGAATTGTGACCTATGAATGGGATTTCGGGGACGGAAGCGGCAAAAAGGGGACAAGACCCACCCATACCTATGAGAAACCGGGAACCTACACGGTTACCCTGACGGTTTCCGATGCATGGGGAAATCAGGATAAGACTACCACAAATGTGATTATCCGGGACAGGGATAATAACGGAATGATTACCATAACCATAACGGATGAAAGCGGTAATCCCCTGCCTTACGCCTATGTGTATACCCGGATCGGAAACAGTGATGAAGATATTTTAAACCTGCGGGCTGACGGCAGCGGACGGGTAAGGATTGCGGCAAAGGAAGGTATTTACCAGTATGCGGCCTATGTGGAGGAATATCTGCCTAAGGAATCCACCTTCCGAATCGACAGCGGCAGCAGCAATACGGCGGTTCTGGGTCTGGAAAAGGGCGAGGTTATGACCGGAGAGCTTAGCGTCCACAGGATGGAGCTGGAGGAACTGGTAGAGGCGGGAGTGGATTTATCGGCTCCGGAAAATTTCCATACCTTTACCTTTAAGAGTACCTTTATTTTTAAGGAAAGTCCTATTCCCGTTACGGTGGAATATGTGGGAAATATGGTAGGCGGCCGGCAGAATGTCATTAGAATCTATGGGGCGGAAGACGGTAAACATGATGGTACACTAAATATTTCCCTGATTCAGCCGGAGGAGGAAATATCCGATCCGAAAGAATATGTGCCCACTGTGGCTATTTTACGGGTAACTCAGTCCGTTTCCTGGCTGAAGGAAATGTACGGGGTCAACCTGACCATTACCAACCATTCGGGAGAGGGATTTGATATCGAGCATGCTGTGGCGGATCTTTTTCTGCCGGAGGGTGTTTCTTTAGCGGCGACAAAAACGGGTCAGACCCTGAGCCAGCCCATGGATGATATAAAGGGAGGAACAAGCCGGACTGCTAACTGGGTAGTAAAAGGAGATGTAACAGGCGAATATACCTTAAAGGCGTCCTTCCACGGGGTTCTTATGCCCTTTGAAGTAAATCTGGACGCTGATTTTGAAGCAGAAAGCGAATTTGAAGTAGAAGGCGGGAAAGGGCTTCATATTTATGTAATGCCTGAAAACGCATATTATATCGGGGAAACATATTATGTGCAGTATAAGATCGTCAATGAATCGGACAGGACATTTTATAACCTGACTACGACCTTGGGAGAATACATACAGCCTCAGGTTGTACATGAGACTCTCGTTTTAGACCCGGAGACGGGAGAAGTGACCAACAGGATTAAAAACATGGGCAGAATGACCTATCGCTCTGCGGAAGCGGCAAAGTGCAGGACAGCTCCCGTTATGTATCAGGGAGATGCCATTGAGGTAGGCGTATTTGCACCGGGAGACACTTTATACGGAACCTATTGCGGGGTGCCGGAAAGAGGCGGAGGGGTTCCGGACGAGGTGTATTACCAGCTGGTTGCTTCCTTTACGGAAATCCTGGAAGGGGAAAACCTGGGCGTGGAAGTAACGACACAGCCCATTGACAGCCACTATTCCAAAAGCAAGGCCACGGTGGCATTAGATCCTTTTGCGGGATATTACGGAGACCCCATAGATACCGTAACGGGAGCCTTTACACAGGATATGACACTACTGTCGGTGGGAGGCGGGGATACCATATCCATGGATTTATCCTACAACTCCATGCTGGCAGGGGAAAAAGGAAACTGCGGCTACGGCTTTGCCCACAGCTATGAACAATCCATTGAAGACAGGGGTAACAGTCTGGTGCTGCATATGACCCCTTATTCGCAGACCACATTTTTAAGCAAGGATGCGGCGGAAAACAAAGCTACGGGAATCTGGGACGGGGAAAAGGTCATTCTTTCAGACACTGCGGCCTACTACGGGGACTTTCTGCCCGTTACCACAGATATGGAAGGCAGCCGCATTGAGAAAAAGGAAGACGGCTATATCCTCCACATGGGAGAGGAAGGCGGAGAATTAACCTTTGATACAGAAGGCAGGATCGTGGAATTAAAGGACACCGACGAGAGGACGGTTTCCCTCATTTACGGGGATAAGACCATGACCGTTACGGAGAATGTATCGAAGGAAAGCCTTTACATTACTTATAATGAAGAAGGATTCATTACCACCGTAAGGGATGACCACGGCAGGATGAGCGTCCTTTCCTATGACGGGGAAGGAAACCTTTCCTCCTACACAGACCCCATGGGAAATACAGCCCGCTATGAATACGATTCCGCCCATCGGATGATAAAAGCCGTGGACGGGGAAGGCTGCACCTATGTCTCCAACACTTATGATGAGCAGGGAAGGATCACGGCACAGGAAGAAGCGGGGAAAGGCCCTGCCGCCGGACTTTCCTATGAAGAGGAGGGGAAAAACACAAGGATCACCATAACGGACCACAACGGGAATACTACCAGCCTTTTAAACGACGGCATGGGAAACCGTATAGAAGAAGTGAACGGTGTGGGAAGCAGGACCACCTACCTTTATGACAGGCAGGGGAACCTTTTGGATATCTGGGACCATTACCATAACAATACCGCCTATGAATATGATGAGGAAAAAAGGACCACCGCCGTCTATGACACGGCAGGGAACGTGACCCGCTACCACTATGACGAGTCGGGCAACATGACCACCCTGACGGGAGCGGATGGCAGCATGGCGCACTATTCCTATGATGCAAAGGGAAACATCACGAAGATCACGGAGCCTTCCGGGGCGGTAACAGCTTATACCTACGACGCTTTCAGCCGCGTCATCAGCGAGAGCAAAACGGACTGCGGCACCATGTACTATGAATACGATGAAAAAGGGCGCATTGCAGCCGTTACGGACTATAACGGCAACAGGAGCACCCTGGAGTATGATGAATACGGAAACATATCCCGCGCCACGGATGCCTGCGGCGGGGTAAAAACCTATGTTTATAACGCTAACGGCTGGCTTATGAGTGAAACAGATGAGGCGGGCTGTATTACGGAATACACCTATGACAGGTGCGGAAGGCAGCTTACAAAGACCCTGCGGGATGAAGGCGGCACCCAGACGGCGGTTACCCGTTATGAATATTATGAATCGGGGCTCTTAAAAAGCGAGACCGACCCGGAGGGAGGGGTTACGGCCTATGTCTATGACAATGAAGGCCATATCTTATCCGTGACCTATCCCGCAGGGACGACGGATACCTATACCTATGACGCGGCCTACCACCAGACCGGACAGAAGGACCCGGACGGGACCAAGCATGCCTATACCTATGACATGCTTGGGAATAATACCTCCGTTTCCTTAAATGACAGGACGGTGTCCTTTGAGTATTATCCGAATGGAAAAGTCAGGAAACAGACCAACGAGGACGGGACATGGCTTCTTTATACCTATGACAAGAGATGGAACTGCATCCAGGTAACGGATGAGGACGGCGTAGGCATGAGCTATGCCTATGACGGCATGGACCGCCTTGTAAGCGAGAGGGATGCCCTGGGGAATACCACCCGCTATGAATATGATACCCAGGGAAGGATCACAAAAACAACCGACCCCAACGGAAATGCCACAACCTATGAATACGACGGCAACGGAAACTGCATCCGCATGGTAAACGCCCTTTCCCAAGCGACGGAAATGGAGTATGATAAAGCTGACAGGCTGGTTTGCATCACACGGGAAACGGGTGCAGGCAGGATCAGCGCAGGCTACACCTATGACAAGGCAGGAAGGGTAACGGCCGTGACCGATGAGGAAGGCAGCACTACCCGCTATACCTATGACGTTTTCGGAAATGTGCTGACCGTGACGGACGCCATGGGCAACCCGGTGGCAGCCAATACTTATGATAAGACAGGCAACCTGCTTTCCACCACGGACGGGGAAGGGAAGGCTACGGGCTATGCCTATGACAGGGCGGGAAACCTCCTTGCCGTGGCGGAATGCTTAAACGGGGAAGAGGAGACCTCTTACACTTATGAGTATGATGAAAACCTGCGCCTTACAAAGGCAACGGACCCCGTATCGGGCACCACAAGCCGGGAGTATGACGCATACGGGAATATCGTATCCGTAACGGACGCTTCAGGAGGGACCACCCGTTATACCTATGATGAAAGAAACCGCATTACCGCAGTTCTTTCCGCCCTGGGAAATCAGGAAAGCTATACCTATAATGCACAGGGCCTTCTTTCGGAAGAAGAAAATGCAAGAGGACAGAAAGCGGCATATACCTATGACAAAGCAGGAAGGCTCATCACAAAGAAGGATGAAGCCGGAACCATTACCTATACCTATGATAACAGCGGAAACGTGCTGACCGTCACGGAAGAGGACGGGGAAGGCGGCAGGGAGACTATCAGCCGTACCTATGACGCATTAAACAGGGTAACCGGTATGACGGACTGCCGGGGAAATACGGTAAAGTACGGCTATGACGAGCTTGGAAACCGCATCAGCCTGACCTACCCCGGCGGGGAGATTGTCCGCTACAGCTACTATCAGAACGGAAACTTAAAGACTGTTACCGACTGGGAAGGAAATGTTACCTCCTATGAATATGACGGCAACGGCAGGCTTTTAAAGACTACCCGTCCCGACGGAAGCGTGGAAACGCGTACCTATAACAAGGCGGGATATCTTACGGACACTCTGGATGTTACCGCCGCCGGTAAGGAGATCAGCCATTATATCTATGGCTATGACGGACGTGGCAATATCACATCCATTGAAGGAAAAGACAACGGAAACCCGGGAATAACTGCCAGCGCGGTCATGACCTATGATGAGGACAACCGCCTGGTCAGCTATAACGGGGAAACCGTGACCTATGATGCAGACGGCAACATGCTCCACGGGCCTTTGCAGGGACAGATGGCGGACTATGCCTACGACTGCCGTAACCGGCTCATAAGCGTTACCACGGCGGACGGGAAGACGACCCGCTATGAATATGATGCGGAAAATACCAGAACCGCAGTGGAGACGGAAGGAAGAAGGGAGGAATATGTAACAGATACCGAAAGCGCTTACAGCCAGGTGCTGGAGGTTAAGGTGTATGAAAAGGCAAATGAAAAAGCCTATTCAACAATCTATGTCTACGGCCTCGGCCTCATCGGGGAAGAAGGAAAGAACGGATGGCTTTACTACCACTATGACCACTTAGGTTCCACGGCAGCCCTTACGGGAAGTGACGGGGAAGTCCGCTTAAGGTTTGCCTACAGCGCCTACGGGGAACTGAGCGGCATCACTGACGGCGCAGGCAACAGCCTTGTGAAGGAAGAAGAGGGAAAAGTAACGTCTTCCATGATTTCCGGCATAGTATCGGAAACAGGGATCCGCTTCTTATATAACGGACAGCTGGGAGTGACCACAGACGGGAACGGCCTGTACCATATGAGGGCACGGTATTACAATACGGATATCAAACGGTTCATCAACAGGGATATCTTAACGGGAGACATCACAGACAGCCAGAGCTTAAACCGCTACAGCTACGTACAGGGAAATCCCGTGAGCAGCACAGACCCTTTCGGTCTGTGCCCCTTAGGATTCTTAAACCTTGACTGGTCAACCATCGGACATGCCCTTCTGGACGTAGTGGGTATCTTCTGGGACGGAGCGGACCTGATCAACGCCCTTTGGTATAAGGCGGAAGGCAATGACTTCATGGCGGGGGTATGCCTGTTGTCAGCCCTGCCCATGCTTGGAAGCTTTGCAGGCGGGAGCATCAAAGCCGTGGCAACAGGGACGAAGTACCTCAATAAAGCGGAGACGGTGGCAAAATACCTGACGCTGGGGACTAAGCTCGTATCCCACACAGCCCAGGCGACCATGAGCGGCATTGATACCTACTATGCGGCAGTGGACGCCTATGAAGCATACCAGGCGGGAGAACTGGGAGCGGAAGAAATCGTAAACTTGGGATTAGCGGCAACAGGTACGGTCCTTTCCACGGGAGCGGCAATAGGCAGTGCAAGAGGGCTGTATAAGCTGATGGGCTCCGACGGCGTAGGCTGTAAAGCCGTTACAGGCATAACCGGAGAGCCCCACTGCTTTGTGGCGGGGACACTGGTGTCCACGGAGGATGGACAGAGAGCCATCGAGGAAGTGGAAACCGGGGACAAGGTCTGGGCTTATGATGAGGAGACAGGAGAAAAGGCACTAAAGGAGGTAGAGGAGGTCTTTGTCAGCGAGACGGACAAGCTGGTACATGTGGGGACTGACAGGGAAGAGATCGTGACCACAGAGCTGCATCCGTTCTATGTGGAAGGGCTTGGGTTCGTACAGGCGGGATGCTTACAGGAAGGCTATGAGCTTAGGTGTCTGGATGGAAGTAAGGAGACCATAACAGGCATAAGAGTGGAGTGGCTGGAAGAGCCGGCAGAGGTGTATAACTTTGAGGTGGCGGATTACCATACCTACTATGTGGGGGATGGGGATGTGCTGGTGCATAATAAGTGTGCGAATCCGAGTGGGAGTGATGGAAAAGAAGTGCCTGGGAAGGATTCGAAGATTACATTTAGAGCAGGAGATTTGTATGAAAATTCCATTAATGTTAATGGAATACAAATTGATGCGCTTGCAGAGATTGAAATTGAAGGGAACAGGTTGATTTTACGTGATTTAGCTATTTATTCTAATCAAGGAGATATACCAAACCAGATAGGAGTTTCGGAATTCAAAAAATGGCTAAAAGCAATAAAGGAAGATGCAGGTAACCAAGGATTTAAAGAATTGCAAATTATCGGTCAACGAGTACAGCATTCTACATCAGCGAATCCAGGTAGTATAATTAACAGAGTATTTAAATTGAAAAGTAAAAGTTAAATATATTTTAATGGTTTTTAGCATTTTAATTATGCAGTGAAAGTGTGGAGATTAATTATGAAAATTGTAATGAATAAAGAGATGAAAGAAGAATTAGATGATTTACTTGATATTTTTGATGGATGTTTCGTAAACAATGAGGAAGTTAAATGCTTTAAATTAATTAAAAAAATCAGTGATGAGGGTATAGACTTGGAAAGTATTAGCAAAGAAGCAAAGGGGGCAGTTTATAAACAGTTAAGGGAGTCCTTTAATTGGTTAAAGGAATTCAATGTTAAAAGTAATTATTCTGAGAAATTTTTGTCATATTTTAATTAAGTGCTCAAATGTTTACTCATTGTAATAAATTTAAGGATGGGGACTTATTCATGTACATGTAAAGGCCGGATTTATAGAAGAAATGATGTATGATCTTCAAAAGGGCTTTTTATCAGTCAGGATTTTATGGAGAAACATGGCCTAAATCATCAAAAAATGACCTCGAAACAAAGGGAATTATTTAAGGAGTTATATGAAAGCGGTAGACCTAAAGATTATTTAGTTGATAGTTTGACAGGAAGAGTATATGGTCATGCTATTGATAATCCACATGGAATGTATCCACATATTAATATTAAACGTACTGATGGAAAGACAGTGCTGTGCACGATGGAGCAAAGATAAATATGGAAAATCTTTTCCGGTAGAATGGAGAGCAAATAATGGTGCAGAAGTAAATATTGATTTAGGTCATTCGCCTACAGGCGATGCACCTACTGTACCACATATTGGATGGCAAACAGGTGGTAAAAGAGGTTCAGGAGGTGCTGTTAGAGGACATATTTTAGTAGATGACGTTCCATATAATAGATAATTTAGGAGGTTGGGATATGTTTAAAATTAGTAATCATATTTGTAGTGAATTAGAAAATAGCAGTGTGATTCTAAAAAAGCTAGGGAACCGCTGATTAATTAGTTTTATTTTCAGCATTATCCCGTTTTGTCAAGTTTTTAGAAAGCCAGCGGAAATATATTGGATATTTCCAGGTTATAACCCTTTATTTGGGGT
>CAJTCE010000050.1 GCA_910574745.1 Lachnospiraceae bacterium | reverse complement strand
CGATTACTTTTTGTTTCTGGCGGTCTTCGTACTTTACTTTCATTGTTATAAAATCTCCTTTGTTTTCTGATGTATTAAGTCGCTAAACTCATATACATCATACGGGGAGATTTTATTTTGTCAAAGTTCAAATTTCATTCTCTATAGGAATGCTTGTGTAGTTTCTTTGTTTTCAAATCGGGATAAGCGCTTCGAAGGAAGCCCGAAATGCGACGCCTTTGGCATCCATAGAATGACGGCGAAAGCCGTCTGTTTCAGATGATTACTAAGATAGCATAATCCCCGGAGAAATGCAAGCACTTTTCTGCTTGCATTTTCCTTATTCCCAGTTCCCTGGTCTTTTCCCCTTTATATACCATAATCTCCGCCAGCTTCAGGCTTATCCGGTTCTGATATAAATCATAAGCGGCAAACAACTCTTCCCTTTCGATATATATGAAATTTTTCTCTTTATTTTCCTGAATATCCATATTTACGGATTCCTTTCAGCCAGATATTCATTACAGTTCTTTCCGGAAACAGTTTCGTAAACAAATGCTCCCATTTTACATAAAGGGAGCAGATCGGCAAACCCGTTCCCCATCCTTCAATGCCCGGCTCACAACTGACGGGAGAGTTACAATGCCGGAAAATTTTACTCTCTTACCGTTTATCTCCTTTATCAATAACTCCGTATCGACCCAGCCGGGGCAGACTGCCGTCACACGGATGCCCTTTCCTTTCACTTCCATATTTAATGCACGTGAATAATATCTCACAAATACCTTGGGCCGTTTCATCATTATTGGTCAGTCAGATAACAACCGGATTTTCTTTTTCCAGCATTGTCTTAATAGAATTTAATTCTGTAAAATCCGACAGGTCCTTTGAAACGGTAATGACTCTTTTCCGATTCCCCTGCCGGCTCTCCTTATAATTGCAATTCTTTTTTTCATTCCAGCCTCCGCAGTCTTATCGCACTGATTACATACTCATTTTACTTCAAAATCGTTCTCTCCAAATCCTCTGCACTTATCATTTGATACCTGGTCGTAAACAGCTTTTTCAAGGAGTATAAATAGACTACGCCCCAATAGTAATCGCCAGCTTCATGGGCGCCCGCCCCGTCCACAATAGTTCCTTCTTTCTGTACTATTCCATATTCCGTTTTACCCACTTTTTCCTTGAAACTTATATCCGTATCCAACCATTGTTTTAATAAAGTCGTGTCCATCCGCATAAGGTTTTAGCTTTTTCCTTATTTGAAAAATCGTGTTTTCCACTGCATGAAAGCATCCGTTTGAAGGCTCATGCCAGACGGCTTCATAAATCCGCTCTTTTGTATAGGCTATATCAGGATTGGAATACAACATATACAGGATGTCAAACTCCTTTGGCGATAGATAAATCTCCTCTTTATCAATTTTCACCTGATGCTTTTTTATATCCATATGCAGCTGGGAAAAAACAGGTTTTATACCAAAAAATTCCTGTGCCGCCAGGCAATCCATTCTTATCTGCTCTAACAGCATAGAAAAATTATCAAACTTTTTCTGGGCGCGAAGCTTTTCAAAAAGCCTGATTTCTACACTTTTCCCGTATATAGTTCCGTTAAAATTCAAAATATGGGTTTCCACGGAAACCTTTTCATCATTGTCAATAGTAGGGCTGGTACCGACATTTGTTACACCATAATACAATTGCTGATTTAAGACAACTTCCGTAACATAAACTCCCACAGGTGGAAGAATACTTTCGCATGCAATCTGCAAATTTGCTGTAGGCATCCCGACCAGTTTTCCGATTCCTTTACCATATATGACCTCGCCCCTCAGGATATAAGCAGGAATTCTATTAAAGCTCTGTTTCATATGAATCCTTTCTATTTCCTATTATTCCATAATTATGCTTAAGCGTATCAGCCTTCTAAAAGCACAAGCACTTCAAGAATACAAGCACTCCAAAAATATGCATCCTCTACCACATACAATGGGATATTTTTAATATAAGTATCATCTTAACATATTTTGTTCCTGCATATAACCAGAATAAGCCTTTATAACTGGCCTATAAAGCAGAAGCGTCAATCCTGTATTTGCTCCTGCCTTTATCAGATTAAAAGGAAGAAAGGCAGGCACCAAAAGCTCTGCCACAGCCTCTCTGGGAATCCCCATGTAAACAGGTGTTATGAGGTAATTCCATAGAAGCATGAAAGCCGTCATTAAAATGCTTCCTGACAACAGACCCAGGGCTGCGCCCGAAAACTTCCTTTTTCTTTTATAAATAAAGGAAGCCGTACAGGCAAAGGCGCAGGTGGACAGAATATTCATGACAAGCCCTAAAACTCCATCCTCGCTGATTGTTACCATTTCAATAAAGGACACAATAATTGAAACAAGACAGGCTGTTATCGGCCCGCCGATAAAGCCGCCTAATGTTATCATAGCATCTTTGGGCTCATATTCCAGAAAAAGGACAATGTGAATGCGGCAGAATACAACCATCACATACGCCAGGGCACAGATCATAGCTGTGATCGTAATTTTTTTTGCTTTGCTGTTCATAGTAAATCTCCCGTCCGAAATGAAATTCCAAATGTCCCAAAACATTTGGTTACGGGATAAATCATAACCTTTGATTTAACTCTTCGCAATGCAATGAGGCGATTTCGGAAGTATTTCGGAAACCAATCGTCATTCCGCATACCATCGGTCTACCGCCTCAGATATGATTCCAATGATTATCAAAAACAGACTGATTCCGCATGTCCATAAAATTTTCTTCCACATGCTCTTTTTGACCGTACCGTTCAAATAATCCAGCTCGTAAGCCTTCATTTCGTACATTGTTTTTTCCATAATTTCCTGGTCTCTATAAGCTGTCTCTACGATTTCTTCAAGGGTTCTTCCTGTTTTTTCTATTAACTCGTCCTCATCTTCGATTTCGTTAACATCATCGATTTCCCATGGTTGGACTAACACATATTCTCCATTGTCATAACTGATATCAAAAGAAAAATATTCTCGTTCTTGCCACTGTCCGTTCCATTCTCCCAAAATAGTACCATCTCCCCAAATTCCTTTTATCTGGTTTCCGCAATCATAATAGCTGAAATAAATGTACATATACATTTCTGACGAATGAAAGCCTCTGATACAGATAATTGCCCGTTCTTTCGTATCTCCCCATGCTTCAAGATTTTCTCTATCCCTGAATATTCTAAAATATAGAGAATCATCCCCATCCTTTCTGCTTATTTCGTATATTAAATCTATGTAATCCCCGGTACGCCTATTTGTAGGTCCGACTCCTTTCATATCATACCAGCGCCTGTTGTATTCCTCCCTCATAAAATGATTTGCTATCTCTCTGGGTGTTTCCAGTTTCTCCACTTCTCTTACTTTTTCCCGACGAACCGTAACCCATCTTGTAACTAAAAATATATCAACTGCCAAAATCATCGCTATATATATAACCGTGCCTATCCTTCTTCTTGTTCCCCATTGAAGTTTTCTTTTCATTTGCCTTCCTCCTTATCCATTTTTTCTGCTGCTTCCCAGTCTACGTCGATATATTCTTCATATTCGTTCCTTTTATATTCCAGATTCAAAATAAAATTCGCCACAATCTTTTTCCGTTCTATCAATGTTTCTTCCTCTAAATCCGGATTCCATTCCTTCATAAATCGGGTATGCTCTTTTGCCTCGCAAGTAAGCCGATACAACCCTGCGTCATAGTCTCCCTGTCCCATATTGGTAACAAATTCCTCCGCACGGTTTGCCTTCCCTGTTCCAATTTCTCCATAATATCTGTTCATTACTAAAATCAGATTATCTTCTTCCTCCAGCCGCTTACTTAAATTCACAGCGTCTAAATCCGCCTTATAATCATCAGCAGTAAGCTTCGGTCCGTTTCCCGCCGTTCCGTAGACATCTCCCACATAGCCCGCATTTCCGTTTAAATCATAGATTCCATTATAAAGACCGCTTAAAAAGCCGTTCTGATCCAGAATATTCGTATCCGGTTTCAATATAGTCGAAAGGGTAACCGCCATATGCGCCATGTCTATTTTTTTGAAATATCCCCCTGATTCTTCTATGATTCTTTGTTTTTCCTCTTCCAACATATTGCCATTTTCTACTTTATTACCTAGTTTCTTCTCATCCAGCTGGCTTACCTCATGATTAGCGCTCACACACCCAAAGATTCCATCCACTTCCGTTTCTTCCAAGCCATAAGAAATCAGCAGTTCCCTGACATTTACCTCCGAATCCGTCCCCGCCAGAAAATGCCACAAAAAATTAAGACTGAATACACTATTTTTATCATATGTATAGGAGACGGAAGCAAGCATGGCGAAATATTTTTGATTGATGTCCTCAACGCCCTGTAATCTCATGAGCTCATATAATTTGTACAGAGCCTCTCCCGTTCCTTTATCAAATCCAAATTCCCGAACCATAATATTGACAAAAGGTTCCTTTATTGTCAAATCCCGCTGCTCTTTCCGTTTCTGCCATTCCTTTTCAACAGTATTCCTCCATTCCCCGTCTATACTGCCAATCTGATAGTGAATCATGTTTCCGTTAAAATCCGAATTATTAAGGCATTCTATTCCTCTGCCCACATTTTCTTTATAGGCCTCCACATTCCGGTACAAACCGTTGCTGCTCCCAAGAAAATCCTCAATCTGCTTCAGCTTCTTTTCAACCAGTCTCAAGGCATCCTCCAGACTATCCAGCCAATCCGTATAATACAATCCCTTCGACCTGTCAATCAAGCTGTATACCTGTTGAATCTGCCTTTCAAGGCTTCTCTTATCATCCCGCAATGCGTCCTCGTTTACATATCCGATACCGCCAAGATTTCCCGCTATGCATCCTTTATAAGCATTGTTTTCCTGAACATATGTCTCTGCCAATAAAATAATCCCGCGTACCACAACCGTATGGGCGTCATTATAATATTCCCTGATGCTGTCATAAGATAATCCCTTCAATGTATCTTTCGTATCTTCAAGCCGGGAAATTTGATATAATAGTCTTTCCGCATTTTCAATAACCTGGCTCATATTGCAATTCATGGTATCAAGCTGTGCCGTTACCGAACCTGTATTCATTTCTAATCCCATTTTTCTCCTCCGCCATAAACACATTTATCTTGACAAGTTTATTTTCTATTGGTTACTATTCAGCAACGCTCTTTTTTCCTCTTCCCAACGCCTTTGTATTTCGTCCTCATCCCGATAGGCTATTTGCTTTTCTCTCTCTAAAACTTCTTTTTCCTCCTCAAGCTTTTTTTCAATATCACGATACTGTTCCCGAAACCGATCTTCGCACTCCTCCAGCATTCCGTAAAACTGCCTGTCGAATTTCCTTTTCGATATCATCCCGTTTTTCTTCTATCTGCCGGAGCTTTCCGGAATATTCCCGATATAAGATTTCTTCCGCTTCTAGTTTCTGCCTGTCCATTATGAATCCTCCTCGCAAATTTCTGCGCAAATATTTTTATTTCATATTTTTGTACAAAAATAAGCACCAAAAGAACGCTATAATAATTTATGAAACTATTTTCACATTCTCTCAGTGCTTATCTTCTGAACACCGTTCTTAAGTATATTCTTTATTACGATACCCTGTTATAATTGATCAGGCATCCCTTTAAAATGATTTCTCTTTCTTCATCGGTCAGTTCGCCCATCTTTAAGGTAAATTCCCGTAAGCCCTCTTCTTTTACCACATAAGCCGGTATTTCCGTTTTCTTGTCTATTACCGCCTGTCTGATATCCGGCACAAAAATGTAATCCAGGTTTTTAAACGGAATCTCTCCCTCATCGATGATAAAGGGCAGCATTCCCCAGTTGATCAGGTTGGAGCGGTATCTCTTGGTAGCATACTCATTGGCGATATTGGCCCAGCCGCCCAATACCTTCTGACAGCTTGCCGCCTGCTCCCTTGCAGAACCGTCTCCCGGCTTTACTGCAAAAATCGTGGAACCGATGCCGAAGGAATCATGGGACAGATTCGGGAACTTATCTTTAATCTTATCCATGACCGGCTTGATTTCCGGCAATACATGGCAGGGGTGCTCTGTGGCTGTGCCTTCCACTAAAGCCTCTCTCGCCTTCTCCGCTTTCTGTACTTCCTTGGCGCGTCCTACATAAGCAGGATCCTTACGGGAGAGAGCAAATTCCGCCAGTCCCAAAGGATTGGAGCGGTAGGAGCTGGTCTCGCCCGAAGGAATCAGTTCATCAGTGGTAGTAACAGGATCGTGGATTTCGGATACTACCTTTAAAACCAGATTATCCGTTAAAGCAACCATTGCAGGCCAGTCCTTAATATTGGGGCCGAACTGGATTTCCACGGAAGGATCTGCCTTACCATGGGAATCAAATACACGGTTTTTATAAATATTCGTGTCAAAATGATATTTGTATTTACCGATTTCGCCGTCAAAATCCGTAGCTGCCGTAAGCACGCCTTTATTTGCCGCCGTAGCCGCAATGGAGCGGGCATCCATCAGGGCAACGGAAGAAATCTGTCCGTTTTGCAGCTTGGAGCCCTCCCTGTTAGGGAAGTTCCTTGTGGAGTGGCGAATGCTGAAGGCATTGTTGGCAGGCGTATCTCCCGCGCCAAAGCAAGGGCCGCAGAATGCGGTTTTCATAACCGCGCCTGTTTCTAAAATAGAAGCCGCACAGCCGTTTTTGATCAGCTCCATATAAATCGGCATGGATGCGGGATACACGCTTAAGGTAAATCCATCGGAGCCAATATAGCTTCCCTTTAAGATATCCGCTGCCGCGCAGATGTTTTCAAAACCGCCGCCGGCACAACCGGCTATGATACCCTGGTCTACCATGAACTTACCGTCTCTTACTTTATTTTTTAAGGTAAATTCTACCGCGCCGTCTAAGGAAACCGCCGCACGTTTCTCCACATCATCGAGAATATCCATCAAGTTGCCATTAACCTCTTCAATGGTATAGGTATTGCTGGGATGGAAGGGCATTGCGATCATGGGCTTAATCTTGGATAGATCAATCTCGATCAGACCGTCATAATATGCCACAGCCTTGGGATTTAACTCTTTATACTCTTCCGCCCTTTCGTGAATCTCGTAAAACTCCTTAATCTGTTCATCGGTTTTCCAGATGGAAGAAAGGCAGGTAGTCTCTGTAGTCATAACATCAATACCGATACGGAAGTCGGGAGACATATTTGCCACACCCGGTCCTACAAACTCCATGACCTTATTCTTCACATATCCGTTGGCAAATACCGCTCCGATAATAGCCAGGGCAACGTCCTGAGGGCCTACGCCCTTCTGGGGCTCTCCCGTAAAATATACGGCAACCACGCCGGGCATATTGATGTCATAGGTCTGGTTCAAAAGCTGCTTTACAAGCTCCGGCCCGCCTTCTCCCATTGCCATGGTACCAAGCGCCCCGTAACGGGTATGGGAATCGGAGCCTAAAATCATTTTTCCGCCTCCTGCCAGCATCTCTCTTGCAAACTGGTGGATAACCGCCTGATGAGGAGGTACATAAACACCGCCGTATTTCTTTGCACAGGTCAGTCCGAACATATGGTCATCTTCGTTAATGGTACCGCCCACTGCACAAAGGGAATTATGGCAGTTTGTCAAAACATAGGGTATGGGGAATTTTTCCAATCCCGAAGCCCTTGCCGTCTGAATGATTCCTACAAATGTAATGTCGTGGGAAGTCAGCTTATCAAATTTGATTTTCAGCTTATCCATATTTCCGGAAGTATTATGGCTTTCCAAAATGCCATAGGCGATAGTGCCTTTCGCCGCCTCTTCCTTTGTCACATTTTTTCCTGTTTTAGCAGCCACCGCCTGTAACGCATCGCCGCCATCAGGAATCAGTTCGGTGCTGTTTACTAAATAAGCGCCGCCGTTTGATAATTTTACCATGATTGTCCTCCTTTATAATAAACACCGTCTTCAAAGTTTTCTCCCAGATAACCTAAATTGTCCAACAGTGCTTTGTCCGTTGTGCCGGGAAAACCGTAATATCCCGCCTGGTCTCCTGCCGGGGACCAGTAAAAGGTGTCTCCGTTTATAATATATTCTTCTACGGGAAGCACGGAGAAATCTCCCTGATAGATATAAAATGCTCTTAAATTGATTCTTCCTGCTATAGAAGCTCTGAAAACCTCCGGGCAATTTGCTTTGGTAAAGACATAGCCGCATACCGCAAAAGCCATAATTTTAAAAAGCCAGTCAGCCGTTCCCGGTTTATAACGGGAAATTCCTTCCCATATTACGGATGAAAAAATACAGATAACAGGAAAAGCCGCCAGAAATCCCCATGCAAACCTCACATCCGGCGCTGAAAGAACCCAATAAAGTATACCTGCTAAAACGGATATTTTCAATAAACCAAAACGGAACGGTTCAGTTTTTTTCTTCCAAAAAAGATATAGTGCCTGCAGCGCTTCATAAATAACTGCCAGTCCGTTTAAATACATTAAAAGCCGGTACCTTAGAGGGAGCGCCCGGAACCATATGGGAAACCATTGGGAAAACGTCATTTCCATCGTATCAAAGACTTTAGAAGTCTGGATTCTCGCCCATCCTCTGACCAGCGCCATTTCATAAACTGCCGATTCATAAGGAATCTTCCATTTCACATCAAACAAATCCAAAGCGGGAAAAGGATAGATCAGCCAGCCTGAAATCAATACATTTCTAACCAGCCAAGGCGCCAAAACCAGCAAGCCTGCAGGAATAAAAAGACCGATCCGCTTCCACTCCTTTTTCTTTATCATCATAACCACCGGATATAAAATCAAAATTCCCAGCATGCCCATGGAAACCTTAACAGTGACCACGTATACAATATACAGAGCCGTTAATCCATAGACAAAAGTATCCTTCTCTTTCTTCTCTACAGACTCCGCAAATACATACATGATCAATAGACCAAACATGTTGGCAGAAAGGTCTGTTCCAATACAGTTGAGCAGTTCCGCATTATAAAACACGTATGCCAGTATAATCCCGCAAAGCCCCGTGGACACATACGCTTTGGTCCTGCGCAGCCTGCATAATCTGTGAATGGAAAAAATACCGAAAAAAATGCAGAAGGCTGAATTGACTGTGTGAAGAGAAAAACCATAGATTTCTTTAAAGCTGTACAGCGCCATCAAGCCATAAATGGAATTGTTAAATCCCAGTCTGGTGCTGATATTTCCCATGCCCTTTATAACGCCGTATTCCTCGTAATAGCGGATCATCTGTGCCTGATAAAGGTAATTGTCATACTGCTT
This sequence comes from Lachnospiraceae bacterium, assembly GCA_910574745.1. Lineage (GTDB taxonomy): Bacteria > Bacillota > Clostridia > Lachnospirales > Lachnospiraceae > UBA2882. Next base: position 9,234 of record CAJTCE010000050.1, on the reverse strand, counting down.
CGGATACAGACTTGTCAGAAACATGACAAAAATAATGAAAATCAGAAATAGAATCCATTCATACCAACGGATTTCTTTCAAGCAATTCCAAATCCCTGTCCAAACGCTCTTGCCAAAAACCAGCAATATCATAAGCGCGGCTGCCAGGGCTATAAAAGAAAAAATATAGGTAACCGCAGTAAACAGACTGACGATCTGGGCATATACCGTCAATAAAATAAAGCCTGTTATCAAATAATGAAGGGAATTTATTTCTTTATCCTTCCATCTGCACAAGTACGCCAGACCTTTGACAGCTCCCATTCCAAGGCCAAAACCTGAAATGAGCATCATCAAATAGCTGATCGTGATCCAAAGCATTCCTTTCCTCCTGTTACAATGATACCCGCCAACAATCCATCAGCGGGTATCATCATCATATACGACAATAGAAAATCAGTCATTTTCTATCGTATCACTCTATCAATTTTTACTTCCTTATTCTGCCCAAAACTACTATTTGGATTCCACTTTTTTCTTAGGAAGAACAACTTTATCCAAATGCCAGATTTCATCAACATATTCCTGGATAGTTCTGTCGGATGTAAACTTGCCGCTGCATGCCACATTTAAAATAGCGCTCTTTGCCCAGCCTTTTTCATCCCTGTAAGCTGCTTCCACACGTTTCTGCGCTTCCGCATAGGCTTTGAAATCCTTTAAGATGAAATATGTATCCGCCTTTGACGTACTCTGAGTATTTAACAGAGAATTGTACAAATCACGGAACAGCTCCGTGTCATGGCTGTATGTACCGTTAATCAACTGCATTAATACCTTCCTGATATCCGCATCGCTGTTGAAAATATCCATAGGATTGTAGCCGCCGTAATTTTCATACTGGATAACCTCATCAGAGGAAAGACCAAAGATAAACGCATTCTCCTCTCCAACCTCTTCCACGATCTCCACATTGGCGCCGTCCATGGTTCCCAGCGTAAGGGCTCCGTTTAACATAAACTTCATATTTCCTGTACCGGATGCTTCCTTGGAAGCTGTGGAAATCTGCTCTGAAACATCTGCTGCCGCAAAAATCCACTCTGCATTGGATACACGGTAATTTTCAATGAAAACAACCTTTAACTTACCTTTAATAGACGCATCGTTATTAATAACATCCGCTACTGAATTAATCAGTTTAATAGTCAGCTTTGCATTTTTGTAGCCTGCTGCCGCCTTTGCGCCAAAAATGAAGGTTCTGGGATAAAATTCCATCTCCGGATGCTCTTTTATCTCATTATATAAGTACATCACATGAAGAATATTCAACAGCTGTCGTTTGTACTCATGGAGTCTCTTAACCTGTACGTCAAAAATGGAGCGGGGATCAACCTCTACGCCGTTATGCTCTAAAATGTAATTGGCAAGACGTACCTTATTCTGGTATTTGATATTCATAAACTCCTGCTGAGCCTTCTCATCCTCTGCAAATACCTTCAGCTTTTTGATCTTGGGCAGGTCTGTGATCCAGTCTGCTCCTACATGAGCTGTTACCCAGTCTGCCAAAAGAGGGTTGCCGTGTAAAAGGAAACGTCTCTGAGTAATACCGTTTGTCTTATTGTTGAATTTTTCAGGCATTAATTCGTAGAAATCCTTTAATTCCTGATTCTTTAAAATCTCTGTATGCAATCTTGCAACACCGTTTACGGAATAGCCTGCTGCAATTGCCAGATGCGCCATTTTAACCTGACCATCATAGATAATTGCCATTTTACGCACTTTTTCCCGATTGCCGGGATATTTTGTCTCGATTTTCTGCACGAAACGGCGGTTGATCTCCTCTACAATCTGGTAAATACGGGGAAGCAGACGGCTGAACAGCTCAATCGGCCATTTCTCCAAAGCTTCCGACATAATGGTATGGTTGGTATAGGCGCAGGTCTTGGTTGTTACCTCCCATGCCTCTTCCCATGTCAGATAATATTCGTCAAGCAGAATTCTCATCAATTCAGCTACTGCAACAGTAGGATGGGTATCATTTAACTGGAAAGTAACCTTTTCATGGAATTTATGGATATCATCATGATTTCTCATATATTTTGCAACCGCTTCCTGTACAGAGGCGGAAACAAAGAAATACTGCTGTTTTAAACGGAGCTCCTTACCGGAATAGTGATTATCGTTAGGATAAAGAACCTCTACAATGTTTCTTGCAAGATTTTCCTGTTCAACAGCCTTACGGTAATCTCCTTTATCAAAGGAATCTAACTGGAAGCACTCTACAGGCTGTGCGTCCCAGATGCGGAGAGTGTTAACAATTCCGTTGCCGTATCCTACGATAGGCATATCATAAGGAATTGCAGTTACTGACTGGTAGCCTTCCTGCGCAAAAACATTCCTGCCGTTTTCATCCTGATGGACTGTTACATAACCACCAAATTTAACTTCCTTTGCATACTCAGTACGACGCAGTTCAAAAGGATTTCCCTCTGACAGCCAGACGTCCGGTACCTCTACCTGAAATCCATCCTTAATCTCCTGTTTAAACATACCGTATCTGTAACGGATTCCACATCCGTAAGAAGCATATCCCAAAGTGGCAAGGGAATCCAGAAAACATGCGGCAAGCCTTCCCAGACCGCCGTTACCCAATGCGGCATCCGGCTCTTCATCTTCGATCACATTAATATCAAGCCCCAGTTCTTCCAATACTTCCTTCACAGCGGTATATGCCTGAAGGTTGATCATATTGTTACCCAGAGCACGCCCCATTAAAAACTCCATTGACATATAGTAAACGGTTTTGGGGTCATCCTTTTCATACTGCTTCTGTGTCTCTAACCAGTTATCCACAATCGCATCCTTGATTGCATAGGAAACAGCCTGAAATATCTGCTGGCTGGTTGCCTCTTCAAGGGTTTTGCGGTAAAGAGTTTTTACATTATAAAGAACGCTTCTTTTAAATAACTCTTTATCAAAAGTTGATAATACTGTTGTTTCTTTTTTGGCCATAGCTTCCTCCTCATGTTTCTGTAGCATGTAATTCAAATTTCAAGTGTAATATCTTCACTACACCAATCCTCATTATACAATAATTTTCCTCAAATATAAAGGGTTGAAAGAAATCAAAATGTGAAATATTTCCACCTCTCTTCCCCATTCTATGGATAAATTATACAAATAGGCCTTTTCAGTTTGGTTCATGATGTTCCTGACTTTCAGCATAAATCTTTCATAATCATATTTTACTTATATAAACCCACTTATTCTACAATGAAAATACCCACTCCAACTGTTATAGTTGGAAGTGGGTACTTTTTAACTTCATTTTCTAATCACATGAAATATACTGAAGCTTTTTATGAATTAATAAGGGTCAAAGGAAACCTCTATGGCTTTATATGCTACTCTTTGGATTTTTGTATCGACTAAATATAATGTGTATTCATTTTCGTTTTCATCATACCAAGTATACTCATCGCCGCTTTCCCTGGGTTCGCCATATAAATCAGTATAGTATTCAATAATTTTTGTTATTTGACTATCATAATCTTCAAATGTTTCTTCATCTTTTAAGCGATAGGTCCAATATCCACCAAACAGTTCCCCATCATCAAAAAAAACAAAACGAAGTGTTCCTTTTAATCCCCAAAATTTACTTTTTCCATAAAATAGGGCCGCATCGTCAGTCGATCCTTCTATCTGATCTCCCTTGCCAAAAAGTCTAATAACATCTTTTCTTGTAGTTTTTTCGGTTATTCTCTCAAAAGGAGAATCCATTTTCCCATGGACTACAACAAGTATTATAAGCAGGAAAGCAAGAATAATTCCCCCTGCAAATATTGGCATTCTATTTTTAGGATTCTTTACATACTTTACTAAATTTCCCTTTTGATTCTTTACAAGCTTTACTAAATCCCCCTCTTTCTTGTATCCGCAATGAGGGCATACCCTTGCTTTATCTGATATTTCTTTTCCACATTCGCTGCAATTAACCAATGCCATATTTTGTATCTCCCTTTCAGCTTTCTCATCATTAGTACAAAAAGTATATATTTTACTTATCTTTCGCTAAACACATAAATTTATTTTACATCCCGTCTCTTAATAATCTGCTTTACCACATCTGTGGGGAAACATACATTTCCGCCGGCGGGATTCAAAACAAAGCCCTTGCATACCGCATCAGGTTTTAAAAGCATAACGGCATAGTCGTTAAAATCCGCTAAAAATGCGTCGATTTTCTTTCCGCCAGCCCATGCCTTCAGTTCCTCACTGTCCGTAAAGCCAATAAAATAGCTCCAGTCAGGATTTTTAGTATCCTGGTAATTCTTGACCGTGGCAAAAGTAATCTTATGCTTGGGGGACAACATATAATTCCCCTGATCGTCCCTTTTTGCCGCAGGAGAAATCTTTACCGGAATTAACAGCTTGGATTTCATCAAAATGTCTATCATATCATTCTGGCTTTTGCTGTTATTGTCCTCCGCCATCATTTTGATGGCGGTCTTCAATTCTTCATTTATAATCATTTCTTTTCTGGGTTCCATTCAGTACTCCTTTTAACTTCTTACGCTTTCTCCAAAGAGATTGTAACCTTTTCTCCGTTAACAGACCACTCTTTACTTATTTTAAAGCTGCCTTCCGTCGTCATCTCATCCGCTAAAACCTTAGTGGCGATGGACTCCTTGTTTGCCATAACGATACCGCCAAGCTTTTCATTGTCCGTAACGGCCACCTTGATATGGTCGGTCACTTCAAACTTGCTGTCCTTACGCATGGTCTGAATCTTGCTGATGACCTCGAATACAAAGCCTTCTTCTATTAATTCCTCGGTAAGGTTCGTATCCAGCACAACCGTAACCGTATTATCCGCTTCCGTTACAAAGCCTTCTTTCTGTTCCATGGAAATCAATAAATCTTCTTTAAATAAAGTCACTTCCGTTCCGTCTATATCAAATTTCAGCATTCCCTTTTCATTCAGCTCATCCATGGCGCTGCTGCCGTCTAAAGCAGCCAGGGTCTTCTGGATGCCGCCAAGCTGTTTGCCGTATTTGGGACCAACGGTACGAAGCTGAGGCTTGAAGCTATAGGTTGTAAATGCGCTGACATCCTCTGCGAAGGTCACTTTTTTCACATTTAATTCGTCCTCGATAATGTCCACATAGAACCGGGATAAAGCCGCAGGCGCTTTTACGTACATATCGCCAATGGGCTGACGGTTTTTGATGTTTGCCGCATTTCTTGCCGCACGTCCCATAACTACGATCTTTAAGACCTCATCCATATCCTTTTCCAGCTGTGTATCAATCATGGTTTCCTCTACCTTAGGGAAATCGCACAGATGGATGCTTTCAGGCGCATTTTTATCAACGCTGCATACAAGGTTACGGTAAATGTCCTCGGTAATAAACGGAACCATGGGCGCCGCCGCCTTTGCAATGGTAACAAGAGCTGTATAAAGGGTCATATAAGCATTGATTTTATCCTGCTCCATACCTTTTGCCCAGAAACGCTCGCGGCTTCTTCTGACATACCAGTTACTCATATCATCCACAAAGCCGGTCAATGCTCTTGCCGCCTCGGGAATCCTGTAATTTTCCAGATTTTCGTCCACAGCCTTAACGGTGGAATTCAGTTTGGATAACAGCCATTTATCCATAACTGCCAGTTTATCATATTCCAATGTGTACTTTGCAGCATCGAAATCATCAATATTAGCATACAACACAAAGAACGCATAAGTATTCCAGAGTGTACCCATGAATTTGCTGCGTCCTTCTTTAACCGCATCTCCGTGGAAACGGTTGGGCAACCATGGCGCCGAATTAATATAGAAATACCAGCGGATTGCGTCTGCTCCGTATTCTGCCAACGCATCAAAGGGATCAACGGCATTTCCCTTGGATTTGCTCATCTTCTGACCCTTTTCATCCTGTACATGCCCCAAAACAATTACATTTTCATAAGGAGCTTTATTAAATAATAAAGTAGACTCCGCTAACAGGGAATAGAACCAGCCTCTTGTCTGGTCCACAGCCTCGGAAATAAACTGTGCCGGGAACTGGCTTTTAAACAGTTCCTTATTTTCAAAAGGATAGTGATGCTGTGCGAAAGGCATTGCCCCCGAGTCAAACCAGCAGTCAATAACCTCCGGCACGCGGTGCATGGTGTCGCCGCACTTAGGACATTTTATGGTAATTTCATCAATATAGGGTCTGTGCAGCTCTACTGTTTTAGCCTTTTCATCCCCGCTCATTTCAAATAATTCCTGACGGCTACCCACTGCTTCCATATGTCCGCAGTCACAGGTCCACACATTTAAAGGCGTGCCCCAATAACGGTTACGGGAAATGCCCCAGTCCTGAATATTTTCAAGCCAGTCGCCGAAACGTCCCTTACCGATGGATTCGGGAATCCAGTTAATGGTATTGTTATTGCGGATTAAGTCCTCTTTTACCGCTGTCATTTTGATAAACCATGATTCTCTTGCATAGTAAATAAGGGGCGTGTCGCATCTCCAGCAGAAAGGATAATCATGCTCGAATTTGGGAGCGTCAAAGAGCAAGCCCCTGCTGTCCAAATCTACCAATACCTTAGGGTCGGCGTCTTTTACAAACAATCCCGCAAAAGGCGTTTCCTCTGTCAGATTGCCCTTTCCGTCAACAAACTGAACGAAAGGAAGGTCATTTTCCCGTCCTACTCTGGCATCGTCCTCGCCGAAAGCAGGCGCAATGTGAACGATTCCCGTACCGTCGGTCAGCGTTACGTAATTATCCGCCGTAATAAAATGCGCCTTTTTGTTCTGCTTCTTTGCCGCTTCATCGGCACATTGAAAGAGCGCCTCATACTCTGTTCCCACCAGTTCCCTGCCTACATAAGTTTCCAGAACTTCGTATGCAGGCTTTCCGTCCTCAGCCAGCTTTGCCATAACCGTGTCCAGCAAAGCCTCCGCCATGATATAGGTATAGCCGTCCGCCGCCTTTACCTTTGCATAAGTCTCCTCAGGATTTACGCAGAGCGCGGTATTACTGGGCAGGGTCCAGGGCGTGGTTGTCCATGCCAGGAAATACTCATCCTTTCCTTTCAGCTTAAAACGGACAGTTGCGGAACGTTCCTTAACGGATTTATAGCCCTGTGCCACCTCATGGGAGGATAAGGGCGTCCCGCAGCGCGGGCAGTAAGGCACGATTTTAAAGCCCTTATATAATAAATCCTTATTCCAGATTTCCTTTAACGCCCACCACTCGGACTCGATAAAATCATCATGATAGGTTACGTAGGGGTCATCCATATCCGCCCAGAAGCCTACGGTTCCCGAGAAATCCTCCCACATTCCCTTATATTTCCAGACGCTTTCTTTACATTTCTGAATAAAAGGGTCAAGACCATACTCTTCAATCTGTTCCTTTCCGTCCAATCCCAGCAGACGCTCCACTTCCAGCTCAACAGGTAAGCCATGGGTATCCCATCCCGCTTTTCTCGGCACCATATACCCCTTCATAGTACGGTATCTCGGTATCATATCCTTGATAACGCGGGTCAGCACATGGCCGATATGAGGTTTTCCGTTTGCAGTAGGCGGTCCGTCATAAAAAGTATAGGTAGGTCCTTCCTTACGGCTGTCCATACTTTTTTGAAAAATGTTGCTCTCCCGCCAGAATTTTTCTGTTGCTTTCTCATGCTCTACAAAATTGACATTGGTTTCAACTTTCCGGTACATGATTTACTCCTTTCTTTCCTGCTGTAAATATGGTCTTGCCTGATATAAAAAAACCTCCGCCCGTAAAAGGACGAAGGTTAAAAATCCGTTACCACCCGTTACAGCATACTCTCTTAATAGATTCATATGATTTCCCGTAACGGGGGAATACCGTCTCAAACTACTGGGCATTTACCAATTTACCGATATTTCCCGATTGGTTCTGCCTTTGGTCTTCACAACTTGGAAGTGATCTTCCGCAGCCTCCTACTCATACCGGACTCACACCGTCTCCGGCTCGCTTTGATTTTGAAAAGCAGCGTACTCTCTTCGTCAACGTCTTTCCTATTTATAAACTGTTTGTATTATAATTCGGGGAAAATACAGTTGTCAAGAGAATCCGGGATTTTCATGCTCCTTGCTATTCTGCAAATTAGACACTTTTTTTATATTTTGTGAGATTTTGGTAATAGTCCAATGATTTTTTAAAAACAGGGAATACTCTGGCCTAATAAAAAGCTGTGACATTATCACAACAATTCACTTAACCACATTTTCTTGTAATTATACTGATTAAGAGTAAAATGCAAAAAATTTTATGCTACAATGTGAAAAATGAATAGTTGGTCGGTTAAAAATTCAGTAAAGTAAATATGCATTGATAATTTTTATCAAGCAGTATATACTAAGTATATACCCAATAGTAAGGAGGTTTTATATGCAAGCGCAAGTAAAGGAATGGGGAAACAGCCAGGGAATAAGACTGCCAAAGGAAATACTGAAAAGTGCGGGAATTTCATTAAATGAGTTTTTAGATGTAACGGTATCAGACGGTGTGATTACTTTAGCAAAATCCTTTCGTCATAAAACACTGGAAGAAAGATCTGCAGAATTTGACGGAAAGCTGATGCTTGACGGCGAATACGACTGGGGCGAACCTATGGGAAGAGAGGTATGGTAATGGAATATTTGCATCAAGGAGATATTCTGAAAATAGAAAAAATTAAACATCCGGTATTAGTTGTCAGTAAGGATTTTTTTAATACCAGCGGTCAAATAATAGGATGTCCTGTTATTAAGCACTCTAAGCCGGGACCTCTTCATATATGGATGTCCACGGAACATGCAGAAGGATATATACAATGTGAAAAGCTTGCATTGTTGGATTTATCTGTTCGTGGTCATAAAAGAGCAGGCCGCTTGCCTCTTCCCGAGATGATTAATGTATCTGATGCGATTCAGGGTATATTTGAATATGTTTGATGATATTTCCTCTCTTTGCACCGTATTATTTAACATTTGTAAATACCGTCTATACCGAACCATAGATATTCATTTAAAGTGTTGTAGGGTATAAGACCTTTGTATTTATATTGTTTCACTTCATTTATCCTTTAAATTTTTCAAATCTATATTTTCCTCCAATCTGCAAATATTAGTTACTCAAACTTCCCACACCGATTGGTGTGCTGAACCTTGAAAAATCAATACTTTAGTCCATAAAAAAGGCACAAACCTGCACTTGATGGTATAATTGAATTGCGAATAACAATCAC
>CAJTCE010000049.1 GCA_910574745.1 Lachnospiraceae bacterium | reverse complement strand
TCTAATATCAAGGGAAAAGTGCGCCCTTTTTTCCACATTTATCTGATATCTTTCCAAAACTTCACAATATTCAGTTATCAAAATACAAATCTAAGCCAACTCATTATGAATCCGAGAGGCTATTGTGTCCATTCAATGCCATTTACCGTATTCTCTGTAGCCTTTGTCATAGAAATGCTCTGTAAGCAGGGCACATCATTCCCATAAGTCTGTCCGCTGCAAAAACGCAGCTCCCAGACGAAAGCCTCCCCTCGCTCTACGCTCCGTCCGGCTTTTCCACATCGCTTTCCCACTCTGGCACTTTTCCACCTGCCGCCGATGTGGTGGGAATGATATAGGCAGGTAGTACCGTTGGCTTGCCAGCTCATCAAAATAAAAATCGGAGTGCCTGCCGGACACTCCGATTTTTATTTCTTCCTCACTGTCTGCGCCACCGGTGCTACCTGCTCAGGGGGCTTCGCCCCCTAAGAACCCCCATTCCGGCTATCCTCCAAAACTGAAATCAAGAAACTCATTCTCCTCCGGTTCCTCTGTTTCCGCTTCCCCACCATTTTGTAGAATACCACCGCCGGAACTTAATACCTGCACATCCCCACTGTCTTTCAAATAGTTCTCCGCCCTTGCATTATTTCCCATTGCCAAGATATTCTGCTGCTGCAAAAGGTAAATCCCGATAAGCTGTGACAGGTTGCCAAGCACTTTCTGTTCCACCTTTTCCACGATCCTACCTGCAAAGGCATCCTCTTTTTCCCTTGTTTCCAGATAAGGATCATCAAATATTGCCAGATGCCGGTCATAAAAATCATTAATTGCCTGAATGATAAAGTCATTCTGCGAGGGAAATGCCCTGACAGCTTCTGAGTGAAGTATTTCCCATGCCCGTCTGTCAGCTTCCTTTTCCTCATAAAACCGCACATTGCGGTTACGGATATTTCCTGTCATTCCTGCACCTTCTTTCTAGTTGCACTTTTTGTTGTGGCGCAAAATCATGTAACAGTAATATTCATATCCCTTTGCAGTCGCACAGATATCGTGATTAAAATGCGTCCTCTCCCGGTTATATTCCCCGACAGCTTCCACGATTCTTGCGCCGCCGCCCATAAAGTAAAGCTGCATAAGGCTTTCATTATATTCATAATCCTTCAGCTTCTGAAAAATCTCCTGTACATAGGAAACTGCTGCTTCTTTCATGAGTGAGACATAGGGCTCTACAATATCCGTTTCCCCTGTTCTTAGATAATTTTCAATGACCTCGTTCATCAGGTTTGTTCCCGTTTCGTCCAGCACCTTATTATGAATACGCTTCATACACTGGAAAACACCGAGTTTTTCTGTCCATGATTTACTCTCCATCGCCCTGCCATTGTTTAAATACATGATATTCATTGTTCCGTTGCCAATGTCGGCAAGTAAATTCATCCCTTTAAAATCTTTCAAGTTTTCCGCCACCGCGGAATAGCACTGTGGCATGACTGTACATCCGGCAATCTCAACCTCGTACTGTCTGTCTTTATAACGAAACTGCACAATCTTGTTCTGCATCAGATATTGGCGGAAGGATTCTCTCTGCGCCTGCACCCACTTCAACGGAAGTCCTGCGGCAAGATGCACTCTGGCAGAGGTTAATTCCCTTGCATTCAGTTCTTTTGCTATTGCCGCAAGCGTCAGGATATAATTATCATCATCTGACTGCTTTTCAGCGATAAAGCTCTTATGACCTTCCCCGATAATGTAGAAATATCCGTCATACTCCAGATAATCCTTACTGAAAGTTGGCGCTTTCTCACTCTTAATCAGTGCGGTTGGAAATACCCTGTGTGCTGTTTTGATATTTCCATATCCATGATCAATTCCTAAGATCAATGTTCCATTCATGTTATATTCTCTTATATTCGCCATAATTTTTCCCTTTCTTTTTTATAATGTTTTTTGCGCCGATTTTTGCTGCGTGTAAACGCAGAATCTACCTTACAAAAATCGTGTGCATCAATATTTAGTGATAACAGTAGACAATATCTTGAAGAACCACTTCCTCTGCCATTTCCTTAGCCTGTTCCCGAAGCTGCCACATTTCCATTGTAGAATCTGGATTCTCCGGTTTATGCTTCTGTAAATACTGCTGCATAATCCTGTCAAACAATTCATTTGCTTCTTCATTGATTTCTTCCGCTTTTTGTTTCAGCTACCCTAAACGAATCAGATGATAATATCTATCCGACTGGTTTTCTTTCAGATACTTTTTCCATAAATCTCCGTATTTTCCTGAAAAAGTATCCTGTATTGCTTCTGTTTCTTCTTCGCCAATACGGATATTGGGATATAAGATACCGTCTTTTTCTGTGTAAGTGCCACCCATTTGTTCAAATATCGATAATTCTTCTTTTTTCCTACCCATAACTTTATCCTCCAATCTTCTGTTTCTATCATGATTTTTCCGCTCTTTTAGCTGAACAGTTATGAATACCTGTCTGTTTTTCATGCCAATCCCTGACCAATTTTTCTATCAGTTCCACTTTCTGCTTTGGTGTGAAATCTGCGGGAAAATACTGCGATAATGAATCTGCCCTAATTTTAATCTGTTCTCTCTGATTTGCTTTTTCCTCTCCCAAAATATCATACATTTTATCCATATCAATCCCCTCTGACTGACTCAGGCGTTTCATCCGGTTTGCCTGTGAAAGAGACGGTGTACACTGCTCCAAATCCATTACCGCATGAAGTTCATACTGTTCCTCTTCTTTCAAATAAGAAAGTTCTACCGCTATAGTAAACGCTATTTTCCCTTCATCCACCATATCAAGGATTTTGGGAATAAGATTTGTCAGACGGATATACCTTGCGATCTGGTTCCGGCTCTCCCCAACCTGTTTTGCTAAAAGCTCATCCGAACGAAGTATGGGCTTTCCGTTTTCTCCCACATCCTTTGACAGCTTCGTCCCAACTTGGGACAAAGTATCAGTGAATTTCTTTCCCTGCTGCTTCATGGCTTCCAGCTTCATTTTATAGGCATAAGCTTTCTCGCTAGGCTTGATATGCTCCCGCTGTAAATTACTGTCCACCATCGCTATCGTCGCTTCTGCATCATCCATCTGCACAATCATCACGGGAACCGTGTCTATACCTGCCCATTCGCTGGCTGCTTTTCTTCTGTGCCCTGCAACGATTTCATACCCTGATCCAATTGGGTTTGGTCTTACAATCAAGGGAACAAGCACGCCCTTCTCCTCAATACTCTTCGATAATTCAAAGAGCTGCATATCATGCTCTACCTTGAACGGATGCCCTTGAAAATCATGCAGTTCGCTAATCTTTACATTTTCCGTTTGTACATTGTGGTCGAAAATCCCACATATACTCTTTTTACTTGTCTGCTCCATCTGTTTGTCCTCCTACTTTTTAATTTGATTATTAAGGTGTCTAATGAATGCTGGCAATTTTAAATCAAAAAGACCGCCTGCTCCACACCATAAGGATATAGAAAACAAGCGGTCTAAATGCGAACCAAACATTCGCATGACTTACCTATTATTCAGTTGTTGATAAAATTTTTCTGTAATGATTGAGTTTGTGAACTATACATTTTTGTGTCCACTCATACGAGTTCCATAACTACGGACACTTTAATCTCGTGAGAAATCTCTTTTTTCTTTCCAATTTCAGGTGTTCGGTTAAACTTAAAAATCCTCGCAAAGTGCGTAAATTCAAGGATTTCTACAAGCGAATCTACGGATTCGCTTTGTCCTCCCTTTGTAGACAACATGCGACTTCAACATGCACCGTCTGCCCAAACTGATCCACCCCTCTCACTCTCCTGAGCTCATACCCATTCTGCCGCAGATACTTCAAGTCTCTCGCCAGAGTAGCCGGATCGCAGCTCACATAGACAATCCGCTCCGGCTGCATCCTGACTATGGTGTTTAAGCACTTCTCATCGCATCCTTTTCTGGGCGGGTCAACCACAATGACGTCCGCCTTAATCTGCTCCTTTTCGTATTTTTCCGGCAGAACCTCTTCCGCCTTTCCAACGAAAAATTCAACATTTTCTATCTGATTGATAACCGCATTTTCCCTTGCGTTCTCAATTGCCTGGGGAATAATTTCCACGCCGTATACTTTCCCTGCTTTCCTCGCCAGAAAGAGGGAAATCGTGCCGATACCGCAATATAAGTCCCAAACCGTTTCATTGCCGGATAAGTCAGCATAATCTAACGCAATCTCATAAAGCTTTTTCGTCTGTAAAGGATTTACCTGGTAGAAGGACAAAGGCGAAATCCGAAACGCCACATCCCCGATATAGTCGGTAATATACCCCTTACCATACAACACTTCAAATCCATCTCCCATAATCACATTGGTATCCTTCGTGTTGGAACTAATACAAATACTGGTAATTTTCCAGTCCTCTCCTTTTTCCTTTAAGTCTATCTGTAAAAGACCGTCGATAAATTCTTTTGCCTTTGGAAATGCTTTTCCGTTAATTACCGGACATACCATGATTTCCTTTGTGGCAAATCCGCATCGAATCAACACATGGCGCACCAGCCCCTTATGCAGGGTTTCATCATAAGCAGTAACATGGTTCCGCTCCATAAAGGATAAAACCGCTTCCAATATCCTGCCGTTAATAGTCAGCCCCAGCTTACAGTCTGTATTTGCAATAATGGAATGTGTCCTTCCCGCATAGAATCCTGCAATCAGCTTTCCTTCCTTATTGGCTCCTACGGGATACTGCGCCTTATTCCGGTAATAAAAAGGTTTTTCCATACCCACAACAGGTTCCATAACCTTCTCTATTTCTTCTTTCGAAAATCCGCCGATATGCACAAGGTCACGAAAAATTTTCCTTTCTTTAAAATGCAGCTGTTCCTCATAGGACACAGCCTGCAGCTGGCAGCCTCCGCACACTCTTGCGTAATCGCAAAGGGGCTTTACACGAAAAGGAGAAGGCTTTAACACCTTCTCTAATCTTGCATAAGCATAATTTTTCTTGGCCTTCATAATCTTGGCCTCCACCAAATCTCCTATGACGGCATCTTTGATAAACAGGGTATATCCATCCGCCTTACCGATGCCTTCTCCGTCCATTCCTACATCTTCAATGGTCACGGTTACCATATCATTCTTTCTATAAACTGCCTTTTCTTTCATAAGTCTCGTATTTACCTTCTTTTGAAAAAACTATATTTATTAAATCTGTTTGTCTCGTTCCCGACTCTTACATCAGTAGCCAAATGCACATACAACAAACATATCCGTCCGGCACTGGGCCCTCCAATTAAGGAGCAAAGATTTTCTTTCATCCTTATTTCATCTTAGTTGCCCGCACGTTGCTCTCAAGCATCCTGTTATATCCAAGCCATCCCGTCTCACTGGTTCCCTCCAAAAGCTCTGTAAAGGTCTCCATTTTGGCGTCGGTATTGTCCGCAAAATTCAATGCCTCCGCTTCTACGAGAGCGGGTTTCTTGGGAGAGCCATATTCCAGTTCTCCGTGATGCGCCAGAATACAATGCTTCAGTTCGCCCAAAATAACAGGCGGGAAACCGGGAATCTCTTTTGCCACATCAGAAACCATTTCACTTCCCATTACAATATGGCCCAAAAGATTTCCCTCATCCGTATAATCATTTGCAGGAAAAAGGGAAATCTCTTTTGTCTTTCCGATGTCATGGCACATTGCCGCTGTCAAAAGTAAATCCCTGTTTAAGATGGGATATTGTGTACAGTAGTAATCGCAAAGCTTCGTCACGCTTAAGGTATGCTCTAACAGTCCCCCCACAAAGCCATGGTGAACGGTTTTTGCTGCAGAGGACTTGCAGAACCTTCCGGCAAATTCCTGATCCTCTACAAAAAGCTTTTTCAGAAGCTGCTTGCAATAAGGGTTTTCTAAAGATTCTATCAGCTTTTTCAATTCCTCATACATCTGCCCAATATCCTTCTTGGAGACAGGCAAGTATTCTCCCGGGTCGTATTCTCCCTCCTGGGCACGGCGGATTCTTTTTACATTAACCTGATATGCTCCCTGAAAGGAAACAATCTCTCCTGAAACATAAATAAAATCTAAAATTTCAAATTCATCGATCCCCGCATCGTTGGGATTCCAGATTTTTGCATCCAGCGTTCCTGTTTTGTCCTGCAAAATAACAGTCTCATAAGGTTTCCCGTTTTTAGTCATGGCAGACTGTTTAAATTTGCATAAATAGATTGTATCAACTCTGTCGCCTTCTCTGTAGTCCTTTAAATATTTCATTATCTTAATTCCTCCGGTTTAATTTCGCCTTCAATATCTACATATGTTTCTCCGTCAAAGCGTTTCAGCTTAATCGCAGCTGTTAACTCCGACCGCATAGAATTTAAGGCGTTTTTATAATCTGTACTGTCGTGTATTTCTACATTTCCCAACTGGATAATCACATCCCCGTTGGTTACTCCGCTGGTCATGGCAGGAGATCCCGAATCTACCTCCGTAACATAAATGCCATAGGGAATTCCCTGATTAGTGTGAATATCATCTGTTACCTCTGCTCCGTATATTCCCAGATACAACCTTTTGTCTTTGTTGGAAAGCTGCTCTATCAGGTCTCTTATATCCGAAATTCCAAAGCAGGTCAGAAGCGCCCCGCTGGTGCTTGCCGTAGATTCTCTCGTAATAATTCCCAAAAGCTGTCCGGACGTGTTAATGATAATACCGCTGGCATTGGTTTCACTTCCCACAATATCCGTAGTTAGTACGCGATAACTATAATCCGCATAGGTAATGGATTTTTGATTGGATGTAACAATTCCATAGCAGACAGAGCCGCTTTGGCCCAAGGGACTTCCTATTGCAACTACCGGCCTCCCCACAATCGAAGGGGAATTGGAATTTCCCAGTCGCACAACGGTAAAAGCGTCCCATTCCTCTTTGGACATTCCGCTGTTTGCAACCGTAAAGACCGCCAGTCCCGTATGGGGATCGGCATGCCACAGCCAGGCCTCAGCCCTGTTATTATTATGAAAAGTTATCGTATAGGTTTCCGCATGGGGCAGACTGTTTAAATCCGCCAGAATATAAAGCTGCGTATCTGTTTTTGCTATAATGATACCCGATGTTTCATTAACATTTTCCACCTGGTTCTGAAACCAGTCCGTCTCCTGTGAAACTCCTGTTACCGTCACTATGGATCCGGCGGCATTTGTGGCGATCAGATAAAGCTCCTCATAAACAGCCTGATAGGTTTTTAACGCCAGCTGCCCGTCGACTACTTCCTGTTTAATCTGCTCATTGATTCGCTCATTAATCTGCTCCTGGGTTTCCTTAGCTGTTTCCTGTGAAACATTTTCTTCAGTCAACAGTTCTTCAGGAATGATTTCATCCTCCTCTTCGGGAAATTCTATTTTGGTAATTTCCTCCGGCGAAATCCAGTTGCTGATAACCGGCTCCAATAAAAAGAAAGTCACGCAGGCAATCACGCCAAATACAACCGCTCCGCAAATAGTTGCCATGGTTTTGCGAAAAAGCTTATTTTTATTTATCGGTCTTTTTTTGATTGTCTCATTCATAAAAGAATAAGGTTCTTTTTCTTCCATTCCATTTCCTCATTAAATAAATAATAGGCGTCCGTCTCCACGCCTCCTGCGGTAATTTCCGCATTTTCTGTGGAAATCATACAGTTTTAGTATATCGGATGGTTCATTTATTGTAAAGGTTCGTTGGATTTTTTTCTGATGTATGCTATACTTTTCACATGAATAAAAAAGCTTTTAAAATATTAGAATTTGATAAAATTGTAGAACAATTATCCGGCCATGCGGACTCGGAACCGGGCAGGCAGCTTTGTCTGAAAATCTCCCCCAAGACAGACATAAAACAGATCCGTCTTTATCAGCAGCAGACCGGGGATGCTCTGGGTCGTTTATTAAAAAACGGTTCCACCTCTTTTGGTAACAATAAAGATGTAAGCTATATTACCAAGCATCTTTCCATCGGCGGCAGTCTCAATGCCGACGAGCTTCTGCTTCTGGCGGGGCTTTTGGAAAATACCTCCAGGGTAAAGCAATATGGCAGAACCGGAAATCCTATTAATGACGGAAGCGGACACATCCAAAATAACCTGCAGGACGGCAATGGGCAATCTTCCGATGCAGGACAAGACAGTCTGACGGGATTTTTTGATGAATTAGAACCCCTTACCCCCTTATCCACGGAAGTAAGGCGCTGTATATTGGCTTCCGATGAATTTGCAGATGACGCATCTCCTGCCTTAAAGGACATTCGCCGCAAAATAGCAGCTACGGGAGATAAGATTCATTCCCAGCTGAACTCCATGGTAAACGGTTCTTTACGAAGCTATCTGATGGATGCAGTTATTACCATGCGTAATAACCGCTATTGCCTGCCCGTAAAGGCTGAGCATAAGGGGCAGGTTCCCGGTATGGTCCACGACCAGTCCTCAACCGGTTCCACCCTGTTTATTGAACCGGCTTCTATAGTGGAATTAAACAACCGCTTAAAGGAACTTTCCGTGGCTGAGAAAGAAGAAATTGAAGCGATTCTGGCTTCTTTATCCGCCTCCTTTATGCCCTATGCCGAAACCATTGCGCAAAACAGCAGATTAATGACAAGACTTGACTTTATTTTTGCCAAGGGCCGTCTGGCTTTAGAGCAAAATGCCACGGAACCTGTCTTTTCTGAGGACGGCGATATCAATATCCGAAAAGGCAGACATCCTTTACTTGATTCCAAAACGGTTGTTCCTATCGACATCCGTTTAGGAGAGGATTTCAACCAGCTGATTATCACAGGTCCCAATACCGGCGGTAAAACCGTTTCTTTAAAAACAGTGGGACTTTTTACGCTTATGGGACAAGCAGGGCTTCACATTCCCGCTTTGGACAGAAGCAGATTGAAGGTGTTTTACAATGTCTTTGCCGACATCGGAGACGAGCAGAGCATTGAGCAGTCCTTATCCACCTTTTCATCCCATATGAAAAATATTGTATTTATGTTAAAGGAGGCAAACGCCCAAAGCCTTTGTCTCTTTGATGAGCTTTGTGCGGGAACAGACCCTACGGAAGGAGCGGCGCTGGCAATTTCCATATTGTCACAGCTAAATAAACGGGGTGTATACACCATGGCAACAACCCATTACAGCGAATTAAAGCTCTACGCCCTGTCAGAAGAAGGCGTGGAAAACGCAAGCTGTGAATTTGATGTGGAAACCCTTTCCCCGACCTACCGCCTTTTGATCGGCATTCCCGGCAAAAGCAATGCTTTTGCCATTTCCGGTAAGCTAGGGCTTCCTTCCTTTATTATTGAAGGCGCCAAATCCAGGCTCTCCAATGAGGACAGCAGCTTTGAAGATGTTCTTGCGGATTTGGAAAAGAGCCGTCTTACCGTTGAAAAAGAGCAGTTGGAAATTGCTTCTTACAAAGAAGAAATAAAAGCTTTAAAGGAACAGCTTCTGCAAAAACAGGAAAAAGTTGATTCCGCAAGAGAACGTATCATCCGTCAGGCAACGGAAGAAGCAAGGGAAATTTTGCAGGAGGCCAAAGACGTTGCCGATGAAACCATCCGGAATTTCCACAAATACGGCACGGCTACCCCTATGCAGGAAATGGAGAAGCAGCGTCAGAGGGTGGGGGCAAAAATTGCAGAAAAAAACGAAAAACTGACCTTGAAAGCAAAGGCTCCCAAAGGTCCGGGACTTACTGCGGAATCCATTAAATCAGGAGAAAGAGTAAAAGTGCTTTCTATGGGGGTAGAAGGCATTGTTGTTTCCAAGCCGGATAATAAGGGTAATCTTTTCGTCCAGTGCGGCATTATCAAATCCAAAGTAAATATTAAGGATTTAGCTCCCGCGCCTGACGAGGAAATCAAGGTTCCCAAGCTTATTCGTTCCCATTCCTCGGGAATTAAAATGTCAAAATCCGCGTCTGTTTCCCCGGAAATCAATCTTTTGGGAATGACCTGTGATGAAGCCATTTCAGCTCTGGACAAATATCTGGATGATGCTTATATCGCTCATCTTCCAAGCGTCCGCATTGTGCACGGAAAGGGCACCGGGGCGCTGCGCAAAGCTGTATCCGACCACTTACGGCGTCAGTCATATATTGCATCCTACCGCCTTGGAGAATTTGGAGAAGGCGATGCAGGAGTTACGATAGCGGAATTTAAGTAAGAACCAACCCACAGTATTTTATAGCATGATCTAATTTCTAAAATAGGGAAAAATGACTGTGGCAGTATAAGAGCAGGAGGTATTTATGGTTAGCAAACAAAAAATATTAATTGTCGATGATGATGAAAATATTGCGGAATTGATTTCCCTTTATTTAACAAAGGAATGCTTTGAGACTTCTATTGTTTACGACGGAGAATCCGCCTTAGAGGCTGTGAAAACCTTTAGACCCAATTTGATCTTACTGGATTTAATGCTTCCCGGTATTGACGGTTACCAGGTCTGCCGCGAGGTTCGCAGTTCTTCTTCTATTCCCATTATTATGCTCTCTGCAAAAGGGGAAATTTTTGACAAGGTTTTAGGTCTGGAACTGGGCGCGGACGACTACATGGAAAAGCCCTTTGATACCAAGGAGCTGGTTGCAAGGGTTAGGGCCGTGCTACGCCGTTATAAGCCTGCTGCCGCACCCGCTGCGGAACCTTCCGTCCCTGCCGCTAAGGTTAAAATGGTGGAATATCCCGATCTGACCATTAACCTTACCAATTATTCCGTTGTTTATAAGGACAGGACACTGGAAATGCCCCCTAAAGAACTGGAGCTTTTGTATTTTCTTGCCAGCTCTCCCAATCAGGTATTTACAAGGGAGCAGCTTTTAGACCAGATTTGGGGCTACGAATATATCGGGGATACACGTACGGTAGACGTCCACATCAAAAGACTCCGGGAAAAAATCCGGGACCACGAGGTATGGAGACTATCCACAGTATGGGGTATCGGTTATAAGTTCGAGGTACATTCATGAAAAAAATGTTATATCTGAAATTTCTGGTGGCATATATCATCTTCGGATGTTTCGGGTTTCTGGCGGTCGCTACCTTTTCCTCTTCCCTGACTTTAGAGCATGAAATCCGGGAAACCGCGGAAACCCTTTATGAAGAAGGGTCTTTGATTGCCAAAACCTATGTAAATGACTTGTACAACAATCAGATTACCATAGAGAACGCATACAGTCAGTTAAAAGCACTGTCCACATACTTATCGGCTTCCATCTGGATCGTCAATCCTTCCGGTACGGTTGTGCTGAATTCCTTAGAAATGCCCGACTTGTCAAATCCAAAGGTTATAGAGGATTTCAATCCTTCCATAACCGCGGATTCCTATTATATCCGGGATGATTTCTTTGGAGAATTTGATGAAGAAATGCTCAGCGTCTATACGCCCATTACATCCAATTATAAAATCAAAGGCTATGTGGTAATCCATCAGCCTATGAGCGAGCTCAGAAAGCGAAGCGACGATTACCTGAGCATTACTTATATTACCCTTGCGGTTTTAATTTTTCTTTCCCTGATTATTCTTTTATTTTTCACGGAAATCTTTTATATTCCCCTGCGTAAGATTATCCGCGCCACAGAGCAGTATGCAGAAGGTAACATGCATTATGAATTCAGCGTTGACAGTAATGACGAGCTGGGCTATCTTGCCGCTTCGCTTAATTATATGGCAAGCGAAATCGCACGTTCTGAAGACAACCAGAAAAAATTTGTGGCAAATGTTTCCCACGACTTCCGTTCCCCCTTAACTTCCATCAGAGGCTATCTGGAGGCCATGCTTGACGGAACCATCCCGCCGGAAATGCACGAAAAATATTTGAATATCGTATTAAATGAAACGGACCGCCTTGCAAAACTAACCAACTCCCTTTTAACATTAAATAACCTAAATACAAAGGGAATGGTTTTAGAAATGTCGGATTTTGATATTAACCAGATCATCCGTAACACGGTGGCAACCTTCGAAGGAACCTGTGAACAGAAATCCATCAGTATTTCCCTGATTTTAACCGGAGAAGAAATGATGGTTCATGCGGACATAACCAAGATTCAGCAGGTTTTATACAATCTGCTGGATAATGCTATTAAATTCTCCCACAACAATTCTACCATTACCATTGAGACAAGGGAAAAGCATAACAAGCTGTTTGTTTCCGTTAAAGACTCAGGCATCGGTATTCCAAAGGATAGCCTGAAAATGATTTTTGACCGTTTTTATAAAACAGATCTTTCCCGCGGGAAGGATAAAAAAGGAACCGGCTTGGGCCTTTCCATTACCAAAGAAATTATCCATTCCCACGGGGAAAATATTAACGTTATCAGTACCGAAGGCGTCGGATCAGAGTTTATCTTTACATTGGCAGAAGCAGACACGGAGGAAGATTAGTATACTTTTCTCCGTCTGTTCTCTGACCAATTGCGCTTTACCCTCTTTGCCGCCCTGCTGCGCACATATCCTATAAATCCGGGTGTTCTCCCGACCATCCCATCTGCGGCAGGCATTCCAGAAAATATTTATCCTCTTCCGACAGGGTAAAACCAAAAATCTGCTGATTGCTTATCATACGCTCCCTGGCAGATGCCTTGGGGATAACCGAAAATCCTTCCTGATGTAAAAATCCCAACAAAAACTGGGCCGGCGTAACCTGATACTTTTCTGCAAAGGACAATACAACAGGCTCTTCTAAAACTCTTCTTCTGCCCAAGGGACTCCATGCCTGCACTAATATATCATGCTCCCTGCAATAATTGACCGCTGCCATCTGCAAATATCCCACATGAAGCTCTAACTGATTTACCATAGGCTTTATCCTGGCATCCTCCAAAATCACTTCCAGATGATGGGGCAGGAAGTTGCTGACGCCGATTGCCCTGATACGGCCTTCTTCATAAAGCTCCTCCATGGCGAGCCAGGTTTCCTTTAAGCATACCTTCCAGTTCTCATCCTCCGGCGCTTTTTTAGGCCAGTGAATCAAATATAAATCCAGATAATCTGTCTGCAGTCTCTCCCGGGTTTTTGCAAAGGCAGCCTTTGTCTCTTCATATCCCATTTCCGTTTTCCAGACCTTGCTGGCAAGAAACAATTCTTCCCTGGGAATTCCGCTTTCCTTTACAGCCTCGCCGATTTCGCCTTCATTACCGTAAAAAGACGCTGTGTCCAGATAACGATATCCTGTTTCCAGAGCATCCGATATGGCCTGTTTTCCGTTTCCATCCGTAGCTTTGTAAGTGCCAAACCCAATGGCAGGCAGTAAAACACCGTTTTGTAATTGAAATGCTCTTTGCTGCATTTGTGATACGCCCCTTTCCTTATCCGCAAATCCTTTCGTCCTTCAATACCTCGACCAAATCATTGCTTAAAATTTTCTTTCCACCAATATAATAAGTCAGGCAGACAATAAAAACAATCCCGAAAGAAAAGAGAAAAATGAGATAAAAAGGCATATTTTGCAAATAGACTTTCATGGAAATACCGCTTTGCTTCAAAATCCATATTACGAAGGGAACATTCAGGAGAAGGCTGATCAATATAGGCTTTAAACTGATTTCCAAAGCTTCTAAATACAGAATTTTCTTCATTCCCTTAGGAGAAAGCCCTATGGATAAATATCTGGCAAACTCCCGCTTTCTTTGTACAATCTCTCCCAGAGCAACGGAAAAAACATTGCTTAAGCCCACACACGCCAAAACAGATGCTACAATCCCTACAATCAACCTAGCGCCGCTTCTCATCGTTTCATCCGAACGCTCTACGTTAACGCGTCCTTCCCACTCGTCCCCTTCCGAAAGAAAAAGCTTCTGACTATTTTCCACTTCCGGATTTTCCTCTCGGGAATCCGTCATGATCGTTAAAAAGCACTCCTCATTCAGAAAAGGCATATGCAGCCCTTCATAATAACCGATGCTCATAATGATTACCGGGCGGTCCCATGCCAGTTCTTCCCTCAATGCCGGGCCCTCATCAACGAATCCCATAACTTTTACTGCTGCCTTTTCCGCTATCCCTTCTTCCGTCTGCATACTCACGGAAATCTCCAAAGTTTCTTCTTTTCCCTGCTCCAAAAAGGGAAGTACTTCTTTTTCAAAACGGCTGCTGTGCAGATTGTCCCAAATCCGGTTAATCAGGATAATCCCCTGTTCTCCACCGGGTATATTTTCCATATCATGATTTTCGGCATTGCCATTTCCGCCATCGTAATTCCCGGCATATTTTTTAAAACTATCATCATCCAGTACAATGACAGGAATTTCCAGCAAATAATTTTCTCCTTCCTGCTGCACCACGCTTCCTGAAAGGGTTTCCGGTCCCCCCAATTCCATAAGCTCTTTACTAAAGCCTTCTTTCGTCATGGAAACATAAATATTTCCTTTTCCATATAGAATACAGCTGCTGATGCCTTCCGTTACTTTCGCTCTTTCCAACACAGACTGTTTTGACCTTACTTCTCCTTTTAAAGTAACCATATAATCCCATACATCCTTATACCGGTTAAAATAGGTTTCCTGCACGCTTAAGGCTGAAACCTTCTCCACATTCATAAATACATAAAACCCCATTACCGCCAAAAACACGGCTATGCCGGCAATCCGAAGGCTTTTCCTTCTCATATAAAGGGATTTCCTTGCAAGCTCTCCTTCTATGCCGAACAATGCGGAAAAAATCCTGAATTTCTTCATTTTATGCGGCATATGGTTTTCCCTGTTAAAGATAGCGTCCATTACGGAAATCCTGCTAATCTTCCGTGCGGGAATCCATGCGGACACTCCGATTGTAAAAAGAGATATGGCAATTGTCAGCAGCAGCACCCACGGACTGAACATAAAACTTATATCATAAGTTCTGATCAGTTCCCCGGCATCTATTATAATGGATGTAATCACATATGCTATTCCCACTCCCAGAAAATTGCCAAACAATACGGGCAGACAGCATATCCCCAGAGTTTCCTGTATCAAAACGCTTCTTAGCTGCCTCGGCGTTGCGCCTACGCTTTTCAGCACACCCAAATGATGGATTCTGCTGCTCATGGACACGGCAAAAGTATTATAAATCATAAGAGTCAGAGAAATAACTGTTAAAACAATAATAACCGAATAAATAACAAAGGCTGTACTAATCGGCATTTCCTGCGAACCTGTTTTTAAATAACTTCTGTACGCATAGTCTTGCCAGAGATTGTAATAATAATGACTGATAAAGGAAATCAATGCCCCCGTAAAAAGAGCAACGGTCATAATAAAAATCATCATTGTCCTGTTGTTTTTAAAATATCCCGCAGAATAATTTTTCCACATAGCCTACACCTCCTTTGCAGATGCAAGCGTTTCATCGGATACAATTTTTCCATCCTCCAGCCTGATAATGCGGTTCGCCTGAAGGGCAATATTCTCATCATGGGTTATTAACAGCAGGGTCTGCTTATACTTTTTATTGGAATATTTCAGCAGCTCCATCACTTCCCTGCTGTTCTGGTTGTCCAGATTTCCCGTAGGTTCATCCGCCAAGACGATTGCCGGTGCATGGATTAACGCCCTTCCGATGGAAACCCTTTGCTGCCGGCCTCCTGATAACTGACTGGGCAGATGCTTTCTCCGTTCCTTTAAATCCAGTACTTCCAGCAGCTCCTCCAAATGCTCCTTATTAATCTTCCTCCCGTCTAACTTTAGGGGCATAATCATATTTTCTTCCACATTCAATACAGGAATTAAATTGTAGAACTGATAGATCAATCCTACCTGCCTGCGCCTGAAAATTGCCAGTTGTTCCTGATTCTTCTGAAAAATTTCGCTGCCATCCACAAAAATCTTTCCGGATGTGGGAATATCCACACCTCCTAGCATATGCAAAAGGGTAGATTTTCCCGAACCGGATCTTCCCACAATGGCCACAAACTCTCCCTTATTTACCGTAAAGGATACTCCTTTCAAGGCCCATACTTCATTTTCTCCGTTTCCGAACTTCTTACACAAATTATCAACCTTTAAAATCTCCATATAACATCCTCTCTTTCATGTATTTGTTTTCCATACGGTCAAAGCTAAGACCTGTTCCCTGATTCAGGAACAAACTTCCTGCCGCTTCTAACAATATACACTTTCCATAATGACAGGTTCATGACTTTAAAATGACAGATTTGTAAGAATGGGAAGTTAAACCACGCCTTTATAAAACCGAATCAGAAAATACACCCCTTCTCCTTTTTCCTCATTATCAACAGCCAGCTTTCCGTTCTGTTTTTGAACTATCGTATTAGCCAATGCTAATCCTATTCCATAGCCTTCCTTACCCGCCTTTTTTCCTTTATAAAATCTCTCCAGTATATGGGGCAATTCTTTTTCCGGTATAGTTTCCCCGTCATCCCTAATTTTTAATTCCACAAAAAGAGGATTATCTTTTGCGCTTATCCGAATGGTTCCTTCCATACCTGTATGCTCCACACAGTTTTTCAAAATATTGGAAAAGGCCTCTACAGACCATCCGAAATCTCCCGAATAGCACAAGTCTTCCTCTATGACTTCCTCAAAATGTATCTCCTTTACTTCCATGGGAATCTGTAAGGGTTCTGCCGCTTTCTCTATTACCTTTTTCAGGGAAATATTTTCTTTTTTTAACGCAACCGTTCCCGATTCAATGGATGCAAGCTTTAACAGAGAAGTGATCAGCCAGTCCGTACGCTCTAAAAGACTTTTCATTTTCCGCATAATATCCGTTTTTTCTTCCGGTTTAAGCCCCTCATCCTCCAGGCGCAGCAACAACAATCGAAATGCTGTCATGGGCGTTTTCATCTGATGGGAAATATCCGCTATAAAATTTTCCAGATAAGCTTTGTCCTGCTCCAAAAGCTCTGTCTGCTCCTTCAGGCGCAAAGTAGCTTTATAAATTTCACTGCTTAAAACAGAAAGCTCCCCTTCCTTATCAGAAAGCATATTCAGGTTTTCATTTCCATGAAGTATCCTATTGAGATTTTCACTCAGCTCCCCGATTCTTTTGTAGCGGTATGCGGTAAAGCAAAAGAACAAGATTCCCAAGCCTATACATGCCGCCAGCACGCATAGTCCTGCTTCCGCACCAATGAAAAAAGCTCCTGTGATAAAAATCAAGGAGCAAATCATATAAATTCCAAATTGTTTTTTGATTTCAGGATTGCGAAAAAACATTTTAATTACCTACCTTGCACCCTAAAGAGCATAAATACCCTAAAGGGCATAAATACCCTAAAGGGCATAAATACCCTAAGAACATAAATACCCTAAGCCCCGTATGGTTTTGATAATCTGCGGCTCTCCGGGGTTATCCTCAATTTTCTCCCGCAGACGTTTAATATAGACAGTCAGGGTATTATCATTTACATAATCCCCCGCTATATCCCAGATTTCATCCAACAACCGTTTTCTGGATAAAACCTCGCCCTGATGCCCCAGGAAAATCAATAAAAGTCTGTATTCCAGTGCGGATAGAACGATCTCCTGTTCGTTCTTCGACACAACGGCCTTTAAGGTATCCACACTCAAATTACCCATCTGGAAAACAGCCTGGGTTTTTCCGCATCTTCTCAGTACATTTTTTATACGGGAAACCAGCTCCAGAGGTTTAAAGGGCTTTACCACGTAATCATCCGCCCCTAACTCAAAACCGGTCACTATGCTGGGTTCATCTCCCATTGCCGTCAACATGATAACGGGAATATCCCTTTCTTTTTTTATTGTGCTGCAAAAAGAGTAGCCGTTTCCATCGGGAAGATTTAAGTCCAGTAAGATCAAATCGAAGGCTTCGCTTTCCGTCAGCAAAAAGGCCTCTTCCCTGGAATATGCAGATGCCACGGAAAATCCCTCTTCCTTTAGCAGAATCTCCAGATTCGCAACAATCTCTTTGTCGTCTTCTACAATTAAAATCCGATTCATTTTTAATCCCGTCTCTCGCCTTCGTTATCAAAGCATTCACAAAACCTCGCCGCAAATGCCGGCTCTTCATCCTTTGCGTACAAATGAGAAATATCCCCGTAAGAGCTCATGCGGAAGTAAGCGATTCCTTTTCTGCGTTCTTCGGTCACAATGGTCGCCACGGAAGTTGGCGCTGCACAAAGACCGTGCCACAAAACCATAGGCGAGATTCCCAAAAGATGCCCCAGCAATACGCATCCTACTCCGAAATGACAAAATAGCGCAATCGTATCATTATTGGGTTCTTTCGCCTCATAAAAATGTCCTTTTCTCACATATCCGTGCTTTTCCAGCAATGCGTCAAAATTTTGAATGACCCAGTCGTATTCCTCTTTTACTTTTCCTTCTGCCAAAATATCTGACTCAAACCACTTGTCATACTGGTAAAAATTTTCCAGCACGGTCCAGTCCTGGGGCAGCCAGTCCCATGTAATGGATTTTTCCTCTTTATCCGGACGCGCAATCCGCGGGGCAAACTCCCGCAGCCACGGACATTCTATAGCCTGCCGGTTCATTTTCTCCAATGTAAAGGACGCAGTATCCTTTGCCCGTCCCAAAGGCGATACATAAAACTCTTTTATATCCAGCTTCGCAATGCGCTCCGATAAATATTCCGCTTCCTTCCAGCCTTTCTCCGTCAGGGAATCAATGGTATAGTCAGGGTCTCCGTGTCTGATCAATAAAATTTTCATTTGCTTTCATTCCTTTTCGTATTACTAACTCAAACTTCCCACACCAATAAGGTGTGTTGAACCTTGAAAATTCAATATTTCAGCCAATAAAAAAGGCATAAATAGCACTCTTTTGATATAATGGAGTTGTCGAGAAACCATTCTAA
>CAJTCE010000048.1 GCA_910574745.1 Lachnospiraceae bacterium | reverse complement strand
GCCACTTTTTTATATTTTGAGCTAAGAACAAGAATAAAATCAAAATTTAAAGAAAAATGGTGCTGGGCATAACACCCAGCACCAAGTTTGTCTACAGTCTGAAACCACCCACTTCGGGTGGTTTGTTTTGAGGCTTCCTGTGCTAGTATACTAATATGTGTAAAAGCTATTGAATAAATACTAAAAAGCCGTTGTTGGGGGGCGCGGCTTTTTTTGTGAGAAGAAATAGAATCATGGAAAATTCCTAAACATATTTTTCGGATTTCAAATGCCGAACATTTCTTTTATAATCTTTTTCCCGTATGTTGTTTTAAAAATTTTTTCATAGACATTTTTGCAGGACTCTTTTGAACTGTTTTCTTCCTGAAGGTTTACAAGAAAGTCCGCTTCTACCAGAATCTGGTAGTCAGGGCCGTCTATGGAGTGATATGTGTGATGATGTCCGATCAAATAGCAGATTCTTTCGACATCGGCAGGGGGAACATTCAGATTTTTTAAGAGCTTTCCGGCTTCTTTTGGGCCCAACTGTTCCTGAATTTGGCCGTCGCATCTTCCGTAGAGCCGTTCGCCTTCCCGTATGCCGATATCGTGCATCAGGGCGGCCGCTTCCAGAATAAAGAGCGTATGTGGATCTAATTGTTCAAGAGAGCCGATTAGGCGGCTGTAAGAATGAACCTTTGTAAAGTGCTGGATTCTACGGGCGTCCCCTGCCATATAAGCAATCATGGCGGAGAACAGGCCGCTTATAGTTTGTTCCATAGGTGCAGTGTGATTGGATATGATCATGCGTTTTCCTCTTTTCTCCTACAGGTATTTGATGTTTTTGACGGTCGGGTGGGTCGTCGGCCGTTTGGGGATTTTTTTCAAGTATATGTCCTGCAGTCTGCAACATAATCAGTGCTGTGGTATGTTAATGCATTCCGCTATAAGGAAGTGTACCAAAAACAGAAGGAATATACCATAGAATTTTATTAAACCATAGTGCATAGAGACAGGTAATGTGCTAAAATGTGAAATGAAAAAAGATGATTCGAAGGATACGTTCCGACGGAAAATCAGGAGGTCAAAATAATGAAAAAAAAATCTTTAAACATGATGCTGGCAGTTTTTTTGACGGCGGGAATTCTCTGCGGTTGTCAGAAAACAAACGGACAGAGTGATGCACAGGACGGACAGCCGTCAGAGGTGCAGGCGGTACAAGAAGAACTGGACCAGCCGGCTTTAGAGGAACAGAACGCACAGGAGGATGCCGGAGAAGCGGAAAAGGAAGATACATCCGATGCCAGGGAGCGGGTAACTGTCAGAATTGCTTCTTTAAAGGGCCCCACTACCATGGGATTGGTAAAGCTATGGCAGCAACAGGAGGACGGAAGTAACCAGGGGGATTATGAGTTTATGATGATGACCGGAGCGGATGAGATCATGCCGCAGATGATCAAAGGGGAAGTGGATATTGCCCTTTTGCCGGCCAATGCTGCAGCTATCCTTTATGGAAAGAGTCAGGGAGCGGTAGCGGTCATTGACATTAATACTCTTGGAGTTTTGTATCTGGTATCGGGAGATGAGACCATTGAAACCGTTGCGGATCTGGCGGGGAAAACAATTTATCTGACAGGAAAAGGAACCACACCGGATTACGGTCTTCAATATTTACTGGCGAAGCATGGAATTGATTTAAGCGAGGTTACTTTGGAATATAGATCAGAGGCCACGGAGGTGGCTGTATTATTAAAAGAGAACCCGGACAGCATCGGACTTCTGCCCCAGCCCTTTGTAACGGCGGCCTGTATGCAGAATGAGGACCTTTCCGTTGTTTTGGATATCAACGAGGAATGGGAAAACCTAAACAGCGGACGGGGAATGGTAACAGGAGTAACGGTAGTAAGAAAAGATTTTCTGAAGGAACATCCGGAAGCTGTGGATACATTTTTAAAAGAGCATGAGGCAAGCGCGCAGTTTGCAAATGATAACGTAGAAGAAGCGGCGGAAATGGTGGTAGAAAGAGGAATTGCTGAAAAAGCGCCTATAGCTGCAAAGGCCATACCTGCATGTCATATTACCTGTATTAAGGGCGAAGAAATGAAGGCGGCTCTTTCGGGATACCTGGAAACCTTATTTGAACAGGATCCGGAATTTATCGGCGGGGCTATGCCGGGAGACGATTTTTATGAGGTCAGATAATGGGAAGGTTTGCTTTGAAAGAGCTTGGGCATGATGCAAAAAACAGGGTTAAAAAAATCTGTATTCTCATTCTTTGGCTGCTTATCTGGCAGATAGCCGCCAGACTTCTGGACAACGACATTTTACTTGCGGGGCCTGTAGATGCGGGAAAAGCTTTGGGAAGGCTTTTGGCTACATGGGATTTTTACAAAATATGCCTGGCTTCCATGGGAAGGATTCTTGCAGGTTTTTTTCTGGCATTTGCATTGGGCATACCGGCAGGCGGCCTTTCTTATGGATTCCCTCTGGCAGACGAGCTGCTTAAGCCGGTGCTTTCCGTCATGAAATCAATCCCGGTTGCCAGTTTTGTGGTGCTGCTTTTAATCTGGCAGGGATCGGAACATTTATCTGTGTGGATCAGCTTTTTTGTAGTATTTCCCAATGCCTGTGTCAGCATGAAAAACGGCCTTAAGGCAGTGGATTTTCGGCTTTTGGAAATGGCGGATGTATTTCGGATACGTGGGTGGAAACGCCTTTTCTATATTTACAGGCCTTCCTTGGTGCAGTTTTTGTGTTCGGGAATGGAAATCTGCGTGGGAATGGCCTTTAAGTCCGGCGTTGCTGCAGAAGTAATCGGGGTAACGGATCTTTCCATAGGAGAGAGAATTTATATATCCAAGATTTATTTAGATACACCGGGCCTCTTTGCTTGGACCATAGCGCTGATTGTTTTAAGCTTCTGCGTTGAAAAGCTGATTTTAAAAGGAACGGCGCTTTTGTTAAATCCGGTTAAGGGATATAGAAATATATATTTGCAGAAAAAATATAAATCTGTATCAGAAGATGGAAACAGGGACACAGGTAGATATGCAGCTGAAACGGATGAAGGCGCAGCAGGCTCAAATGCAGTTGTCCTTTCCCATATTTACAAATCCTTTGGGGAAAAAGAGGTTCTTTCCGATGTAAATATGGAGATTAAAAAGGGCGGACGGTATATGCTCATGGGGCCTTCGGGAAGCGGTAAGACAACCCTGCTCCGGATCATAGCGGGATTAGAACAGGCTGACAGCGGTCAAATAGAAGGGAAAACGAAAAACGCATTTCTGTTTCAGGAAGACCGGCTGCTGGAAAAAGAATTTACCATAACAAACATTATGTTGACCGACGATAAATATGGAGAAGGGCTTGGGGAGATTTTGCCGGAAAGCTGTTTTTTTCTGCCGGCATATACATTGAGCGGCGGGATGAAAAGACGGTGCGCCCTGGCCAGAGCCCTCTTTTATGAAATGGACAATGAGGATGCGGTTTGTATCCTGGACGAGCCTTTTACCGGGCTGGATGAAGAGACAAAGGCAAAAACTGCGGAATTTATTAAAAAGTATTTAATGGGGCGGACCTTGATCGTGGCAACCCATGATGAGAAGGATGCAGAGCTTTTGGGAGGCAGTATATGGAACATGAAAAAAAGCGGATTGCTTTAATCGGCATCATTGTGGAAGAAGCGGATTCCATAGAGCGGATGAACAGTATACTTCACGAAGCGGGAGAGTATATTGTGGGAAGGATGGGAATTCCCCGGGTGGAGGAAGGAATCAATGTAATCAGCGTGGTTTTGAACGCTCCGGAAGAAAAAATCAATGCCCTTTCGGGGAAGCTGGGAATGTGTAAGGGAATTTCATCTAAAGTGATTTACGGGAAGAAGAGGTAAAATAAAGGGGATATTGTAAAAAGCATAGGAAAACATGCGAAAACCCCGGGAAAAAATGCTAGTATTTTCCTTGCGTTTGTGCTATAATGCTAAAATGACTGTGAGTATGTATAGACAACCACAAATGTTTGTAGGAGGATAAATTAAGAAACATGAGCGTAAAAGTTGAAAAATTAGAGAAGAACATGGCAAAGCTTACAATTGAAGTACCTGCTGAGGAAATGGAAAAAGCCACGGAGGCTGCTTATCAGAAAAATAAAAACAGTATGAGCGTACCCGGGTTCCGTAAGGGTAAGGTTCCGAGAGCCATGATCGAAAAAATGTACGGAAAGGGCGTATTTCTTGAGGAAGCGGCTAATTCCGTCATTCCCGGCGCATACGAAAAGGCATATGACGAATGCGGCGAAGAAATTGTTTCTTCTCCGGAAATCGACGTTGTAACCTTAGAGGCAGGACAGCCCTTCGTATTTACGGCAACTGTAGCATTGAAGCCTGAAGTTACTTTGGGAAAATATAAAGGTGTAAAAATTGACAAGGTTGATGCAGAAGTGACGGAAGAGGAAATAAACGCTGTTATTGAGAAAGAAAGAGAAAATAACAGCCGCACCAAATCCGTTGAGGGCCGTCCCGTTCAGGATAAGGATACGGCAGTGATCGACTTTGAGGGATTTGTTGACGGCGAAGCATTTGAAGGCGGCAAAGGAGAAAATTATGATCTGGTTATCGGTTCCCATTCCTTCATTGATACATTTGAAGAGCAGTTGATCGGAAAAAATGCGGGAGAAGAGGTAGAGGTAAATGTTACCTTCCCCGAGGAATATCATGCCAAAGAACTGGCAGGAAAGCCCGCTTTATTTAAAGTAACCATCAAAGACATTAAGGAAAAAGAGCTGCCTGAGCTGGATGACGAGTTTGCATCTGAGGTTTCCGAATTTGATACCTTGGATGAGTATAAGGCGGATGTAAAGAAAAACCTGGTTGAGAAAAAAGAAGCTGACGCTAAAAACCAGAAGGAAATGGCTGCGATCGAAGCGGTTATCGCAGATGCGGCTATGGAAATTCCGGATGCATATGTACAGACGGTACAGAGACAGATGGTGGATGAATTTGCACAGCGTATTCAGATGCAGGGCCTTTCCATGGAGCAGTATTTAAAGCTGACAGGCTCCAATATTGCCATGATGGAAGAACAGATTAAGCCCCAGGCGTTAAAGAGAATCCAGTCCAGACTTGTTTTAGAGGCAGTTGTGGAAGCTGAAAAGATTGAGACAAGCGAAGAAGACTTCGAGAAGGAAGTTGCAAGACTTGCAGAGGCTTACAAGATGGAAACCGATCAGGTAAAAGAAATGATCGGAGAGAAGGGCAAGGAAGAAATCATGAAGGATCTGGCAGTTACAAAAGCAGCGGAATTTGTAACGGAAAATGCCAAGGAGAAGAAATAATAACAGGATTTAACATTTTAAGTATGGCAAGGAGGAATCCAAATGAGTTTAGTACCTTATGTCGTTGAACAGACCAGCCGTGGCGAGCGTTCCTACGATATCTATTCAAGACTTTTAAAGGACAGAATTATCTTTTTAGGCGAGGAAGTATCGGATACGTCTGCAAGCATTGTTGTAGCGCAGTTACTGTTTTTGGAGGCTGAAGATCCTGATAAGGATATTCATCTTTACATTAACTCCCCGGGAGGAAGCGTAACGGCGGGCATGGCAATTTATGATACCATGCAGTATTTAAAATGTGATGTCAGCACGATTTGTATCGGCATGGCGGCCAGCATGGGAGCATTTCTTTTGGCAGGCGGCACAAAAGGCAAGCGGCTGGTGCTTCCCAATGCGGAGATCATGATTCACCAGCCCTCCGGCGGTTCTCAGGGACAGGCAACGGAAATTGAAATCGCTGCAAAGCATATTTTAAAGACAAAAGATAAATTAAACCGTATTCTGGCTGAAAATACAGGGAAAGATTTGGAAGTAGTTGCGGCGGATACGGAAAGAGATAACTGGATGAGCGCAAAGGAAGCCTTGGAGTATGGTATCGTTGATAAGATCGTAACCTCCAGGGAGGCTGAAGAAGATAAAAAATAAAAAGGAAGTAGGAGCATAATAAAATGGCAGGAAGGACACCCCAGGATAAAATCAGATGTTCCTTTTGTAATAAGACTCAGGATCAGGTAAGAAAGATGATCGCGGGTCAGGACGGAGTTTATATCTGCGACGAGTGCATCGACCTCTGCTCGGAAATTATGGAAGAAGAGTTTGAGGAAATGGAAAAGGACGAGAAAATGTCCATTAATCTCTTAAAGCCTATTGAGATTAAAGAATTTCTGGATGAATACGTAATCGGACAGGAAGATGCAAAGAAGATTCTTTCCGTTGCAGTCTATAATCATTACAAAAGGGTTACAGCAGATAAAAATCTTGATGTAGAGTTACAAAAAAGCAATATTATTATGATAGGGCCTACCGGTTCCGGTAAAACTTATCTGGCGCAATCTCTGGCAAAAATTATTAATGTACCTTTTGCCATTGCAGATGCTACGACGCTGACGGAAGCAGGCTATGTAGGAGAGGATGTGGAAAACATCCTGTTAAAGCTGATTCAGGCGGCAGATTACGATATTGAAAAGGCCCAGTACGGCATTATTTATATCGATGAAATCGATAAGATTACCAAAAAAAGTGAAAACGTATCCATTACGAGGGATGTTTCCGGCGAGGGTGTGCAACAGGCGCTCTTAAAGATCATAGAAGGCACGGTTTCAAGCGTTCCGCCTCAGGGTGGAAGAAAGCATCCGCACCAGGAGCTTTTGCAGATTGATACGACCAATATCCTCTTTATCTGTTCAGGCGCGTTTGACGGTCTTGAAAAGATCGTAGAGGCAAGACTTGACAAAAAGTCCATCGGTTTTAATGCGGAGATCGGAAGCAGGAGCGATAGGGATTTAGGAGAACTTTTCAAGGATGTTACGGCTCAGGATTTGGTAAAATACGGATTGATTCCTGAGTTTGTAGGACGTGTTCCTATTACCATTTCTTTGGACGGTCTGGACGAGGAGGCGCTGGTTAAGATTTTAACCGAGCCGAAGAACGCCTTGATCAAACAGTATCAGAAGCTGTTTGAGATGGACGAAGTGGAACTGCTCTTTGACGATGATGCAGTAAAAGAAATTGCATCTTTGGCAATGAAGAGAAAAACAGGAGCCAGGGGATTACGTTCTATTATAGAGGGAGTTATGATGGACGTTATGTACCAGATTCCTTCTGATGATACAATTGCAACATGTACTATTACAAAGGGCGCGGTTTTAGGCGAAAGTGAGCCGGAAGTTATCAGACGCGAACCGTTGAAGAAAGCAAGGTAATTTACAAAACGCCGCCGTAAGGCGGCGTTTTGTAAATACTTCTTTTTATGGATAAACAGGAGAATGGAATAAATGATAATGAAAAGCGTAAATCTGGAAACCGTCTGCGGCGTAACCAGCACCCTTCCCCAAAACTCTTTGCCGGAAATAGCCTTTGCGGGAAAGAGTAATGTGGGAAAATCCTCTTTGATCAACGGATTGATGAACCGGAAAAATTATGCAAGGACTTCGGCCCAGCCGGGAAAAACACAGACAATTAATTTTTACAATATTAATGAGGAGCTGTATTTTGTGGATCTGCCGGGATACGGCTATGCCAATGCGGCGGTAGAGGTTAAAGCAAAATGGGGGAAAATGATAGAGCGTTATCTGCATTCCTCCAAGCAGCTGAGGGCGGTCTTTTTGCTGATTGATATCAGGCATGACCCCTCGGCAAATGATAAACAGATGTATGACTGGATTGTATCTAACGGATATAATCCCATTATTATTGCGACCAAACTGGATAAGATTAAGCGTTCCCAGGTGGAAAAGCATTTGAAGGCTGTAAGGACAGGCTTAGGCGCACCGGGCACAAGTATTTTGTTACCGTATTCTGCATTGACAAAGCAGGGAAGGGACGAAATCTATGAATGCATTCAAACATTATTGTAAGATTTTTTTAAATATTTTGATTCCCTGTATCAGCTTGATTTTGCTATTCTGGCTGGGACCTAAGCTGATTTTGTTTTTTATGCCTTTTTTGCTGGGTTTTATTCTGGCAAAGCTGGCAAATCCTCTGGTGGCCTATGTTTCGGAAAAATGTAAAATCAGAAGAAAGGCGGTTTCCGTATTCGTTATCATTGCGGTTTTGGGAATCGTGGTTTTGATCATTTATGGAATAGGAAGCTTTCTGGGGAAACAGCTGGCCGGATTTATTGTGGATCTGCCTGAAATGTGGGATGCTGCGGAGGTGGAGCTTAAAAAGGCGGCGGCTCATTTTACCAAATTGTTTGCCAGGCTTCCGGCGGATTCCCAGGAAAAGTTTTTATCCCTTCAGTCTTCTTTGGATGTGTATATATCCGAGATTATTTCCAAAATCAGTACGCCAACGGTAACGGCTATCGGAAATGCGGCAAAACATATTCCCAACGCAATTATTGGGATTATTATTTGCTTCCTTTCCGCATATTTCTTTATTGCGGATAAGGATTATGCGGGAAATTTTTTGAAAAAGTATATGCCGGAATCCCTTCTGATAAAGTGGGATCTGGTGTGGGGAAGCCTGATGCGCTCTATAGGCGGTTATTTTAAAGCCCAGCTCAAAATTGAAGTCTGGATGTATCTGCTTTTGTACTTAGGATTAATGATTGCTGGGGTTAATTATGCCGCCCTTGTAGCCTTAGGTATTGCTGTTTTGGATTTTTTTCCGGTCTTCGGGACAGGAACGGTTTTGGCGCCATGGGCTGTTATCGAGCTTTTGAACGGAGATTATGTTCAGGCAATTATTTTTATTGTGCTTTGGGGAGTGGGACAGCTGCTTCGTCAGATCATCCAGCCTAAGATCATGGGGGATTCCATGGGAATGCCGCCCATACCTACTTTGTTTTTATTGTATATCGGCTGGAAAGTAAGCGGCGTCTGGGGAATGATCATTGCCCTGCCCTTGGCCATTATTATTTTGAATCTGGATGAAGCGGGAATATTCGACCAGTTTAAGATGAGTCTGAAGTATCTGGTAAGGGATGTAAACCGTTTCAGGAAATTTAATTCCGATGATGAGGATTTTGAAGCATAAAAGTATGACCGGAATGGGAAAGTTTAAAGTTTTTTGCGGGAGCGCGCAGAGGATATTCAAGAAAGAAGGATTATGATGAAAATTACAGTCTATAACTGCAGAGCCTTTGACGAGTTGGATAATTTTAAGAAAATGGAGAGGGAAACAGGAGTGGAAATTGTCTGTTGCCCCGATGCTCCGGATTTATCCAATGTTCATCTGGCAAAAGGAGCGGAGGCAATCGATATCATTACCTCCAAAATGACAAGGGAACTGATCGAGGCCTTTGCGGGAATCGGCGTAAAGTACATTGCCACCCGTACCATCGGATATGACCATATAGACAGGGAAGCCTGTGAGGAATTTGGAATCCATGTGAGCAATTCCCCATATGGCCCCAACGGAGTGGCGGATTATACTGTTATGCTGATTCTTATGTCCATCAGAAAGGCAAAGCGGATTTTGCAAAGGGGAGATTTGCAGGATTACAGCCTTATGGGGAACCTTGGAAGGGAAATGAAGGATTTGACCATAGGCGTTGTAGGAACGGGCAATATAGGTAAAACGGTTATAAAAAATTTAAGTGGATTTGGATGTAAAATCTTAGCATATGATTTATATGAAAGGGAAGAAGTAAAGGAATACGCTTCCTATGTTGATTTGGAAACAATTTTGAGAAGGTCTGATGTGATTACCTTCCACACCCCTTTAACAGATGACAATTTCCATATGATCAATAAAGAGAGCATTGGAAAAATGAAGGACGGGGTTGTTCTCATCAATACGGCAAGAGGCGGGCTGATTGATTCCGAGGCTTTGATAGAAGGCTTGGAGAGCGGGAAAATCGGCGGAGCCGGTCTGGATGTGGTGGAGAATGAATTCGGGCTTTATTATTATGACCACAAAAATGATGTGCTGGCAAACCGCAGCATCGGGATTTTGCGCGCCATGCCCAATGTGACCGTAACCCACCATATGGCTTTTTATACGGATAACTGTACGAAAACGGTAGTGGAGGATTCTGTAAAGAGCTGTATTTTATTTATGGAAGGAAAAGAAAATCCCTGGCAGGTGTATTAAGCGCATTCATAAAGAAAAGAAGGGGCTGTCTGCCGATGATAACAAAGGAAGACGGAGCGGTCCGGCTGTCAGGCGGCAAGGGGTTTGGAATCGGGCAGCGTTTACATTTGCCCTATTGGTAGAAGAGAATGGAAATGGAAAGACAAAACTACAGGTTTTTGATTCAGTATGAGGGAAGCAGATATTCCGGCTGGCAGAAGCTTTCAGGAAAAGAGCAGACCATACAGGGAAAGCTTGAAAATATTCTGGAGAGGATGACGGGGGAACCGGTAACGGTCATCGGTTCAGGAAGAACAGATGCAGGAGTTCATGCAAAGGGGCAGGTGGCCAACGCCCATCTGGCAGTTAAACGTTCAGAACAGGAAATACTGGATTATATCAATGAATATCTGCCGGAGGATATAGCAGTTTTAGAAGTGACAAAGGTGTCAGATAAGTTCCACAGCCGTCATCATGCTGTGGAAAAGTGTTATTTGTACAGGATTTCTACGGCGCAGGTTACGGATGTGTTCAAGCGTCGTTATGTATATGAATACAGAAACGGCAAAAAGAGCGGAAGAACTTTGGAAAGTGAAGGAACAACGACAAAGGGACTGACGCTTTTGTGGGTAGGGTATGACGGAGAAGACAGCAAAAAGCGGTCGTAAAATTAACTTTGTGTAAAATAAAAAATGTGGATCAAAATAATCATAGTGAAAATGTAATAGAATAAGGGATAGCAGGGGAATTGGGAAAGAAAGAACCAGACAGGGAGAAAATAATTTTCCGCATTATATTAACTATATATTTATGTGTTTTGATCAGACTGATCATTTTTAAGTATCCGATTCCGATACTGCGGGGTATTATGGATGAATGGGAACTTAGTAATGCCAAAGCGGGAGTAGCGACGGCGAATCTGACGCTTTTTAAGACGATCCGTATGTATATCAGATATTATGACCGGATTAACGGCTTTGATAATCTTTTTGGAAATGTGCTGGCATTTATGCCTTTGGGATTTCTGATACCTGTGTCATTTCCGGAGATAGACCGCTGGTGGATGATTCTGCTTCATTCCTTCTGGTTGTCACTTTGTATCGAGCTGTTTCAGCTGGTCAGTCATTTTGGTGTATTTGATGTGGATGATATTCTGCTGAATACTCTCGGAGGGCTGTTGGGATTTTTTTGCTTTGTCGTTGTACGGTTCATACATCGAAAAGTACATAAAGAGAAAGCATAGCGGAGAATGAAAGGTGCAGATAAAATGCACAGGTATAAATAAAGTGCAAAGCAGAAATAGAAATAAAAGGTAAAAGCAAAAGTGCAAGGCGGAAATAGAAATAAAAGGTAAAAGCAAAAGTGCACGGCGGAAATAGAAACAAAAGATAAAAGCAAAAGTGCAAGGCGGAAATAGAAATAAAAGGTAAAAGCAAAAATGCAAGGCAGAAATAGAAACAAAAGATAAAAGCAAAAGTGCAAGGCGGAAATAGAAATAAAAGGTAAAAGCAAAAGTGCAAGGCAGAAATAGAAACAAAAAGCAAAAAAGAACTGCAGATAAAAAGGTAAAGCAGAAAATAATTGAAAAATGGAAACGACAATAGAAAAGCAGTGCGTAATAAATAACAGAAAGTAAAAAACAGTAAAAAGACAAACGTAGTCATAAAAAAATATACTGTATCATGAGGAGAATGCTATGAAAAGCCTTCTAAAATATTTAAATAAATACAAAAAGGAAAGTATTCTGGCGCCTTTATTTAAAATGCTGGAGGCATCCTTTGAACTGTTGGTGCCTCTTGTTATGGCGGCTGTTATTGATCGGGGAATCGAAGGGAAAGATAAAAACTATATTGTGTCCATGTGTTTTGTCATGATTCTGTTAGGACTCATTGGTTTTGTCTGCTCCATAACGGCACAGTATTTTGCGGCAAAGGCGGCCACGGGATTTGCCAGAAAGCTTCGCTATGAGATGTTTTCCCATATTCAGAGGTTATCTTACTCTAAGCTGGATACGGCGGGAACTTCTACACTCATTACCCGTATGACCAGCGATGTGAACCAGGTCCAGAGCGGAGTGAATATGTTCCTCCGTTTATTTCTTCGTTCCCCCTTTATTGTAATCGGCGCCATGGTTATGGCCTTTTATGTGGATGCTCATGCAGCGATTGTTTTTGCGGTGGCGATTCCGATTCTGTCCCTGGTTGTGTTTAGCATCATATTTGCCAATATTCCCCTTTACAAAAAAGTGCAGAACCGATTGGACAAGGTTTTACTGGTTACAAGGGAAAATTTAAACGGTATCCGCGTAATCCGCGCCTTTAATCAGGAGGAGGAAGAAATAGAGGGATTTGATGAAAAAAATACTGCCCTGACTAAGATACAGCTGTTTGCCGGGCGTATTTCCGCTTTATTAAATCCTATTACCTATGTGATCATTAATCTTGCCCTGGTGGTACTCCTTTATAAAGGTGCGCTGCGGGTTGACAGCGGACATATTACCCAGGGCGATGTTATTGCTTTAATCAGCTATATGTCCCAGATTCTTGTAGAGCTTGTAAAGCTGGCGAATCTTATTGTGACCCTGACCAAGGCGGCAGCCTGCGCTTCCAGAATCCAAGGGGTTATGGAAATTCCCGAAAGAATGGAAGATGACAGTCTCAATGGCAGGGAAAAAGAGAGTGAAAAAGAAAAGAAAGGCCATTTTGGAGAAAAAGGTGTAGAAACAGAGCTTCAAGGTAAAGGAACAGAGCTTCAAGGTAAAGAAACGGAAAGCGACGTAAGTGTCAGATTTTTCCATGTAGGCTTTACTTATGAAGGAGCGGGAGGAGAAGTACTGATCGATATAGACTTCTCCGTGAAAAAGGGAGAAACCGTCGGTATTATCGGAGGTACGGGTTCCGGTAAGTCTACGCTGGTGCAGTTGATTCCCAGATTTTATGATGTAAGCGCCGGCAGTATTTATGTGGATGGAAAAGAAGTAAGAGAGTATGAAACAAAAGAACTGCGCGGCAAGGTGGGAAT
This sequence comes from Lachnospiraceae bacterium, assembly GCA_910574745.1. GTDB lineage: Bacteria > Bacillota > Clostridia > Lachnospirales > Lachnospiraceae > UBA2882. The sequence goes on along the minus strand of CAJTCE010000048.1, from coordinate 5,928 downwards.
GGTTCCCCAAAAGGCGGCGCTTTTTAAGGGAACCATACGGGAAAACATTTTATTTGGCAGGGAAGATGCAACGGACGGAATGATTGAGGAAGCCATTACTGTGGCGCAGGCCAAGGAATTTATAGAAGCAAAGGATGGCGGCCTTTTGTCTAAGGTAGAACAGGGCGGCAGGAATCTTTCAGGAGGTCAGAAGCAGCGCCTTACCATTGCAAGGGCTTTGGTCAGACAGCCGGAAATTCTGATTTTGGACGACAGCTGTTCCGCCTTGGATTATGCTACGGATGCGGCATTGCGGGCGGGGATTAAAGGTCTTTCCTATCATCCCACGGTATTTATCGTCTCCCAGAGAACGGCGTCCATCCAGTATGCGGATAAGATTATCGTATTGGATGACGGGGAGATTGCAGGAATCGGCACTCATGAGGAATTGTTAAAATCCTGCCAGGTGTATCAGGAGATTTACGACTCACAATATAAAAAGGAGGGTCGTTAGGATGAGAGGAAAACAAAAAGGAACCCTTTTAAAGATAGCAAACAGAATAAAGAAATACTGGTTTTATCTGGGCGTATCGCTGATTTTAACCATGGCTGCGGTAGCGGGCACCCTGTATCTTCCTATTTTGACCGGAAAAGCGGTGGACTGCATTGTAGAAAAGGGACTGGTGGATTTTGAAGGTCTTTTTGCCATATTTAAAACCATGATAATTGTCATCGGCATAACGGCCATAGCTCAGTGGCTTATGAGCCTGTGCAATAACCGCATGACCTATTGCGTGGTAAGGGATATCCGAAAGGACGCTTTTGAAAAGCTGGAGATTCTGCCTTTAAAATATGTGGATAATCATCCTACAGGTGAGATCGTCAGCAAGGTTATCGCCGATGTGGATCAGTTTGCGGACGGACTTTTGATGGGCTTTACACAGCTGTTTTCAGGGATATTGACCATAGTGGGCACTCTTGGTTTTATGCTTTCCATTCATGTGGGCATTACGCTGGTGGTGGTTGTCATTACGCCGGTTTCTTTGTTTGTAGCAAGCTTTATCGCCAAAAAGACCTTTGATATGTTTAAGGAGCAGTCCATTACCAGAGGCGAACAGACTGCGCTGATAGATGAAATGATAGGCAATCAAAAGGTGGTTCAGGCATTCTCTAAGGAAGAGGATGTACTGGAGCGGTTTGAGGAGATAAACGGACGGTTGGAGAGGTGTTCTTTAAGGGCGACCTTCTTTTCTTCCATTACCAATCCCGCCACAAGGTTTGTCAACAGTCTGGTATATACGGGAGTGGGCATTACAGGGGCGTTTGCCGTGCTAAGGGGCTTTTTGACAGTGGGGCAGCTATCCAGCTTTTTAAGTTATGCCAACCAGTACACAAAGCCTTTTAACGAAATTTCCGGCGTGGTAACGGAGTTGCAGAACGCTCTGGCCTGCGCTGCCAGGATTTTTGAACTGATCGAAGAAAAACCCCAGGTGCCGGATCGGAAGGACGCTGTGGTTTTGGGAGAGGTAACGGGAAAGGTAGATTTAAGGGATGTAAGCTTTTCCTATGTGCCGGGAAAGAAGTTGATTCAGCATTTGAATCTGGCCGTAAAGCCGGGGCAGAGAGTTGCCATTGTAGGGCCTACAGGCTGCGGAAAGACCACAGTCATCAATCTGCTTATGCGGTTTTATGATGTAGATAAGGGCGCTATTGAAGTGATGGATCGGGATATCAGAAATATTACCAGAAAGAGTCTGCGGGCTTCTTATGGCATGGTGCTTCAGGACACGTGGTTAAAGTCGGGAACTATTTTTGAAAATATTTCCATGGGAAAACCGGATGCAACGCTTAAGGAGGTTATGGAAGCGGCAAAGGCGTCGCATGCCCACAGCTTTATAAAAAGGCTTCTGCAAGGGTATGATACTGTTATCGGGGAAGACGGCGGAAGCTTAAGTCAGGGACAGAAGCAGCTTTTGTGCATTGCAAGGGTCATGCTTTGCCTGCCGCCTATGCTGATTTTGGATGAGGCGACTTCTTCTATTGATACAAGGACGGAGATTAAAATTCAGAATGCTTTTGCAACCATGATGAAGGGAAGAACCAGTTTTATTGTGGCGCACAGGCTTTCCACCATTAAGGAGGCGGATGTGATTCTGGTTATGAAGGACGGGAATATTATAGAGCAGGGGAACCATGGGGAGCTTTTGGAGAAGGACGGGTTTTATGCAAAGCTTTATAATAGTCAGTTTGCAGTGTAGGTAATGTTTTTGATGAAAAGGGGGACGCCGGCTTGCCGGCGTTTACCCTTTTCTCAAAGATTTATGTGTTGGGACTTAGGGCAGGTGTTTTGTAAGAAATTCTAGGAGGAGAGGGATCTATAAAGTGTCTGCGTCCGGAAGGCGATTATGAGGGAGGTTATGCCGGAGAAGATGATGACTAAGTATTCTCTGGCGGCGCATAGGTCGAACAGCACGCCGTAAAGGGCGTTTCCTAAGGGCTGGGCGCAGGTGGAGAGGGTAAAAATCAGGGCGATGACTTTGCCGATCAGGTTGGCAGGGGTTTCGGATTGGACGAAGGTCATCATCTGGACGGTAAACAGGGTGGAAAATACCATCATAATAAAACAGCAGAGGGTAATGACGGCGTAGTTTATGAGGGGAGAGGAAATAAGGAGCATGGAAAGAGCCATGGGAAAGATACAGAGGGCGCAGACCATAACCAGATTTCCGGATTTTCGGAAGGAAAGCTTTCCGGCAAAGATGCCGGCGCTGATTCCGCCGCAAAGGCCGCCGGCGGCTAAAGCGCCGGAAGCGTAGCCGTAGAGCTGGTTGGAAAGGGCGGAGGGAAGGTCTAAAACTTCCGTTATGATGTAGGGGAGGCCTACTATGATCATGGAAGATAAGAACAGGTTAATGCCGCAAATGGTAAGAAGGGTCTTTCCGATGAAAGGCTTTTCTTTTGTGATGAAAGCAAAGCTTTCGGAAAAATCCTTTTTGAGAATTGCCGACAGGCTTGTTTCTGCAGGCTGCTTTTCGTGAGGAATTTTAATAAAAATTTCCATAAGGGCCGAGAGAAAGAAGCATATCATGCAGACAACCAGTACGGGATACAAACCGTGAGTGCTGTATAAAATTCCGCCGAGAACCGGGCCGATCAGGGAGGAAAAGGAGCTTATGGTGTTGATAACGGAGTTGGCGGCCATAAAATGCTCTTTGCTTACAAGGGCGGGGATGCTGGCCTGTACGGAAGGCTGGTAGGCTCCCGCAATACCGTATAGAAGCATCAGAACGGTTGTGAGTAAAACTACCAGGTTTACCGCATTCATAAGGACGGAAAAGATCAGGATGACAAAAGCGGTAAAAAAGTCAAGGGCAACCATAATATTCCGTTTGTTTACCCTGTCGGCGATGATTCCTCCCACAGGAGTCAGCAGGATGGAAGGAATGATGGCGCATGCCGTAACGGTTCCGAAAAGAGCGGAGGAGCCGGTCATATTTAAAAGGTAAAGGGGCAGGGCAAAGCGGATTGCAGCGTTGCCGAAAAGGGAAATAATCTGTCCTATGACTACAAGGGTAAAATTTTTTGAAAATAATTTTGAAGTCTGATTCATTTGTTATACCTCCAGGTTTTCGAGTTTTTTAGTAAGAATGTTATAGATCATAACGGCTATGGCGGCGAGTACAATACTCATAAGCAGCATAACCGGAACGATATAGCAGGGGAAGAGGGCAATCCAGTTGGTAATAAAGCAAATAATAACCAAAGAAGCAATGACCGTTGCGGTTTGGGATTGCTTCTGCCAGCCGGCCAGGCATGATATAATGCCAAGGGCGGAGGCGGCAGCACCTGTCAGGATGCTGGCAAGAAAAACGGTAAGAACAAAATGTTTTGTCAGCATTTGGGGCGTAATCCGAAAAAGCTTGGATGCAATATACATCATGCCCATTGTGGTTACGTTGCAAAAAAAGGCTGCCGCTATTGTGACGGTGCAGATAATCAGGCATTTTTTGTGCAGAACGGACTTCCTCTGTATGGGAAAGGTTAAAAGAACAGGGGCGTTTTTTCCGAAATATTCTCCGATTATGATTCCGGATGAAAGGCATGCGGCAAAGACGGAGTGGGTGGAAAATGTCAGGGCGCTTATAAGGGCAAAAAGGCCGTCCCACTGGGAAAATAATTCTACGCTTTCCGGATCTGCAGGGGATTCCAGCAAAAATATAAAAAGAAACAGGATGCCAAGGCACCATAGGCCGGCACAAATGCCTAATGCCGCTTTTAAGTAAGTGCTGATACGTATTTTCATCATTTCAAGTCTATACAGATTCATAAGAATTCCTCCTCATAAGTTTTATAACATAGCGTTCAAAGTCTGCGCCCCATTCCGCCGCTTTTTGCGAAGTAGAAAATTCTTCTTTCACAGAGCCGTCTGAGAGAATGCCTATGCGGTCTGACGTCTGTCTAACTTCTTCCAGAATGTGGCTTGATAATAAAATTGACATACCCTCACGGGTAAGGCTTTTGAAAAGGGTACGCACTTCGGAAATCCCTACGGGGTCAAGGCCGTTTAAGGGTTCATCCAGAATCAGGAGCTTTGGATTATGGATGATCGCACGTCCGATACCCAGCCTCTGCTTCATACCAAGAGAATATTTTGAAATCGGTTTTTTGTCCACTTCTTCCAGACCTACCATTTGAATAATTTTTTCTATATCGGCTTTTTTTCCATAATAGGAAAGCTGCATGGAGAGAAGCTCATAAGCGTTTAGATGCTCATAAAAGGAAGGCGTTTCTATCATGCTTCCGATATTTTGAAGATAACGGTAATCCTCGGAAATTTCTTTTCCGAGAATGTAAATCCGTCCGTTGTCAATTTTTTGCAGGTTAAGAATCATTTTCATCAGCGTTGTTTTTCCGGCGCCGTTAATGCCTAAAAGTCCGTATATTTCTCCTTCATACAACTGAAGGGAGCAGTGATTTAAAATCTGTGCTGTGCCATAGCTTTTTTCTACATTATCTATTTCCATAATCGTATTCATGGTTCCTCCTTTTTGATACCGCACGACGGTATGTATATGGTTGAAATTTTTGCCTGCATTTCCGGATGGAAACGCAAGCATATTAAAAAGTTTATTAGACGATTGGTTTTAACGGATATTCCCGGCTACTTGTTTTGCTGATAGAGCTCCGCCAGCTCCTGCAGCCTTTCAAGCAGTTCATCATCTAAAATATCCAGGCCGAAGCCCTTCATCATCTGACCGAAGATCATGAATTTCTGGTAAGCCTCCTCCGGGGTGTTGTCAAAAATCATAGGGTTCATCCAGATATTTGCCGTCAGCATGATCAATTCAGCCAGAGCTCCCGGATAATCAGTCTTGATGGAGCCGTCCGCTATTCCCTGTTCAATAATGGGAAGAATATAGTTGGGAGCAGCCTCATCCATGGTTTCCCGCAGGATGGAAAATAGAAGTCTGGGGTTATTGTGCAAATCAGGCGCTACAGTAAAAATTTCATCCTGAACAGGTCTTTGAATGGAATCCTTAAAAATCTTTTTCAATTTTTCCTGTCCGTTTAAATCAGTGCGGTCCTTGATTGCGGACAACATCTGATTGGATTGGGCTGTCATCCGATCCGTAACGGCAACCAGAATCTCGTCCTTTGATTTAAAATGATGATAAATCGCGCCCTTGCTAAGCCCTCCCAGATTATTGATAATATCCTGAATGGAGGTACGCTCGTAGCCCTTTTCCATAAACAGGCGGTAAGCCACATCTAATATTAAATTTACAGTTTCTTCGGGATGTTTGTTTCTTGCCATTTGATTTTAAAATCAAGGGAAACACTGATTAATTCAAGTATTTCCTGATAATATATGATAAAATTTAAGTATCAAACAAAAGGTGGTACGTCTATGAATCAAATGACACTTACAGATATGGAATATTCCAACCG
>CAJTCE010000047.1 GCA_910574745.1 Lachnospiraceae bacterium | reverse complement strand
GCGTGAAGCCCCCCTCAAGATGAGATATCCCAATGAGTAAGACCCCTTAGAGAGAATGAGGTAGATAGGCTTAAGGTGGAAGTGCAGTAATGTATGGAGCTGATGAGTACTAATCGGTCGAGGGCTTGACCAAGAGAGAGGAAGCATGCGTAAAGAGAAGCGGATGTGGAAGGCATGGATGGAAGAACTTCATGGAAAGAGGAAGTCATTGTTCGGTTTTGAGGGTACTGCGAAAGAGGCAGAACCCGATGATCCTCGATAGCTCAATGGTAGAGCACTCGGCTGTTAACCGAGTTGTTGCAGGTTCGAGCCCTGCTCGGGGAGCTATAGATAAGCTTGATGCAAAGGATATGAAACTTGTAGACAGAGATGTTTACAGGTTTTTTTATTTGGGTCAATTGTCTTTTGTAAAGACCTTCTGTGAATGACTGAAAATCATGGTATAGAGTATATGATGAAAATTTAGACGTTGTAATGGCCGTATACAGGACTGAATAATGTGAGAAACAAGTAAAAAATGGAAGGAAAGTATTTTAGAATAAGTGTTTGAAATAAGAGCAATCTATAAATGAAACGTCTTGTGTTGAACGCGTGTTTTGTTGAAAATGACGAATTTATATGCTATATTAATAAATAGTTCATAACCAATCACTATGGTTTCTGAATTGGATAAGAGGGCACTATATTGGAGGAAGAAAGATGAAGGATTCAAAAAAGATGACATGGTATACCTTGGCATTTATTGCATTTTCAGGTGTATGGGGCTTTGGAAATGTATTAAATGGTTTTGTATACTTTAATGGAATCCAGGTAATTTTTAGCTGGGTTTTAATGTTCGCACTTTATTTTGTACCGTATGCGTTGATGGTGGGAGAGCTGGGCTCTGCTTTTAAGACATCGGGCGGCGGTGTCAGTTCATGGATTCATAACACGATGGGACCCAAGCTTGCGTACTATGCAGGATGGACTTATTGGGCATGTCATATCACATATATTGCCAGCAAGGGAAGCGGAGGTCTTAAGGCGCTTAGCTGGGCAATATTCCGTAATGCGGAAACGTATGATACATTTCCCACAATTGGCGTACAGTTAGCCACATTGGCAGTATTTTTATTCTTCTGCTGGGTGGCAAGCCGCGGCTTGAATCCTCTTAAGAAGCTTGCTGCGATTGCAGGAACAAGTATGTTTATTATGTCTATTTTATATATTTTGCTGATGTTTGCGGCTCCGGCAATTAATCCCAATGGCGGATACGTTACCGTGGATTTTGGAATAAAGAACCTGATACCGCAGTTTAATGTGGGATATTTTACATCCTTGTCAATTCTTGTATTTGCTGTGGGAGGCTGTGAGAAGATCTCGCCATATGTTAACAAAGTAAAGGAACCGGCAAAGGGATTTCCTAGAGGAATGATCGCCCTTGCCGTTATGGTCGTGGTATGTGCGATTCTGGGAACGATAGCTATGGGAAGGATGTTTGACCCGACAATTATTAATGAGAGTAAGGAATCCTTCAATTCCTATGTGTCCAATGGCGGATACTGGGCGTTCCAAAAGCTTGGGCAGTATTATGGGATGGGGGATATCCTGATGGTGTTGTATGCGCTTTGTAATATGATCGGGCAGTTTGCCGTGCTGGTAGTAAGTATTGACGCACCCCTTCGTATGCTGCTTGATAATGAAGATGCAAAAGAATTTATTCCCAGCGTAATGTTTAAGAAGAATAAGTATGGAGCTTATGTGAATGGTATTAAACTGATCATTGCATTATCAGGAAGCATTATCCTTATCCAGTCGTTTGTGCCGGGAGCGGCAGCTGTACTGGCACAGCTTACAAAGCTTAATTCCGTGTGTATGCCGTTGCGTTATTTATGGGTATTTATCGCTTATCTGGCGCTTAGAAAAGCATATGATAAAATCCCCGCAGAATATCGGTTTGTAAAAAATCAGGTAATTGCTAAATTTTTCGGAGCATGGTGTTTCCTGTTGACGGCGGCATGTTGTATACTTGGTATGTATTCGGCGGATATGTTTACTATGGCATTGAACATCATTACGCCAATTGTGCTGACGGCATTAGGTATGATTATGCCGTACCTTACAAAAAGAGAGAGAGAAAGAAATTCTGCAAAATAGGATATAATAGTATAGGATATCTTTTTGGGGCATTGAAAAGATATCCTTTCTTAAATTATATGGAAATATAGGGAGATGAAGGTATGTACAGGAAAATATCTCAGGAGATGACAGAGTTTTTAAAAGAATGTCCTACGGCATTTCATGCAGTAGAGAAAATCAGAAAAGAACTGGAAGACAACGGATATGAAAGATTGAGAGAGAACGAGGAATGGGAAATTAAGCCTGGCGGAAAATATTTTGCGACGAGAAACGATTCCAGTATCATCGCATTTAGTATCGGAGAAAAGCCTGAGAATTACAGCTTTAATATTGCGGCGTCTCACAGTGATTCTCCCACGTTTAAGGTAAAGGAAAATGCAGAGCTTGAGGTAAAGAAAAAGTATATGCAGCTAAATACGGAAGGCTATGGCGGAATGCTTTGTGCCACATGGTTTGACCGTCCGCTTTCTGTGGCAGGCAGAGTGATCGTGAAGGAGAAGGATCACTTTGTCACAAGGCTTGTAAATATTGAGCGGGATTTGGTAATGATACCGAGCGTGGCCATTCATATGAACAGGACGATAAATGACGGCTATGCATATAACAAACAAGTGGACATGTTACCTTTATTTGGCGGAGCAGAAAGCAAAAAAGGCGATTTCAGGAAATTGATTGCAGAGGCCGCGGGAGTTTCAGAGGAATATGTTTACGGAAGTGACATTTACCTGTACAACCGGCAAGAGCCCTCTGTGTGGGGAGTAAGGGGGGAATTTATTTCTTCGCCGCATTTGGATGACTTGCAGTGTGCATATGCGTCTCTAAAGGGCTTTTTGGAGGGACAGCAGGAGGAAAGCGTTAATGTCTATGCCTGCTTTGATAATGAAGAGGTAGGCTCCGGCACAAAGCAGGGAGCGGGATCTACATTTTTATATGATACGCTCAGGCGCATTAATATGGGCCTTGGAAAGCCGGAAGAGGATTATTATCGGGCAGTGGCGGGAAGCCTTATGTTAAGTGCGGATAATGCCCATGCAGTACATCCGAATCATCCGGAAAAGACGGATGTGGAAAATTGCGTGTATATGAATGAAGGTATTGTCATAAAGTCCCATGCAGGACAAAAGTATACCAGTGATGCGGTAAGTATTGCGTTATTTAGGGACATTTGTGAGAAAGCGGATGTTCCGGTACAGTTTTTTGCAAATCGTTCGGATGAGGCAGGGGGAAGCACACTTGGAAATATTTCTTCTGCAAAGGTTTCCCTGAATGCCGTAGATATTGGTCTGCCGCAGCTTGCAATGCATTCCGCTTATGAAACGGCTGGCGTGAAAGATACCTGCCATATGATAAGGGCCATGAAGCAGTTTTTCTCTACACATTTTTATGAAAAGGACGGAAGCATTTTTGTAACATAAGGCGAATCAGAAAGCAGTCTGTCTGTAAGAAAGAAGAATATGGCAGCTGAAATCAAAATCAGCTGTCGTACCGGCCTTGATTTTGATGATGAATTCCGGAATTTGTAGCATATGACGGAAAAAAATGCAGGAGTTTTACAAAAAATGCAAATTGCTATTGCCAAATAGCCAGAAGTATGCTATTATATCATTCGTTGAGGTTACTTCTGAGAAAGAAGGCTCCGTGGTCAAGCGGTTAAGACATCGCCCTTTCACGGCGGTAACACGGGTTCGATTCCCGTCGGAGTCATTTAATTGGTAAAGTACGCCGATGTGGCTCAATTGGCAGAGCAGCTGATTTGTAATCAGCAGGTTATCGGTTCGAGTCCGATCATCGGCTTTACCTTTTAGGTTTTCGGACCTTTAGCTCAGTTGGTGAGAGCAACCGGCTCATAACCGGTCGGTCCTGGGTTCGAGTCCCCGAAGGTCCATTTTTCAATTTCATATTGGTACAAATGATTTGGCCCAGTGGCTCAGTTGGTTAGAGCGCCGCCCTGTCACGGCGGAGGTCGTCGGTTCGAGTCCGATCTGGGTCGTTTGTATGTTTTACATACATGGGATCTTAGCTCAGCTGGGAGAGCATCTGCCTTACAAGCAGAGGGTCATAGGTTCGAGCCCTATAGGTCCCATTGATGACCTGAAGGTTATCATGCTGGTGTGGCGGAACTGGCAGACGCGCAGGACTTAAAATCCTGTGGTGGCAACATCGTACCGGTTCGATTCCGGTTACCAGCAGTTTATAAAGTGTCTGGGACGTTGGTTTACAACGTTTCAGGCATTTTTTTCGTTTTTTACAGTATTGTCTGCAGGAATAAATTGATAAAAGAGACGACTTTGTATATAATAAATTTACAGATGGAAGACGGTTAAAAAGAAAAATGTATCGTACTAAAAAAAGAAAGTCGGAAGGAGAACGGTAAGAGCGCAAAAAGGGATATAAGAAGGTATAGAAAAACATGATAGGAAAGGAATATGAGCAATTATAAACATTAATTGTTTGCTATTTAAAGGAGAACGAATTATGAAAAGAACAGCGATGAGTTTATTAGTGATAATGATGATTTTTATGCTATCCGGATGCGGTAACGGAGGCGGCGGAGCTGAAACAAATCAAAAGCCGGGGGAAAGTGAAGGAACTCAATATGCTCAGGCGCTTGATGTGTTGAATGAAATCCGTCAAGCCTATGAAGAAGAGGATTTATTTTCCATTTATGGAGGAGATCAGGAGAATGCGGTTATGGATGCTCCGGGTAAATTTGATATCAGCAAAACGGAAGAGCTGGGCATTACTTTAGGGCTGCCGGAGGATTTGTGGGATGATATTGATGATGCGGCGTCCATGGTTCATATGATGAATGCCAATACTTTTACCGGCGCCGTTTATCATTTGAAAGACGGTACGGATATCAATGATTTTGCAGATGCGGTAAAATCCAATATTATGGGTATGCAATGGATATGCGGACAACCGGATACCCTAATCATTATGGAAGTGAAAGGAAACTATGTGATTACCGCTTACGGCAATGCGGAAATCATAGAAACCTTTAAAAATAATGCGCTGTCTGCTTTGGAGGATTCACAGACAGTGGTAGAAGCGCCCATTTCGTAATATTCTAAAACGGCGCCGTTGTGCACTTAGAGGAAAAGCAGAGTGGACAGAGCATGGAAGCATGCTTTCACAGGAAAATAATATTATGCTGTTTTCAAGTATTTCATTTTTATACTATTTTTTACCCATAATAATGGTTTTGTATTTCATAGCGCCGAAGCGGTTAAAAAATCCGGTTCTGCTTTTGGGCAGTCTCGTGTTTTATGCGTGGGGAGAACCGAAATATGTTTTCCTGATGGGAAGCTCTGTTTTACTGGGGTACGTGTTCGGACGATTGATAGAAAAGTATAGAAAAAAAAGGGCGGGACGATTTTTTTGTATTGTTTCCGTCCTCTTTAGTCTTTCTTTTTTGCTGTATTTTAAATATGCCGATTTTTTTCTGGAAAATTTTAATGCTGTAACAGGGCTTTCTGTTCCGCTCTTGTACATTGTCCTGCCAATCGGTATCAGCTTTTATACATTCCAGCTGATCAGCTATACGGTGGATGTGTACCGGGGAGAGAGGGCGCAGACCAACATAATCAGTCTGGCGGTTTACATTGCCATGTTTCCCCAATTGGTTGCAGGACCGATCGTACGCTATTCCTATATAGCCGGGCAGATAGAAACAAGAGAGCATTCCTGGGATAGGGCTGCCGAGGGAATCTGCCGTTTTGTAATAGGTATGGCAAAGAAGATTCTGCTTGCCAATCAGTTAGGAGAGCTTTGCAGCGCATTTCGGGCTTCGGGAGAGAAATCGGTCTTGTTTTACTGGTTGTATGCCGTTGCATTTATGCTTCATATATATTTTGATTTTTCGGGTTATAGCGATATGGCTATCGGACTGGGCAGGATTCTGGGATTTCGTTTTCAGGAGAATTTCAATTATCCTTATATTTCTGCAAGTATAACGGAATTTTGGCGCAGATGGCATATTTCGCTGGGAACGTGGTTTCGGGACTATGTCTATATTCCTTTGGGAGGAAACCGGTCTGGAAAGGGACGGCAGTTTGTCAACATTCTGATTGTCTGGATGCTTACCGGATTCTGGCACGGAGCGGCATGGAATTTTATCATATGGGGATTGTTTTTTTCGCTGCTTTTAATGGCGGAAAAGCTGTGGCTTTTGAAGGCTTTGGAGAAAAGCAGGGTGTTATCCCGTATTTATACTTTGTTTTTTGTAATGATCAGTTTTATTATTTTTAATGCCCGGGATTTGGGGCAGGCATTTTCTGATATAAGAGGGCTTTTTGGAATCGGGGAGATTTCCCTTGTATCGGCAGAGGCGTTGTACTGTCTTAAGAGTTTTGCCATTGTTTTATTAATGGGAATTGTGGGGGTAACGCCGGCGGCCCGAAAGTTGGTCGGATGTATTTCGGACAGGCCGACAGGTGGCAGAATTTTAAACGTGGCAAAGCCGGTCATATTGGCGGGACTTTGGCTGGTTATGACGGCTTATCTTGTGGACGGGTCCTTTAATCCGTTTCTGTATTTCAGATTTTAGGGAGAAGCAGATTATGCAAAAAAGGAAAGAAAATATGGTGGTCTGCATATTGTTTATATTGCTGCTTTACGGAGGGTTTTTATTGTGCCTGTTGATGCCAGGGCCCCGGTATTTAGACAGTGAGAGGCGTGTTCCGGCGCCGGCGCCGAAGCTTACGGCGGATGCTGTGTGGAGCGGAAGGTTTATGGAGGAGTTTGAAAGCTATGGAATGGACGCCTTTCCCTTCAGGGAGTTTTTTCGGAGAATGAAGGCTTTGACGGCGGGAGGGATTTTTCAAAGGCAGGATAATAACGGGATTTATGTGGCGGACGGTTTTATCTCTGCAATGGAATATCCCTTTCATGAGGAATCCCTGGACCGGGCGGCAGAAAGGTTTCGTTATATTTATGATAAGTATCTGACGGATGAAAACAGGGTATTTCTTTCGGTCATACCGGATAAGAACTGCTTTCTGGCAGGGATAAGCGGTCGTCTTTCCATGGATTATGAGGAGTTTGAAGAACAGATGGCGGCTAAAGCGGATTTTGCAGAATATATCCGGATTTCAGACCTTTTGGAAAGGGATGATTATTACAGGACGGATACGCATTGGCGGCAGGAACGGATTATAGATGTGGCAGAACGGCTGGCACAGTCAATGGGGATAACGCTTTCGGGGAATTATGAGATTCATGAGGTGGAGCAGGATTTTTACGGGGTATATTACGGTCAGGCAGCCCTTCCACTGGAGCCTGACAGGATTTGGTATCTGACAGGAGGAGCTATTGATAACTGCAGGGTATATGACTGGCAGAACGGGCGCACGATACCGGTATACGATATGGAAAGCGCTAAGGGGCGGGATCCTTATGAAATGTTTCTTTCGGGTTCCCTGTCTCTTATTACCATAGAAAACCCCAACGCATCAACGGATAAAAGCCTGGTAATATTCAGGGATTCTTTCGGGTCAAGTATTGCTCCCCTGCTGATAGACGGATATTCCCGGATCACTCTGGCGGATATCAGATATATTCATCCGGATCTGCTTGGGAAGTTTGTAGATTTTGAAGCCTGCGATGTTTTGTTTTTATACAGTACCCTTGTTTTGAATCATAGCGATGCAATCAAATAGTAAAATGCAGGACTGCTTCTTTAAAATGAATGAGGCAGTCTTTTTTGCATTGTTTTTCTCATTTTTTGGACAAACGGTCAAAATAATTCATATTCGTGCAAATTCAACCAAAAATAAGGAGAAAATTTGTGAATTAGTTTGATTGACTTTGAACGAGTTTGAAAGTATACTACAGATACAAGGTAAGTTATGGAGATAAAAGTAAGGTGTTTACAAAAACAGGCAAGGAGGTAACAGGATGATTTATACGGTTACATTTAATCCTTCATTGGATTACATCGTATCGGTAGACGATTTTAAGCTGGGGCTTACGAACCGTACCTGTTCGGAGCTTATGCTTCCCGGAGGAAAGGGCATTAATGTATCCATTGTTCTCATGAATCTGGGGATTTCAAGCACCGCATTGGGGTTTATTGCAGGGTTTACCGGCGATGAACTGGTAAGACGGCTGGAGGATACCGGCGTGAAGAATGGATTTATCCGCATTGAGGAAGGGTTTTCCAGAATTAACTTAAAGCTGAAGTCTATCGACGGAACGGAAATCAACGGTCAGGGACCGGAAATCAGTGAAGAAAAAGTGGAGCAGTTAATGAAGCAGTTAAGCGGATTGGGAGAAGGGGATGTGCTTTTCTTATCAGGAAGCATTCCGGCATCCATGCCTGACGACGCTTATCGGAAAATCATGGAAAGCCTTGACGGGAAAGGCGTCAGGATTGTGGTGGATGCTACCAGGGATTTGCTCGTAAATGTATTGCCCTATCATCCCTTTTTGATTAAGCCGAACAACCATGAACTGAGCGAGATCTTCGGAGTGGAGCTTAAGACAAGAGATGAGGTAGTGCCTTATGCAAAGAAGCTTCAGGAGAAAGGAGCACAGAATGTACTGGTCTCCATGGCGGGAGAAGGAGCTGTTTTAGCTGCGGCAGACGGAACGGTATATGATGCGCCGGCACCGGAAGGAAAGCTGGTAAACGGAGTAGGTGCAGGAGATTCCATGGTAGCGGGCTTTATGGCAGGCTGGATGGAAAAGCAGGATTATGAGCATGCCTTTTATATGGGACTTTCGGCAGGAAGCGCCAGCGCATTTTCTGAGAATCTTGCGACCAGGGAAGAAATAGAAGCCGTATATGGCAGAGCTGCGAAGAAAAATAACGAATAGTTATGTAAATCGGAAATTAACAGTCAAAAAAACAATAAGACAGAAAAGCAACAGCAAAAAATAAGCATAAACAAAAAACAGGAGGGAAAAATATGAGAATCACAGATTTGCTTGATGTAAGAAGTATTTCTTTGGATGCAGCTCCCAAGACAAAAAAGGAGGCTCTTGATACCCTTGTGGAGCTGATGGTTAAAAGCGAAAAAATCAATGATGTGGAAGGATACCGGAAGCTGGTATATGCCAGAGAAGAGGAAAGCACTACCGGTATCGGGGAAGGAATTGCCATTCCCCACGGAAAAGGCGATGCGGTTGACAAACCGGGATTGGCAGCCATGGTTGTAAAGGGCGGCGTTGATTTTGAATCTCTGGACGATGAGCCGGCAAGCCTGTTCTTTTTGATTGCGGCGCCCAATACAGAGGATAATGTGCATCTGGATGTTTTGAGTAAACTGTCCATGATGTTAATGGACGGGGAATTTACAGAAAGTCTGCGGAATGCATCTTCGCCGGAGCAGTTTATGGAAATCATTGATAAGGCGGATGAAGAGAAAAAGAGCGTGGATGAAAGGCTTTCCGATATAGGCGAGGCGTCTAAGGATCAGGTTAAAATCCTTGCGGTAACCTCCTGTCCTACGGGAATTGCCCATACTTATATGGCTGCTGAGGGAATTGAAAAAGCGGCAAAGGCACAGAATTGTTTCATAAAGGTAGAGACAAGAGGCTCAGGCGGCGCCAAGAATGTTTTGACCGCTAAGGAAATTGAAGAGGCAGACTGCATTATCGTGGCTGCAGATGCTCAGGTTCCCATGGACCGTTTTGACGGAAAGAAGGTTATTGAGCGGCAGGTATCCGACGGTATCAATAAAGCGGATGAACTGGTTTCCCTTGCGATTTCCGGCGATGTACCTGTATATCACAGCGCCAATGCTTCAGCGAAATCCTCTGCATCCACTAAGGCAGGCGGCAGTGTGGGACATCAGATTTATACCCAGCTTATGAACGGCGTTTCCCATATGCTTCCGTTTGTAGTAGGAGGCGGTATCCTGATTGCCATATCATTTCTCATTGACGGATTGATGGTGGATATGAATGCATTATCGGCTGCAGAAAGAGCAAATTTTGGTACGATCACACCCGTAGCGGCAATGTTTAAGAATATCGGAGGCGTGGCATTCGGGTTTATGCTTCCCATTCTGGCTGGCTTTATTGCAATGGCAATCGGAGACAGACCGGCGCTTGCAGTTGGTTTTGTAGGCGGAATGATGGCGGCAAACGGAAGTTCAGGCTTTCTGGGGGCTTTGGCGGCAGGCTTTGCAGCAGGATATATTATCAAAGGACTTTGTAAGCTTTGTGAGAAGCTGCCTGAGGCAATTGAAAAGATTGCGCCGGTATTGATTTATCCCGTTGTGGGTATTCTGGCCATGGGACTTTTGATGACCTTTGTTGTAGAACCTGTCATGGGCGGAATCAATACAGCTTTAAATAACGGTCTTTCCGGCATGGGCGGCTCCAGTAAGATTCTTTTGGGCTTAATCCTCGGCGGCATGATGGCAATTGATATGGGCGGCCCCTTCAATAAAGCGGCGTATGTTTTCGGTACGGCAGCGATTGCGGCAGGCAACTATGATATTATGGCAGCGGTTATGATCGGCGGTATGACGCCTCCCTGCGCTATTGCTCTTGCAACCCTTCTCTTTAAAAATAAATTTACAAAAGAAGAAAGAGAATCCGGGCCGACCAACTTTATTATGGGTCTTGCGTTTATTACGGAAGGGGCGATTCCCTTTGCGGCAGCCGATCCCCTTCATGTACTGCCCTCCTGCATCATAGGTTCTGCAGCGGCAGGGGCTTTATCCATGGCGTTCGGATGTACCCTGATGGCTCCTCACGGCGGTATTTTCGTAGTACCGGTAATGGGAAATGCGCTGATGTATCTGGTAGCTCTGGTAGTGGGCACAGCAATTTCCACAGTTCTTCTGGGTGTGTTTAAGAAAAAGGTAAGTGCGTAAAGAATCAGGTGTAAAGGCGTGAACGGAGACAAAGAATAAAAGTGTGCAAAAGGATAAGAGTTAAAAATTTATAAACTGTGTCAAAAGTAATAGACGAAAAGAATATTTGTATTTTATAATTACATTATAATTGTGAAGTGGTTAAAAATAAAAGAAGTAAAAACCGTTGAAATAATATAAGAAAATGAACGGAAAACAATTATAAAGTAGGAGGAATTATCAAATGAAAGAATTCAAGTATGTAATCACAGACGAAATGGGAATCCATGCACGTCCGGCAGGTCTGCTGGTAAAGGAGGCTAAGGCGTTTTCCTGTGCCATCAAAATGGAAAAGGATGGAAGAAGCGTCGACTGCAAAGGTATTATGGGTGTTATGAGTCTTGGGGCTAAAAAGGGACATGAAGTTACTTTGACCTTTGACGGTGCAGACGAAGATGCAGCCTGCGAGGCAATCAGCAAATTTATGCAGGAGAATCTGTAAGCCGGTATTAACTGTACCATGGGTTTATAAGCGGAAAGAGATTGTATAGTGAATTTACGTTGATATGGTAAAAGGAGACGGGTTATGAAGATTTATAACGGTAAAAGCGTATTCAGCGGTATCGCCATTGGCAGAATCAGCGTATATAAGAAGGGCGAGCAGCAGGTAAAGCGCAACAGGATTACTGATGTGGATGCAGAGCTGAGCCGTTTTGAGGACGCAAAGCAAACGGCAATTGAACAACTTCAGGGCTTATATGATAAAGCCCTGAAGGAAGTGGGAGAGGCAAACGCAGCCATATTTGAAGTACATCAGATGATGCTTGATGACGGAGACTATAATGAATCCATCACAAATATCATCAAAGGCCAGGAAGTAAATGCGGAGTATGCGGTTGCTACCACGGGAGATAACTTTTCACAGATGTTTGCGGCCATGGAAGACGATTATATGAGAGCCAGGGCGGCAGATATTAAGGATATATCCGAGAGGATCATTTCTATTTTAAACGGAAACGGCGATGCGGCTATCGGCGCCGATGAACCGGTTATTATTGTGGCGGATGATCTGGCGCCTTCGGAGACGGTGCAGTTGGATAAGGATATGGTACTTTCCTTTGTAACAGTCCATGGTTCTTTAAATTCCCATACAGCGATTTTAGCAAGGACTATGGCGATTCCGGCCCTGGTAAGCGCGCCTCTTCCGTTAGATGAAACGGTAGACGGAAAGCTGGGTATCGTAGACGGGGGATTGGGCATTATTTATGTGGACCCTGATGAAAAGACCTTGGAAGAGATGAAAAAGAAGCAGCAGGAAGAGCTTCAAAAGAAAGAACTGCTTCAGAGCCTGAAAGGAAAAGAAAACGTTACTCTGGACGGACAGAAAATCATGCTCTATGCCAATATCGGAAATATTAAGGACCTGGCTACAGTTTTACAGAATGATGCAGGAGGCATCGGGCTTTTCAGGAGTGAATTTATTTATCTGGAAAGTGAGGATTATCCTACAGAGGAAGAGCAGTTCCTGATTTATAAGCAGGTTGCGGAAACCATGGCGGGTAAGAGAGTGATCATACGGACTCTGGATATCGGCGCTGATAAGCAGTGCGATTATTTTGAAATGGAGCACGAAGAGAATCCGGCTATGGGGTGTCGTGCAATCCGTATCTGTCTGACGAGACCGGAGATATTCAAGACCCAGCTGCGTGCATTGTTCAGGGCAAGCGCATTTGGCAATATTGCTATTATGTATCCTATGATAACCAGCGTTAAGGAAGTGCGGAAGATTAAGGAGATTGTAGCAGAGGTAAAAGCGGAACTGGATGTGGCAGGAATTCCTTACGGAAATCCGGAGCAGGGCATTATGATTGAGACTCCGGCAGCGGTAATTGTAGGGGATGAGCTGGCAAAGGAAGTAGATTTCTTCAGTATCGGAACCAATGATCTGACCCAGTATACCCTTGCTATTGACCGTCAGAATACAAAGCTGGATGAATTTTATGATTCCCACCATCCTGCTATCCTGCGTATGATTTCCATGGTAGTGGAAAGCGCTCATAAGGCGGGGATTTGGGCTGGCATCTGCGGAGAACTGGGTGCGGACCAGACCCTTACAAAAGATTTTCTGGCTATGGGAGTGGATGAGTTGTCCGTTTCTCCGGGAAGCATTCTTCCCATCCGTAAGATCGTGCTGGAAACTGATGTGGCAAAATACAAGGCAGGAAAGTAAATGTTAACAAAACAGAGACAGGATATGATTTTAAAGCTTTTGGCAGAGAGGGGAAGCGTTACAGCAACAGAAATAAAGGATATTCTGGGCATTTCGGAATCTACGGTGCGCAGGGATATTACGGCACTGGACAAGGAAGGAAAGCTTATAAAAGTATTTGGCGGCGCCGTAGCCGCCGAAGCAGAGGTAAGCACCCATGAATATACTGTTGAGCAAAAAAGTGATTTAAACCCTGACGAAAAGCAGAAGATTGCCCGATATGCGGCTTCGCTCATAAAGCCTGAGGATTTTGTTTATCTGGATGCAGGTACTACCACGGCATATATGCTGGATTATATAAAAGAACAAAATGCTACCTATGTAACCAATGCCGTGGTTCATGCCAGACAGCTTCTTTCCCGCGGGATGAAGGTGCTGATGATTGGCGGAGAATTAAAGGCATCTACAGAGGCGGCGGTAGGCAGCCTGGCTGTGGCGATGTTAGAATCTTATCATTTTACCAAAGGATTTTTCGGCACTAACGGTGTCAATAAAAAATGCGGCTGTACCACGCCGGATGTCAATGAGGCTATGGTAAAGCGCACGGCTGTAGAGCGGTGTAAAGAGAGTTACGTTCTTTGCGACAGTTCCAAGTTTCAGCATATCAGTCCTGTGACCTTTGCATCCTTTGACGGGATGATTTTCCTGACGGACAGAGCGCCGGAGGGATATGAAGGGTGTGAGAATGTAGTAGTGGTGGACTGAACCGGGAATTTTGTCAAAGAACGGAGTAAAAGAATGTGCGGACATATTCGGAGTGTCTGCAACAGGAAGCTTTTTAGTAAACAATATATTTATTTCAGGAACACACTTGCGTTCCGGTAAAAACATAGCGGCACGTAAGATTGCAAAAGGCGCAATCTAAGTGCCGATGTTTTTACAGGGTTCCTTCAATTAAATATATTTTTACTAAAAAGCTTCCTGTAACAGACGCTCCAAATATGTCCGCACATTTTTAGCCGCATGAGCAAGTTGCTTGATGTCAGGGACGGGATCACTTATATATCCGGCCGTGGGAAATCAAAAAACAGATGTTTATGATGGAAGCATTGGTGTGGCGATAGGTGGGAATATCCATAGTTTTGTGTTATACTGTGTGTAACTTCCGTCTGGTTAAAAAATTGAATATAAAGAAATGGAAGTTTGGAAGAATAAGTAAATCAAGGAGAGGGAGATAAATATGTCGGAATTAACATCAATGATGAATATTGGGAAAGAAATGGCAAATAAACTAATATCTGTTGGTATTGAATCTTCCGAGAAACTTATTGAGGCAGGTGCAAAAGACGCATTTCTTAAGCTAAAGCAGAGATATCCAAATGTGTGTCTGGTACATTTATATTCTTTAGAGGGAGCAATTCATAATACAGAATATAACAGACTTTCAGAAGATACAAAAAAGGAATTAAAGGAATTTAGCGATTTTCTGAAAAAATAACAGTAATGTAACTTCCGGTTGCTCTAAATAACCATTATCACACTCACAACTGAATAAGCAGCGCAGCGTCAGAGTGTATAGAAAACCGGTCTGTGCGCTCTGTTTTTTTAGTCGGCAATTAAGCCAAGGAGAACACTATGATAAAAAAACTTTTATTTGTAATTTCTTTATGTACGCTACTGGTATGTTACGGCTGTGGGGACGACAGTCATTTGCGGAAAGATGATGCTGATAATGGGGAAAGGCGTGAAGAAACAGAATTTGGAGCTGATATGGAATCGCATGAAGATACGGAAATGAATCATAATGTAGAATCAGCAGAAAATGTAAAAGCGTTTTTTGAGACTGTAACGGATGAGATGTTAAATACCTGTGATACATATCCTTCTTTCGAGGAGTACTGGAATGATTCATTGGTTTTACTGAATCGGTTTCAGGATGTGAAATACGTGGTTTTGTCAGATGACACAGAGATAGAAGGCTATGAGTGGATGCAATGTGATAAGGAGCTTGTTCTGCGGGTAAAGATATGGTATAAAGAAGAGCCGGAAAATGCATACCGGCACAAAGAGGATTACTTTCTCTTTATTAATGAGAATGAAGAGGTTTCCCAAGTGCTGGTGGTAGATTATGAAAATAAGGGGATTCATATAAGATTAAGTGAAGGAACGGAGTGCACAGGCAATCATTTTCTGGGAGAGGGATGTGATTTTGACGCCTGCTTTGAGGATGTGACCTTTGACGGCAGGAAAGATTTGATTATTTTCGTGGGAAACAGCAGACATGCGTCATATTATTGTGCGTATATTTGGGAAGGCGATGGGTTCCGCTATGAAAAAACCTTTGAACATATTCCCTCTTATGAAATAAAAAAGGATGAAAAAGTGATTTGCGGATCGGACACAGACGGTATGGGAGAGTATGTTGATGTGATTTATGAATATAAAAACGGGGAATTTGTACCGGTAGATTATGTTGAAAGAGAATAAAGCGAATGTGCTGATAAAAGCCGATATGAGAACGGGAGGTATATAGAATGTTATATAAGCTTAATTCATTGCAATACTCAAATTTAATCGATCATGCAAATGCCCATGATTGTGGTTCTGTTTATCCGCTTTCTGTTGTCGAAGGCATTCAGGAAGGAGATATTTATGCAGATTCAATAAAAGACTGTGGGAAAGTCTTATTTTGGACGCATAGTGGTTTTGCATATCTTTCGGGAAATATTGATGATTGTTTCTTGGAAGACATCTATGAGCTTATAATGAATAAAGCGAGAGCAAATGCGAAACGGTTTCTTTTAATGACAAGAAATCAATATATACAGGAATATTTTAAACAGAAAGACGATGTTATTGAAGAAAAGCGATATTTGTTTCAGTATTCGGGGGCGAAAGGCAATAGGGAATCTTCCTTACCTGCCGGCTATGAATTGAAAGAAATAGATGACCATTTATTAAAGAAGATTTCAGGAAAAATTGTACCTTCTCTTTTTTGGAATGATTTAAATGATTTTCTGGCAAAGGGAAAAGGGTATTGCATAACTTGTAATCATGATATTGCATCATGGGCATTTTCTGCTGCCGTAAGCACGAAAGAAATAGATATCGGAATAGAAACAAAGTCTGAATATAAGCAGCAGGGATTAGGGATGATTGTTGCAAATAAAATGATACAATATACCCTTGAACAGGGAAAAGGACCTGTATGGGCATGTCACTATAAAAATACGGCTTCTGAAAGGATGGCGGAAAAACTGGGGTTTACGAAAGTATCTGAGTGCGCTGTTATAAAGAATAAGGATTAAGGAAGATTACATTTCCCGGTTTGAAGGAGACATGATGTGTCCTGCACAAAAAATAGGACATTGCCCGCTTTATGTCCTGTTTTTTTATGTGTATTCATTTTAATCTGTCAAGGAAAGGAGAAAACAGAGTAATGAATCAACAAAAAATCGGCTCATTTCTGAAGGAACTTCGGAATGGAAAAAAACTTACGCAAGAGCAATTGGCAGAAAAGCTGGGCGTTTCACGCAGAACGGTTTCCCGTTGGGAAACAGGGAGCAATATGCCTGATTTGGATATTCTCATTGAAATGGCAGATTATTATGAGGTCGACTTGCGGGAGTTACTTGATGGAGAAAGGAAAAGTGGGAAAATGAATAAAGAATTAGAAGAAACAGTGTTGAAAGTAGCTGACTATAGTAATGAAGAAAAAATGAAATTTACAAGAAGAATGCATTGGATCTATTTGGCCGCGTTTGTGTCTTTCATTCTTTTTTTCGTCTTATGGTTTACGGAACCGGAAGACGCTTCATTCTGGTTTGGATATGCAGAAGGAGTAAGCCTCGGAATCCCTTTTGCAGCGGTTTTTGCAGGTGCGCTTATGACAGGTAAGAATGCGGCTAAGTTTCTTGCTTTCAAGAAAAGGATTTTGAACCGTGGAACTGATGGTTAATTTACGAGCATGCCTTAGAATGTGTAGAACGGTTCATAGAAAATGGAGGTATTGGCACCAAAGCGCAATATGAGGTATGGATACCTGTAGCAAAGAAAAAAGCATAACGGAGGGACTTGTGGTATAATGGGGTATGCCATTGTGGTGGATGGCAAGCAGAACAATATATTATCAAAGAGTCAGATGCAGAGCCGATGAACTTGTGAAATAGAATCACAGTTTACCGGCTCTATTTATTTCATAAGGTTTTAAGGCAAACGCCCACCATATAAAAAACGGTTTTGCTGTCAACTGTCTGAAAGAAACAGCATTACAGCAGATGATTTGAAAACAATGTGCTTTGTCTCCGGTATTCTGACGGCGAAACTCCGAATTTCTTTTTAAAATATTTGCTAAACGACAATTGATCGTCAAAACCCAAAGAACTGGCGATTATGGATATGTTCAGCTTAGTGGTTGCCAGCAGTCTGCCGGCTTTTTTTAGTTTTAGGTTCATAAGATATTGCTTTGGCGATGCACCATATTTTTCATGAAATATTCTGGTTAAGTAATTGGGATGTATACCATAGGCTTTAGCTACATCTTGAAGCTTGATTTTTTCTGCATAATTGATATCAAGGTAAAATTTGACTTCATCAATAACAGAGTTTTTATCCCAGCTGCTTTCCTGAAATTCTATATCCTGAAAGAGCATTGCCATAATTTTGTAGAGAATTCCGTTGGCTTGAAAATATTGGCTGGTGGGTGTTCCCAGGATAGAGAAAATATCAAAAATGCAGTTTTTATATTTCATGGTATCCAGGCCATGAATAATGTAAATGTCATTATTTGAGGTCAAAAGCTGGTACAAATACATCTGGGAATTGATTCCCATAAAATTAATCCATGTATAGCACCAAGGATCTTCTTTTGAGGCTTCGTAATAAGATACTTTTCCGGCAGGAATCAGAAAAGCATCTCCGGCATTCAGATGGAAAATGTGTTCATTAATATGTACTTCTCCTTTTCCTTTAAGTACAAAGTGAATCATATGATAAGAACGGATATTAGGTCCATAACTGTAGCCGGGTATACATTCTTCATATCCCGCACTGTAAAGAGCCAGATCGGAGTTGGCTTTATACATTAGTGAATGGTAAGTTTCTTTATATTCTTTCATAAATCCATTGTAATATAAAAAGTTAGTTTTTGCCATATTTTCTTTTTGTAATGCTATAGAAAGGAGCGGCAAAAAGTGTTTAATATACTCATAAGGCGCCTGACGATAAAGAGAGGAGGCAGGAAATGGGAGAAGTGATTCGACAGCAGTTTCATCTGGAACCGGACAGAGGACTGCTAAACGATCCCAATGGGTTAACGTGGTTTCAGGGAAAATACTATGTGTTCTTTCAATGGAACCGTTTTAAAAAAGATCATTCCTATAAGGAGTGGGGCCTGTTTACTTCCGTGGATCTCGTAAACTGGGAATTTGAGGGGAGTGCAATACTTCCCGAGCAGGATTATGAAAAAAATGGTGTATATTCGGGAAGCGGATATGTAATTGGAGATAGCTTATATTTGTTTTATACCGGAAACAGAAAAACGGACGGACAAAGAAAGAGCAGTCAGTGTCTTGCCGTTACCAAAGATGGAAAAAGCTATCGGAAAGCAGGAATCGTTGTTGAAACTCCGGAGGAATATACGGAACATTTTCGAGATCCAAAGGTTTTTCAAGGAAAAGATAAGAGCTATTACATGATAATAGGCGGTCAGCAAAAAAGCGGGAAAGGTGCACTTGCTCTTTGTCGTTCTGAAGACGGAAGTCACTGGGAGTATCAGCATATGCTGGCAGTGTCAAAGCAGTATGAAATGATTGAGTGCCCGGATCTGTTTGAACTGGATGGAAGAAACGTGCTTCTTTATAATCTACAGAAGCGCAATAATGAAACAGATGAAGATATATGCAGTTTTTCCGCATATAAGCTGGAAGTGTTTGATGAAGCGACCGGAACATTCCGGGACACCGAATTGGATACCGGATATCGAAATGTGGATGCAGGATTTGATTTTTATGCACCACAGACGTTTTTAAGCCCGGATGGAAGAAGGCTCCTGTTTGGATGGATGTCAAGAATGAATGGAGAACAGGAGAAGATTTTTTCTAAAACGGAACCGAATATTCATTGCCTGACCATGCCAAGGGAATTGTTTCTGGAAGGCGAAATTCTGTGTCAGAAACCGGCGCGTGAAATGTATGGACTGCTGGGAGAGGAATTTGACGTGATGTACGAAAACGGAGCGTGGAGAGCAGGACCGAAAGAACGTATCTTCTTTATGCGGCTTCAAATGACCGGGAAAGATAAGAATCTGCAAATAGAATTTCATCAGGGTGAAGCCGGACTGGAATACCGGCAAGATGAGAAGGAATTTATTTTCTTTAGAAGAAGCTGGGCCGATCAATCTATGGAGAGCAGAACGGAAAGCGTTGACAGCTTGGATGAAATAGAGGTTTGGTCAGATCACTCCAGTATGGAAATTTTTGTAAATGGTGGAAAACTGGTTTTTTCAGCTCGTATTTTTCCGCAGTGCAGACAACCGGAGATTACGATAAAAGGAAATCTGCCAAAGGAGAAAATACAGATATGTTATATTATGACCCCAAAAAGGAGGAATTGTGATGAGTGAAAAAGAACTTGCAAAAAAAATAGTGGAGCTTGCGGGTGGAATAGAGAACATCGTATCTGTCAGACATTGTGCAACAAGATTAAGAATTGTAGTATCCGACAAGGAAAAAATTGAAGAAAAACTAATAGAGGATTTGGATAAAGTAAAAGGTTCGTTTTTTAATTCCGGGCAGTATCAGATTATTTTGGGAACCGGACTGGTCAACCGTGTTTATGATGAAGTAATAAAAATAACCGGGGAACCGGAGGCGGCGGGAAATGGAGAAAAGAAAGAGACCGTGGTTTACGGAAACCGTTTCCAGAGAGCCGTTCGTATGTTTTCGGATGTGTTTGTTCCGATTATTCCGGTGCTTGTTGCAACCGGATTGTTTATGGGGCTGAGAGGCTTGTTGACACAGGAGGCCATATTAAGTGTATTTGGATTGACGCCGGAAAGTATTCCTCAATCCCTGTTGACGTATACACAGATTTTGACTGATACGGCATTTGCGTTTTTGCCTGCGCTGGTATGTTGGTCTACTTTCCGAAATTTCGGAGGAAGTCCGGTTATCGGAATTGTATTGGGGCTTATGTGAATATTATCCCCCTTGGGAGCCACCAGTTTCCCGCTTCAGAGCCACCAGGAAATTTCTTCCTTGAGAGCCACCCCAGACACAAGATATAGTAATACTGCCCCTGTCGCTT
>CAJTCE010000046.1 GCA_910574745.1 Lachnospiraceae bacterium | reverse complement strand
CGCCGCATTTTTTGACTGGTTTGTCAAGTGTTTTTGCAAAAAAAGTGGGTGATTTTTTGAAGCAAGGGTCTGAAAGCCTTATAAAGTAAGGGCTGAAGATTCCGAGAAGTTATAAATAAGAAAAGGTGGAAAAGAAAGTGAAAGATGCAATTAAAAACATTTTAAAAGGCGCGGTAATCGGCGTAGCCAATATTATTCCCGGGGTAAGCGGCGGGACCATGGCTGTTTCCATGGGAATTTATGATAAGCTGATTCATTGTGTAACCCATATCATAAGTGAATTTAAAAAGAGCTTGAAGTTCTTGATTCCTGTGGGTATCGGCATGGTGTTAGCACTTGTGGGATTAAGCTTCGTGATCGAAGCGGCTTTTGAGCATTTTCCGGCACAGACCAATCTGTTGTTTATCGGCTTGATTCTGGGAGGACTTCCGGCTATTTTTAAAAAAGTAAAAGGAAATACGATCCGTCTCAGTCACATCATACCCGCAGTTCTTTTCTTTGTACTGGTTGTAGGCCTGGCTGCATTGGGAAGCGGGGAAGGAAACGATGCGGATCTGTCTTTTCATGTGTTAAATGTCATAAAGTTTTTCGGTGTGGGCGTTATTGCGTCTGCCACTATGGTAGTTCCCGGCGTCAGCGGTTCCATGATTTTAATGCTGATGGGCTACTATCAGCCGATTATTGAAACGATCAGCACCTTTGTACGGGCATTGACGGCTTTTGACGTTCCGGTTCTGCTTCAGTGCTGCGGCGTGCTGGTTCCCATGGGAATCGGTATTGTGGCGGGTATTGTGGTTATTGCCAAGCTGATTGAAATTGTTTTTGAAAAATGGCCGCTGCTGGCTTATTGGGCGATTATCGGTCTGATCGTGGCATCTCCCGTTGCCATTATTCTCATGAGCGAATTTGGAACGATTACGGTAATGAGTGTTTTAACAAGCGTTGTTACCTTTGCGCTGGGATTTGCTGGAGCAAAGCTTTTAGGAGAAGAATAGGAAGGCTGAGGAATGGCAGAAACAAAGCTTTTAGGAGAAGGATAGAAAGGCTGAGGAATGGCAGAAACGGCAGAAAATAGAGAAGGCGGGACGGAAATGGAAAGCTACGGCGGATTCGCAGACGTATATGACCTTTTTATGGATGAAACACCTTATGATGAATGGGGCGCTTTTATTGTGAAGTGCTTAAAGGAGCAGGGCATAGAGAAGGGGCTTGTCTTGGATTTAGGCTGCGGGACGGGCACTCTTACGGAATATCTGGCAGAAAAAGGCTATGATATGATAGGCGTGGACAACTCGTATGATATGTTGGACAAAGCGTTGCAAAAAAAGGAACGGTCGGGACTGGACATCTTATACCTGTGTCAGGATATGCGGGAATTTGAATTGTACGGAACCGTGAGGGCGGTTATCAGTATCTGCGACAGCTTAAACTATATTACTGATTTTGAAGAGCTTGCGGGGGTATTTTCCCTGGTTAATAATTATTTGGACCCCAAAGGCCTGTTTTTGTTTGATTTTAACACGGATTACAAATACAGGGAGATCATAGGGGAGTGTGTCATTGCCGAAAACCAGGAAGAGGGCAGCTTTATCTGGGAGAACAGCTATGATGATGTAAGCCGGATCAACGAATATGACCTGACCATATTTAAGAGGATAGAGGAAAACGGCCTTTTTGAAAAAACGGAAGAGGTACATTTACAAAGAGGATATACCTTTTCGGAAGTGAAGGAGGCCCTTGAACAAGCCGGCATGGTTTTTGAATGGGCCATGGATGCGGATACCCGTAAAGAAGTGACGAAGGAGAGCGGACGTATTTATATACTGGCAAGGGAGCAAGGAAAAGCAAAGCCAAATGATATATAAACGAAAGCGGAATGCAGAAATAGAATGGCGCAGGACGATGCACAAAAATATGAAGTATAGCACACCAAACCATACAAAATGTTGTGCTAAACGTGAAGAACGGTACACGAAAATGTGCAAAATATTGCAAAAATGATCACTATGCAGAGGAACGGATATGAAGGATTATATTGTAAGAGCTACGGCAGCAGGCGCCCAGATCAGAGCGTTTGCCGCAACAACAAGGAATCTGGTGGAGCAGGCAAGAGAGGCCCATGGTACAAGCCCCGTGGCAACGGCGGCATTAGGAAGGCTGTTGACTGCAGGCGCCATGATGGGAACGATGTTAAAAGGAGAAAAAGACCTTTTGACTTTACAGATGAAAGGAGACGGCCCTATCCACGGGATTACGGTAACGGCGGATTCTTTAGCAAGGGTAAAGGGCTATGTGGATTATCCTGGGGTAATGCTGCCGCCAAACGGGCTTGGCAAGTTGGATGTAGGCGGCGCTATAGGGAACGGAATGCTGACGGTTATCAGGGACTTAGGGTTAAAAGAGCCTTATGTGGGACAGACTATTTTGCAGACCGGGGAAATAGCCGAGGATTTAACCTATTATTTTGCCGCATCAGAGCAGATTCCCTCCACAGTGGGACTGGGCGTGCTGATGGAAAAGGACAATACGGTAAAGCGGGCAGGAGGCTTTATTATCCAGCTGATGCCCTTTGCAGAGGATGAGATTATCGAAAAGCTGGAGGAAAACCTGAAAAAAATGCCTTCAGTCACTTCCATTCTCGATGAGGGGAAGTCCCCGGAAGAGTTACTGGCTGTTGTATTGGACGGAATAGAGCTGGAAATTACGGATACGGTTTCTACAAAGTTTTACTGTAACTGCGATAAAAAGCGGATTGAAAAGGCTATTATCAGTATCGGGGAAAAGGACATCCGGGAAATGATAGAAGAGGGCAGGGAAATAGAAGTGAAATGCCACTTTTGTAACAGTGCCTATTCTTTTTCCGTGGAGGAATTGAAGGAATTGTTGAAAAAGGCAAAACACAGATAGTATGCGTTTGGCCGAATATAGAGGAGGAAACCATGCAGAACGGTTTTATCAAGGTGGCAGCCATGACGCCGCATATCAGAGTGGCTGACCCGATTTATAATGCGGAGAGAATTTGTGAGTGTATTGATGAGGGAGAGGCAAATAAAGCTAAAATCATGGTCTTTCCCGAGCTTTGTATCACGGGCTATACTTGTCAGGATTTATTTTTGCAGGAACGTCTTTTGCAGGAGGCCAAAAGGGCTTTGATGATCGTTACCTCCCATACGGATGGAGTGGACGCCTTGGTCTTTGTGGGTATGCCTTTGGAATGGGAAAACCGCTTATATAATGTGGCGGCGGTTATCAATTGCGGAGAAATCATAGGCTTTGTTCCCAAAACCTGTATCCCGGCTTATGGGGAATTTTATGAGACAAGACATTTTGCGGAGGGTATACAGATTCCCGTTATGATAGATTTTGAAGGAGAGGAAATTCCCTTCGGCACCAATCTGCTCTTTACCTCCGACGCCATAGAAGGATTGTGCGTGGCATGTGAAATCTGTGAGGATATCTGGGCCGCAAACCCGCCTTCTACGTCCCATGCCGTGGCGGGAGCCAATATTATTGTGAATTTATCCGCATCCAATGAAACTATCGGGAAGGACGCCTACCGCCGGATGCTGGTCAAATCCACCAGCGCAAGGCTGATCTGCGGCTATATTTACGCCAGTGCAGGAGAAGGAGAAAGCACCCAGGATCTGGTTTTCGGCGGTCACAATATCATTGCGGAAAACGGCGCCATTCTTGCAGAAGTTAAAAAATTTACATGCGAAAGCATTTACAGCGATATTGATGTGAAAAGAATGCAGTCAGAGAGGCGGCGCATGAACAGCTATGCCCCCGTAAACGATAAGGAATATATGACCATACCCTTTGCCATTGTAAGGGAAGAGACGGATTTGTCCAGGACCTTTGCAAAACATCCCTTTGTACCGGCGGATGTGGAAAAACGGAAGGCGAGATGCGAAGAGATTTTATCCATCCAATCCTATGGACTGAAAAAACGTCTTGCCCATACCGGAGCCAAAAACGCGGTAATCGGCATATCAGGCGGTCTGGATTCTACTCTGGCTTTACTGGTTACGGCAAAGGCCTTTGATTTGCTGGGACTTGACAGAAAGGGTATCAAGGCGGTTACCATGCCCTGCTTCGGCACCACAAACAGAACCTATGACAATGCCTGCCGTCTGTCTGAAATTCTGGGAGCGGAATTAATAGAGGTGGATATTAAGGAAGCGGTAAACATTCATTTCAGGGATATCGGACAGGATACCTCCAACCATGACGTGACCTATGAAAATGCCCAGGCAAGGGAGCGCACCCAGGTGCTTATGGATATTGCCAATAAGGCAGGCGGCCTGGTAATCGGAACGGGAGATATGTCGGAGCTTGCCTTAGGGTGGGCGACCTATAACGGCGACCATATGTCCATGTACGGCGTAAACGCGGGAGTACCCAAAACCTTAGTTCGCCATCTGGTGCGTTTTTATGCGGATACCTGTCAGGATGAGAAGCTTTCGAAAATTCTGTTGGATGTGTTGGATACGCCTGTAAGCCCGGAGCTTCTTCCGCCCACGGAGGGGGAGATTTCCCAGAGAACGGAGGATTTGGTAGGACCCTACGAGCTGCATGACTTTTTCTTATATTATATGCTTCGTTGGGGATTTTCGCCGGAAAAGGTATTCAGACTGGCAGTATCGGCATTTTCCGATGATTATGATATAGAAACCATTTACCAGTGGCTTGTGACCTTCTATAAAAGATTTTTTGCACAGCAGTTTAAACGCTCCTGCCTGCCAGACGGTCCAAAGGTGGGAAGCGTGGCGGTTTCTCCCAGAGGAGATCTGCGTATGCCTTCCGACGCCTGTGGAGATATCTGGCTGGAGGAATTAGAGGAGTTACATGCCGTTTTGAGAGACCTTGGCGGCTGACGCTTTATCTAAGGAGGCCTGAATTGCCTGAATAAGGGCAAGGCTGGTATAACGGCTTTCCTGATCATATGTAATATTGGATAATTCTACGCCTTCATAAATCTGGCCTGCAATGGAGTCAAAGGCGGGTTCCACCAGAGGAAACATGGTAGTAACCGTTTCGTTGATGTTTACAAGCCGGACGGAATTAATGTGGTTTTCATCCACTACCACCTCTACGTCGATGACGTTGTTATTTAAGGTCAGGGAGGTAGTATAAACGCCGGGCACATAGGCTGCCTGCGCCATTGTTTCCATGGCTTCATCGGAATCCTTTTTGCCGAACATAAAAATGAGCAGAATAATGAACAAAACAGCTAAGGCGGCAAAGATAGCCGTGTATATTAATTCTTTCATATGAAGGACAACGATTTTTGTTTTGTTGTGCATGGAAAACTCCTTTGGCAGTTCATTTGTATAATTTATGAAAGAGAATGGGAATTATGACAGGAAAATATTTCCTTTATTGGGAATTGACAAAAGCCCGTTTTTGTTGTTATGATATGTGAGAACGAGGGCGTTCTTCCATGGGGGAAGAATGCCCTTTTGCTGATTATAATGACTGCCTGAGAAGGAAAAACGGCAGGATTTTCAAAAATTGTTAGAAAAAGGAGGAACTTGCGGTATGAAGAAATATACAAGAGACGATGTAATCCGTATATGCGAGGAGCAGGATGTGGAATTTATCAGACTACAGTTTACGGACATTCTGGGAAATTTCAAGAATATGGCGATTACCGTCAGTCAGTTAGAAAAAGCCTTAGATAATAAATTTATGTTTGACGGAGCTTCCATTGAAGGCTTTACCAAAGACAGAGAGCCCGATTTGTATTTATATCCTGATTACAGTACTTTGGAGGTATTCCCATGGAGACCCCAGCAGGGGAAGGTGGCAAGGCTGATCTGTGATGTTTATACGCCAAAGGGAGAGCCCTTTTTGGGAGACCCCAGATATATTCTGAAAAAGGCGGTAAAAGAAGCAAAGGAGATGGGATATACCCTGAATGTGGGACCGGAGTGTGAATTTTTCTTATTCCACACCGATGAAATCGGAAATCCTACAACCTTAACCCATGAACAGGCGGGATACTTTGATATAGGTCCGGTGGATTTGGGGGAAAACGCCAGAAGGGACATGGTGCTGACCTTAGAGGATATGGGATTTGTTATTGAATCCTCCCATCATGAAGCGGCTCCGGCACAGCATGAGATAGATTTCCGATATGACGACGCCTTGAAAACGGCGGATAATATTATGACCTTTAAGCTGGCGGTAAAGACCATCGCAAAACGTCACGGCCTTCATGCCACTTTTATGCCGAAGCCCAAGGCGGGATGCGACGGCTCCGGCATGCATTTGAATTTAAGTCTTATGAAAGATGGGAAAAATATCTTTGCAGATGAAAAGGATGAGAACGGTCTTAGCAAAGAGGCTTATTATTTTATCGGAGGTCTGATGCGGCACATGAAAGCCATGACGGTTATTTTCAATCCTCTGGTAAATTCCTATAAAAGGCTGGTTCCAGGATACGAAGCCCCTGTTTATACGGCATGGAGCGGTAAAAACAGGAGCCATTTGATCCGAATTGTGGGAAAAGGCGAAAATGTAAGAGTGGAACTGAGAAGTCCCGACCCGGCGGCCAATCCCTATTTTGCCATTGCGGCAGCTCTTATGGCAGGGCTTGACGGCATCAGGCGCAAAACGGAACCGCCCAAAAGCGTGGAGCGAAGTATATGTGAGATGACGGAAGCAGAAAGGCTGGCAGCAGGAGCCGACGCCCTGCCGGATAATCTCAGCAAGGCCTTAGAAGCCTTTGAAGAGGATTCCTTTATGAAGGATATATTGGGAGAACATGCCTATACCCGGTATATAGAGTGTAAAAATAAAGAGTGGAACGAATATAAGGCGCAGATTACAAAATGGGAAGTGGACCGGTATTTGTACAGATACTAATCTTTTGTGAAGTACAGAGCGTTACAGGCCATATGAGACTGCAGATAAGGAGGTGGATGTATGACCGGTATTATTGTAGCTCTTCCCGGAATGGATGATGCGAGGAATATTAAGAACCTGTTGGTCAGAAGCGGTTATCCGGTTACGGCGGTATGCACCTCAGGAGCCCAGGCCTTAGCCCAGACGGACTGCTTGAATGACGGTATCGTCGTCTGTGGCTATAAGCTTACGGATATGCTTTATTCCCAATTGTACGAAAGTCTCCCTCCGGGTTTTGAAATGCTTTTAATGGCTTCACAGAGGTTTTTGATGGAATGTCTGGACAACGATATTGTGTGTCTTGCCATGCCCTTTAAACTCAACGATCTTATTAATACGGTGGAAATGATGAGTACATCCATCGCTTATAAGAGGAAGGAGAGGCGAAAGAAGCCAAAAGAGCGGAAACCGGAGGAGACGGCGCTGATTCATGAGGCGAAGCTTTTGCTTATGAACCGAAATAACATGACTGAGGAAGAAGCCCACAGATATTTGCAAAAGACCAGTATGGATAATGCTACCGGCATGGTGGAAACTGCCCGGATGGTTTTAAGGCTTATGGTGGACTAAAGGGCTTTCCGGACGGGATGTCAGATTTTTAACAGGTAAATCAAGTTGATGTGCGGCTCAAAGAGGAGAAAGAAAATGAAATTTACGAAAATGCAGGGATGCGGAAACGATTATGTATATGTGAACGGCTTTACCGAAAAAATTGCGGACAAGCCGGCTTTTGTAAAGGCGGTCAGCGACAGGCATTTCGGCGTGGGAGGAGACGGCGCTATCTTCATTAACCCTTCAGAGGAAGCGGATTTTGAAATGGAAATGTACAACGCGGACGGAACAAGGGCGGAAATGTGTGGGAACGGCATCCGCTGTGTGGCAAAATATGTCTATGATAAGGGACTTACAGATAAGGAGCAGATTAGTATCGTCAGTTTCGGCAATGTGAAATACGTGGATCTATATGTAAAGGAAGGTCTGGTAAGCTCAGTCAGGGTCAATATGGGCGAGCCCATACTGGAAGCCGAAAAAGTCCCTGTAATAAGCGCCATGAAAAGATCCGTTGACGAGCCTGTTACCGTAAACGGAAAGGAATACAGGATGACCTGTGTTTCCATGGGAAATCCCCATGCGGTGGTATTTATGGAGGATGTGGCGAATCTGGATATTGCTTCCGTAGGACCATTATTTGAAAACCATCAGGTCTTTCCCAACAGAACCAATACGGAGTTTGTGGAGGTCGTGGACAGAACTCATGTGAATATGCGGGTCTGGGAGCGTGGCACAGGCGAAACCCTGGCCTGCGGCACAGGCTGCTGCGCTACGGTGGTGGCAGGTGTTTTAAACGGCCTGACAGAGGAGAAAGTAACCGTCCGGGTGCTTGGAGGAGAAATCGAAATTCAATGGGACAGGGAAGAAAACCTTGTCTATATGACCGGCCCTGCGGCAACGGTATTTGAAGGGGAATTTCCCTGGGATGGAAATTAGGAATATGAGATTTGATACAGGCAATTGAAAACGCCGGGACGGGCGGATGAAAAGCGTTGCCCCTTGTGTCTGGGAGTTTTTACGGTCTGCATAATATATTTTATTACATAAAAGGAGTTAGAAAACATGTTTAAAATCAATGACAATTATTTAAAACTGCCGGGAAGCTATTTGTTTTCCACAATCGGAAGAAAGGTAAATGAATATACACAGGCTAATCCGGATAAAAAGATTATTCGTTTGGGAATCGGAGATGTGACGAAACCTCTGGCGCCGGCGATTATTGATTCCCTGCACAGGGCGGTAGATGAAATGGGGGATGCCGATACCTTCCGGGGCTATGCGCCGGATTTAGGCTATGAATTTCTGAGAAAGGCTGTTGCGGATAATGATTATAAGGCAAGAGGCTGTGATATTTCGCCTGATGAAATTTTTATTTCCGATGGAGCAAAGTGTGACTCCGGCAATATTCAGGAGATTTTTGCAACAGATAACAAAATAGCGGTCTGCGACCCGGTTTATCCCGTATATGTGGATACCAATGTTATGGCGGGCAGAACAGGCACTTATGATGCAGGGAAAGAGACCTGGAGCGATGTGATTTATATGCCCTGCGTCGCAGAGAATCATTTTGCACCGGAGCTGCCAAAAGAAGTGCCTGACCTGATTTATCTCTGCTTTCCCAACAATCCTACAGGCTCCACCATAACCAAGGCACAGCTGCAGGAGTGGGTGGATTATGCCAACAAAAACGGTTCTGTCATTATTTATGACGCGGCTTATGAGGCATATATTTCCGAGGAGGATGTACCTCACAGCATTTATGAATGCGAAGGGGCGAAAACCTGTGCCATAGAGCTGCATTCCTTTTCCAAGAATGCGGGATTTACCGGCGTTCGTTTAGGCTATACGGTCATTCCTAAGGATTTAAAATGCGGCGATGTAACCCTGCATTCTTTGTGGGCAAGGAGACACGGAACCAAATATAACGGCGCTCCCTATATTGTACAGCGTGCGGGAGAAGCGGTTTATTCTCCTGAGGGCAAAAAGCAGTTACAGGAGCAGGTGGCGTATTATATGAAAAATGCCGGTTATATTTTAAAGGGCTTAAAGGATGCGGGCTATACGGTTTCCGGCGGCGTGAATGCGCCCTATATCTGGCTGAAGGCGCCTAAGGGTATGACCAGCTGGGAATTCTTTGACTATCTGCTGGAAAATGCCAATGTGGTAGGCACGCCCGGTTCCGGCTTTGGACCAAGCGGAGAAACTTATTTCAGACTGACTGCCTTTGGCTCTTATGAAAATACGGTGGAGGCCGTTGACAGGATAAAGGCTTTGTAGAAACAGATAAAAGTGAAAAGCATCAGTGCGGCAGGACGGCAATATCGTTCTGCCGCACTTTTGAAGTGGGAAAAAAGGTATATACCTGATGCCGGATGGCGTGTATAATGGGGAATGAAAGCAAAAAAAGATATTAGGGATTTGAAACGGATTGCATTATAAAAGGCGGCTGCGCCGCTTTACGGACCGTAAGAGATTTATGGGAAATGCAAGAAAAATCTGTATAGGATAAATTTATCCATAAAAAATAAAGACGCTATTCGTGTTTATTACAGGGAGGAAAGGGGAACACAATGGAGGATCGGGTTTTTGACCGGTGCATGGAACGCATAAAGCAGGGAGATAAGGATGCCTTGAAGGAAATCTATATAGCCTATTCCGGCTTTTTGTTCCATCTGATACTGGGAATATTGGGAAATCGGGAAAATGCAGAAGATGTGACCAGTGAATTTTTTATTAAATTGTGGGAAATTGCAGATAAATATGTGCCGGGAACGGGGCATAGGGCGTGGCTTAGCCGTATAGCAAGAAATATGGCAATTGATTTTTTACGACGCCATAAAAGGGAAATTCCTTATGATACGGGAGAACGGGAGTTTGAGGCGCTGTCGGCTTCCGATGAAGCCATAAAGGGCAAAAAGACAGGGAGCGGCTGCGGAGGAGAAAGCGAAAGCCGGGATGTGACGGCGGAGGAAGCGGTTTCCAATCTGACCGTTAAAGAAGCTTTGGACCGTTTAAAGCCCGCAGAACGAGAGATTGTACATTTAAAAATCATAGGAGATATGACCTTCGAAGAAATTTCGGGTTTGCTGGAAATCCCTATGGGAACGGTTACCTGGAGATACAGGGAAGCTATGAAAAAATTAAGGAGGTGCGGTTATGAAGCGTGATTTTCAAGAAGAATATCAAAATTATATAGAATCCGATATGCCCGATCTGTGGTCACGAATCGAGCCGAACCTGAAGGAGAAGAACGGAAAGAGAGAGGAAGAAGGGAAGCGAGAGGAAAAAGAAAAGAAAGCGAAAGAAGGAAAGAAAGCGAAAGAAGAAAAGCAAGAGCAAGAGAAGAACGCTAAACGGACAAAAGTTATCTATTTTCTGAAAAGAGCAATTCCAGCGGCAGCATGTCTGTGCGTATTGATAATAGGAATCGGAGTCATGGGAGTCAAAAAAAGTTCTGATTTGGCTCCGATGGAGTCCGAAAGCGGAGAACAAAACGATACGGGAATGGATTATGAAACGAATATGGAGAAATCGGAAGCAGCAGCGGAAGAATATGTTATGACAGATGAGAGCTTTGATGATGCAGGGGTCGATACGGATGAATCCGCTACACCGGCAGAAGAAACGGCAGACGCCACAGTGCAAGATATGTCTAGTATGGATTCGGCAGGCGGGGCAGACAGAAATCATGCCCAGACAGAGAAGGCGGGAAGCCTTTCGGAAACAGCGGAGAACGCAGTGGAAATTGAGCGGGCGGTTCTTTACAAAATTGCTGTTGCTTCTGAAGAAATGCAGGAAATGGGTTACGCATATGCCTATACCTTCCGTTTAGAGGATGAAAGCTGTCTTAAGGTCTATCTGACGAAAGAGCAATGTGACGATTTAGAGGATAAGGGAATTGAGATAAAGCGTAAAGAGACATATTTCTTAAGGGTATATCCCTTTAAGAACCCCGAAACTGACAGCAAGCCCGGAGACGGAGAGGGATTTTTGGAAAAAATTGAAAAATTGCCATAAATATTCCGGAAACCATCCGTATCTATATCAGAAAACGTTTTCTGGTATAGCAAAGGAGGAGAAGGATATGAAAAAGAAAGGGATATCAGCAAAAAAGGGATTAGCTGTTTTCATTACGGCGGCACTTGTGTCCGCTATGCTTATGGGCTGTGGAGGAAGTGAAGAAGGGACGTTAAAATCGCCTTCCGCCGACAGGGAAGAAGCGCCTTATTACGAAAATGAGGGGGAAGCGGCAGAGGAGCCGGCGGATTCGTCTTCGGCAGAAGCAGGTGCATCGACGGATGAATATGATGGTTCGGAATCTGCGGGAGCGGCTATGAAAAACAGTCCCTTAGAGCGGGCGGAGCAAACGGCTGACGCCGACTGTCTGCCCTACTGGGAATATGAGTCAAACGGGGAAGAGTATGAAAAGGCAGAGGAAAACGGCTTTTATATTACAGCAGTCCAGCCATTGTCCACCTTTTCGGCAGATGTGGATACGGCGTCCTATGCCAATGTCCGCAGGATGATTGAGGACGGCTATACTCTGGATGACATCAACCCGGATGCGGTAAGGCCCGAGGAATTTATCAATTATTTTTCTTATGATTTAAATTATCCCAAAAAGGGAGAAATGTTTGGCGTTACCACTGAAATCGCTCCCTGTCCGTGGAATGAGGAACATTACCTGATGATGGTGGGAATGAGAACGGAAGCCATTGATATGAGCGAAGCGCCGGACAGCAATCTGGTATTTTTGCTGGATGTATCCGGTTCCATGTCCGATAATGACAAACTGCCTCTTTTGCAGGAGTCCTTTAAGGAGCTGGTAAATGAGCTGGGAGAAAAGGACACGGTATCCATTGTCACTTATGCCAGCGGTGTGGAAACGGTACTAAAGGGTGCAAAGGGAAATGAGAAGGATAAAATCTGCAGTGCCATTGACGAGCTCTATGCCAGCGGCGGAACTAACGGGGAGGGCGGTATCCAGAGAGCCTATGAGTTAGCGGAAGCATATTTTATCAAAGGCGGAAACAACAGGGTCATTCTGGCCACTGACGGGGATTTGAATATCGGCGTATCAGAACCGGATGAATTGGAAAAGCTGATTACGGAAAAGAAGGAAAACGGCGTATATCTGTCGGTGTTAGGCTTCGGAACGGGGAATATCAAGGATAACAATATGGAGCGCCTTGCAGACTGCGGAAACGGCAATTATGCTTATATTGATTCTTTGTTTGAGGCGAAAAAAGTACTGGTTGAGGAGATGGGTTCCACCCTGCTTACCATTGCGGAGGATGTAAAGCTGCAGGCGGAATTTAATCCGGACAGGGTCAATGCCTACCGCCTGATCGGATATGAAAACAGAATGCTTGAAGCCACAGATTTTCATGATGACAGCAAGGATGCGGGGGAAATCGGCGCAGGCCATACGGTAATTGCCCTTTATGAGATTATACCCACGGGAAGCAGCGATGAGATCGGTTTAAAATATCAGGGCGGCAGCAGGGAAGAAAGCCAGTCACGCCCTTACCGCGACGAATTTGCCACAGTAAGCGTGCGCTATAAGGAACCGGGAAAAAGCCAGTCCCAATCAAAATATTATGTGGTGGATGAGGAAGATTTTACCAAGGCTCCAAGCGATGACTTTGTATTTGCCTCTCTTGCAGCGGAGTTTGCCATGATTTTATCCGACAGTCCCCACAAAGGAACGGCTACCTTGGAAGGTATCATAGAAGAGTATTCCACGTTGGATATGAATGATGAGTATAAAGAGGAGTTTTATTATCTGGTAAGGATGATGGCAAAGAGATAGATGATAAAAGGGGCGGTATACGAAGATAAGGTATACCACCCGTATTGCGCTGTTATTCTAACAATTCCGTTTCACTCTTTGAAATTCGTCCCTGAGGTCTTCTTCCTCTCTGTAAGAATTGCTTTTTTCTGTTTCCAACAATTCTTTCTTTTCTTCTAATTCATTTTCAACGGTTCTTCGGCAGTCGTAGAAATCATCTTCATATTCGTCCATTATCCTGAGAAAGCTTTCTTCATCACAATGTTCTGATGCTTCACGGAATATCCATCGCATTTCTGTATAAATATCGTCAAGCAGTTCTTGCCCCTCATCGATTTTTCCGATTTCCCGGGTTAGGGCATCCCTTTTGTCTTCCAATGCACACAGTTCCCTTTGAAATTCGGTGTATAAATAATCTATATTTTCTTCTTTGAGTTTTTCATCCATATTTCTTCCACCTGCCTTACTGGCTGTATGTTTGAAAGAGAGCAGCCAATTTTAATATAATTGTCCCTTTTTTCATTGTGGTATTTCTTAGCGGTTTGATAATACATATCTCATGTCAAGGTCTAAACCCAATAATGTATCTGCTACGGATTTGATTCTGTCTGCGTCCCTCTCTGCCGCGTTGTAATAGGATTGGAGGATGTCTGGGGTTTCATTGTAAATACTGCAGCAGATATCATTGATTCCGTGGTTTGTTTCCCCGGCGCCTGTTTCGGGAACCTGGCTTAACTGGACGGCAGCTGCTTTTAAGGCTTTACTGTGATATATCGCTACATCGTATTCACTCTTTAAGAAATCTGTTATCATTAAAACGTCCTCCTGTTCTTATTTGATGGTCTGGATTTTATCATTGCAACTAATACTGTTACCCATAGAGTTAGCAATGCCACAATCAGCAGTGCGGCTATTGTATATAGGCGTATCAAATCGGAATTAAAATCGTTTTTGCTTTCTTCCAGTTCGTGCCCCTTCATGGCAAACATGAGGTCTTCGAAACCTTTTCGGTTGAGTTCTGCGGTTTCTACCATTTCTTCAATGGTAAGACCTGTGAGTTCTTCGGCATTTATTCTGTCGGCAACATATCCATTTTCTGTCAGATTGATGTTAAAATTCACTGATTCTGCCGGATTTTCTCCATGATAGTTGATATATACAGTTATATTTTGAATGCTGTTGCCATAAGTAAAAGCAATTTTAACAGTTTTTACATCATATTCTGATTTGTCATTCACATATGCTGAGCAGGCAATGCGTATATTTACATCTTCTGGAAATCTGTCTCGTTCGTAATCATCAATATTGTATCTTTTAAAGGAAGTAGTGCCTTTGCCGGGAACGATTTTTGCAGCAAGCTCATAATCTATATTTCCACGCCAGGCATCGTATTCTCCGTAATAACCTAATGATTTCCAATGCTTGTCGTATTCAGTTTGCATAAATTCCTCGGCGAGTATTATGGGATCATCTTCCAAGTTGTTAATTTTTTCGATATGAAGTTTATATTCAGTCATATGGTTTTGTGTTATCTGACGGCAGTCATTTATGATACACGCGATAAGGGCAAAGTAAATTATGGAAATACTTACTATTGACAGAAATGCCTTTTTACGTTGGCTACTCATTTTTGTGCTCTCCATTTTCCGCAAAATCGATATCTACTGTTTCATATGTTTCATATTCATTTCTGTTTGATTCAATGCTGTGGATGAAATTTCTGACGATTTTGCCTCTTTCTTCCCAGACTTCAGTTGGAACATAAAGATCATCCAGTTTATCTTTTATAATAGTGATGCCTGCAGGACTTTCTTTTATCCTGTCAAGGAGGAATTCCGCACCCATGTGTTCTAAAATATATACATTGTGGCGATGCGCCTGCTCTTTTAATATTTTAATCCCTTCCTTGTAATTCCCGTGTCCGATATCGGTAGCAAATTCTTTGGCACGATTGCCTGTGGCGTCTGTTATTTCTGAATAGTATTGGTTCATTATCTCAATGGCATTTCCTCCATTTTGAAACCTGGTACTTAAATTTACTGCATCCAGGTCTGCCTTGTAATCGTCGGGTGTAAGTTTTGGACCGTTCCCTGCCGTCCCATATACATCCCCTACATATCCGGCATTGGCTCTTAAATCATAGATTCCGTTAAATATGCCGCTTCCGTCCCCTGCTTTCAAAAAAGCATTATTATCCGGTGTTAATATAGCTGTCATGACAATTGCCATATGCGCCAGGTCAATCTTTCCAAAATATTGCTTATATTTTATCTGGTTTTCTTGACTATCATCAGAAGTGTATTTGTAATTATCATTTATACCTTCTTCCAAATAACGGATATCTTCCTCCGTCAGCCCATACCCTTTTAACTCATTTTCCAATCCATCCCGGCTGTATGTCCTAACCAGAAAGTGCCACATATCATTCAGCGTCAGTTTCTTTTCCTTTTCCAGCTTCGTCAAAGGTTCCTTGAATTC
Source organism: Lachnospiraceae bacterium (assembly GCA_910574745.1). Taxonomy (GTDB): domain Bacteria; phylum Bacillota; class Clostridia; order Lachnospirales; family Lachnospiraceae; genus UBA2882. The sequence continues at coordinate 6,149 of CAJTCE010000046.1, read as the reverse complement.
TTCCGCATTTATCATAGGTCCCGCCCCGAAGTTGAATATCTGCCATAAAACGCTTTCATCATAGCCGACTTCTTCATAAGTATATACGAAGGAAGCCAGGAGCTTGAAATATTCCAGATTCACATCCTTTGCATCCGATTTTTCCATGGAATTATACAGGCGGAAGAGTATTTCCCCTGTCCTTCTGTCAAACCCAAACTGTTCCTCCATGTTCTTTAGGAATGTTTCCTTAAAGGCCTTTTCCAACTCAAGATTTCTCTTTACCCAGTCCTTTTCAATCCGGTTTACCCAGCTTAAGTCTGCATGATTTACCTGGTAATTTATCCTGCTGCCGTCAAAGACTGAGCTGTGGAGGCATTCGATTCCCCTTTTCAAATCAGCCTGATAAGAACCTATATTTTGGTATAAACCGCTGGAGGCTCCGAGAAAGCTTTCAATCTGCCTTAATTTCTTCTCCACCAGATGAAGGGCGTTTTCCAAGCTTCCTAATAATGCGGAATAGGAGCAGCCCTTAACCGCGTTCATCAGTTCATAGACCCGGTTGATCTGCTCTTCAATACATTCCTTATCCCGTTCAAGAGCATCCTCGTCTACATATCCGATGCATCCAAGTTCTCCACAGATACAGGCCTTGTAGGCGTTATTTTCCTGTATCACTGCTTCCGCAAATATAATGGTCTGGTGCATGACCGCCACATGGAGGGTAGTGTAATATTCCCGGATGCTGTTATAGGATTCCCCCTGGAGTCGGTCTGAGGATTCTTCCAGGGTTGAAATTTCAAACAACACCTTTTTTGCATTGTCGATAATCTGGTTCATACCAGTATTCTTGGCGTCAAGTTCTGCGATGACCGAGCCGGGGCTCATTTTTAATCCCATGGTTTTTCCTCCATAATCATTTATCTTGAACATATATTCAAAGGGCAATACCAAAAAGTAGAAATGGCCTGCAAAGTGCAAGGGAACATATGAGATATCTTAAAGCTTTGGTTTTGTGTACCTCTTCGACTTATAGTTATTATAGAGCAACTTGGCGCCGAAATCTATCAGAACGTTTATTCTCATACCATATATGGTAACACTACCGTATTTGGATATATAATTGCCGGTAAATGAGCGGGTTTAAGGGATAGCTCCCTTGCCAATTTGTGATCAAACGATTATAATATTGACTTGTCCGGGAAAACAGGTGGAAATCCTGTACGAGCCCGTCGCCGTGAGGCATATTAAAAATCTTGTTAATCTGACCCGAATGCCACAATTCGGGGAAAGGCCATTGGAAATAATCTGAGAAGGCTTGGTTAACAGAATGCCGAGTCGAAAGATCCGGATGGAAAAATCCTCTTTTCTATAACCGCGAGCGCCGGTTTTTGGAGGAAATACAAATCAAAGGAGATAAAAACATGAGAATGAAATGGAGTAAAAAAATTTCGTCATTCATCCTTTGTATGATGCTTATTGTGGCTATGGCATTCACTACAACCGGTTGTAATGGCGCTGAGGCAAAGGAAGAGCCTTCTAAGGCAGGAGAGGAAGCAAATGTCCAGACGGAAGGGGAAGTAAACGATGAGGAAGAATCGGAAGTAAACGATGAGGAAGAATCGGAAGCAAACGATGAGACGGAATCAGAGGCAAACCACCGGACGGAGGCTACGGTACAGGGAGAGGGAGATACCGTATTTCATGTTTCCGTAACGGACAAAGAGGGCGGTGAAACAAATTTTGAAATTCATACGGACAAGGAAACCGTTGGAGAGGCTTTACTGGAATTGGGGCTGATTGCCGGAGAAGAAGGCGAATACGGGCTTTATGTAAAAACTGTTAACGGTATAACCGTTGATTATGATAAAGACGGCGTATACTGGGCGTTTTATATTAACGGGGAATATGCTTCCACCGGTGTGGACGCCACGCCTATCACAGAAGGAGAACAGTATTCCTTTAAGGTAGAATGATATGAAGCTTACCACAAAAGAAATGGCTGTATTCTCAATGCTTGGGGCGGTAATGTATGCCTCTAAGATGATTATGGAGATTGCACCCAATATCCATCTTCTCGGAGTATTTACCATTGCTTTTACGGTTGTTTACGGGAAAAAAGCCTTGTATCCCATTTATATTTATGTGTTGCTGAACGGCGCTTTCTGTGGCTTTGCGGCATGGTGGGTACCTTATTTATATTTGTGGACCGTGCTCTGGGGAGCGGTTATGATGCTTCCTAAGAAAATTCCTGACAAGGTAAAGCCCCTTGTGTATATGGTTTTATGCGCAATGCACGGCTTTTTGTTCGGAACGCTTTACGCTCCCGCACAGGCTTTGCTATACGGCTTGAGCTTAAAAGCGACGATAGCCTGGATCGTAGCAGGCCTGCCTTTTGATTTTATACACGGGGTCAGCAATTTTTTCTGCGGGATACTCATTGTCCCCATTATTTCAGCGCTGAAGCTTTCGGAAAAAAATATGGGGAAGAATCTGTAGCATATGACTGCCCGTGGCGGGGAGAGAGGCATGAAAACCCGTAAGACCCTTGCAAAAACAAGATAATTATGCTACTATTTTTCCAGACAAATTGCGGTAAAGAGATGAGTATGTGTTCTATATGCGGGTAATACCGTAATCGGGAATGATTTGCTCCCGGGACAAAGTAATGATTTGTCCCGGGTTTTTCTTTATACACACCGCATATATTCAGATGCACGTATGCGTCAATCAGCATAAGCATATCATCTCAAAATCATAGAGAAAGGGCGTAAAAAATGGCGAATGTGATTACAGACGAAACAATTGATTACGTAGGAATTCTGGCCAAGCTGGAGCTGTCCGCCGAGGAAAAGGAACAGGCGAAAAAGGATATGGCTTCCATGCTCGACTATATCGACAAATTAGGGGAACTGGATACGACAGGCGTTGAGCCTATGAGCCATGTATTTCCCGTAAACAATGTGTTCAGGGAAGATGTGGTAACAAACGGAGACGACAGGGAAAATATCATAAAGAATGCTCCGGAAGAAAAAGACGGCATGTTTGTAGTGCCCAGTACATTTTAAGGAGGTTTGCGGAAAATGGATATTCTGGATTTATCTGCCGTAGAACTTTCGGCAAAAATCAAAGCAGGAGAAGTGACCGCCACAGAAGCTGTGGAGGCGGTCTTTGCACAGATAGAAAATAATGAAGATACCTTGAACTGCTATGTGACCATGGATAAAGAAGGGGCGTTAAAGACAGCGGAAGCAGTGCAGAAAAAAATAGAAGCAGGAGAACTGACAGGACCCTTGGTAGGCGTTCCCGTTGCCATTAAAGACAATATGTGTACGGAGGGGATGCTGACTACCTGTTCCTCTAAGATACTGGGGAATTTTGTGCCCACTTATACGTCGGAGGCGGTTATCAATTTACAAAAAGCAGGGGCAGTCATTCTCGGTAAAACAAACATGGACGAGTTTGCCATGGGTTCCACCACGGAAACTTCTGCATTCGGAGCAACCAAAAACCCTTGGAATACAGAGCATGTACCGGGCGGTTCTTCCGGCGGTTCTGCGGCGGCGGTTGCGGCAAACGAATGCTTTTATGCCTTGGGTTCCGATACGGGCGGTTCCATCAGACAGCCTGCATCCTACTGCGGCGTGGTAGGCATGAAGCCTACCTACGGCACGGTTTCCCGTTACGGGCTGATTGCATATGGTTCCTCCTTAGACCAGATCGGACCTTTATGCAAGGATGTGACCGATTGCGCCACTATTATGGGGATTATCGCATCTCATGATAAAAAGGATTCCACCAGCGTGGAAAGAGAGGATACCGATTTTACCTCCGCCCTTGTGGATGATGTAAGGGGCATGAAAATCGGGATTCCAAGAGACTATTTTGGGGAAGGCATTGATCCGGATGTAAAGGAAAAAGTGTTAGCAGCAGCTGACGTATTGAAGGAAAAGGGCGCTGTGGTGGAGGAATTTGATTTATCCTTAGTGGAGTATGCCATCCCTACCTACTATGCCATTGCGGCGGCGGAAGCAAGCTCTAACCTGGAACGTTTTGACGGTGTAAAATACGGTTTCCGTGCCGAGGATTGCGAGGAACTGCATCAGATGTACAAGCGCAGCCGCTCCCAGGGCTTCGGACCTGAGGTAAAACGCCGTATTATGTTAGGTTCCTTTGTATTAAGCTCCGGCTATTATGACGCTTATTACCTGAAAGCTTTGAGGGTAAAGGCATTGATTAAAAAGGCCTTTGACGAGGCGTTTGCAAAATATGATATGATTTTGGGACCCTGTGCGCCCACTACGGCGCCAAAAATCGGCTCTTCCCTTTCGGACCCTATTAAGATGTACCTTGGGGATATTTACACCATTTCCGTCAATCTGGCGGGACTGCCCGGCATCAGTGTTCCCTGCGGGGTGGATAAAAACGGTCTGCCTGTGGGATTACAGTTAATCGGAGACTGCTTTAAAGAAAAGAAAATCATTCAGGCTGCTTACTCCTATGAGCAGGCAAGAGGCAAATTTTCACTTGCAAAGGAGGGCAAATAAATGGCAAAACAATATGAAACCGTCATCGGTCTGGAAGTCCATGTGGAGCTTGCCACGAAAACAAAAATATTCTGCGGCTGTTCCACCGCATTCGGCGGAGAGCCCAATACCCATACCTGCCCGGTCTGCACCGGTATGCCCGGTTCCCTTCCGGTACTGAATAAGCAGGTGTTGGAATATGCAATCGGGGTGGGACTGGCAACGAACTGTGATATTACCAGAAACTGTAAATTTGACAGGAAAAATTATTTTTATCCCGATAATCCCCAAAACTATCAGATATCCCAGCTTTATCTGCCAATCTGCCGAAACGGCTATGTGGAAATCGAGACGGAGGAAGGCAGCAAGAAGGTAGGTATCCATGAAATCCATATGGAAGAGGATGCGGGTAAGCTGGTTCATGATGAGTGGGAAGACAGCTCCCTGGTGGATTTTAACCGCTCCGGCGTACCTTTAATTGAAATCGTATCGGAGCCGGATATGAGAAGCGCAGAGGAAGTCATTGCTTACTTAGAAAAGCTGCGCCTGATTATTCAGTATCTGGGGGCTTCCGACTGCAAGCTGCAGGAAGGCTCCATGAGGGCGGATGTAAATCTTTCCGTCCGTGAAGTGGGAGCGGAGAAGTTCGGAACCCGTACGGAGATGAAGAACTTAAATTCCTTTAAGGCCATTGCCCGTGCCATTGAAGGCGAGAGGGCAAGGCAGATTGATTTGATTGAGGATGGAAAAGAGGTTGTTCAGGAAACCAGGCGCTGGGATGATACCAAGGAATCTTCTTACGCCATGAGGAGCAAAGAAGACGCCCAGGATTACCGTTATTTTCCGGACCCGGATCTGGTGCCTATTATTGTCAGCGACGAGCTTCTTGAGAGCATTAGGGCAAAACAGCCGGAATTCCGCACGGAGAAAATGGCGCGTTATAAAGAGGAATATGATATTCCCGAATATGATATTGAGATCATTACCGCTTCCAAGAGAATGGCGGATTTGTTTGAGGAGACGGTTGCTATCTGCAAACAGCCTAAAAAGGTTTCTAACTGGCTGATGGTGGAGACTATGAGGCTTTTGAAGGAACAGGATATGGACCCTGAGGATATCCGGTTTTCCCCGAAAAATCTGGCGGCGCTGATTCAGATGACGGAAAAGAAGGAGATCAACAGTTCCGTTGCCAAGGAAGTTTTTGAGGTTATGTTTAACGAGGATGTTGACCCTGTGACCTATGTTGAGGAAAAGGGGTTAAAGACGGTCAATGACGAGGGAGCGCTTAGGAGGACCATTGAGGAGATCGTGGCGGCAAATCCCCAGTCGGTGGAGGATTACCGTAATGGGAAGGAGAAGGCTATCGGATTTCTGGTGGGCCAGACTATGAAGGCGATGAAGGGGAAGGCTGATCCGGGGATGGTTAATCAGATTTTGAAGGAATTGTTGTAGGGAGCCGTATAAAGAAAAAGGAGTCTGCCCCGGCGGGAAACCCGCCGGGGCAGATTCCTTTTTCTTTATACGGCTTTTAGATAATATGAAGTGACCTCACATTTGTAGCAACGTGGATTTACCTGTATACTAAGTTTTGGAAAAAACAATGGTAACAGGGATTACCGCATACAAAAGGAGGCCACCTTATGA
>CAJTCE010000045.1 GCA_910574745.1 Lachnospiraceae bacterium | reverse complement strand
TTGACTGGTTTGTCAAGTGTTTTTGCAAAAAAAGTGGGTGATTTTTTGAAGCAAGGGTCTGAAAGCCTTATAAAGTAAGGGCTGAAGATTCCGAGAAGTTATATCATAACAAAGGAGGATAAAAGCGCATACACCACATTTCCCGCAATGTCCCCGGAACCGTATCCCACCTTATTGTACCATTTTAAATATTGTTTTTCCTGCATAGCATAAACTCCTTTTTATTTATTTTGCAGTGCTTTCGGATATTCGTTTCCGGATTCTGCATGCTAAAATATCCGAAAGCACGGTTAACAGTTCATAACTAATCATTCAGGGTCAAATTAAATCAGAGATTTTTGGTAAATCCTTCTTTTATTGTTCCTTTGCAAAAGGCGTTAATTTCATACAAAATGTGATTTCTTCATTATCTAACCGGTATTCCTTCATAAGCTCCGGTCCGCAGCTGTTAGACCCTATGCCGCTCTGGGCGTAATCGAGGCATAAAACCGTGCTGCCGGAAGGCTCTAATTGATAATTATGGGCCTTTTTTTCAAGCTCCTCCTGGGTATAAACGGATGCATTAAAGGAAAAAGGATTTGAGGAAGCTGCTGCTAACCCATATAAATCATCGGATACCGTGATATAGTCGCAATCCATATGGCTTCCGTTTTCCTGAGGGCGTATATAGTCCTCATGGAGCTCCATCACGTTTCCCCCATACAGGCCATGAAGGGAAGCCTTGTGTTTATCCCTATAGCTTTCATACGGGCCCATGCCGTAATAAGCGATTTCATCGAGCTCTTTTTTCAAAAACAGACGTACACCGAATCTGGGCAGCATGGGAAATTCTTTATTATGTTTTACAAAAATACAAGCGTCTATCCCCCCGCCACAGTCGATGATATAGGAAATCTCCCCTGTCAGTACGGGCTGTACCGACTCCGCCAAAACCGATATATGGGCCGAAATCTTTACATCCGATCCCTTTCGCTGTACTTTTAGGTCATAAGTTTTGGTATATGTGCTGTCATACCGGGCTCTCTTCCATTCCTTTTTTATATACATGTCGTTATCCACAGGCGCACGCCAGATATTCAGCTCCACAGGGCGGTTTAAATATTCCCGGTTTTTGTAGGTCATCTGCTTAAACAGACCGGTCTGTTTACACAATGAATATGTGAAATCTTTTCCCCTGCAAAGGATTTCCCTGTCCGTTTCAAGAATTTCTATCTCTCCATCCATGCCTTCACTTTTTCCCAGATATTTTAAAGCCGTTTTGTTTCTGTTATCCGCCGTTTTCAGCAATATTTCCTCATAGCCCAGCAGATGGCCGGCCGGAACCGGAGCCTTTTCCTTCCTTAAATGATAGTACAATCTTAAATAAGTACGTCCTTCTTGCGGTATTTCTATATGCAAAAATGTTTTTCCTGTTTTTTGAGGCTTTACGCTAAAGGGCTGGATGACCCCCTGCTCCACGCATTCCCCGTCGCAGTTGACTTCATACCGGATTTCCGCATAATCTTTTAAATCCGTAAAATCCATATAATTTTTAATCTCAAGCTCTCCGGTTCCCTGATGGAAGGAAACAACTCTTGCAGGACGATAAACGTTTTTATATTCCAAAAGACCCGTATGAGGTCTGCGGTCAGGATACACCAGCCCATCCATGCAGAAATTCCCGTCATGAACCGATTCCCCGTGATCGCCGCCGTAATAATAGATGGTTTTGCCTTCCTCTGTTTTTCCATGGGCAATCCCATGATCGCACCATTCCCAGACAAAGCCTCCGCACATCAGATCATTGTGATAGATCAGTTCAAAATAATCTTCGAAATCCCCCGGGCCGTTTCCCATGGAATGACAATATTCGCACAAAATAAAAGGCTTATCCGGTTTATTGTCCAGGTATTCATGAATCTCCTCTAAAGCCGGGTACATCCTGCTGTATAAATCCAGAAAGGAATAATCGTATTGCCTGCCGTTGTTTCTGTATCTTGCGCTTTCATAGTGCGTCAGCCTGCTGTTATCATATTCCTTTGTCCATTTCAGGGCTTTTTCAAAATTGCACCCATATGCGCTTTCATTTCCCATAGACCAGATAACGACACAGGGTCGGTTTTTATCCCGCTCCACGCAGAGGCGCACCCTCTCTAAAATTGCCTCTTCCCAATGGGGATTATCGGCAATACGCTCATTCCACCGGTTAAACTTGTTTTCATCCCTGTTATCCGCATAAAATATCTCAGCCGGGCCGTGACTTTCAACATCCGCTTCATCGATTACCATAAACCCGTATTTGTCACAAAGCTGGTAAAAAACAGGAGCATTGGGATAATGACTGGTACGGATTGCATTAAAATTATGCTGCTTCATCAGAGTAAGATCCTGTTTCATCTGCTCAATGCTTATGGTAAATCCCGTAACCGGATCCGAATCGTGTCGGTTTACGCCGCGGAATTTTATTTTTTCTCCGTTGAAATAAACAATCTTATCCTCTATATGAATGTCCCTGAAGCCTATATGGTCGGTGATGGTTTCCCCTTCTGTTTCCAGTACAAGGGTGTAAAGATAGGGATTTTCCGTATTCCATAAAACAGGATCCGTTATTTCTAAAACAATATTTTCCTCCCATCCCCCATTTTCACTTCTGATATCCAAATCCTCAGCCTGTATTCCGTTTTCTGTTTCATCCTCCATGTCCGCTGCTTTTGCCGCCCCGATATCTTCCATTTGGGATTTTCCTGCTATTGCCTTTGCCACTTCATTATTATTTCCATCAAAAAGGACTGCCGAAACCGGAATTTTCTTGTCAAAATATCTGACGTCGATCAAAGCCTTTGCTTTCTTTTCTTCCTGTACGGTTTTGATAAAATAGTCCCTGACCGCCTGCACAGGACGTTTCAGCAAATAAACGTCCCTGAATATCCCGCTCATTCGGAATTTATCCTGGTCCTCCAAATAACTGCCGTCACACCACTTTAATACAAGAACCGCCAGTTTGTTTCTCCCTTCCGTAAGTATATCGCTTACGTCAAATTCGCTTGTACAGTGGGATACCTGGCTGTAGCCCACATAAGCGCCATTCAGCCACACATAAAAACAGGAATCCACCCCTTCAAAGTTAAGATAAGCCTTTGGCGCCGCCTCATCTTTTTTATAATCAAATTCATAAATATAGGCCCCGCAGGGATTCTCTGATGGTACATAAGGAGGATCAAAGGGAAAGGGGTAACGGATATTGGTATATTGATGATAGTCATAACCCGCCATCTGCCAGACGCCTGGCACAGAAATCCCTTCATAGGCCAAAGAGTTAAAATCCTTTTCATAAAAAGCCTCTTCCAGGTCGTAAATGCTCTTATAATAGCAGAATTTCCATTTTCCCGTCAGCATCTGCATGCGGTCGGACGCCTCTCTGTTTTCCACAAGTATATCCATCCGCTTTGAGGCAGGGATATAATAGGCTCTGGGCGGCATGGCGCCTTCACGGAGCACCTTTAAGTTTTCGTAATGTTTTGGTATTATCATTGCTTATCCTCCTTGTCTTGTATTTAATTTTATGATTCCTTAATATCATCCCATATTAAAAACAGCTTCTATTGAAATTTTACATATTTTTCTTTTTATATTTTCCGCTTTTTATATCTTATTATTTCTGTTGTTTCACTTTTTAATATCTCATATAAACTTTTTTATACATCATATAAAAAGGCTTTTAGGATACAGCTTACATCTATACCGGTCTTTTTTTTATATATAAATATACCATGTCGTCTTTCTGCTTTGCTTTATACCCATATTATATTTTACTTATACTCTTACCGTCCATGGACTACATTGGACAAAACATGCACAAAATGATACAATTCTAAAAATTGCCCAAAAGGGAGCGTGATGAAGCATGTATGCAAACTCGGGATATTTAAATAACTCGCTGGTGGATTTTAAAGATAAAAGCAAACCTCTGATAGTGGGAAGCTGTGGAACCTATCACTTATATACGCACCCTAAGCTGCCTACCTACCGGCCCAGGGGACGGCTGGATTTTCAGCTTTTATACATTGCATCCGGCAAAACTCATTTTTATTTTGAAGATGGAAAAGACACTATGGTCCCTGCCGGAAATATGGTACTCTACCGCCCAAAGGAGCCGCAGAAATATGTATACTACGGCAGCGAACGGGCGGAAGTTTACTGGGTCCATTTTACGGGAAATAATGTAAAGAATATTTTGAAAAGCTATGGAATTACAAACGATATGCGCGTGATTCCTGCCGGAACCAGTTTGGAATATTCCAGGATTTTCAAGCAGATGATACTGGAATTACAGCGATGCCAAACCGGATATGAAGAGCTGCTGTCTATGCTGCTGCGTCAGATTTTTATTACCGTCAGCCGTCAGCTTTCAAAGGAACACATATTAAAAAACGACTATCTGGATACGGAAATGGAACTGGCTTTAGAATATTTCAATGAAAATTATAATAAAGAAATCAGCGTGGAGGATTATGCGGCAGAAAGAGGCATGAGTATCAGCTGGTTTATCCGCAATTTCAAGCAGTACGCCAACACGACACCCATGCAGTATATTGTTTCCTTACGCATTACTAATGCCCAAATGCTCTTGGAAACAACCAATTACAATGTGACGGAAATAGGAAATATTGTAGGATATGATAATCCTTTATACTTTAGCAGAATCTTTAAAAAACAGAAAGGCGTGTCTCCTTCGGAATACAGGAAGGGGATGGGATCCGGACGTTTTCCCAGCACTAAAGACATGGTCTCTCCCCCGCCGGAGTAACCGTTGACGTACATTTTCATTTTTTGTGCTTTCCGTCTGTCCCCTCTTCATCTTCCGATTCATCAGCCTGTTTCAGCATTTCATCCTGCGTCTTCCTTTCGTTCATTTACTATCTACAGTATAAAAAAATCGAGACCTCCTTAGAAGTCTCGCTTATATTTTGCAAAAAAGCAGAATTTTGAATCCTTGCGGCATCTGCCGGACGGATATGGGCACATCCTCAATATATCTTAATCATCACAATATTTTTTGACAATAACCTCAAATTCTTTTCTTACCTCAGTAAAGGCTTTTAATAATTTAGACGAAAAAACGCCGCTTTGTCCGTTTATGATCATCTGATAAACCTTCTCCGTATTATACGCCGCCTTGTAAACCCGCCTGGAACTGAGTGCATCGTATACGTCTACCAGGGAAACAATCTGTGCGGCAATGCTGATCTCTTCTCCTTTTAAACCGTCGGGATAGCCTTTTCCGTCATATTTTTCATGATGGTGTCTGGCTATATCATAGGCATATTCGCAGAACAGCTCACTGTCCAAATGAATCACTCTTTCTATGATCTCCGCTCCCTTTGTGGTATGAGATTTTATGATCTCATATTCATCCTCATTCAATTTCCCGGGTTTCAATATAATATTATCCGGAATAACAATTTTCCCAATATCATGCAAGGAAGAAGCCCATCCGATTACATCAATCTTTTCTGCCGTAAGCTCATATTCCGGATATAGATTCATTACGCTCTTTCCGAGACTGAAAGAAAATTCCCGCACCCTCTTTATATGCTGCTCCGATTCCAGATTCCTGAATTCTACAATATTACTTAAGGAATCAATCAGAACCTCGTTGGTATGCTTTTGCTTCTCAGCCATGACTTTTAACACGGCATTTTGTTTTTTAAGCTTTTCCGTCTGCCCTTTAACAGTAATCTCAAGCTGTTTTTTGTACTGAAACACCTGAATTACATTGTCCACCAGCTGCCTTGCGGCTTCGGGATAAAAGGGCTTTCTGATATAACTTATAATACCGTACTCATAGCCTTTTTTCTCATATTCCACCGTCTCTTCGCTTGTAATCATAATAAAAGGGATCTGATTTAAAAATTTTCTCTGGCTCAGTTTCTGCAACACCTGAAAATTACCCTTGATCACTATTGTAAGATTTACGAGGATAACTGCCAGAGAAGGCGCATGTGACCTTAATACATCCAATCCGTCCTTTTCATTGGAAACCTCTATGATTTTATATTTGTTACGGAATATATCTGCCAGTTCCGCCCGGCTGGCCTCGTCGTTTTCAAGAATTAAAATTGTATCACGTACCATAATCCATGCCCATACTTTCTTTTCAAATTTACATTCTGACCATTACAACATTTTTGTTTTTGAGTTTAAAAATAATCCTGCTCACATTGGAACGCAGCATATATTTTATCGTGTTGATTTCAATAACACTTCCTTCATACGCATTTCCCCTGACTAAAACTGCTTTCATGCCCTCATCGGTTATATGCGCAAGCTTGGATATATCCGCATCCAAATCCGCCAGTTCATGATCCTTTGCTACAATTGCGCCATTTAGTTTTTTAATAAGCTCTACCGCCTTTTCTTTATCGGGAGGAAGTGATTTCAGTATTTTATTCCACCGCTCTTCAAGCATTGATAACTGCTCTAAAATCTGCTCCCTTCTCTTTTCGAATTCAGCCTGCTGCTTGTCGTAAAGCACATTCCTTCCCACTTCCAGAAATGTTCTTATATGAGAACTATTTCCCAGATTGTAGGTATCCACTCCTTTTACTGCACGCATCCTGCCGCCTAAGAGCATTCCCTTACTGCCGGATATAATTGCTTTACCCAGGGTATTTATGTCACTGTTCATAATATAGTTTGCCTTAACATTTCCTCCGGCATTAATATTGGCGGCCTCAAAAAAGCTTCCCGAAACCTCTCCCTTTGCCTCGATAAAGCAGTCATGCTTAGAGCAGCTTCCTCTCTTGATCATGACATTACCACCGGCAACAAGCTTGGCTGTCTCCACATTATACTCGACAATAATATCCCCCGTCGCTTCAATATGGCCTCCCGAATAAACGCTGCCCACAACATATACAGAGCCGTCAACCTCCAGCTTCCCTGTAACAGCCGTTACATCTTCCCGCACGATTATCATGTTAGAGATGATCATCTGGCCGTTTACATACTCAAATTTTCCGTTTATTCTGGAAATATAAGTTACTCCGTCGGGAGCAATGACAAAGCCCTTCCCCTTTAAAGGTTTTTTCTCAATTCCCTTATTGGCATGGAGAACTTCTCCAAAAATATTCTGTCCGTCGACTCCCTTCTGGGCAGGATGATAGACAGCAAGCTTTTCTCCCTCATCTACCATTTCGAAAGCCTCGATGTTGACGTAATCAACACCTCCGTCCGGAAGCGGAGCCGGGATACGGGGCAGATCCAGACGGACAAAAAATTCATACCAGCCGTCTTTACCTGTTTCGGCAGGCGTTCCTTCAGCAATCAATATTTTCTCGTTCATTCTCCTATGCTTGATCATTTCGGTAATTGCCTCCCGCTTGATCCCGATGACAATTCCTCTTTTTTTCAACTCCTTATAAATGTCCTCTTCCGTAACCATATTTCCGGGAAACCACGGTATGAACGCAAAGGCTTTATTCCCGTCATTCTCTACAAAAATGCTGAATTCTTTTTTGGTCAGTGAATCAACATCAATTCCTAAAGTATCGGCAGTATGGACAGGTCTCGAGGTTTTTTCTTTTAAAAGCTTCTCCCGTTTTTCCTTCATATCCGTACCGGAAAAAATCAGCTTGGCATAGGATGATACATCCAGTCCCGCTTCCAGTCCCAGACGGATCTCTTTCATCTGCCAGTGGCTGAACAGGTAATTCGTATAGAGGGACACATCCAGCTTTTTCTCAAGTCCCAACCGAATCTCCTTCATCTGCATCCAGTTATATTGAGAATTTGCATATACGGAGACATCTATACCTTCATATAAGCCCATCTTTATTTCATAAATCTGCTGCGCGTACATATCATCCGTCAGCCATAAATCAATGGGAAGTTCATCCTCTAATGCAAGTCTGATCTGTTCCAATTCATCATCCACAAATCCTCGTTCCAGATAATCAGTCAGATCATTTGAGGAATAAAAAGAAAGACGGATCTGTTTCATTGTCTCATAGCTGTATGAAGGATCCGCATATGTGCTGACATCCACTTTATCTTTGATCCCCATTCGGATCTGTTCCATCTGAAGCCAGTTAAGCTCCGGATTCGCATAAAGGGAAACATCCAGCCCTTCTTCCTTTCCAAGAAGGATTTCCTGGTGCTGTTCTTTTATATATGAACTTTCCATCATAGTATACTCTTGATTCTGAGGTAAAGCCTGATTTTCGTACATATTAAACGCCAGCCTTTCATATAGTCCATAATATTATACTATGATTACGTTTAAAAGACAAGCACTGGCAGCCTGCTCAATTTTACCAGCCGACCGTTTCCGAAGTCTTAATTTTCCTACGGATAAGGCTCTGTTTCACTTCTGTGACGGGTATCCGTTGATGCTTCCTCCCCGTATCCTATATTTGGATATTTTAGAATCTTATTTTATAGGCACCCGAGTACCGGAAGGCATGCCCTTCGGGCTTTATTCTTATCTTCTAAATAAGTCAATGCTATAATGATTGCACTGTAATAAAAATGAATAATACGTAGAAAGAGATTATAACAAAATGCCTTCGTTACAATACTTTTTGGCCGGATTTTTGCCGGGCCTTTTCTGCTGAATGTATGGCTGGTATTCTGCAGGTAGCTACCTCTGCTTTGGCTCAAATCTTATTCCAAAAGCTTCCAGACCTGCATCGAACTGCCCTGCAGCCCTTTGCCTGAGAAGCATCCATGGAGGTATTTTTGATTCTGCAAAATGGTGTCAGGGAACAATATCTTGTGGCGTATTACCTTTTAGTGTAGGGTCATTTTGTTCCTGATCGGCTCTGCCATTGGTATAATATGCCAGATCCGCCTCTGTGTACGGATCTTTAGGCACAATCTCATAAACATCAGCTTCTAAAATCTCTGTAACGTGCTCTGCTACCAGTTCCGTACTTCCCGTACACGAAAAATATACTACCAATATTTTTGTATTCACATCTGCCTCCTGTTCATCCAAAGAATCACTCTCAGATATTTCATCCTCTATTACTTGTACTGTCCCTTTCAGTTCACTTGACTGTTCTTTTGTTTCCTGTTTTATAATGCTTTGCTCCTTTTCCGGTTGTTCTGTTTCCACAATATCTATTTCTTTTGAATTATCTGACTGTACATGATTTCCACAAGCAGACAAGGTCAAAATTATCATAATAAAGGAAAATAAGGCGCTGACAGTTCTTTTCATTTTTTATCCTTGCTTTCATCTAAGGATTCCAATAGGCAGACCATATTCCGGCCGAGATTTCTCATTGTTTCAAGACCTTCCTCATCCTCCCAAACATCCCCCGGCATTTGTCCATACGCCATTGCCCAATAAGAGGAACCAACCACAAACATATTTTGCAGCATAAAGAAATGGTACATTGCATCAAGAGTATTTAATGCGCCGCCCCTGCGCGCCGCCGTGACAGCTGCACCGACTTTATGCCGAAACAGATTTTCACTCCGGTTCATATCGGTTACTACCGATGCCCGTTCCAAAAATGCCTGCATATTTGCAGAAATATTTGCCGTATAAACCGGAGAACCAAGTATAACCCCATCCGCCTGTATCATCTTTTCAAAGATTTCCTGGAACATATCCTTGTTATGAACACAGTTTTTTCTCCCGCCGCAGGCCCAGCAAGCCTTGCATGGTTCGATGATTTCTCCGGACAGCTGCACCATCTCCGTATCAATTCCCGCCTTGTTTAATTCTTCAAATATTGTATTGATAAGAATTGCTGTATTTCCATCCTTTCTTGCGCTGCCGTTAATCGCTAAAACTTTCATATGATACCTCCACATTTATAAATATTTTAATACCAGTCATGTTTCTCGTTACGGTCAAGGGCATTCATCCGCTCCATTTCATCCTCCGTCAGTTCAAAGTCAAACAATTCCGTATTTTCCCGAATATGATCGGGATTGCTTGAGCCGGGAATGACTATGACGCCCTTTTGCAGATTCCACCGTAAGATAACCTGAGCCGATGACTTTCCGTGAGCCGCCGCAATTTCGGAAATCACTTCATTTCCAAGCAGTTCCGCCGTATATCCCCTGCCTCCGAGCGGATACCAGCCCTGTACCGCAATCCCAAGATCATGAATATATGGAATTACATCGTTCTCCTGATAATAGGGATGTATTTCGTTCTGAACCAGCGCAGGTGTAATGTTTATCTGCGGTAAAAATTCCTCCAGTTCTTCCACATACCAGTTTGATAAACCAAGTGAACGGATTTTACCGTCTGCAACCGCTTTTTCCATTGCAAGGTAAGCTTCCACATCGCCTGCTCCGGGGTGGTGGAGCAGCATCATATCAATATAACCTATATCTAATTTGGTAAGGGCCTCCTCAATCGCAGCTTCCGGATTCGAAAACTGATTCGGGTACAGCTTTGTAATGACAAAGATTTCTTCCCTCGGTATGCCGGAGTTCCTGACGGCTTCTCCCACACTTTCCTCATTATGATACATATAAGCGGTATCAATCAGACGAACGCCGTTGTTTAATGCCGTCGTAACGGACGCTACACAGGTATCTCCGGTCAGGCTGTACGTGCCAATCCCGTATATGGGCATTTCATACCCACTGTTTAATAAAACCGTCTTAGTTTCAAAGTTAAAAGAAATATTTCCTGTCATTGTATCATTACCTTCCTGTACTGGCGGCTGCCATCCTTCCCCACCAGTCAAATCATTTTTTGTCTGCCTCGTTGTCTGTGTGGTTCCTGACCCTTCTGTCTGCTCCCATTCTGCCTGTTTTCCACAGGCCGACAGCATTATGATGAAAAGACCGGACAATATAAGATTAAACAGCCGTTTCATAGCGCTCCTCCTCTTTCCCAATGACCTTTAATACTTTTGCAGGAACTCCGCCCACTACCGTCATGGGAGGGACGTCCCGTGTTACCACGGCTCCCGCTGCAACCACCGCATAATCGCCAATCGTCACTCCGGGTAATACAGTTGCGTTAGAGCCAATCCATACATGATTTCCGAGCTTTACCGGTTTATAATGATTTTTCCTGTTTTCCTTTGGATTCAGGTCATGGTTGATTGTTGCCAGCACAACGTTATGGCCAATCAATGCGCCGTCCCCGATTTCAATTCCGCCCTGATCCTGAAAATGACATCCCGAATTAATAAAAACATCTTTTCCGATTATGATATTTTTACCAAAATCCGTATAGAACGGGGGAAACATCCGGAAAGAGCTGTCTACCTTTTTTCCGATTAACCTGCCCATAATCTCCCGAAGTTCCTCCGGCGTATGATATTTTGTATTAAGCTCCATTCCAATGCGGACAGCTTCCTGAAAAAGTTCATTTGCATAAGCATCACGCTCGGCATTTTCTTCTGCTCCTTCCCGAAAGCCTTTTATTACTTCTTCTATTTCCACCACTTTTACTGTCATGGCCTACATCTCCTTTTCCCATTCCCGAAGCGTATGAACACCTGTTTCGTCGCCAAGTCTTTCCAAACGGCTGATTTCATCGACAGTCAGTTTAATCTTTGCCGCCTTTGCAGCTTCCTCAACCTGACTTGCTTTCGTCACTCCGATAATCGGAAGGGTGCCTTTTGCAATCGCCCACGCCGTCGCAACCTGCGCGGGGCTGGCGTCAAATCTTGTTCCTACTATTTTTAGTTCATCCAGCAATGCTGTCAGTTTTTTCAAGTGCGGATTATAGGAATCGCCCCGTCCGGTACCCTCCGGAAACGGATTTGCTTCATTGTACCGCCCGGTAAGCGCTCCCTGTTCCAGTACCATGTAAGAAAAAAAGGTAATTCCATTTTCCTTACAATAATCAAGGATACCCGCACGCTCCGAAGAACGGTGTAACAGGCTGTAATGGTTTTGCACTGCTGAGATTTTCAAACCTTCCGCTGAAAGAATTTCATTTGCCCTTTTTATCTCTGCAAGATTGTGATTGGATACGCCGATTGTCTTAATCTGTCCGCTTTTAGCCAGCGGGATTAAATCCGGCGTCCATTTTTCAACATCCATTGGATTATGAATCCAATAAACATCAATCACATCCGTATGCAGACGCTCTTTGCTGCCGTCAATCATTTTCTGCATGGCGTCCGGTAAACTGCCGCCGTATCCCACAGGTTCAGTCCACACTCCATTGCCTTTTCAAATACAGGTTTCAAATCTTTCTCAAACAAATAATTTCCAAATACCTGATCTCCACCGGCTGCTCCCGCGCCCCAGGACCAGGCTCCTAATGCAATTTTAGGTCTGACTGTACTCATATTCTTATCCTCCTGAATTTTTATCTTAATTTCCGCCTTTGACGCTATTGTAATCTACCGCAGGAATAATATCAAATACATATATAGAATGCTATCCCATGCTTGAAAAGTATGACTTTTTTTGTTATTCTTAAAGCATGATTTCAGTAAGGAGGTTGTTTCACTTGGATATTCGGGTATTACAGTATTTCCTTGCCGTTGCAAGAGAAGAAAGCATAACAAAAGCAGCGGAAACCCTGCGCATGACACAGCCGCCGCTTTCAAGACAGTTAAAAGATTTAGAAGAGGAATTAGGAAAACAGTTATTTATTCGCGGAAGTAAAAAAATCACATTGACCGAGGATGGAATGCTGCTGCGCAAGCGTGCAGAAGAATTAGTTGATTTAATGGACAAAACAAAGGCAGAACTGACATCTTCCAGCGAAAATATCAATGGCGATATTTATATCGGCTGTGGAGAAACTGAAAGCATTTCCTTTTTAGCACAGATAGCTTGTGATTTACAGAAAAAACATCCTCTTATTCACTACCATATTTACAGTGGGGACGCTGAACGTGTTACGGAAAAACTGGATAAGGGCCTGATAGACTTCGGGCTCTTAGTTGGAGACGCAGACATAAGCAAATATGATTACCTTACGCTTTCACAAAAAGATTTATGGGGTGTGCTGATGCGTAAAGACTGCCCGTTAGCAGAAAAGGAAACCATCTGCGCAGAAGATTTATGGGATAAACCCCTGATTGTATCTCATCAGGCTTCAATCAATAAAGAAATGTTCCAATGGCTGAAAACTGATATTTCCAGGCTCAACATTGTTGCAACTTACGACCTGATTTACAACGTAGCACAATTTGTCAAAAAGGACTTTGGATATGTGATTGCATTGGACAAACTGATCAACACAACCGGGGACAGCAATCTATGCTTTCGACCGCTTTCTCCTACATTGGAGGCAGAACTTTACATCGTCTGGAAAAAGTATCAGGTTCTTTCGAAAGCCTCCGATGTATTTCTACAGCAATTAAAAAGTCAAACATAATTTTTTTCTCTCCTCCCTTATATATTCCTACAATTCAGTAGAGGAATGTTTTTTCCCTACCCATGGGCCGGTCACTCGTTAACTGCTGCTAATATATTGGGGAGGATGCTTAATTTATAATTTGGACAATAGGCAAACTGTCTCCACATGTGTCGTCACCGCCTAATGAACATGTTTCGTCCACCACGTCACTCTCACATGAACACAAACTTAATTCTGTGTCCACTTCCACAATTACAGTCTTATCAACAACTTCTGCCAGCCTGCTCTCCATCTTATGACACCCTCTTTTCTTCATTTGACTTCTTTGCCTTTTCCTTAAACTGCTCCTTAGCATGTGGCACTGTTCCTGTTTGATTACCTTTTAACACAAAGGTCAGTTTGTAAGGATCGGGTGTCCCGTCTTCCTCATATCCTCCGACAATTACCCTGTCAATGATACTCTCAAAAACCACCCTGTCAAATTCATCAAGGACTTGTTCTTTTTCAAGTGTGTCACGGAGTTCTGACATCCGCCTGTTTATATCTTTCTGTGTGCAGATACTGTCCTCAAGAAGTGCTTTCCTCTCGGACAGTTTATGAAGCTTTCTGGTGAAATCCACCATTTTTTCCTCGTACACCTCTTTGGATATTGTACCATCAATCAACATATCTGTCATCCGCGATTTTTTTGATTCCAATGAAGAAATATCCTTATCAATCTGCTGTTTTTTGCGCATATTTTCATCACTGTCAGCCGATTCCGCCACATATGACAATACCACATCCAGCACATCATCAAAATTACCTGCCAGCAGTCCAAAGGCATCCAGAAAAGCTCCCTCTAAAATTGCTTCATCGACTGCTTTACAGTTCGGACAGTTGGCAATGCCATTCTTAGTGGCATTCATACACTGCCACACCGGTTTTTCATAATCAGACCTGCTGTGTCTTGTCCTGCGTGTAAGTTTATGCCCGCAATAGGCACATTCACACATACTACTGAATGAATATTGGCGTGTATAACGTTCCCTGTTTCCAGTTGTTTCAACTACTTTATTTCGGGAACGCTTCATGCGTATTTCCTCCGCCTTATCCCATATTTCTCTTGAGACAATCGGCTCATGATGATCCCTGAGATAATACTGGTTTTCTTCCCCCATATTTGCAAGCCTGCGTTTGGAAATCGGATCTGTAGTAAATGTCTTTCCAAGAAGAATATCCCCTTTGTATTTTTCATTCTTAATCATCCCCATAACACCATGCGTATGCCAGCTTACTTCTCCTTTTTTATTCTTAATTCCAAGTTCCATCAGCCGTTTTGCAATCGTAGTCGTTCCATAGCCCTCCAGATACATATCATAAATCATGCGGACAATCTCCGCTTCTTCCTCATTGACAGTTATACTCTTGTCCTCGGTATGATAATCATATCCATAACAGCCATTGAAACCGATTAATTCGCCGCGCTTCATTTTCATCTGTAATCCCATCTTGACATTCTGTGAAAGTGACTCCACCTCTTGCTGTGCTAAGGAACTCATAATAGTCAATAACAGCTCGCCGTTCATATCAAGTGTATTGATATTTTCCTTCTCGAAAAATATGGCAATATTCCGGTCGCGGAGCATTCTCACATAATTCAGCGTATCTACCGTATTGCGGGCAAACCGTGAAATAGACTTTGTAAGTATCATATCTATTTCGCCATTGTGGCAATGGGCAATCATATCCTGAAACCCACTCCGCTTATCCGTCTTTGTTCCTGTGACCGCTTCATCCGCAAATATTCCTGCATTTACCCAATCTTTATTTGATGCTATCTTTTGTTCATAATACAGTTTCTGTGATTCAAAGCTCCCTAACTGCTCATCATCATCGGTAGATACACGGCAGTATGCCGCCACCCTGATACGGTCAACCCTCAAAGCTCCCGTACTGCCCCTGTTCCTGCCATTCGGAACAATTTTTGTCTTTTGCAATACCTGTACTTCACTCATACAATTCCTCCATTCTTTTCAATAATCCGCATATTGATTTCTGTCAATCCTATATGGAAAATGACAGCTACAAAGAATTTTTCTTTATGAAGCATCCTCTGTATACTGCCATCATATCGGCAAACTTAAATATTAACGAATGTACCGAAAAATTTTATGCTGCATCATCAGTATTTTCCACAATCATAAATCTGTCTTTCAGTTTCCCCTTTGTATATCGAAACTCTGCTTCTGTAATACTCCCTTTGCGGTAAATTTTACAAAGAATTGCTATACACTTTGCATACTCCATTTCCCTTGTCATCCGACTCCTCCTCATTCTAAAATTTTCACTATCAACTTCTTTATTGCTACATTGAATTTAACAAAATAAACATCTCTGACAAAAGCGTTGACTCATTTGGCTTCCATTCGTATCCCATGCTGTCATTGCCGACCTTTAGCAACGATTTCTGTTTCAAAATCTGCCTGTGGGCTTCCCCTGCTCGGAATATTCCCACCCTTTCGGAAGTGTCTGCCTGCTCCTCTTTTCTACATAAGTATCTTTGCAGGTCTGTTGGCATGAAATACAGCTCATGAATCCGTTTTGGCGGATTATTTATCAATGTTCTTTTGCTGCTTCCAAACCTTCTTCCAATTTTTTCATAATTCGACACAAGATTTATCCACAGCATGATATAATTCTTTTGTAACCGCCTTGTCTGCCTGATGGCTTTAAGCGGCTACGCTTTCATGGATTTATGATACCAATACAGAAAACGGAAAAACATTGACAGAGACTTGACCATACATTGACATAGAATTTTTTGAAGGAGAAAATAATTTGAGAAACCGACTTACCTTTGCAAATATAATAAGCATACTGCTTGAAAATAAAAAGAAAACATATCAGCAACACCAGCTTGTCCGCAGCTTATTTTCTGCATACTTGAACGATGAACTTCCAAGCAGTGAAATATATGCAGAAAACAACACCATGTACAGCCGCTGGTGCACCGGAGCAAGACCGATACCTATGGAAATTCTGCGCATTTATGAGGAAAATAATTTTGAAGTCATGGAAAAAGATTTCCGATGCAAAATCATTCCGAACCTGATAAATGAATCACAGGCACGTTCCCAAATAGAGGAACTGATCAATGACAGCCGCAATATCATTGGTAACAAAACCGCAAATGAAATACTTGCACTTACCGATAATGCGGCATTTTTTACTGCCGCAGTCCGTTATGCCATTCTGTCAGATCATGAACACAGCGGCTTATTTTCACCCGATTTATCCGATACCATACAAAGCAGCCGCCTGCCCTCCATTACAGAAGAATTTGTAGGGCGCAAAAATGAACTGAAAGAATGTGGAAAATTGTTACAGGAACACCCCACACTTTTTATCAGCGGTGTGGCAGGAATTGGGAAAAGTGAATTTGCAAAATACTATGCGGACAAGAACCGTAAGAAATATACAAATCTCATTTATCTCTATTATACGGGGGATTTAAAGAAAAGCATTGCAGGCATGGAATTTGATGATGATACCAGTGAAATGACCGAGGAAATGCTTTTTGACAAACACTATAAAATATTGAAAAAGCTGCACCATGACAGCCTTATTATCCTTGATAATTTTAATATACTCCCGAAGGATGACAGCTTTTTCAGGGAATTTGCGCAGAATGATTTTCAGCTATTGATAACCACCAGATGCCGTCCCACACAGTACCCCATTATGGAATTAAAAGAGCTGGATACAGATACCGAACTGCCGGAACTGTTTTACCGTCTGTGCCCTTCCGCAAAAAAAGATGCACTGGCTACAAAGCAAATCATACAAACCGTACACAGCCATACGCTGACTGTTGTGTTGTCTGCTTTATCCTTATCCGCAAACGGTATGGAAGCGGAAGAACTGCTATATGAATTACAGACCTGCGGACTGAGTATTGCTTCCAGTGAAGCTGTTGAATTATATAAGGATGGAGATTACACTGACGGACTGATGGCAGAGCATTTAAGGAAACTGTTACAGCTTGGGAAACTGTCTGATCCCTGTCTTGATGTCCTGCGAAACCTTTCCCTGCTTTCTGCCTCCGGCGTATTAAAAAATGCTTTTAAGAACTGGCTGAAACTGCCCTCATTAAATGATGTGAATTATCTTGCCAAATACGGTTTTATCCATGATGACAAAGAAAACCGGAAAATCAGTCTGCACCCACTGATAAGAGAGATTGTTGCACTGGAAACTTTACCGTCCGTATCAAACTGCCATACACTGCTTGACAGTCTGCATTGCATCTGCCTTGTGCATGGACTGGAAGTTAAAAGACCACAGAATGTGATCGATTCGCTTATCAGCATTACAGAAAATATTTTAGCAGACATACCAGAGGATTATCTGCTGTTCCTTCAGGATATGTTCCCATATCTTGAAAAATATCTTGTGACGGACTATCTGCCAAAACTTGTAGAACGGATAGAGTATGTAATGAAACAGGATACGCATTCCTACTGCGACAGGGCGTTGCTTCTTGACTATAAGGCAGAACTGTTTCTTATCAAAAATGATTATAAAAATGCCTTGAAGAAACGGTTAAAAGCTGTCAGTATCTTAGAACCGTACCATACAGAAGATGCTGACCAGCGGACAGCAAATCTGCTTTCAAACCTGTACAACAATCTTTCCAATACATACCTGCTGATGAAAAAGACAAAAGAGGCTGCTGAAATGCTCCATACTGCTTTAACCATCCGTCAGGAATATGTACATCTTGGACTGGCAGAATCACATGATATGCTGCAACAGTTGTTGAACCTTACCAATATGTTGATCCTCTCCAAAAATACAGATATTGCAAAACAGGTTCTTGCCTCCTATGAGAATCTTGTTTTGGAACATGGGGGAACACAAACTTTAGATAATGGAGTCTGCCAGATGATGTATGGTGCGATTGCGCTTTCCGAGGGCAATGCTAAAGAAGCCGAACTTCATCTTTTATCTGCGGAAAATATTATTTCGGAAGTCATGGGAACCGATAACGATTATGCCAAAACTGTTTATTTGTACCTGAATAACCTGTATTCCCGATGGCAGAAACCGGAACAGGCTTTAGCATATAAAAATAAATATCTTAAGTGTTCCAAGTAAAATTGATGCCAAATTTTATGACTATGAAAGTTAGCGAAAGTTAAAAGAACTATAACATCTCCAAAATTACAGAAAGCAATGTCAAAAACCGCATGAAATATCAGGCTTTGACATTGCTCTTATCGTTGTAGATTGCAAATTTATTATTTCGCGAAAGTTAGCGAAAGTTAAATAGAGTAAAATTTTTGATTCTTGCTTCGCGGCTTATCCGGCATTGTCATTGCAATTTTCCCTTCATCCAATAATGGATTCAGGTAATCGCTTCTGAATGTGGTTCTGTGTTTTATACCAAGAAACTTCATCATTTCATCTCTGTCTCTCGGTTCTTTGCAATATTCAAGCAGCGCATTGAGCCTTTCTTCCCTTTGAGCGGTTTTTTGAGCGGTCGTTTCTTCTTTTTGAGCGGTTTTTTGAGCGGTACCGCTCAATTTTTGAGTACCATGCCGATAAAACACAACAACAAAACCATCATCTGGTGTTTGAAATTCCACCCTGCATCCCGCTTTCTCACAAGCATCCTTAATGCGCTTTAATCCTGTTGCAAAGCTTTCCATATCTTTAGAATAATATAATGTACGGGCAATTAGAGGATTTCTACGAATTGGTCGTTGATTTCCCACCACATAACTTTCCGGTGTTTTATTTGCGGGAAAAGCACCCGGATTATAGATTTCAATTCTATTTTTGAAAATAGTAATTTCATTACTCTGTCCACTATCGAACATTCTATGCCCAAAAGAATTTGTAATCGCCTCCCTGATTGCATCCAATGGAATTTCCGGTATTTCTTTTCTCGTCAAATTTCCAAACTCGACACGCCAATCCATAGCATCAATAATATACTGTTCCGCTTTTTTCTTTAATTCCATAACAGAACCGCTGTACCTTCGTATGTCGGTAAATGTCAATCGCTCATCAGATGCAAATTTCGCAATCTGCAATTCATTGACAATACCACAATCACAAAAAAGAGCAGCCCCTGCATTTAAAAGATAGTTTCCCTCTGTCAGCTCCAATTTATCCAATACAGTTTTTACATCGATGTCCTCAAAATCAATTCGTCCAGCTTCTTTTGCTTTCCTCAGATACTCCGCAAAAGCATCTTCATTTACATCATCAATTGTATACTTAGATACTCTCTTCTCCCATGAATAGTCAATATTATCACGCTGACGTATCATAGAATCATAAGTATCCTGATCCATAACAAGATCTTCGTCCGCTACTCTTATTCTTGGAACATTATATGCAAGATATGGACATCTGCTTCCTTCAAAGCGCACCAATATTGTCTGTCTATTACCAAATTGCTGGATTGTTATCTCCGGATAAATGGCAGGTTTAATATGATTTCCAATTGCCTGACTTACTTTCCGTAAGGATTCATCACTAATTTCCTGCCCAATTACCGTTCCATCATTTTTCACACCAAAATACAGCTCGCCGCTCTGGTGTTTGTTCAGAATAGCAGCAATAGAAAACATAGCTTCCTTTAGCTCACCGATACTCTTTTTATATTCAATTTGCTCTGTCTCAAAACCAATATTTACTAATGCCACTATCATCACCCTTTATCCATTGATATTTGATATTGTACCTAATTTATCTGCGAATATCAATGGAATTCTGCTTCTTAATATCAATATTCTTCTCGCAAAACAGTCATTTTAAATCATTCTGTATTTTTTACATTCTGATACACCACCCAAGTGCCCAAAAAATCTATTGATTTTAGATAATATGAAGTGACCTCACATTTGTAGCAACGTGGATTTACCTGTATACTAAGTTTTGGAAAAAACAATGGTAACAGGGATTACCGCATACAAAAGGAGGCCACCTTATGAAAAGAATACTACGAATCGGAATGGATGTCCATAGCACAAACTACACATTATGCGCAATGGAGCCGGTCATTGGCGAAGACGACAGGATTTTCGCCAACATCCAGGTCACGCCGGACTACAAAAATATCCTGATGTTCATTGAAAACCTGAAAATGAAACTTGGTCTGGATGCAGAGTACGATATCCAGTGCGGCTACGAGGCAGGATGCCTTGGATATTCCTTATACAACCAGCTGACAGCGGCGGGTGTAAAATGTGTAATTCTGGCACCGACCACCATGCTGACACCACAGGGACAGCGTGTCAAGACAGATGCACGGGATGCCCTGATGATTGCACAGTGTCTGTCCTATGGAGGATACCATGCAGTCTATATCCCGACAGAGGAAGATGATTCCGTAAAAGAGTACCTGCGGATGCGGGATGACCATAAAACCGCATTAAAAAAGATTAAGCAGCAGATCAATGCATTGTGTTTACGCCACGGGTATCATTATGAGGGAACAAAGTGGACAATCAAACATGTTGCATGGCTGAGGAAGCTGGAACTGTTGCCGTTATACAGGGAAACGCTGGATGAGTATATGGCATCTTATGATGAACAGACGGCAAAGATTGAGAGGTGTACGGACTATCATATATTATATGATAGTCCATACTATCTATTCGATTATTCGGTATGATTGTATAATGTCTCTTGCTAAACTTTCATCTATAATACATTTTCCATTAATAGTATCTGCTATTAACTCGGCAATTTGAGTGTATTCGTTTTCTAACATATTAATTGTAGCCAATGTTAGTATGCCTATCCTTATGCCGGATGTTATACTTGGCGGCTTATTATCATTGGGCAATTGATTTCGATTTACTAGTATATGTTGACTAAATAACAAGTCCTCGCAATTTTTTCCGGTAATCTGAGATTTTCTTAAATCTACCATGATTAAATGTGTTTCCGTTCCATTTGTATATAATTTTATTCCTTTATTCATTAAAATGGATGTAAATGTATTAGATATTTTTAGAATATCTTCGACATACTTTTTTATATCTATGGATGCCAGTTCGCTTAACATAACTGCTTTAGCTAGTATTTCGTTAAATTTTGGTGCGCCCTGAACGACTGGAAACACTGCATGTTCAAGGCTTGACCTATACTGTGCTTTACTCATCACTATGCCGCCACGTATTCCGCGAGTTGTTTTATGTGTAGTAAAAGTAACAAAATCTGCATATCCAAATGGTGATTCGTGATTTTGCGTTGCAACATAAATTGCCGTATGCGATATATCAGCTAATAATAATGTATCATATTTTTGGCAAATACTATATATTTGAGAATAATGAATACTTTTAGGATAGGAGCTGGCACCGGCTATCAATAGCTTAGGATGATGCTGTCTACATAATTTTTCGATTTGGATAAGATCTATATTCTCGTCTTCTGTAACACTGTAAAAGAATACATTGCAGAATGTTTTTAAGTAGTGATAATGAGAAACATGACCGCCGGCATCTGGAGACATTACAATCACATTATCATTAGGTTTTAATATTGCTTGGTATACAATTTGATTAGCCTGTGTTCCTGAATAAGGTTCAATATTACAATAATAATCAGGACATCTGAAAATGCTATGAAGAATATCTTCTGCTATTGTTTCTAGTGCAATGACATGTTGATATTTAGCATTACAACAACTTCCTATTCGGAAGCTGTTGTAAACTTAGGATACAATGAACTCAACTTTACTCTGGCATCGGTAGTTCGGAATTG
>CAJTCE010000044.1 GCA_910574745.1 Lachnospiraceae bacterium | reverse complement strand
AGCCACTTTTTTATATTTTGAGCTAAGAACAAGAATAAAATCAAAATTTAAAGAAAAATGGTGCTGGGCATAACACCCAGCACCAAGTTTGTCTACAGTCTGAGGGCGGTTGTATAACCGCCCTTTTTCCGACAGACTGCTATCTTAAAGCCCTTATCAACACAGCCCTTCCAGCGTTAGCTGTTCATATTGATACTCATTTTCAGACCGTTTTATCGAACACTTCACTCCCCCCAAGTCAAAGAATTCGCCTCTCTCCTCTTATCCCTAAACATCAAATCCTTAACCGCCTCCGAAGCCGGTTTGCCTCCGAATAAAATATCGTTTACCTCCTGCACAATGGGCATGGAAACCTGATATTTTTCAGAAAGCCCTGCTGCCGCCTTTGCAGAATAAACGCCCTCTACAACCATTTTGACCTCATCCATCGCCGCTTCCATGGTATAGCCCTGTCCGATTAACATACCGGCTCTTCTGTTTCTGGAATGCATGGAGGAACAGGTTACGATCAAATCCCCGATGCCGGTCAGTCCCGTAAAGGATTCCAGCTTGCCTCCCATGGCAACGCCAAGCCTTGCGATTTCCGCAATGCCTCTGGTAATCAAAGCAGCCTTTGTATTATCTCCGCAGCCTAACCCGTCGGCAATTCCCGCAGCCAGGGCCACAACATTTTTAAGAGCGCCCCCTAGCTCGATGCCCAGAACGTCAGGACTTGTATAAACCCTGATAAAATCACACATAAAAGCATTCTGGATATATTCTGCCGTTTCCTTTTTGGACGCTCCAGCAACCAATGTGGTAGGCATATCCTTTCCCACCTCTTCCGCATGGGATGGTCCGGATAAGACTGCTGCCACAGCCCCCGGAATTTCCTCTTCTATAATATCCGTCAGGGTCATATAGGTCACATCCTCTATTCCCTTTGCCACATTGACAATCAGCTGTCCTTCTTTTACAAAGGGCGCCATGGATTTAGCCGTACTTCTGGTAAAAGGCGAAGGAACCGCAAGCACCAGCATTTCCTTATTCTCAACTGCTTCTTTTAAATCTGTAGTAAAATAAATGGACTCCGGCAGCTTCACGCCCGGCAGCTTCAATTCATGCTCATGCTTTTCCCTTAACATGGAAATCTCATCTTCCATAATGGACCATACCGTTACCCGGTTTCCGTTCTTTGCCAAAACTCTCGCAAGGGCCGTTCCCCAGCTTCCCGCCCCGATTACACTATAATCCGCCATATCCTAATCCTCCTTGTTCTTCTTGGTTAAATAAGTTTTTCTTTCATTTCCGTGAATAAGACGGCTGATATTTCCCCTGTGTCTGATAAACGCCATAAGCGCCAACAGCACGGCAATTATGTACATTTCCGTCAGATAAGGCTGAGGCATGGCAAAAAAACCCTGCTGTCCTGCCACAACCAGAAAAATCACAAAAACCACATACATACATAAAGAGCCTAACGATACATAATGGGTCAGGAAAAATAAAATAAAGAAAGTAGATGCCACGGCAATCATACACTGCCATGCCATGCCCAAACTAATGCCTCCTGTTGCGGCAATTCCCTTACCGCCTTTGAATCCCATATAAAAAGGAAAATTATGTCCTAAAACAACGCCTGCTCCCGCATAAATCCGCAGAAGCGCCGCCATTTCCGGATGGCTGCCTTCAAAAAGGAAATGGACCAACACCATGGCAAACACTGCCTTTAAGGCATCTCCCAGAAATACAATGAGGCCCGCCTTTTTCCCCAAAACCCTTAAAGCATTGGTAGTGCCTGCGTTTCCGCTTCCCTTTTCTCTGATATCAATTCCATGCATTTTGCCATAAATAAATGCTGTCTGAAACATTCCAAAACAATATCCGATTGCCAAACATACAATACGTATCATTTTAATAGCCTCTCCTTTTTATTGTGCCAATTTTTTCCCCACACTTTTATCATGCATACTCTCTCTTTACATACGCACTTTTACTCTATACCCTTTTATTACCCTGTCATTTTATTGCTTATAAGTTATACGTCCTTGTCTTTCCTCTCCCTGATAATGAAATGCAGGGGCGTTCCTTTAAATCCGAAGGACTCTCTTATTTTATTTTCAATATATCTTTGATAAGAAAAGTGCATCAGTTCTTTATCATTGACAAAAATCACAAAGGTAGGCGGCTTAACCGAAACCTGGGTCATATAGTAAAGTCTTAACCGCTTTCCTTTATCCGAAGGCGGCTGCTGTAGGGCAACTGCTTCTGTCATAATTTCATTTAAAACGCCCGTCGCTACCCGAAGGGAATGATTTTCTATTACCATATCTATAGTTTCATACAACTTGTTTAACCGCTGTCCCGTCTTTGCCGAAATAAAAATCAATTCCGCGTAAGGCATGTAGGCTAAAGTATTGCGAACCTTCTCCGTAAAACGGTAAATGGTTTTATCGTTCTTTTCCACCGCATCCCATTTATTGACCGCTATAATAACGCCCTTTCCTCTTTCATGGGCAATTCCCGCGATCTTGGCATCCTGCTCGGTAACGCCTTCCGTTCCGTCAATGACCAACACCACCACATCGGCACGTTCCACCGCGCTGACCGTGCGGACAATCATGTAGCGTTCCAGTTCTTCCTTTATTTTATTTTTTCTCCTAAGACCTGCCGTATCAATAAAAACATATTCTTTTTTATTGTACTTTACGGGGGTATCCACCGCATCTCTGGTGGTACCCGCAATATCCGATACCACCAGCCTGTTTTCCCCAATGAGTTTGTTTATAATAGAGCTTTTTCCAACGTTGGGCTTTCCGACAATGGCAATCCTGGGCCTTTCGTCTTCCTCCTCTTCGCCGGTTCTGTCAGGGAACAATGCAACCACCTCGTCCAACAGGTCGCCGATTCCCATTTGATTTGCCGCCGAAATGGCATGTGGCTCTCCGATTCCCAGATTATAAAATTCATAGACGTCCGCCATCAGTTTTTCAAAGCTGTCTACCTTATTTACAACCAGAACAACCGGTTTATGGGAACGACGCAGCATATCCGCCACCTTGGAATCCGCATCCACCAATCCCTGTTTTACATCCACCATAAATAAAATCACATCTGCCGTATCAATGGCAATCTGTGCCTGTTCCCGCATCTGGGACAGAATAATATCCTTGGAATCAGGCTCAATACCGCCTGTATCAATCAATGTAAAATTATAATTTAACCAGCTTACATCCGCATAAATACGGTCTCTGGTAATTCCCGGCGTATCCTTCACAATTGAAATTCTCGAACCCGCCAGGGCATTAAACAAAGTGGACTTTCCCACGTTCGGCCTGCCTACTACGGCTACAATGGGTTTCCCTTTTATATTACTCATTTTGATTTCTCCTTAACCGCAGACCGCATATCGCTGCACAGTCTGCCTTTTCCGTTTATTTCGTTCTTTTCAACAGGTATTTTTCACTCTGTCTGTTTAATACTTTTTATCTCTACTAAGGGCATCAGCCGTAAAGGATGGCATTTACAAAATCCTGCCCGCTTGATTTTACAATATCTGCCCGGACTTGTAAAGTTTCTTCCATCTGCGGAATGGTCACATCATCCAAAAAATAATTCTCCCCACTGCGCAGCACATTCTGGGGCAGAAGAATTCTCGTACCCAGATTTTTTCCTTTTAACTGACTGATGATATCCTGCCCCGTCAAAAGACCCGATACGGTAATCTGCTCTCCGAAAAAGGTATTGGAAATGGCCGTTATCTGCAATTCCAGATTGGGAAACCATTTCATGATCTGCTCTGCCATTTCCTGAATGGTCCGGTATGCCAGCTTTCCCGTCACAAGGGTCATACGTCCCCTTCTACTGTTATCCGGCTTTCCTCCGATTTTTTGGATTTCCGCCTGTAAAGCCTCCGTAAATTCAGCCTTCAAAAGTGTAAGCATCCCCACACCGTTTTCTAACTGTAGATAACCGTCATAATTTTCCTCGGCAGGCAAAGGTTCCCCGGCCAGAAGATACCATTCATCGCTGGCATGAATAAAGTGCGTCCTGTATTTCCCATACATATAAGCCTGCCACTTATGAATAATCCCCAGCACTTCCCTGGCATCCTCTTTCTCAAAGGGTTCTAAGGGATACAAGCCTTCCCTGAATTTTGATAATCCGACAGGCACTACGGATACGCTTTCCAGATAAGGATGGTACTTTGTCAGTTCCCCGATGCTGAAATCCAGTTCTTTCCCGTCGTTGATGCCTTTACACAAAACAATCTGTCCGTTCATAACGATTCCCGCATCATAAAAAGCATCCACCTTCTTTAAGGCCTCTCCGGCAAAACGGTTATTCAACATCATGCAGCGAAGCTCTTTGTTCATGGTCTGGAAAGATATATTAATGGGCTCTAAATGATATTTGATGATCCTGTTCACATCATGCTCCGACATATTGGTCAGCGTCACATAATTCCCCTGTAAAAAAGAAAGCCTGGAATCATCGTCTTTAAAATAGAGGGTATCCCGCATTCCCTTGGGCATCTGGTCGATAAAGCAGAAAATACATTTGTTGTGGCAGGAACGATATTCGTCCATTAGTCCGTTTTCAAACTCAATGCCCAGATCTTCCTGCTCGTCCTTATCGATTTCCAAAAGCCATTCTTCTCCATCCGGCTTTTGAACCAGCACTTCTATATATTCATCCTGAATCAGATATTGATAATCAAATATATCCTCAATATCCTTCCCGTTAATCTGCAAAATCATGTCTCCCGGCGCAATCTCCAGTTCTTCGGCAATGCTTTCCGGATCTACTTTTTTCACAATGTGTTCGTTTCTATTCATAGCTACTCCTTCTTATCCATTCTACTAGAAATTTCTTGACGTGTCACTAGCAGAATGATAAATTAAGTGGGTAGGAAGTTTTTGCTTGCCGGCATAAATCCGGCAGATACGGAGGATAGAATGCCCAATTTATCAGTACTTGAAAACGCTATGCCGGTTGCACCCTTAAAGATCATTGCAACGGAAAGCTGTATTTCTTTTGCCGAAAAGGTAAATGATTATCTGGTGGACTTTCGTGCCAACATACATAATGAATTAAAGGAAGATCCTGCTTTTCAGGGATATTCCGAAACAAATTATCTGGTGGACGCTGTCTGCCCCCGCTTTGGAACCGGAGAAGGAAAAGCCGTTTTAAATGAATCCGTCCGCGGTAAAGATTTATTCATTATGGTAGACGTCTGCAACCACAGCCTGACCTATACCGTAAACGGCTATGAAAACCACAAATCGCCTGACGATCATTATCAGGATTTAAAGCGCCTGATTGCCGCCTGCAACGGAAAGGCACACCGCATTACCGTTATTATGCCCTTTCTTTACGAAGGACGACAGCATAAAAGGACAACAAGGGAATCTTTAGACTGCGCATATGCATTAAAGGAATTAAGCCAGATGGGAGTCAGCAATTTTATTACCTTTGACGCCCACGATCCCAGAGTCCAGAACGCAACCCCGCTCTGCGGCTTTGACAACTTTACTCCTCCTTATCAGTTTATCCGTTCCCTGCTCCGTTATGAAAAGGATTTGATTATAGATAAAGAGCATATCATTGTTATCAGCCCCGATGAAGGCGCCCTCGACCGTGCCGTTTATTTCTCTTCTGTTTTGGGAGTGGATACCGGTATGTTTTATAAGCGCCGGGATTATTCCAAAATTGTCAACGGCAAAAATCCCATTGTAGCCCACGAATTTTTAGGAGATAAAATAGAAGGCAGGGATGTGATCATTATCGACGATATGATTGCCTCCGGCGGCAGTATGATCGATACTGCAAAGCAGCTAAAGCAGATGGGCGCTAAAAGAGTATTTATCTGTTGTACCTTCGGTCTGTTTACGGAAGGTCTGAAGGCCTTTGATGCCGCCTTTGAAAAGGGCTATTTTGATCGGGTGGTTGTTACAAATTTAACCTATCTTCCACCGGAAATGAAAGAGCGTTCTTATTTTATTGAAGCTGATATGAGCAAATTTACTGCAAGCATTATCGATTTTATGAATCACGATTTATCTATGGGTAATGTTTTGACGCCTACCCATAAGATTCAGGAATTATTGGCAAATTATAATCAAAGAGATTTTGAAGATTTGTAATTTTTGTTATCAAACGGCAAAACGGAATTTTTTCTTACAGTCTGTACGAAAAATTCCGTTTTTAAGTTTCATCTGATGCTTTTTGAAAGTTTTCGTCATTTTTGTACATCTGAGCTGTTTTTAGCATAAAACTTCCGGCATCTTTTCACGGAAACATCTGTTTTGTTACAAACTCCAGCTCTCCTACGCTTTCCTTTACCTCAAACGTATTGACATGGCAGCCCACGCTATCCTTGCTTCTTAATTTATAAAAAACGGCGCATCTTTTTTTGATAACGCCGCTTAAATACTGCATCAATATAAAAATATCTGTTTTTACAAAAGCATCAAAAACGCTCCCAGATTCCCTCTCTTTCCCATAGACGCCCGATGAGAAAACAAATAATCCGGATTACAGCAGGTGCAGATATCCGTTACTTCTACATGTTCCGGCAAAAGCCCTGCTTTTAACAAGGTCAGCTCACAGGCGCGCCACAAATTCAACTGATATTTTCCGTCAGGTTTTTGGTAAAACAATTGGTCAGCGTAATCGCCTCTATACTTTTCCGGGGAAAAAGTTTTTCTTACCTCTTCGATCACATCCCCGCTGACCTCATAGCAATCCTGGCAGATAGAAGGAGCGATGGCGCCGTAAATATCCTCCGGTCTGCACCCGAAACTCTTTTGCATCTTTTCTATGGTTTTGGCCCCGATTTCCATCACGGTACCCTTCCAGCCGGAATGACACAAGCCTATCACTTCCTTTACCGGATCAACTAAGTAAATCGGCACGCAATCCGCATAAAAGGTGGACAAAACCACCCCCTTCTCCTTTGTGATCAGTCCGTCCACATTTTCATAGCCCAAGGGCTTTGTCAACCCACAGCCTGCATCTTCTTTTGTTACGATGCGTATATTGTCCGTATGGGTCTGATGGGATAATACAAACTGCTCTATAGCCACTCCCATTATCCCTGCTATTCTTCTGAAATTTTCTTCTACCTTTTCCTCTTTATCGCCTCTGGTAAAGCTTAAATTCATCGATTCATAAATACCTTCGCTGACGCCTCCAAGCCTGGTAGAAAAAAGATGCCTGATACAGGAAATTTCTTCAAGCTTTGGAAAAACAAGATATTCCATGCCTTTATACCGCTTTTGTATCATATGAGTATTTGAAAAACCATTTTCTGCCTTTTTTCTTTTTACCGGATACATGAAAGTCCCTCTCCCATTCGAATCATTTTGTATATTACATTCTTTCACTCTTTCCATCGTTCCGCCCTATTACATATCATTATAATAACATTTCCCAATCATTCTCCCACTTCTTTTTTCCAAAGAAGCGCCCTTCCTTGCTAAAGCTACAATTTCATCAAAAGACGAAATATCCGGCAGACCAGCCAATTCTCTCTAATTATTTCACAAAAAAGAATGCATTGGGAATCCAACAGACTTCATCCTTACAGATTGCCACCACATCAAACCTGCATGGTGTGGACAAGGGTAATTTGTGAAGCGAAAGATAAAACAACGCCACCCTGCTGATCTGTTTCTGCTTTTTATAGGTTACTGCTTCCTGTGGCAGCCCCGCATGACCGTCCCTGCGGTATTTTACTTCCACAAACACAAGGGTTCCTTTATCCCTCGCCACAATATCGATTTCTCCCTGCCTGACTCGAAAATTCCTTTCCACGATCTGCAGGCCATTTTCCTTCAGGTATTCACAGGCCCTTTCTTCAAAAAAGCCGCCGATCTCCCTGTCATTTTGTTTTTTCATTCAGGTCCTTTCTTCTCTCCAGACAGAACCCCTTAAATCCCCATCGCCATACATATAACTGCCAGAAGCAATATATGTACGGGATAAAACAGATAGAAGAAATATTTCAGCTTCAATCCTCTCGTTCCGTTATACATTGCAACCAACGGAACAGTCGCAAAGCATGTAAACTCAATGGGCATTTTGACAGTCAGCGCAAGACATCCAAGCGCCATGGAGCCTGCAAAAGA
Organism: Lachnospiraceae bacterium; assembly: GCA_910574745.1. GTDB lineage: Bacteria > Bacillota > Clostridia > Lachnospirales > Lachnospiraceae > UBA2882. The sequence goes on along the minus strand of CAJTCE010000044.1, from coordinate 14,183 downwards.
TTTTTGATGCAAAAGATACATAAGGACAATGGTTATGACGCCAATCGACGCATAATCAGTTTTTAACAGCTCCACAATAACCGCTCCGGCCGCTGTGATTATGACAGTCCCCAGAATACATGGCAAAAACTTTATTTTTCCCTCGATTCTATTACCGACCCAGGCACAAAAAGCATTGATTCCCCAAATTACCACAAATCCAAAAAACAAGGTAAAGAATACATTCTGGTAAGTAAATTCCAACACCCGGCTCTTAAACCCCAGATCAAAAGGAATTTCGGAAATCAATGCGAACATTGCCAGCCTCATTCCGTATTTTACTTTGCTTCTTGTATGATAATACCCTTCTATCAGCAGAAAGCAAAATAAAGGAAAGCCTAGCCGTCCAATCAGCCGCATAACCATATCTATGCCATAAATAATCAGCAAGCTCTTGTTTTCAGGTAAAAAAATCGTTTCCTGATTCAACTGCATAAATCCTGCTGCTATTAAATATCTGTCAAGAATAACCGCCGCAAAATGGTCGATAAACATGGTTACTATCGCAACCAGCTTCAGGGTGCTTCCGCTTAATCCTTTTTTCCTCCTCATCGCTGCTTCATTACCTGTATGCAAAACCGAACCCGTTGCCGCATCCTTTGTTGTCATTGCAGCTGACATTGCCATTATACCGCCTCTTATCTTTGCTCTGCTTTTTATCATCGTATCTGTTTTTGCCATTGCATCTGTTACTGTCATTGCATCCATTTTCAGTTTCCTTCTTTCCCTTTTTCTACCATTTTACACCTATATAAGCCTATTGACATGTTTTTTAAACAGTCTTTGTGGTCCACTTACTGCAATCCCATACATCGGTTACCCAGTCCTCATAAAAATCCGGCTCGTGGCATACCATGAGAATACTTCCATGATACTCCTTAAGCGCACGTTTCAGCTCCGCCTTTGCATCCACATCCAGATGGTTGGTAGGCTCGTCCAAAAGTAAGATATTCGTCTCCCTGTTTATAATTTTGCAAAGCCTTACCTTTGCCTGTTCCCCACCGCTTAAAACCTTTACCTTGCTTTCAATATGCTTGGTGGTAAGTCCGCATTTTGCCAGAGCGCTTCTTACCTCATACTGACTAAAGCCCGGAAATTCACTCCAGATTTCTTCCATGCAGGTGGTGTTCACATCCTGCCCTATTTCCTGTTCAAAATAACCGATTGCCAGATATTCTCCCAGCTGGGCAAAGCCCGATACCGGCGGTATCAGCCCCAGAATACTTTTTAACAGGGTAGTCTTTCCGATTCCGTTGGCTCCAATCAGCGCAATCTTGCTCTTACGCTCCATGGATAGATCTAAGGGAACGGAAAGAGGCTCTTCATAACCGATAACCAGATCCTTTGTCTGGAATATATATTTTCCCGGCGTTCTTGCCTCTTTAAAGTAAAATTCCGGCTTGGGCTTTTCATTCGCTAAGGTAATCACATCCATTTTATCCAGCTTCTTTTGTCTGGACATCGCCATATTTCTGGTGGAAACCCTTGCCTTATTGCGGGCAACAAAATCCTTTAAATCGGCAATTTCCTTCTGCTGTCTGTTATAGGCCGCTTCTAACTGGGCTTTCTTCATTTCATAGACTTCCATGAATTTGTCATAGTCCCCTACATACCTTGTGAGCTTTAACCGATCCATGTGATAGATCAGATTAATGACGCTGTTTAAAAAAGGAATATCGTGGGAAATGAGAATAAAAGCATTTTCATAATCCGTCAGATAGCGTTTCAGCCATTCGATATGCTCAGCATCCAGATAATTGGTAGGCTCATCCAAAAGCAGAATATCCGGTTTTTCCAACAAAAGCTTTCCAAGAAGCACCTTGGTCCTCTGTCCGCCGCTTAAATCCGTCACATCACGGTCCAGTCCAAGTTCCAAAAGTCCAAGAGCCCTGGCAATTTCCTCTACCTTGCTGTCAATGAGATAAAAATCATGGTAGGTAAGCAGGTCTGTAATGGTTCCCACCTCTTCCATATACTCCGCAAGCTGCGCTTCATCAGCGTCCGCCATAAGCTCATACATTTCATTCATTTTAGCTTCCAGCTCAAACAAAAAAGAAAATGCCGATGCAAGTACATCCCGCACGGTCATTCCCTTCTCTAAAACCGTATGCTGATCCAAATACCCCACTCTCACATGCTTTGCCCACTCAACCTTTCCCTCGTCGGGCTGCAGCTTCCCTGTAATAATATTCATAAAAGTAGATTTACCTTCCCCGTTGGCTCCCACCAATCCGATATGCTCTCCCTTCAATAAACGAAAGGACACATCCTCAAAAATCGCTCTGTCCCCAAAGCCGTGGGTCAAATGCTCCACATTTAAAATGCTCATGATTTTCTATCTCCCATTTTTGCCTTAATTTTATCCATCTGATCTACAAACACCAGTATTTCCGCAACCACCTCATACAACTCCGGTGGAATCATATCCCCGATTTCCAGCTTGGACAAGGTATCCGCCAGCTTATCATCCCTGTGAACAGGCACATCCACTTCCTTAGCTTTTTCAATGATTTTTTCTGCTAAAAGTCCGGTACCGGAAGCAATGACCTTAGGCGCCCCGTCCTCGGAAGGGTCGTATCCTAAAGCAATGGCCTGTTTCAGTTTTCTTTTTTTCTCTTCCATGACAAGCCCTCCTATGCCCTCGCATCAAAGGAAAATTGCGCAATGGGCATTGTATTCTGTCCCATCTGCTTCTGCATTTCCTCCACCACAGAAACTTCCTTCTCTGTTATTTCTACCGTAGGATGCAGCTTATAGCCTCTTTTTTCCAGGCGCTCATTCAACAAATCAATATTTGCCTCTATCAAATCCAATACGGCATCATCACGCACCTTAAAATTGGTGCTGACCCTCTGTTTTTCCATGGCAACATACACATCCACACTTCCTAAATGATCCATGTCCAGATGCAGAAAAGCGCTGACGCTTCCGTTCTTAGCCGCCAGATTCTTTTTATTGGTATAAACATACAAATCCCCGTTGGCGTTCTGGTTGCTCATCTTTAAGGGAACCTGCACATAGGTAAAGGTCTGGTTTAACTGATTCATAAAATCAATGTTCTGGGACAGACGGTTTACATTCTGTGACAGGGCGCTGTCCTTTCCCAAGGCCGCAGACGTCATATCCGAAAGCTTTCCCGTCTGGGATTTTAACTGCTCGTAAAATTCCTCTATTTTTTCCTTGTCGGCAACGTCCTCCGGTCTCATGAACCAGTTCTTTTCCAAGGCGTTCTGCAAAAGCTTTCCCACCGCCGCATTTGGCAGTAACTCCTTCCACAAGTCACTGTTGTCCTTAAACAGAATCTGCTGTTCATTCTGACTCATCCCTTTGCCCTGCATGGCGTCCTGAATCAGTTTTAAAGCCTCTCTGGAAGAAACCGCTCCCTTAGCGATTTCATCAATGATTCCTTTATCTCCTCCGGCATTTTTCAGAATATCCGTTAATGCCTGTAATTCTTTATCCGACAAAAGTTCTGAAACGGGCTGTCCGTTTGCGCCCGGTGTTAACGCTTCTCCATTGACGCCGCCTGCGTTTTCCAAGTTTCCCGCCGCAGATCCAGAAAGCAGGGCATTTTTCAACTCCCCGGCAAGCTGTCCCGCATTCTTTAAAAGCCCTTCTTCCATGCCTTCCGGCACTTTTCCGCCTTCCTCCAGCAAATCTACGATCCCTTCAAAAAGCCTTATCATATTTTCCGTATTGCCCTCTCCCATGGTGGAGAAAGCCTGCTGCAGTCCTTTTGCAATCTCTGTAATTCCTCCCGAAAGCTGATGGTTCATATTATCATATGCCTCAAGCTGGGATGCATTCAACTCATTGACGGCAAGATGCATCTGTGCAAGCCTTACCGCCATTCCCCCGTCAATCTGGGGATGATCCGCTATTTGTCTGTACATGCCAAGAAGAGAATCCCTGTCAACGCTCATTCCATGCTCCATCATGTCATAAACCATTTTGGAGGTCTGTGCGTCTATAGGCAGTCCCGCATCCTTTAGGGCATTTTCAACGTTGAGCCCTGCGCCTAAATTGGTAAAAAGAGGACTTAATGTCATTTGATGATTGCTGTTGGAATTTACAAGAAAGGTTACCTGGCTTCCTGCCGCTAAGCTGATTCCACCCTTCAGACTTGCCGAAAGCATGGTAGAGTCCGCAAGCTTTATGGTTACCGTGCCATCCTCTGCCGTAACCACCTGTCCTGAAAAGCTGCTTCCCGGGGGAAAATCCCCTAGCACCTTTCCGCCTGCATTTCCACCCTGACCTACACCGGATACATTCTGGTTTGAAACAGGTATACGGCCGTCTACGCCTGTATTTTGTGTGCCTGTGCCAGATAATCTGTTTTGATTTTGAAATAAATCGGATACCTGAAAACTCATATATTATCCCCACCTGTGGAATGTCCCAATCAGACCGGTACAAAATGTCCGATAAAGGATTTTCTGTGAATCTCGCAGGGACCTGACTGCTTTAACGCCGCAATATGTTCCCCGCTTCCATAACCTTTATTGGATGCAAATCCATATCCGGGATATTTTTTGTCCATCTCCTCCATATAGCGGTCTCTCGTTACCTTGGCAATAATGCTTGCCGCCGCAATGGATACGCTCTTTGCATCTCCCTTGATAATAGGAATCTGCCTGATGGAAACCTCCGGAATGGTAACCGCATCATTTAATAATATATCGGGTTTTTTCCCGCATTTCTCAATAGCCATTCTCATAGCCTCATAAGTAGCGTTCAAAATATTGATTTCGTCAATCCGTTTCTCCGTGGCAAACCCGATTCCCGTGGCAACGGCCTTTTCCATGATTTCATCGTATAGCCGGTCCCTCATTTTTGCCGTAAGCTTTTTGGAATCATTTAAGTAGAGAATTTGACAATCCTTGGGTAAGATTACCGCTCCCGCCACTACCGGTCCTGCAAGGGGCCCTCTGCCCACTTCATCAATACCGCAGATGGCTCCGTAAGCGGAATACTCCCTTTCATAACGCATCATCTCTTCAATTCTTAAAAGCTCCTTTTCATAAGCCGCCATTCTTTTTACCGCCTGGGCGCAAAGAGCAATCACACCGCTTCTTTCATCCTTATAGTAACGTTCCAAAAACTCTGCCAGCTTATCATCCTTCGTCTCTTTCAATCTGGTCCTGATCTCGCTTATTTTTTCTTCCAATGTACTTTCTCCATGATTTTACGCATGCTTTAAAATGCCGAAACTTTGAAAGGGATAAATCCGCAGCCACGCCCTGCCCATAATGCTTTCTCTCTTTATATTGCCGACGCTTAAAAAACGGCTGTCTGCACTGTCGTTACGGTTATCTCCCATAACAAAGTATTCGTCGTCTCCCAAAATGATTTCCGCCGCCGCAAGTCCGGCGTCCACAATGACTTCTTTTCCGTAATTTTCTTCTAACACTTCTCCGTTAATATAAATCCTGCCTTCTGCATCAATGCGGATTTTTTCCCCCGGCAGCCCAATAATTCTTTTGATATAATATGTATTTGAGGCATACTGATAGGGAAATACAATAATATCAAACCGCTTGGGTTCCCGGAAGCGATAGGTAATTTTATCCACGATCAGATTATCTCCGTCGCTTAAAGTCGGCTCCATGGACGAACCGATTACCGATATCCGCTGTCCCAAAAACAGAACTGCACAATAGGTCAGCACCAAAAGTACCAGAATATAAATGCTGATATTCAGAACTTTCTTTAATAACTTATTCAACGCCCTGTTCCTTTACTCTTTCCAAGGTAATCCGCCCTAAGCGTCCATTCCTGAAATCGTCTATAATGACGGCAGAGGCCTTCTGCAAGTCCGGCTCACTGCCCTTCTTAAAGCAGTTGCGTTTTCTTGCCACCTCTTCCAGCACCTTAAAATCTTCTTCCTCTTCATTTACATTGTATCGTTTTTCCAGAATGCCTTTATAATTTTCCTTCAGCCTTTGTATCAGCAAAAGGGAAAGCTCCTCTATATTCAGGATTTCATCATTCATGGAACCGATAAATGCCAGCTTCATGCCCACATCCTGATCTTCAAATTTGGGCCATAAAATGCCCGGCGTATCCAGAAGCTCCAGATTTTTATTTAAACAAATCCATTGCTTTCCTTTGGTCACTCCCGGCTTATTTCCCGTCTTGGCACAGGCCTTTCCAGCAAAGGAATTGATAAAGGTAGATTTGCCTACATTGGGAATTCCCACAACCATAGCCCTGACAGGGCGGTTTATAATTCCTCTTTTTCTGTCCCTTTCAATCTTTTCCTTACAAGCGTCCTGCACAACGGAATTAATGGCCTTCATGCCTTCCCTTGTACGGGAATTTAATGCCACTACAAAATAACCCTTTTCCTTGAAATAGGCTTTCCATTCCTCATTGCACCTGGGATCCGCCAGATCTGCTTTGTTTAACAAAATCAGCCTTGCTTTATTCTGCCCCAGCTTATCAACGTCGGGATTGCGGCTGCTTAAAGGAATCCTGGCATCAACCAGTTCTATTATCAGGTCGATCAGTTTGATATTTTCCTCCATCATCCGCCTTGCCTTGGTCATATGACCCGGATACCACTGATAATTCATTTTCCCTACCTGTCTATAAATCCCATACCGCTTCCTGCGGAAGCCATATGGAACCATACCTTTCCAATAATAGAATCAGCCTTTACGGGACCGATATTTCCCGAACGGCTGTCCTCACTGTTATTTATATTGTCTCCGATGACAAAATACTCGTCCTTTTCCAGGGTCAGTTCATTTTCCAAAATCCCCGGATCGGCAATTTTATCCAGCTCCGCCTTTGTATAGGGCACGCTGTTTACATACAAAACACCCTCCCTGATCACAACGGTATCGCCCGGCTCTGCCGCAACTCTTTTGACATAATAATGGGAATTCTGGTTCCCTCCCGGTAAAAATACTACCACATCTCCCGCCTTTGGCGAAAACAGCTTATAGCCAAAGCGGTTAACCAGAATCTCCTGTCCGTTATATAATGCCGGCTCCATGGAAACACCGATAACGCTGGTCTTCATTCCCACGGAAAACACCAGAACAAACGACACCAGAATTGTCGCTGTTATGAGAAAAATATAGCTCCATATTTCCTTCATCAGGGCGGCGCTGATTTTTTTCTTTTTCTGATAAAAGGTCAGCCCTTTTCTTTTTGCCATGGCTCCTTCTCCTTACCTGTATATTGTACTACAGAGAAAAGCAAAGGGACAAGTACTTTCGTATTTGTCCCCGTGTTTTGAACTATTTTACCAATTCTTTTACTTTTGCTTTCTTGCCGATTCTGTCTCTTAAGTAGTAAAGCTTTGCACGTCTTACCTTACCCTGTCTTACTACCTCAACCTTCTCTACATTGGGAGAATGTAAAGGCCATGTCTTTTCAACGCCTACGCCGTTGGAATTCTTTCTTACGGTAAAGGTTGCTCTGTTGCTTCCGCCCTGTTTCTTAATAACAGTGCCTTCAAAAACCTGAATTCTTTCACGGTTCCCCTCTTTGATTTTTCCGTAAACCTTAACGGTATCTCCTACGTTGAATACAGGTACATTTTCTTTTAACTGAGCTGCTTCGATTTCTTTAATTATTTCGTTCATTGTGTCTATCTCCTTCCGTATTGGATGTTCTTAATACGATCTGTAACAGAGGACCATCTCTTTTCACAACGTGAATAGTTTATCATAACATAGGGAGGAATGCAAGTGTTTTTGGGAAATCCATATCCCGGCCATTTCCGCTCCTCTTGCCGCCGCCATGACATAAAAAGGCAGAAAGGATATTAAATATCTGGACCTTGCTTCAAACAAAAGATTAAACAGGATAATTCCAAGTATTATCAGAAAAATCATAGCATGTTCTGCTTTGACTTCTTTGCCGCCCTTTCTCACTTCAAAGACATTCAAACCTATAAACAGACATAATGCCAGCCAGATTCCCTGCACAAAATACTTATAACAGGCATAATATTTCCCGTTTATGTAGAAAACATTTCTTAAGAAAGACTGTCTTGATAAATCAAAATTCAAAAAATTCATGCCGCCTTCGCCGCCAAAGAAAAAGTTTCCCTCACTATGTATGCGGCATAACTTTTTCCACTGCCTTACAGCTAATCCGGCTATGCCCATATTCTGCAAACGTTCTCTGATCACTTCAAAATTCTTTTCCTGTTTTTCCTTTTTGGTTTCTGCGGATAAAGTAATTGCAATATCTTCCTCCGTATAACATCCGTAATTATCGTTTAACCCCAGCATCAAATAATGTGAATAGGAAACGCTTCTGTTTTCATCAATGATAAAGTCCTTTTGATACTTAGCAAAACAGTTCCATAAAAAGGCAAATAGCACGAAAGTAAAAAATCCTCCTGCTAATATTACCAGAACAGATTTTTTATGATAGTGAAACAATGCATAAATGATACAGACGGCTATAAACGCAATCACTACCGTGGGCTTTATTTTAAATCCTGTAAACAACAAGATTCCTAAACCCAGGGAAATCAGTAAAGTTAAATATCCCGGAAATTGCTCTTTACTATTTTCTATTATTTTAAAATAGAATAAAACAATTCCTGTCACAAATGGCATAGACGCTAAATCACTGTAAGGAATTATAATCCAAGGAGATGATCCGATCAACAGTACGAAATAAAACAATGTGAATAATCTTCCCCGCTCTCCCAAAAAACGTTTGGATAAAGAATATAACAATGCCAATGTAACATTCATAAAAACCAGATTCAACAACGCTCCCGCTAAAAAACGATTTTCAAAAGACACAGAAAATATCCTGAAGATACATCTGTAAATATAAACCAGAAAAAGGTTATTGGGATAAATGGAAAGATATGCGCCTGCTTCTTCCGGCATATTTCCAAAAGCTGCATTGATAACCATTCCTGCATCCCATCCCACCTCAGAATGCAGTTGAAAAATCATATAGGTCTGATATATAAAAACAACGATCCATCCCAGTAAATAAAATCTGATTTCTATTTTGGAAAAAATTGACGAGAGAAACCAGGAAAGCACTGTCAACAGCAATAAGCCAAAGAAAAGGCCTAAACTCTGTGTTCCTTTATCATATCCCAGCCAGCTTTCATTAGAAACCAGATTTTTAATTGTGACAACTGTTATCATAGTTGCTACAAAAATAGGCATATATTTTATTATCTTTCGTAATATTATTGGTATTTTCAATTTTTGCGCCCCTTTTTAGCGAATAATTCGCTAAAATGTAGTAAAAAAATATTTTTCCTTATTCCCTTTTTATTAAATATTTTTAGCTCGATTGCATATGATGATTTTAGCGGATTTTTCGCTAAATTACAATAGCGGATTTTTCACTAACATATAATCAGTATGATAACAATGTTACTGAAAGGGATTTAAATTATGTATAGGCGAATCCGGGATCTAAGAGAAGATAAAGATTTGACGCAGGTACAAATGAGTAAAATTCTGCAATGCAGCCAACGGGTATACAGCAACTACGAGCGGGGAGACATCGATATTCCCACTTCTGTCCTTATTAAGCTTGCCGATTTTCATGATGTTTCCGTTGACTACCTTTTAAACAGAACCAATAATTCCCAAACCAATCAGTAAAGGCGTTAAAATCCTTATTATTTGATTTTAACGCCTTATTATCAGTGGGTTTGATACATATTCTATTCTTTTACGTTTTCTTTTCTGCTGCTAATCAGCATCCAGCCTATGCTCACGCCTACAATCATGACCGCCGCCAGAATCAGCATACCGGAAATCCCCAGTTTCTCCTTAAACAGAACCGGAAAGATTTTTTGCAGCTGCTCCGGGTATTTACTGATCAGCACCGATAGCAGATTATTCAGAAAATGCACGCACATGGAAGCTGCTATACTGCCCGTCTTATAGGCTGCAAGGGTTAGTCCCAGGCCCACAATGCCGATTGTAAACATCTTGATCAGACTCATATGATAGGCTGCAAAAATAAGGGTTGTTACCAAAACCGTTACCACCGGCTTACATTTATTTTTTAAGGTTCCCATGACAAAGCCCCTGAACAACAATTCTTCCCCAATTGCCGGCATTAATGCGACCACCAGTACCAGTAAAGATACGGGCACTTCCGTAAGCATATTATCAAGCTGGGTAAGACCTTCGGCGCTGTCCGGGAATACGGGCATAAGGAGTCCTCCTATAAGCAATGCGCCTAAAAAGGCGCCGATTCCCATAAATACGGACCCTAAAATCTGTAACGGCTTGACAGGTTTTAAGGAAAACAGCTTTTTCCCATCGGCCTTTATGTACCATGCATATACAAGGGGACAAAGCAGGATAATCCCCTGCTGGATGGCAACGCCGGCAAAGCCCCATTTTATCTGGGCATAGGAGCCCACATAGAATATGAGCAGTAAAACCACACACAAAAGTAAAATCACATCCCCGAAACCGGGCATCTGTTTCTCTTTAATATCGCTTCTCTTTGAAACCAGCTTGATACTGCTTAGGCCTTCCGAAAACAGCACAGCCTCGCTGTTGTATATTTTCCCTAATATCATAATTGCCAATAAGCTGTAAGCAACATTGGAAAACAGCACAATGGCAAAAAGGCCGTAATTATAGCTGAACTGGAACAGTCCTTCCACCAACAGCGCCACGTTAACGATAGGGATTGCCGCCGTCTGGGCTGTCAGTTCCATATCAGGAATCATGGTCACATAGCTTCCGAACATAAAGATCAGCATAACAGGCGTTGCATAGTTATTTGCCTCTTTAAAGCTTTTTGCAAAGACGCAGGTACACATGCAGACCGCCGTTACCAAAAGAGCAAAGAACATCATTACGATCAGGGTAAACAAAATTCCCGGAATAAAAGTTTCATAATGGATGGTTATGTTCATATTATCAGCCATAGAGGACATGGAGCTGGATACTAAGAATACCATAGCCCCTCCCATGGAAAAGACATTGAGCATTGCCGAAACACAGGCAATAACCGACACTGCCAGGAATTTACTCATGATCATTTCAAAATTGGTCACAGGAAGGGTCAGAAGTGTTTCTAAGGTGCCCCGCTCCTTTTCTCCCGCCGTTACGTCAATGGCAGGATAAATTGCCCCAAGCAAAATGCTCACTATGATAAAAAAAGGCATCATGGAACCAAGAAGATTGCCCACGGATTCCTCTGTAGAGGACAGGTCTTCCCGCTGGAAACTGATAGGATTTAACAAGGTCTCCACATCCAGCCCCGCATCTTCTATTTTCTGCTCTCTCAAATTTTCCCTGTATAGATCAAACGCCGAACCCAGCGCCGAAACCGCCGTTGAGGATTTATCCTTTGCCGATAAATAATTCAGGGTATAAGCACCATCTGCTGTTTCCCGTACAAATGCATCGATTTCTTCCGCATCCAGCGCTTCCTCATAATTATTCACATCCACAATTTCTATCTGATAACCGATATCCTCTTTATTTTCCGTAAAAATCGTTTCAAATTCCTTTTCTACTGCCTTCTCCGTGTCAAAGGCCACCAGATAAGTTTTTTCCGCCTGACTGCTCATGATGGTGCTCATTAAAACGGACATGCCGATAATCAGAAGGGGATACAAAAGGATCGGTATGACTACCATGGTAAATAAAGTCTTTTTATCCCTTAATATGTCTCTCAATTCACGCTTTAGCAAAGCGGTCATTCTCTTCATATTCATACCGCCTCTACCTCCTCCATAACCCTATGGAACGCATCCCTTAAATTCCCCGCCTTGCACTCCTCCATAATCTGCGCAGGGCTGCCTTCCCGCACAATCCTGCCCTTATAGATCATAATGATCCTGTCACACAAAAATTGTGCCTCTTCCAGATAATGCGTGGAGTATAATACGGTTTTTCCACGTTCCTTTTGTGCCTTCATAAAATTCACAATGGCATCCGCACTTAAAATGTCCAAGCCCAGTGTAGGCTCGTCAAATATGTAAATATCCGGCTCATGAATCAGGCATCTCGCAATAGAAGCCCTCTGGGTCTGTCCTGTGGAAAGCTTCTCTATGCGGTTATCCAAAAAGCTCTCCATATCAAGCACTTTTCCGATTTCTTCTACCCGCCTTACGATTTCTTCTCTGTCAATTTCATAGATTTCCCCAAGCATATACAGCATTTCCCTTGTGCTTAAGCGATGATACAGCTTGGTATTGCCGGAAAGATAGCCGATGGAACGTTTTAGCAAAACAGCATCCGTAATTCTGTTTCCCTCTTGATCCTCAATTTCCACGCTTCCGCTTGTAGGAAGCATCAGGGAGCCTAACATCCTTAAAAGGGTAGTCTTTCCCGCGCCGTTAGGTCCTAATATTCCCAAGATTTCTCCCTGTTCAACCTGAAAGGAAACGTGGTTTACCGCATAAAATTTTTCTTTTTTGCTTTTCTTTTTTTTCTTTTTCCCGTTTTCCTGTTCCAAAACAGTGCGTTCAAACTGCTTGCACAAATCATTTGCAACAATCATTTTCTGCCCTCCACTTTTCGTATAAATCCGGTCTCCGCTCTTTTGTCCTTTCAAGGGATTTTTCCAGCCGCCACTGTTCGATCAACTTATGGTTGCCGTTTAAAAGCACAGGCGGCACTTCCTTATCCCGCCACACCCGTGGTCTGGAATACTGGGGATATTCCAAAAGTCCGTTTCCGAAGGAATCCGTCATTGCCGACTCGTCATTGTTCAACACACCCGGCACAAGCCTTGCAATAGCGTCAATCATAACCATGGCAGGCAGCTCCCCGCCGGTCAGTACATAATCCCCTATGGAAACATAGTCCGTGACCACCTCTTCCAAGACTCTTTCATCTATGCCTTCATAATGGCCGCATAAAAAAATCAGGTCATCCTCCCCGGCAAGCTCTTTGGCCATCTGCTGGTTAAATACCCTGCCCTGGGGAGTCACATAGATGACTCTGGATTTTTTCTCCTGCTCTATTCTATTCAGAACAGCCCGGACACAGTCATACACCGGCTGGGCCTGCATCAGCATTCCGGCACCGCCGCCATAGGTGTAATCATCCACCTTCTGGTGCTTATCTAACGTATAATCCCTAATATTGACTGCCTCTGCCCGGATACAGCCCTTCTCCATGGCCCTTCCCAGAATGCTTGTATTAAGACCGTCCATTATCATTTCAGGAAATAATGTTAAAACATGAAAATACATATGTCAATTCCTTTACTTTCGTTAATTTTCGTTGTTTTCACTATCTTCTATTTTTATTGCCCTTAGACTTCATTATTTTCACTCGTTTGCTTTTACTTTAATGCTATTCGTCCCTGTCGGATACCGCATCATCCATCAGTCCCGGCATGACATGAGCAAGGATTTTCCCCTTCTTCATATCCACCTGAAGGATACATTCCTTGATTGCAGGAAACAGATACTCTTTTCCTTCTTCCGACTTTATAACGTAAACATCATTGGCTTGCGTCTGCATCACATCTGTCAGCGTGCCAATCGTGTTTCCCTCTTCATCTTCCACCAAAAGACCGATTAAATCTGCAATAAAATACTCATCCTTTTCACATTTTACCGCATGGTCCCTTGTGACTAACAACCGACACCCTTTATAGGGCAGAATATCATCAAGAGTATCAAAGCCTTCAAATTTCAGAATGGCAAACTGCTTGAAAAATTTCACGCCGGTAACCTTTACCTCTTTGTTTCCCTGAGGCGTCTCCAAAATATAATCCTTGTTTTTCTTAAATCTTTTTACATCATCCGTGGTGGGAAATACCTTCATCTCTCCCCGGACACCGTGGGTAGAGGATAAAATGCCTACCTGTAATAAATCTTCCATAATAACTTTTCCTTTCCTTTTCTCTATACACACAGGAAATTCCTGACCTTAAAACAAACGACCTGCAAAAAGACGCCATTATCGTTTTCTGTTTCATGGCTGTCAGTAAAATTGTATTATACTTTTCTGATTTATACAAATTATTTTTGTAAAATGCGTTTCCAATTCCGGCGCATATATCCTATTCTGATAATCATGATCGTATGCAGATCTTCTATTATCTTATAAACTCAAACTTCGCACATAAATTTTAGCTATGCACCTTGAAAATTCAATATCTGGCAGTTATTCAGTTGTCAATGTTCAGTCAATTACGCCGCTTGCAGCTTCGATTTT
>CAJTCE010000043.1 GCA_910574745.1 Lachnospiraceae bacterium | reverse complement strand
GTCTTGCCATAGGAGAAATCACCGCCGTTTCTTTTATTATACCAGAAAACGGCAACAATAGATAGGTATATTTCGCTGAATATCAACGTGTCGTAACACTAGTTATCGCCCCCAATTTATTCGTTGTATTTGCATTTGAATTTAATATTCCGCTTATGACTTTTTTAAGCTCATTTAATAGATAATATGCTATATCTGCATTTTCTTCCTTTACAAAAATATTCTTTATAACACTATTCCACACAGACTTGATTATGGGATACTGCGTCTTTTCTGTTGCTTCAAGCAACAACCGCCAATCTTCGCTTTCCAGCAAATTCAAAGGAATATGTATACTATTTTTATCTTCATTTCTTGTTTCTAGCACTTTATTTAACTTATTGTCTATAAAAGCTTTTGAATACTCTCCATTCGTATCTACAAAAAGAAAATAACTTCCATTAGTATTTATATTATCAAACAGTTCTGAAAAAATTGTGTTTAAAGTATTTGATTTTCCACTTCCTGTATTTCCTACAATCAAAGAATGACTAGCAAAAAATTTATTTATATCAATATGAAAATCTAAATCCTTTTTGTATAAATACCTTCCTACACTAATAGAGCCACTATGCGAAGTCCCTGAATAGATTTTTAATAGTTCCTCATCTGAAACAGTGTATACATTGTCAAAGATATTAGGCGTTTCTCCACTACTTCCTTGTTTAAATTCACTATTTTCAAAATACCCAATAACTTTACATACTATCACTCTGTTACTTGTAATTTTAATTGATTCGTCTTTTTTGTCTGTTTCAAGAAATGTTTTCTCACTTACAATTTCATAAACCTCATTTTCAATCTTCAAAAAACTGCCCACACCCGCAATTCTTATCGGATTAGAATTTATAATGATATATGGGGTTTCTAATTCCTTATTAATTGCCACACTAACTATAGTATTTGATACTTCAACTACTTTTCCTATATACATTTCAAGCATATCAGTCGTCTCCTTGAATATTCAACATCAAATCAGCAACATCGCTAAATTTGTACTCCGTATTCAGAACAATTACATTCTTATACACATTGTACTTTTTCTGTAACTTTTTTATTTCATTTTCTGTTGCACAAAAAATAACCATATGAAATGTGTTTATTGTCAATGCATTTTCAATTATTTTGTTAATATGTTCATCTCCCATAGACATTCCTGAAACAAATAACGTAGTTTTCTCACGGCATAAGCGATTCGATAATTCCCGCATTAATGCAGAATAACTAATAATAAGATTTGTATTTTTAAATTTGTCCACTGACGGATAAATTATTTCTGGTAAAAAATCATGTTCGTATGGATTTCTTTCAATTAATTGTCCATCTTTCATACACCAAGACAATGAACCATGTATTTTAAATAAATTCATATGGTTAGGCGTTACTTTTATACTAGAACGATTAACCTGAAAACTATCTACAAAATCATAGTTATAATAAGCCAAATTAAACTTTCTATTAACAATACCTTCAAATCCAGCATAATAATGAATGTTTTGAGTTTCCATTGCCATTTCATTCATCATATCATAATTTGTCGTAAATATATTAAATGTTTGATTTTTTAATCCATTAACTTCCTTTACATTTTTTAATCCATTATAAAAAGCAATATAATTAGCCAACACTGTACTTTCATCTGACTTTCTCAGTCTATCTCTAATCAACATAAGAATTTGATATCTTTGTTCCTCAACCTTTTTCCTAAAATCAGCATCTGTAATATATAAATCAACTCCTTCTAATACTGATAAAAATTTCTCAATATTAGCATTCTCTGAAAATAAATAAGTATCAAAAAGGTCAGCAATCATCGCTCCCAATCCTTTTGGAATAGTTGTGTCTTCCATTAAATTTTTGTAAAACTTTAATACATTTTCATTTTCCTTGATATAACTTAGTAAATCTCCCATTAATGGAAAATTAAATTTTCCCTCTACTTTATTGTATGAAGTCCCTGCTCCTAATAAAAAACTAATATTCGTATTCTTCATCAAAATTTTAACCAGTTCAATTTGCTCCACTTATAAGACCTCCTCGTTCTATTCAATCCGCCGTCCATCTCCCCTCAAAATCCGTAGATTCCAACTTTAACCCCTCATTAATTCTATCAACCAGTACCTTCCCACCAGGAATTATCTTTAACGCTCCAAGCTGATTCTTTACTGCGCTTCTGATATCCTTTAAAGACCCCTTCGCCTTAATCCAATTCTGAGGACTGAAGATTTTACCGTTATCCCTTGTTTCAGATGACGCTGTTTCAAAAGCCATATTTAAACATTGCCCTGCCATGTCTACAATCGTATCCAGTAAATCATTTTTTACCAACTTCTTATATGCTTTTGCCGGATCCGGCACTGACTCCGGCATTTTATTTACCTCGCAGAAAAATACCGATATTGCATATAAATGATGATGGGGCGCATAGGCTTTCATGGCCAGCAAAGACTCGTTCAAGCCTACAGGATTATCCTTAGTCCATTTTGAAAATACACTCTTCGAAAGTTCGTTTAATGCCTGAACTTTTTCCGGAGCATAATCTTTACGGAACAATTGGTCAAAATATTTATCAAATATTTTGGTCTCACTATAGGAAATAGTCGGCCGTTGGGAATGCCATGCTATCAACTGCTTTCCCAGCTCGGTAAGGGAAACAATATGATTTGTATTGTATTTCGCAGGATCAGCCACTTCTCCCCGTTTTGTAATAAAGTATCCGTCTGTGTAGCAAAGTTCATAGGCCTTTTTCATTGCTAAAACAAACTTATCGTTACTGCGCAAATCCCTTGCTTTTACCGCACTTTGAGAGTTGGTTGAAGTACTGATTTTATCGGCCTTTTCTGGGTTGGATATTTCATAAAATCTAAACATAATATATCCATCATCTGAATTTCTGACAGTTTCACTGCAATTGTAAATCGTGCTCAATGACTGACATCCATTTACAACATTCAGTTCCTTTATGCTAAGTAAATCCGCATCTAAAGTAACCTCTGAACATATTGCTGTTATACCGTTATGAAAAAAGAAAAAGTCCTCTGCATTTTTCTTCAAAGTCATGGCAATACCCTTATTTACTTTATTAGTTGTTCCCAATGACTGACGTACATTTTTTCTGAACAAACTGCCATCTTTTATTCCAGGAATCTTTATACACTCTTTAAGAGGTATAGCTGCAATCACAGCCTTAGTCCCTCCAACCATTATTTCCATACATTTTGATGAATCCACTTTAAACTCATGGTTAATATAGGGCCTATTTTTATTAAGTGCTTCATCATACTTGAACTTTAGCGTCTCGTTATCAACCAACACTAAATTTGCGCTTAAGGAACTATCATCTGATAATTCTTTTTGAAATACAACTAAATCCTCATTTGCTGAACCCGTCAATCCCGCTGTGGTAATCAATTCAAAACATATATCATAATCATCTTCAAGAGCTGTTGCCAGTTCATTGATTTTTACTTTAAGTTTCTCATTTGCATTTTCCTGCAACTGCTTTAGGTTCTTAATCTGAACCCATGAAGCCAAAACTTCCCTAAGCGGCTCTGCATTAACCTTCTCCCGTGAGCAAAACTTTCCCTGAATGATATAAACAATAGAAGCATCGTTATCAATATACACAGCATCTATCTGTTTATCTCCTGCTCCATCAGTAATGCAGGCTTTCGCTTCTATTGTATTCAAGTTATGAATATTTCTAAGATACCAAGCGACAAAACGCTGCCCCTCATTTGGATAATTATCTATATAATACTGCTGTGAAATATCGTTTAATATCTTTGCATACATTAATTTTTTCTCCTATTTTTACTTCAACTGACTTTTAAAAAGTCGGCACATTATTTTCCCACTGTTTTACATTATAACATATATTTTTTTATTACTATTCCCATATATGGTAAAAATCGCCAATTTTTGTAAAATTTTCAACAAAAATCCCCTTCTCCTTCCCATTCCATCCCCCTCCCGCCCCAATAACACATTTTCAAAGAAAAAATCTCATTTTCCCCCACCTACCCTCCCAATCTAAATACCTCCACCACAAAAAGTCCTCCACCTCACGGCGAAGGACCAATCTTTTATCCCAATTCTTACCATCATACCTGCCCTTTTCTGTTTCCCTCGGCATTATTCACTGACATCCTGCCTCCTATATTCCGCAGGCGTTATTTTCAAAAAATCACGAAAAGCCGTCGCAAATTTGCTTTATTCTCATATCCAACCCAGCTTGCAGTCTACGCTATGGTTGTCTGTGTCTGCCAAAGCAGGACAACCGCCTGTTTCATACGATATTCTTTCATATAAGTTCCCACAGACTCCAAATTGATAGCAACAGACTCATCCCAAGAAGCGATCATACTGTTTATCAGCAGGTTTATGGATACTTTCTTTATCCTACTATAAACTTTCGTATGACACTAATTGGCTTATGGGAATACGCATCCTGCTATGGCGCTCCGGATCAGCGGCTTCTTCATTTGAGTAACCGACTGCCAGAATATTAACCGGTTCCAAATTTTCCGGAAGATTAAACTCTCTGCTTATAACATCAGGTTTAAAATAGCAGATCCATACGGAGCCAAGTCCCAGCTCTGTAGCCTGAAGCATCATATAGTCTGTCAGAATAGAACTGTCAATATCCCCTGTTTGTTTTTTATCAAAGGGACGCACCCATGCCTTCCCATGGTCAGCGCAAACAATGATTGCCAGCGGTGCACCATAAATGTTTGCAGCTTTGTCTATTTTTGCAAGACCTTCTTCACTCTGAACCACAATCAGATGCACAGGCTGGAGGTTTGCAGCAGTCGGAGCCACGTGAGCCGCCTCCAGAATTTTATCCAGCTTCTCTTTCTCTACCGCCTGCTCTGTATAACTGCGCACAGAAAAACGCCGTTTTGCAATATTTAAAAAATTCATAGTACCAAATCCTTTCTTATGTTATATTGAGTATGTCAAGCCGGCTACCAACTATATTGTAACTCTGAAATATTATTCCGCAAGAATGCACTTTTTTAATAGATACTTTCCAAAAAGGTAGTGCCCTTGCAACCGGGAGAATCATTATGAAATCTGAAAAGAAACAATTTAATTGTCCTGTAGAAGCTACATTGTCCTTAATCGGCGGCAAATATAAACCACTGATCTTATGGCATTTGAGAACACAGCCATTGCACTACATGGAGCTGCAGCGTCTCATTCCAAATGCAACTCCCAAAATGCTTTCCGGCCAACTCCGTGACTTAGAGAATTGCGGTATGGTCAACAGGGAAGTCATTCCTGAAAAACCTCCTAAAACCCTTTATTCTCTTACATCTTTTGGGAAAAGCGTTATTCCTGTATTAAGCGCCATGTGTGATTGGGGCACCGAATATTTGAATCATTTAAATGTACAGCCCGCATCTTGTTCTTCTCAAAAATAAGAGCCTGCACCCCTGAATAAATGCAGGGTTTGCAGGCTCGGTTGGTCGGTTTTAACTTTCGAAAGCTATCATATATCGAATATAGCTCAAAATGCTATTTACCACTTATCCATATGGATTCGATTTGATTCGTAACGGTCATTTCTTGTATCGCCGGAAATCGTCTCCTTACTGCTGTCCGGATAACCGAAAGCAAGAATAGAGTGCGGAATTACCGTGTCCGGAAGCCCAAGCAGCTTCCTCTGTGCTTCTACACGCTCCATCTGAGGATAGGTCCCCAGCCAGACAGAGCCGATACCCATAGCATGGGCGGCAAGAATCATGTTCTGTGCTGCAATGGAACCATCAATAATCCAATAGTCCGGAGCGAGCTTAAATGCACGTTCCAAATCGCCCAAGACAAGAATCCCCAGCGCTGCACCACGGAGAGGATCTGCCGGGCGCCCATTGGCATCGGCCATCTTCTTTAGAAGTTCTGACTCCCGAGTGACCACAAAGCTCCAATCTCTGGCGTTGACACAGCTTGGACCGGACATGCCTGCCTTGAGAATGATTTCCAGCGCCTCATCTGAGATAGCCTGATCCGTAAAATTTCGAACACTTTTCCGTGTCATAATCGCTTCTAATGTATCCATGGTATCATCGCCTTTCCACTTTATTACTGCTAATATATCAAACCCCAAAATATAATACAAGATTTTGACACAAGCAATTTTTCCTTAGCTTTGCTCCATACCATAAATAGCACACTATTTTCCTTCCGAAAACTGAAATACTGGTCAACAGGGTTAAAAATATTCCTTTTTTATTTTGTTACTGTTATACTGTATTTACAACATGAATGTGAAAATGTAAATTGAAAGGAAATATCATGTCAAAAATAGCTGTTTGTTTTCCGGGCATAGGTTACCATTGCGACAAGCCCCTTCTATATTATAGCAGGAATATCGCCTGTGAACTGGGGTATAAAAATTATATCAATATAAGCTACTCATATAACGCCGGAAATATCCGCGGTAATAATGAAAAAATGAAAGAAGCATATGAAGCGCTGTTTTTACAGGCAGAAGCGGGACTTGCAGATATTTCCTGGTCTGAATATGATGATGTGCTGTTCATTTCAAAAAGTATCGGTACGATTATTGCAGCATCCTATGCAAAGAAATACGGATTAAAATGTGCAAGGCATATCTTGTATACGCCTTTGGCACAGACCTATCTTTTTGCCCCGGATTATGCAATTGCTTTTATCGGAACAGCAGACCCGTGGAGCGATACTGATGAAATCATCCGACTTTCAAATGCTAATCATATTCCACTCACGGTATATGACGGCTGTAATCATTCCCTCGAATGCTCCAATACGCTAAAAAATCTTGAAAACTTAAAAGATATTTTGCAAAGGACAATGGATTTCTGCGATAGAAGGCCTGAGCTGAAACAGGAGAGCGCTTATGTAGCAACCGAAAGGTAAGTGTCCAATTATAAGGGGCTTATTTTCATTATGATAGTTTTAGCGCACTCCATGCTATAGCATTTGTAAAGCATTATGCTATACATAATCTATATGGGCAACTATGTTCACTTTTTGTTATTTTTGCAGGATAAACTTCTCCCCTTCATAAATCCGTACCGGATTTCCCCTGACAATGCGGGCATGCTCCCGCCATGCGGCGCTTCTCTGTATCTTCTCCTGCTCTTTTTGTAAATCCGCAAGTTTTTTCTGCAGCTTCTCCATAGCCCTTTGCTTATTTAGAAACTGGCTCCGTTCTTCGGTAGATTGTGATACGAGTCCTGTCGGTAAATGGATGATTCGCACACCGGTCTCTACCTTATTTACATTCTGGCCGCCTTTTCCCCCACTGTGGAACTTCTCAATACGGTATTCTTTATCTGAAGCAATCTCTCTCTGTTCCGGAATAACGCTCACATCCACATACCAATTCTTCCTCTTATGGCCCTTGCGAAACGGACTTTTGCATATCCACAGTACTGTTCCCTCAAGGCTGCTTAAATCATGTCCCGTCCGAAACCGGACAGAATCAAAACAGCCTTTTTCATTCCCCATGGTACTTGATATCATTTCCAAATCTCCATATTCATTTTGTAATGCCTCAAACAGTTTCGCCACCGCCAGTTGACATTCGGACGGTCCCTGCCCTGCACTGATCTGTATCATCATAAATTTATTACTCCTTTATTTTCTGCTTCCTGCCTTGAAATTATAGACAGGCTTCAATATTTTTGTTACCTCTACGGTATCTTCGATCTGTTCTGCGATCTCCGTTATAGAACGATATGCAAAAGGCGCTTCATCTAAAGTATCCGCACTGACACATCTGCTGTAGATGCCCTCCATTTCCTTTTTAAACTCTGATACCGTATACCGATTTTTTACATCCTCACGTTTTAACTTTCTGCCGGAACCATGTGGCGCAGAGTAATTCCAGTCTGCATTGCCTTTTCCGATGCCTAAAATGATCCCGTCCCTCATATTTGCCGGAATGACTACACGTTCTCCTTTGTTTGCGGAAATAGAGCCTTTGCGGAGTATCCGGGAATCATCCAGATAATTATGCGGCACGGAAAACTGCTCTTCCACTTTCCACTTCATCCCTTTCAGGATTTCCCTGACAATGATCTGCCTGTTCCATTCCGCATAACGCTGGATAATCTGTACATCATTCAGATAGGCCGTTTTATTATCCCCCTCCAGGTAACTCATATAATAGGGGACTTCTTTGCCCTGTTCTTTCAAACAGGTATTGGCAAGCTTCGTGTAATATTCCGCTACTTCCTCCCCTAAATGCCTGCTCCCTGTATGCACCACAAGATACAGGCTGCCATCATCACTTTTATCCAGTTCTATGAAATGGTTGCCGCCGCCAAGCGTGCCAAGGCTCCTGTCTGCTTTCTGCCTGTTGATATGGCGGATACATTGGAGTCCTTCATAGGAAAATTCCTCTGCCATGTGATTGGGTTCTTTCCGGATAGCAAAGCCGATATCAACGTCTAAAAGCTGTGGGATTATTTTATCTGTGACGGTCATAGAAAGACCGATCGGAGCGACCTTGCCCGGATGGATGTCGGGCATCATGCAGATCTTACTACCCTTTGCGGTTTCGCTGTCACATATCATCTTTACCTGTGCCAAAGAATGATCTTCCACATCATCCGTGAAAACTTTTGCTTCGGTATATATACCTTTTACTGTTTTCATATTTTCTGTTCTTTCCTTTTCTCTTTAAAAATAGGCGCAAAAAAAGCACCCCAAAGGTGCTGGTCTCACTTCCGCTATCTATGCGGTTTATTAGCCATAGAAAATTTCTAAAATCCTTATCAGAACTTTCTATCGGCACAATAAATCAGACTATCTATTAAACGCAGGGAGTGGCATACCTTTGATTGTCAGTTTCATTATTCTGTTCTGAGTTGTTAAATTTTTCTGCATGATAAGCCCTCCTTTTCTTTCTGAATTAATAGTTTATTTGTTCAACGGTTAAATGCTAACACAGATAGGCTGGATTTGCAAGAGGATATTTTGTATTTCTTTTTAGTGTTGGAGCAACTCCTTCCAGTTTTCCGGGAACCCCATCGTACTAATCTTAACATACTGATATTTATCAAAAAGCAGTTCAATGTTATCTACAAACAAATTCCAATGAACATCATTTTTCAACAAATGCTTCAAACATAAAAGCACTCCGTATATCCTATTATTTCCTATTCCAACTTGTGTGTACTCCTTATACAATATAGGTGTCTTGGATAATTTAGCATTATATATTCGTCCATAATGTGCACAAATGTTTCTCACATATGATATACTCTCCAACCAGCTTTCCAAATATGTATAACCTATACCAAAGGTCTTTGCTATAGTCTTTTTATCCTTATTAAGCATATTCTTATAAAACTTTGATAACGTACCAAAACTAAAGACTTCAACCAATGCATAAATTGGCAGGTTACCGCCTTCATAGTTCTCTCTAAAATTACGTACAAACGGGGCTTTTGAGTTCCGTCCAATCTCTTCGTTGATATCTTTCAAAAATTGTGCGTGATAATTCTCATCTGCAAAATTTTCTGCTTGCAAATATCCCAAAACACCATATTGTGCAGCAAAAAAATTCGCTAATCTGCATCTTACATTAATCTCAACTTTTTCTATCTCTGGAAAAATAATCTGCCTAAAATTTGCATTAAATAAATACAAATCTACTATTTCCTTAAATGTTGTCTGCCTATCATAACATCCATTTTTCGGTTTCAGATTAAGGCTGAATGCCTTTACTAACCTGAAATATGAAATATCATTAAGTATTTTCTTTGCATACTCCTCATCATTGACAATCAAACCAATACTTTTCAGATTTTCGACCTGTTCATCAATTGTCATAGGAGGCTGATGCTTTTTTAGTTCTCCCATACAATATTCTCCTTAAAATTAAAAGACCCAACGTGGTCCGCATCGTTGAGAGGCGTGTTGGGTTCTGTTAATAGTTATTATATGCAAGTTTCTCAAAAAAATCAATAGAGAGTTACAAGCAGCTCATTACTGCAAATTGCCACCTTATCATTTCTCTTACCTGCTTTAGCTTACATGGTACTGGCACCATGTCCAAATCGTCACTAAGAAAAATATTATCCTATCTTCTTTACAAACCGAAGTTTTGAATTGGGCTTATAGTCCAAATTTCTCCCAATCTTTGACTGACTCAATAATTGGTATCCAACTATCAATTTCAAATCTTTCTTTCGTATACGGTTGTGCATAGCCGTCAACTACAAGTGTTCCACTACATTTAATATGAGCTTTATTATTTTCCATCTCAAGAATTTTCAATTCATAGTCAACTAATGGTTCATGTTCGTAGATATAAAATGAATCTTCCCTATCAAAACTCTCTTCCATTGTCATTACTGAAAAAGATTCACCTACTAATTCTGTTATTGATTTTTTATCTGTATCTATTGGGTTTATACAAAGGGATGGTGATATTTGCTCTCCATCGAAATTACCCATAGCAAATGCAACATCTACAGACCATGCTGCTGCTTCATCTTCATCGCCTTCAAAATACATTAGGCTACTCCGCCTTCGGCTCCAGTCATCTTCAAATATAAAAGATTCTCCTATTTTTAACATTGCATATAATTCCTTTTTTCAATAATTTCCGATTGCGTAATCACGTAATTTAACGGTTTCATTAGTCACTATATTTTATTAATAATTCTCCGCTGTCCCTTATAAACACTAACTTTTCAGCAAGTGATCATTCCCTTGTGTTATATCGTTTTATAAGGCTTTGTGACCCCTCATAAGGACAAAAATAAGGGAAAGAAAATCACATAACACATTATACATGTCGCCTAACGGTTCCATGTGATTTTCGCAATATACCGATGCATGCAAGCATGCTTCGTCACAATGCTCATTATAGCATAATAAGAATGGACTGTGTGAAATGAATGGAATGCTTTTTATAATTACGGGAATTACATTGCCCTAACCACAGGTCTTAACCCTTTTCCCATTTCAGACATATTGTATTCTACCTTTGGCGGCACCTGCGGATATTCCTTACGAATAATAAGGCCATCTTTTTCCAACTCTTTTAATTGATTTGTCAGCATTTTATGCGTAATTGGGACAAGCAATCGTTTCAAATCTTTCATATCCGAAATCTTGAAGATAACAAGTTTCTTTTTTCACACACATGCTCTCCTTTTTGATAGTATCACACAAAAAAGTCCGTACTTTTCAAATTGTATTATATATTCTTATAATAAAAATTAAAAGGACATAAGAACATGAAAATTATAATAATAAACGGAAGTCACAGAAAAAACGGCACGACAGCATTAATACTGAATGAAATGTATCAAAAATTAGAAGCTTACCCTAGTGTAGGAATTCCATTTTTCAATGTTGCAGACTTAAATTTGCAATATTGTGTTGGTTGTTGTAAATGCTACAAAAATGGAACAGCCCATTATGATATAATTTTTTATTGACTTGAAGTGCGCTTCATAGTTTATGATGAAACAGGAAGGCGGATTTATATGTATTCAGCAAAGGAAGCAGCCGAAATAACCGGGTTATCAACAGCAACCTTAAGATATTATGAAAAAGAAAGATTGTTGCCTCAAATAGCCAGAGACAGCAAAAAATACAGGCAATATACAGACGAGGACATTGAATGGATCAAAATGATTCAGTGCATGCGTATGGCAAATATCCCCATTCATTCCATTAAGGAATATGTTTCACTGCTAATACGGGGTGGCGAAACCCTTGAGCAGCGTTTTGTTATGGTGCAAAATCATATGGAGGATATAAAAAAACAAATGACTTATTTGGAAAACGCATTGGTTCTGACACAAAAAAAGTTATCGTTCTACGAAAAACTATTAGCGGGTACTTCCTATAAAGAAATGTCTTATAGCGAAGAATGGAAGTTATTTAATCATGGACAAAATTAAAGCGGAAAAACAGGAGGAAATAAGAAATGCCTTATATCACAGTAGAAAGCGGCGTTTTATCAGATACGCAAAAAGAGGAATTGATAAAGCAATTAACAGCAATATCTTCTGAAATCATGAAGATACCACAGGAATTTTTTGTGACAACCATAAAGGAAGTGCCAGACAAAAATTTTGGCATTGGTGGAAAAACCATTGATAAGGTAAAAGCAGAATATATACAGACTCATAGTAAGCAAATGTAGGCTATTTAAAACACAGACGGAGAAAAGAAATGAAAAATGTTTTAATTACCGGAACAACAAGCGGAATTGGAAAAGCCTTTGCTGAAAAATTTGCCGTCATGGGAAATGACATAATACTTGTATCAAGAGATAGGCAAAAACTGGAACAACAGCAATTATATTTACAAAATCAGTATCATGTGACCGTAAATTTTATTGCATATGATCTGACAAAAGAAGATTCCGCAGATTTGGTTATGGAGCAAATTAATAACTGGAATTTATCTATTGATTTCCTTATCAACAATGCAGGTTTCAATGAATGCGGCTTATTCTCTCACACAGATATAAGCAAGGAAATAAAAATGATTGACTTGCATATACGTTTTATTACTCAACTTACGAAACATATTCTGTCAATAATGGAAAAGAACAACTACGGACACATACTTAATATCGGTTCAACAGGCTCTTTCATTCCCTCTCCCTCTGACGCAGTTTATTCAGCAACAAAAGCATATATCATGTCTTTTTCAAATGCCCTTTACGGAGAATATAGAAATACAGGAATAAAAATTACTTTGCTTTGTCCCGGAGCTACGGAAACCGAATTTGCGCGGAAAGCAAATATAGAACAAACCTTGCTTTTTAAATTTGCTGTAATGAAACCCGATAAAGTTGTTAAAATAGCTTACCCTAAAATAATAAAAGGAAAACGTTTAATTATTCCGGGACTATATAATAAATTTCTCATTTTCTTCTCAAAGATAATGCCTGTTGATATTACAAACAAACTAACAATGATTATGATGAACAATCACTAAAGGACGGTAGTTTCCCGTTTTTCCCGACTTACAATCCTTCGTTCAATTTTCAACTGCTCCTGCTATAACTTCAAAGCCTGCTGCGATTTTGTTCCTATCCCGGTATTCTGTACCTGTTTTCGTACTTCACGCTGTACCCGTTTAGGATTGCGACCAGCTTCTGATAGCTTTCCCGTAACTTTGTCCATGACAATTCCTCCTTAAAATGATTGTACTAAACAAAGAACGGACGTCCCTAAGGAGGGAGGGCCGCTTACACCAGAATGGCGCGACCGGACTACCTACCGGTTCTGCAAGATTGCCTTGCGTTGTGTTTTTATCTTTGCCTCTATATATTACCACATAAGCGCTTATTTCCCTACAAAGATGTGAAATCTGCTTATTACCATAACCATCCAATTATTCTTTCCCTTATTTGTTTAATTTATATGGTGCCGGCATCATGTTCAAATCATTACCAAGAGAAAATATCCTGTCTATGTCACAAAAGGTATTTAATTATCTTTTAGCTTCTTTTCCATAATTTCATAAACCAGTTTAACATCATTTTGTAATTCGTAAATTCCATGCCCTACCGTTTTATACCCTCTATGCTCATATAAACAAACTGCCGAAAGCGAAGCATCTAAAAGAACTGTATCATATTCTTTTGAGATTTCCGTTTCCAGACAATCCATAATCTTTGAACCGCAACCTTGTTTCTGTTGATTGGGCAACACATATACTCCTGTAATATGATTACCGTCATAACAGCCCGTACCGATAATAATGTCTCTATCTATCAATACTCCCATATTTCCAGAAGCTATCCCCTCTAAAATATGTTCCCTGCTATGATGTTGGCAAAAAAAATCTACTACCTCTTTAGGATAATACTTTGGATATACCGTTCTTATTGCTGTATGTAAAATATTATGTATTGCATCTGCCATTTCTACTGTTGCTGTTAAATAATCCATACCTCTCCTCCAAAAACTCTCAACTTACAAATTGGCAACCTGTTTTTCAAGTGTTACGCAATAAAAACCAATTTTGAATATAAAGGTCTAAACCATCATCAAACACCCTTTTACATCTAAAAGCCCTTACAGCATAAGGTAAAGTTTCATTATTGATTGTACCATTTCATGGAGTGGTACTTTGAAACCTCATCCGCAAAACCAACAGATTGATACAAATGGTATCCATTTTCTGTAGACTTAAGTTCCACAACGCTTAAATTTTTTTCTTCTGCATCAGACAAAAGCTTATTCATAATCCCCTTTGCATACCCTTTATGCCGATATTGAGGTTTTGTATATACATTCAAAACTGTTCCGGTTCTGCCGGTTATAAATGCCGGACTCATTGGTTTTTCGACCACCAGCAAAAAGGCACAGGCGGCAATTTCTTCTTTCTCTCTTATTAAATAACAAAAAATATTCTGATTAAGGTTCTTTTTGAAATAATCCGGTAAATCTCGCCTGATTATCTCTATATCACTCTTACTTAATTTACCATGATCCTCTTTCAAATATTCTAATCTTAATTCTGTCAATAAAGTAACATCTTTAATATTAGCATTTTCAACTACCATTAGAATCCTCCCACAACCAGTAATTTATCTATCTATTCAACTCCCCAGTAGATGGAAATTGAATTATGTCTCATATGGATAATAGTGTTCAGCCTTTGACTGAAATTCACATAATTTTAATATTTTCATATCGTCATCAAAATCCGCTATTGTGACACCATCAAAGCCGTCAACCACACCATCATAATTGCATTTAAAATACCATTCAATAATTAAGGTTTGATTTTGTTCTAATATTCGCTTAATTGTCCATTCCAACACTTGTCCCCTATAATTCCAATCTTCAAACCACTTCAATATTTGAGATAAACCATGATATTCAGGGCCATAGCATTCGCTATATAAAGCATTTTCAGAAAAAATCTGCTTTACACTCTGAATATCCTTATTTATCCATGCCTGAAAATATTTCTTAATAATATCTGCTTTCATGCTTTACCTCAATCTACTATTTGTTTTCCAATTATAACACTTCCGTACCTCATTTACCACAAAAATGCAGGGCACAACAACCGCCATGAGGTATCACGTCCCACATTAAAAGCCGGAAATCCTACTGTTTATGTGGCTTCCCGGCTCTCTGTTTACTATTCGAACTCGCAAAGTTTTTTGTATATGATTCTAATTTTTGTTATTTATCTCTACAAAATCATATAGATAATATCTGTATTTCCTACATTATTTCTCGTTACTTAAAAAATAGTGCCAAATCAGTACCAATGCCATTTTTCATCATTATTATGGTATTCGATGGCTTACCCCCTCCTTTGTCTACCTACAAATACTAATCAGAGAATACTGTAGATATGGTTTGCTAATCCATATATGTATTATGGCTCTGATTTTATGAAAAATCCATGAATTTTTTGATACTGTAACTCATACTATAACTCAATTTCAAACAATAAATTTGCCTTTTTTACCTTTTCAAAATAAATGCTACCGATTCTTTTAAACCGTCACTAAATTCTTCCAGATCATCCATTGAAATAACCTTATCATTAATCAGTCCGGCAATATCCCAAAACATGTCAAATTTTCTTAACTCAATACAAACACCTGGCGTTTTCCTGTCTCTCTTAATCCGTTTCTCTATCTCCCAAAATTTGGTGGATGCAGGCAAGTCGCTGCACAAATAGTCCGCATATTCTTTTATCAGCTTCTCCATGTAATGTTCCTGCCATCCACCAATTTTCTCTCTGTATAATTTCCAGTCCCTTTTTGAAGGCTCAACCATTTTTCATTTCCTCCATCTAAGCATTAAAGGCAGCAATATATATGCCTATCGTAAACATATTTTTGTCTTATGCATAACGATTGGCATATTCCATATCATTCCCTACTTTATTCAATCCTTATATACCTTCTATTTTTAGTGGCTGCTGTACAGTTTAATCTGCCCATTGCCACCAATTCATTCAGCAGCTGCCTTGTCCTTGGTCCTTTTAATCCTATTTTTTCAGCAATTTCTTCTGTCTTATAAAATACTTCTAACTCCATGCACGCAAGTATCTGCTTCTGCCTTTCAGATAACAATGCCTCTTGTGTTTCCGCTGATTTTTCTGCTGATTCTGCTGATTTTTCTGCTGATTGTACCCCATGTTCCTTCATTTTAAGATAAAGAGTTACCTGATTAAGTTTACTACTTTATCTCCCTAGTCAGTAATCCTAAGCGCTAGGGAGATATTTTAACCATAAATATATGATTTCAAACTTATTTTCGCTTTCAAAATTGTATATATATGGTCTTTCTCATCCGTTTCATATATTTCCATTGTAATTGTTTTTTCATTACCAGTGTCTTTAAATTGCTTAAACATCATATTTATAGTTCTATAACCCGTTACTTTTTTTACTATTCTCCTGTATTTTCCGCTTTAAAAAAGCGACTCTTTTCATTTATCCGATCTGATAACAAATCTCCCAATATTCTTTCTACAATGTATTGCCCATACAAAGATATTGACTGCTGATAGTACAAAATTGCATATGGAATATTATATTTTGTAACAGCCTTGTATGTATACACATTTGAATTCATAAAAGAATCATATAACCTATTAATAATCTGTGTTGACAAATTAATAGAAACCACTTCTCTTATGTTCTTAAATATTTTTCTCTTATTATTTTCTATAAGTTCCCTTAATTCTTCTGAATATTCATCACTATGTTTTATTTCCGTATTGCCTAAAGGTGTCGGATTATACAAAGAACAATCTTCTTTATCAAACGGATTCCAAAACTCAAAACCAGAAATCTTTCCTCTCGTATGTTTTGCATATGTAACTGTTATTCCTGTTTGGTTTTGTATCATTTCTGCTCCATACAAATTAATGATATAAATTGGATTGCCACACTCTTGACAAACTGCATAACATTTTAACTTCTTATCAGCTCCATATTGATAATACGTAAATCTATTTTAGTCAACTCTTCAAAATATTCAACAGAAACGGTTTCCCATTCTTCTTTATAGCAAATACATTCATACAAAACAACTCCTCAAAATACTCACAATAATTAAAATCGTATTCAATCAACACATTTCCACGTTTTGGATATAGGTACTAAACTTCACAACATAAAATGTCACTACTATCGGCAATAAAATATTTCCCCAACTTGAGGAATACTTTCATTGGTTGCAGCCCTTTTCAAGCCTTCGTTGCTTTCTAACATCCTACACCTCAACTAACAAAGACTCTCCTTTAGAATAATCTCCGCTTGTCCATTGCCATTGTTCAGAAAGTACTATTTTTCCATTCTCTAGTACGGTTGGCACACTATGGCACTTACCTGTTTTTATTTGCATATTCTGATTCATGTGGTGATACACAAAATCAAGTTCCCCATTACATAAAACCGTTCCAATCAACGAACCTTTTAATATATCTCCACCGCTATATTCAGCCCACAATAGACTTCCATTCTGATGATATGTAAAGGTAGTCTGTTCACCAACCTCGCCGTTTTCAGAATTCATTTTTGGAAAAAATTTTCTTCCATCATAATTAATATCTGTCAAGTTTTTATGAAGTTCCTTTTCCATAACTTCATACGCAAGTATCACTCCATTTTCTACAGAATAGCGCTCATGCTTTACAGTCGCAAATCCCAGCTTTCCATAAAGCGCTGCCGCCGGAAGTGATGCATCCAGATAAGCCTTATCGGATTTTTTGCCAATCTGAACTTCGATATTTTTCATAATAAATGTGCCATATCCCTTTTTCTGGTGTTCCGGTAGCACATATACTCTTGTAATGTGATTATCCACAAAACAACCTGTTGCTACGATTGTTCCATCAATTTTTAGCACACTTACATAACCATTTTTAATATCCTTTTCTATAGCATCCTCGCTGTGATGCTCGCAGAAAAAATCGACTACTTCCATTGGATAATACTTCGGATATATTGTTTTTATTGTATACTGCACTACATTGTATACAGCCTGTAAATCTTCTGGTTTTGCTAATTCATATATCATTATTTTTCTCCGTATTTTACATATCAATCCA
Organism: Lachnospiraceae bacterium; assembly: GCA_910574745.1. Lineage (GTDB taxonomy): Bacteria > Bacillota > Clostridia > Lachnospirales > Lachnospiraceae > UBA2882. Next base: position 4,710 of record CAJTCE010000043.1, on the reverse strand, counting down.
CTGAATAAACGCAGTCTTATCCAAACTGTTATAACCGGCATTTCGATAAAAATTCAATGTACTTTTTTCCTTTGAGCCTGTAAGCAGCATCATCTTGTAGCAATTATTCTCTTCTGCGATTTTCTTAGCAAAATTTAGGCAAGCCGTAGCATATCCTTTCTTCCGATATTCTCCGTGTGTTACCACGTTTTCAACAAATGCATATGGGCGAACATTTCTTGTTAGGTTTAGAATAATCACACATACGCAGGATGCCACAATCTTTCCATCAACTTCACAGACAATCAGATGATGATTTGCATCATTCATAATATTGTTCCATGTGTTTCTTAACTTCTCTGAATCTTCCGGAACGCTTTTCTCATGAAGATACAGGTAAAGCTGTAATATTTCATCTAAATCATTTTGGTTTGCTTCTCTAATCATTTTGGTTTCCATCCGATCTACATCTTAAAGTTCCATCAGCTCGTTTTCGTCAAAGTAATAAATATTCTGCTACTTCAGATACAGTATGCCCAATACAGGACTTCCATACGGACCGGCACCTCTGCAAAAAGAAACGACACTGTAAAAAATTATCCCTATGCCTCGAAGAAAAGTTTTCTGATTTTCCAAACACTGTTTGGGAAATGCAAACTTATAATAAAACAATGCAAAACAGAGTAGTTGCGTTTAGTAGCAAAATAGTAGCAACGCAAAAAGGAAAACCCGGAAGCGTCCTGTTTTACAAGGTTTCCCAGGCTTGTGGCTACTATTCGAACTCGGCGTGTCCTTTGTTGTTCTCAACTGTATTTGTTTAGGTTTTATGCGAATACACGCCCATTTTTACATCAATTACATCATTTATTATGGCTTGCTGATTTTCTGTTGCCAAAATGTTGCCATACCACATATAAATTATAACTTTAATTCAGTAAATCCAATACCTCTAAAACTCGACTATTTTTTATCCTATCCTTTTTCAACAATCCTGCCACCACAGAAGTATAATTAGGTAGATATCCTTTTCTATACCAAAGCAATTCTTTTTCAAAAATATCTTTGGTCAAATTTGATACATTAATGCCTAATGCTTCAAAACTATAAGTATGTAAGTTAGGATGTGCGCATACTTTACCACTTTTTTTATTACAGCTTTTACAAAGCCTACAACTACCCGTAGAAATATAAAACATATTTTCATTAATTACTTCCCTTAAAGCCTTATCTATTCTGCTTTTTAATATAGAATTAGCCGCTTTTACTTTAAGGTAATCCTGTTTAATATAACTAAATTGATTCAATTCTATGCAAAGCATATATATTTCTATGTAGTTATAATCTTTTACAAAGCTACTATAAGTTGGAGAATATGGGGGGCATGACCACTTTTTTCCATAATTCGTACATCCTTCCATACACTTTTTATCAAAATGTTTTTTATCCTCAAAACGCATTATATATGAAGTTTCTACACAAGATTTTTCGCATGTATATCCTATTATAGCATTTTGCGTATGCGCATAAAACAACTAATTATTCCCCCTGTTCAATAAGTTCATATTTTATTCCATCATCACTTTTGTTTGTCTGGTTTATATTATAACCTTCATATACCTCTTTCAAAAAATTATCAGCATACGTCTTGGTCATCGCAGTCATATTCGCAGACAAAACAACAATTTCAAATGTTGGTTTAGCATCATTCGAGACTGTAAAACTAATGCTAAATTTTACCGCTTTGTTTTCATCGTAAATAACATCACATTTTTTCTCAAATATAAAATTACGTTTTGCAGTATCTTGTCCATCTCTAAAAATTTCTTGATATCCATTTCTTTGCTTAATCAGGCTTGCCAAAATACCCTTTAAATTTTCTAATTCACCTTTCGGAAACTTAAATTGTTCTTTAATTGTAAATTTATGAATATCAATCTCCTTTTCCTCATTGGATGTCCTATAAATACCCTTTTTTATATCAAATGATGGCGTAATACTATCAAATTCATAATTTGAAGATTGTTTTACATATAATTCAGATATTCTTTTTCTACCCCATTCCTGTGCATCATCCGCCATAATTAACAAAAATCCAAAATTTAGCATATCCAAATGATAGACATCATGACATGTATGCGATGCTACTGCTCTAAGTATTTCACGCCTTATGTAAAACTGTCTTGACTCTTCTTTATCAAACCTGTAATCTTCATTTATATTAAAATCCGATTCCAAAAAATAAATCAAAAGCTTATAAACAATTATTGCACTTAAAATACCATGATTATACCGTTCTAACGATTTTTGAAACTTAAAATAATATTTGGGCTGCAAACGAGCAACATATGGCTTTTCAATTGCCTGTGTTTTATCATCCTTAGGACACTTCATATCAACTTCATGCATCTTAGAACTCATAAATCTTACAACAAAATCATTCATATTATTTTGAATTCCATCGAATGACAAATCCAACGAAAGTGCAGGATTTGATATAAATGACTTCATCATATCCTTTGTCTTTTCAATAATACCTTGCGCTTTTTCTAATGGATACCCCAAATCATGTGTTAATGCAATCATTGACCAAATACTTATTTTCTCTAAACTGTTAACATCTACACCCTCTTGTATGCTTATCCTTTTTAAATATTCCCCTTTGTTATCTAACAAACAATCCAATCCTAATAACCACACTCTAAACACATGAACTACATGATCTCGGTAATACTTCCCTCCCCCATACAACATATCTTCAAATTGTGTGTACTTATCAAAGTACTCACTCAATTCATTGACGCCATATGCAATAGGCTGCTTTTTTAAATTTATCATAAATGGCTCTCTTTCATCAAAAAAGCGGAGACATTTTATTGATTTTTCAATAATTAGCTTCCATATTTCTTTTATTTTTTTTACATAATAAAATATTCTATAATCATCATCTTCTTCTCTAATATCAAAATCATTTAATTTCTCAACAATATCTTTATCCAAAGGATGTGGCAACAATCTATCTTCTTTAATATTTACTTCTTCCAAAAAAAGCGGAACTTCTTCCTTGATATATTCTTTTATAGATTCTAATAATTGCAAATCTCTATTAGCCATTCTTATCCTCCTGTATCTTAACATTCATATAATATTGTCCCACACATTTTTCACAACAATTTCCACAAGAAAAATTTCCAACAAGCTCTCTAACTTTTTGTAGATATGTAGAATTGTAATAAATTTCTTCAATCGATTTCTCCAAAATATTATCCGGCTTGTATTTTGCCAAAACTTCAAGTCTTTGATTTTTAAATACTTCACATGGATAAACATTACCATCATATTTAATATTTAATTTACCATTAGCAGCTTCACAATGCACCCCTTTAGTTTCTCCCAATATAGGTACACCCACCCTAACGCAAGAAGACTTATCTTTATGTAATTGTATTATTCTCTCTTCTACACTTTTTCTTTCTTGTTCTGATAATTCTATTTCAGTCCTATTATTATATGCTCTCCCATGTAGTACAAGGCGTAAATAACTAATTTTAGATACACCTAAACGCTCACAAAATTTTACCACATCTTCAATGCAGTCTTTATTTAGTTTCATCGGCACAAAATGTCCTTCTACAATTATATTCTTGTCAACTGCAGATTTTATAGATTCTTCTAAAAATGGCATACATCCTGTTGTACCCATTATTTTATTATATGTTCTTTCATCAACAGCTTCTATATTAAAGATTATTTTCGAAACTTTTCCTTTAATACTATGTAAAATTCTCTCTGGAATTGCACTTCTTTCTTTCAAGGAATCCATATAAATTCCGCTACTGTATACGTAACAATATAATCCAATATTATGTACATATTCTACCATCTCTGTAATTTCAGGATGCAAAAAAGGCTCTCCTCCAGAAAAACATATTGTTTTTAAACCAAGTTTCTTTACGCCCTCTACAACTTCCTTAAATTTTTCAAGTGAAAGCATTTCTGTACTACTGTCACAAGATAATGATGAACAATGCACACATTTGTTAGGACACTTTCTAATTATCTCTATAGAAATCTCTTTTAGCATATTATATTCTCCTAAATTAATCTACTTTATATATTTATTCATTCAAAGCTTTAAATAAACCATTGTCTACTTTCTTTAAAACCTTTATTAATTCTTCTATTCTTTTCTTACCTAATTTTCGTTCAAATCCTGCCTTAAATTTAGGACCTCTCATAACTAACCCTCTATTATCTGTATTATTAAAAATTTCCGCAATTTCAGCTATCAATTTCTTTTCAGAAATATCTAATCGCCAATAACCATCAATAATTTTCTTTAATTTTTCAGCCACTTCACTCATTGTTTTATAATTCATTCTAACACTCCCATTAAAATAATATTTTTATTATAAAATATCATTTTCTTTCTCTTTTGTCAATATTGGCGAAATGTACACAATTTTACTTTTTCCATTTTTTTACTTTTGTCAATTATCCACCCCGGTAAAGGCACTGTGCTCGGCTCCTACACGCCGCTCACAACACTCCTTTATATAATTCCAATCTCGATTATCTCACTTTAGAGAGCTTTAGTAGAATTTGAAGTTACTTGTGATATAGTGGACTTCCACGGGAGTTTGACAGTTGAATATCAGAAAAAATACCTGCAGGTCTTGTAAAACCTGCTTTTTTTGTGTCAAATTTTTGGTTTTTATATATGTTATTTTATGT
>CAJTCE010000042.1 GCA_910574745.1 Lachnospiraceae bacterium | reverse complement strand
CGGGAGTTTGACAGTTGAATAAGAAAAAAATTCTTGCAGGCCGCATAATGCCTGTATTTTTTTGTCAAATTTTCTCTACTTTTGTGTGGCTATTTGTAAGTATTTATGCTATAATAGAGATAAAGAGGAGGCTGCTTATGAAACTGACTTGCGCCGGAACTAAAAAATCCCCTGCTTATTATATCCAGAAATCTGTCCGTATTGGAAACAAAACAACTACCAAAACGGTTGAACGTCTTGGCAGCATTGAAGAAATCAAAGCCAGATGCGGTGATATGGATCCCATTGAATGGGCAAAGGAATATACAAAAAAACTGACCTTGGCAGAAAAACAATCAAAACAGGGAATTCTTCTCAAATATTCCGCTTCCATGCTGATTGACAAGAATGTCCGCCGCTCCTGCAACGTTGGATATCTGTTCCTTCAGGATATCTACTACTCTCTTGGAATCCATAAGATTTGTGACTCTATCTCTGATAAATATAAATTTGATTACGACCTGAATGGCATTCTTTCCATGCTTGTTTATTCCAGAATCATTGCACCCGGCTCGAAGTTATCCTCTCTTGAAAGCGCCCAAAACTTTCTGGAACAGCCAAAGTGTAACCTGCATCAGATTTACAGAGCTCTCGAAGTGATTGCCAAAGAAAATGATTTCTTTCAGGCAGAACTCTACAAAAATTCCCAGTCTGCCATTGAGCGCAAAAAGGAAGTCCTCTACTATGATTGCACTAATTACTACTTTGAAATCGAGCAGGAAGATGATTTCAGAAAATATGGCGTTTCGAAAGAACACCGTCCCAATCCCATAGTCCAGATGGGACTGTTCATGGATGCGGATGGCATCCCTCTTTCCTTCTCGGTTTTTGATGGAAACCAGAATGAACAGCCTTCCATGACTCCGTTAGAGAAAAAAATCTTAAAAGACTTTGAATCATCAGACTTTGTTGTCTGTACCGATTCCGGACTTTCATCCACTGCAAACAGAAAGTTCAACAGCATCCAGGGCCGTGGTTTTGTAACAACACAGTCTATCAAAAAACTCAAAGGGTTTTTACAGGATTTCTGCCTGGATGATGACGGCTGGTATATCCCCGGCGATCAGAAAATGTATAAACTCTGTGAACTGGATGAAAAAAAGGATTCCGACAAAGTCTTTTATAAAGACCGATGGATTAATGAAGACAATCTTGAACAGCATCTTATTGTAACTTATTCCATCAAATACCGTAATTATCAACGCATGGTAAGGGAAAGACAGATCGCAAGAGCGAGAAAGTTCGTTGAAAATCCTTCTTCCATTTCAAGGAAAAAGCCAAATGATCCAAAGCGTTTTATCGAGCAGGGGCACTGTACTGCCGATGGAGAAGCAGCAAGCAAAACCATTACTTCGCTGAATCAGCAACAGATAGATAATGAAGCGAAATATGACGGCTTCTATGCCATATGCACAAATCTGGATTATGATGTTGCAGCAATCATCAGAATCAATCAGAAAAGATGGGAAATCGAAGAATGCTTTCGGATTATGAAAACAGAATTCAAAGCAAGACCTGTGTATCTTTCCAGAAGAGACCGGATTACCGCCCACTTTACAACATGCTTCACTGCACTCGTAATCTACAGAATACTCGAAAAGAAACTGAAAGAGCAGTACAGCTGCGAAGAAATCATCAGAACCCTGAGGACTATGGATATGATGATCGCCCCCGGAGAAGGATATATTCCTGCTTACACAAGGACAGATTTAACAGATGCATTGCATGATGCTTTTGGTTTCCGAAGCGACTATCAGATTACTTCTCAAAAAAATATGAGAAAAATTTTAAATCAGACCCAGAAGAAGCAAAAATAGCCACATACTTTTCAATTAAGAAAACCTCACAAACAGCGTATTTATGCTGGCTGTGAGGTTTTTACCCTTTCTCAACTGTCAAAAACAGGATTTTAATATAGATAGGATGAAACCGCAATAAATCTTTCCGGAGGACTGAAGGAAACCATGGATATCGATTTATGTCCCCGTCACAGTTTCATTGACAAAAAGAATAGAAAAAGATAACATATTCTTAATAACATCCCTGTAAAATCCGGGGGAGAGGTCAAGGATTCGGAACGATGAAAAAATTTTCATATATAAAAGCAGGCAAGCCAAAAGCGGACGGGCAGAAAAATGACGGGCCAAAAACAGGAAGGCTGTTAAAATACGGTACAATGGCGCTTATGGGCATAACCCTGCTCTGTCTTATTTTGTATTTTGTTTTTTTTCCCGACAACCTGATGCATTCTGACATGGCTGCTGAGGTTCTTCTTTCAAAGCTTCTGGCTGACGAGGGACATTTACTTTCAACAAACTGGTTTTACTCCACGGAAGTGAGGATCGTCTATACCCACCTTGTTATGACGCCCTTATTCCTGTTTATTTCCGACTATGGGGCGGTTAAACTGATTTCCATCATTATTTTTGACTTGCTTTTAGCGGCGGCTTTTTATTTTACAGCCAAAGAGTTTAAAATAACGGGCGCCAATCTGTGGCTTTCCATGGCTTTGCTTTTTGCACCCTTATCCAACGAATATCTGGATATGATGTTTTTGGGATGCTTTTATACTTCCCAGGTAATCTGCACGTATATGGTTTTAAAATTCTTTTTTAAGGACAGGCCTCTTCATAAATATGCCTGCTATATAAAAGTGGGGCTGCTGTGCGTAGGAGCTCTGGTTTTAGGATTGTCGGGGCTTCGGTATCTGGCCAGTCTTTATCTGCCTTTGATAGCGTCTGTTATTTTTTCTTATGGATTTGATAAAAAAGAAAAACGTCACAGCGGCCTGTTCTTCAAGCTTCTGTTATCCCTTTTTATGGCGGGCTTTGGAGGCGTAGGTTTCCTCATTAATAAATTTTATCTGGCAGTTCATTACAGCTTTGATAATACTTCCGGCGTCAGCTTTGTGCCCCTTTCGGAGGTGCCGGAGCGCTTTCTTTCTTCCCTGCGGATGATGCTGGAGTTTTTTGGCTACAGGGAGCTTCCTGTTGTAACGCCCTTAGGCGTGGTAAACGTGGTTAAATTTGTCTTTTTCCTGTTTATGATCTATGTGGTTTGGTATCTGACGAAGCACAGATATGAACTTTTAAACAAAAAAGAACGGCTGTTTTTATATTATTTTTATGCCTGTTTTCTGCTGAACTGGTACATGCTGGTGTTCACAGATGTATTACAGCAATACCGTTATTGGATTCCCGTGTATGTAACGGGAGTTCTGCTGATTGGCGTATATTTTAAGTCTGCAAGGTGTAAAACGGAATTTTTCAAGCCCGCAATGGGGGCTTTGGCTGCGGTTACGGTCTTGGCGTCTTTATACGGGGAGCTTTGGCAGGATACGAAATATAACGATTGTGAAAAGCGGTACGGCTATATGGAATTTCTGGAGGAAAACCGGTATACCTTCGGCTACGCCACCTTTTGGAATTCCAGCGTCACGGAATATTTATCAAACGGGGAAATCCGGGTAGGTAATTTAGGAGGTAAGGACGGCGTTTCAGCTCCTTATGAATGGTTGAGCCCTAAATTCTATTATAAAGAAGGGTATCATACGGGTAAGACCTTCCTCTTGCTGGCAAGAACAGAAGAGCCTGCTCTTTTTAACGGCGATATTACCGTTATGCAGGACGCCGTTAAGGTATATGAGGATGAATACTATGTGATTTATGAAGGAGAAGGGATGTACCTGTTTTCGGATGAGGATCAGGGACAAGGGATCAACCCATAACACATGGGAGAATAAGCAGGCCCGAAATGAGGATGGGACATATAAATGATAGATATATGGATGGTAGATATACCGATTCTAGATCAACAAGTAATATTTAAATCGTAAGTAAAATGAATGGGAGATAAGTAAATGGCAGGAAAGATCCAAAGGATTATTATGTTTAAGGGAGATATCGAGACGACAGCTTATTTTTCCATGCAGATGGAAAAAACTTTTTTAGAGCTGGGGTATGAAACCTTCTTTTATGATTACCAGAACCAGAAAAAAAGCGTTAAGGAGCTTCTTCTGTTCTTAAAAAAAGGAATTACGGTAATGATCACTTTTAACTATCACGGTTTATGCGGCGATAGTGAGATCATTTATGATAAAGAACAAGGGGGATATATCTGGGATGCTTTCGATGTCCCCTGCATTAATATCGTAGTGGACCATCCCTTTTATTATCATCGTTTTTTTGGGAATCTGCCGAAACGTTACATTCATGTCAGCATAGATAAAAACCATGAAAAATATATGGAGGAATATTTTCCGGACATTGAAAGGGGCCCCTTTTTACCCCTTGCAGGAACGAGCCTGACGCCCTCGGGAGATTATAAGCCTATATGTGAGCGCTCTATGGACATTGTATTTACGGGAAATTATGTGCCGCCAAAAAATTTCTGTGTCTACATAGAGCGGGCAGGAGAGGAATATACGCAGTTTTATATGGGCATTCTGGAGGAATTAAAGGAAAACCCTTCCAAGCTGTTAGAGGATGTGGCAAGGGAGCACATCTATAAAGAAATCCCGGATGCCACCCATGATGAAGTCAGGGAAACTCTGGGAAATATGATTTTTCTGGATATGTATATCCGCTTTTATTTTAGGGGAGAAGCGGTGCGCATGCTGGCAGAAGCCGGTCTTCCCGTCCATGTATTCGGGAACGGCTGGGAGGACCTGGAATGCGGCAGGAAAGAAAATATTATCATAGGCGGAGGTCTGGATTCCTTAGGCTGCCTTGAGAAAATAGCCGACGGGAAAATATCCTTAAATGTCATGCCATGGTTTAAAGCAGGCAGCCATGACCGGATTTTTAATTCTATGTTAAATGGGGCGGTGTGCCTGACAGACAGCTCCGACTATCTGGATGAATACTTAAAACATGGGGAAAATTCTTCCATCTATGATTTAAAGCATCTGAAAAACCTTCCTGCATTGGCGGAGGAATTGTTAAAAAATCAGGAAAAGATGCAGACCATTGCGGATGCAGGTTTTCAAATGGCGGAAAAATACCATACATGGAAGTTTCGTGCAATGGAAATTCACAAGCTTTTGCAGACAATGGATTGAGAATAACGCTCTGTATGTGCTAAAATAGCTCTGTGGTGTAAAACAGTAAAGTACAAAGTAAGGGGAGATAAGGTTGAGTAAGATGAAAAAAGTACTGGTAGTAGATGATGATCAAAACATGCTTCAGTTATTATATGCGTTTTTGAGGGATTCTTATCACGTGATTATGGCGGAAAGCGGAAAGGCGGCCCTTGAGTGCCTGCGTTCCCAGAAAGTGGATTTGATATTGTTAGATTATCTGATGCCCGGTATGAACGGAAAAGAGACCCTGGAGGAAATCCGAAAGGATGAGGAATTGAAGGATTTGCCGGTGTTTTTTCTGACAGGGGTTTCTGACAGTACGAAGATTTCCGAGTGTTTGAAGCTAGATCCGATCGGGTATATTTTGAAGCCGATCGGGAAATTCAGTCTGTTAGCTAAGATACGGGCATATTTTGAGGAGATGGAATTGGAGTCTCTGTAATTTGAAGGAGATTTAAGAGAGCTTGCGTTCTTTATGCGGCCTTAAAGAAAGGCTTTCGACAGGTTTGACAGCTTGCCGGAAGCCTCTTTTTTTTTATGCGCTGGAAGAATCTGCTGATAGAGCAGTTCTGTTTTTTTAGTGAGGATAACTGCAATAGCAAAAGTAATCATTTCAGCAGCAAGCGGGGCAGCCCAGAAAGTGACGAATAGGCTTCCTGCAAACATTATACGTCCCGGACTATTTATGCATCATTTTTTGCCATCGGGGGCAGGGGCGTATTTGCAACAATAGAAATAAATTCTTTCAGAAGAGGGCTTTTTAAGCTTTTCTTAAAAAAGACGCCATAGGACAAAGGGGCGCTGTTTTTTAGAGGAATTGCACGGATATCAGAGTTTATAAAATTCATCTGAGCAAGTACGGAGCAGCCGTAACCGGCTCTTACAAGAGTAAGAAGCACCTGCAGATTTTCACATATATAAGTGGATTCCGGCGGAATATGCTGTGAAATCTGATTTTGCATTTCTGCAGCTTTAGAAGGAATGGCATAGGAGTTGCAGACAACAATATTCTCCGGATATAATTCCTCTTTCGTAAGTTCGGACCTGGAAGCATACGGATGTGCAGCAGGAACAATACAGCATAAGGGTATCCGGAATAATTCCTTATAAATCGTGTCGTTCTTTATTGGGATATCATCCCGGAAACCAAACAGCAGATCCAGTTCATCCTGATAAAAGAGATTTAAAATGGACCTGTGGGGAATCACTTTTAAAAACGGATAAAGCTGCGGCATCTGCTCCCGACAGGATTTCAGTATTCTGCAAATCAGGTCAAGGCTGGCTTCGTTCTGGCATCCAATGGTTAAGATTTGTATACTTGTCCTTTGATGCTGCTGTATTTTCTGTTGGGCAACCTTTAGCCTGCCGATGACATTTTTGGCATCTCCCAGAAAACTGATCCCGGCAGGGGTAAGGGTAACGGTCCTGGTTGTGCGGTGCAGAAGCTTTGTACCCAGTTCGTCTTCCAGCGAATGAATCTGTCGGGAAACGGCAGACTGGGTAATTTTTAAAATTTCAGCAGCTCTTGCAAAGTTCAGGTTCTCAGCATCTTGTTTAACTTATTTCTGGAACCTTTATGCAGGCTGTTTGGCGCCACAGAAGATATCCTTCCTTATGCAATGGATTATGGACGTATCATTTCTTATGGAATTCTGTTTTCTTCCATAGATTCCGGCATGGCGGGCATGATCCGTGCGGACGGCAGCCCGAAATACAGCATGGCAGGGCTTCTGGTAGGCTGCATTACCAATATTATCCTAGACCCGATCTTCATTTTTTGCTTCAATTTGGGGGTAAAGGGGGCGGCCTGGGCAACCATAATCGGGCAGATACTGAATGCTTTCCTATATCTTGCTTATATCTGGAGGTTTAAAAGCATTAAGCTGGATAAGAAGTGTTTCCGTATTTCAAGGAAGGTTATGGCTAAGGTCAGCAGTCTTGGCATATCCAGTTTTATTACCCAGATCGCCATTGTGCTGATTATGGCGGTTACCAATAACATATTGGTATCCTACGGGGCCAGATCCAAATATGGCGCAGAAATCCCGCTGACAACCATAGGCATTACCATGAAGGTTAACCAGATTGTCTCTGCTGTCCTCCTTGGACTGGCAACAGGTGCACAGCCTATTTGGGGCTATAATTACGGCAGCGGTCAGAAGGACAGGGTAAAGCAGGCATATCGTATTGTATTGACCGTATCAACATGCATGTTAATTCTGGCATTTCTGGTATTCCAGTTTGCACCTATGAGAATTGTCCGGCTGTTTGGTTCCGAGTCAGAACTGTACAATGAGTTTGCGGTAAAATGTTTCCGCATTTTCCTTCTGGCTTGTCCGATAAACGGGCTGCAGATGGCAACGGGCATTTTCTTCCAGGCGATTGGAAAGCCTACTCAGGCAGCCGTTCTGTCCCTGTCCAGGCAGATTGTCTATCTGCTTCCGGCAACCTTATTGCTGCCGTTAGCGTTAGGAGTGGAAGGGGCATTGTGGGCAGGTCCCCTGGCAGATGCGCTGGCGTTTATAACAACTCTGGTTATGTTGAAACTATATTGGAAAAAAATTTAGGAGGTATCTGACTGTGTGGGAAAAAATCATTGTAATCAACAGTCAGTGCGGGAGAGGAGGATTTGGCATAAGAGCAAAGAAGCTGCGTGCCCTTAATAGAAATCCGCTTTCTTCTGACACGAAGCCGAAACTGCAAGGCGCATAGGAACGTGAAAAGACGGTACAGCCCTTATGATTGGAGCTGTACCGCCTCTGAAATTACTTCCCTGTAATCAAAAACCTTTATTTCCGGCTGTTTCTCCAGCCTGTTTACTCATCTCTACTCCTGTCGGTTAGCAATCTCCAACGCCTTTGCCACCTCTTCATCCATGGGGCCCTCTTCGGATTCTTCGCTATCAGGCTTTACCTTAGTCAGATAATCCGAAATCTCCACAGTTACCTTGTCAAACAGTTCGATAACCTCATCATGGCTTTCTTTTATGTAATCGTATTTACCTTCTTTTCCGGCAAGCTCTAAAAGCCGTGCCTTTTCGGAAAGTACCAAAGCGCCAATCATTTTGGAGGTGCTCTTTAAAGCATGGACATAAATGGTATAATTGGTGTAATCTTCGCTTTCATAAGAAGAAATAATATCCTTTTTGTTCTTCTCGGCGCTGTCCCTGAAGGATTCCAGTAAGAAACGGAAGGTTTCCTTGCTTCCTTCGGCAGATTCTACGGCAGATGCAACGTCGATTTCTTCAAAACGGTATTCAGCAAGAATTTCATCAGCAATAGCCTTCCAGAGCTTGCTGAAAATATCCTGCTCTACCTTGTCATATTCAACCAGCACATAACGGTTGGGCGGCAGATATTCCAAAATCTTTTCTTCTAAGGGCTTGCCCTGAATCGGTTTGGACATATAGTCGATAAAGCCCTCTTCCTCATACATTTCTTTAGCGCCTGCAACTGCATTTGCGGTAAGAACAATAACCGGAGTATCCTGATTTGGCCCTTCCGCCTCCTTTAAGCGATGCAGTGTTTCAATGCCGTCGATATTGGGCATCATGTGATCCATAAGGATTAAATCGTAGAAGTTTTCAGCACATAAATCCAAAGCTTCCAGACCGCCGGAGGCTTTATCCACCTTAATCTGGGTGCTCTTTAAAAGTCCCTCTACAACGGAAATATTCATGGCGTTATCGTCCACCACAAGGATTCTTGCATTGGGGGCGACAAAGGTTGTACGGTATTTTTTGTGCTTCTCGCGGCTGTAGGCATATTTTTCACGGAACTTCCCGATAGGCTTGCGGTCGCGGATTCCCTGCTTTAATACGAAGGAGAAGGTAGAGCCTACGCCGTAATCGCTGCGGACAGTTAAGTCGCTGCCCATAAGGTCAAGAAGCTGCTTGGTAATGCTTAGGCCAAGGCCGGTACCCTCAATATTGCGGTTTCTTCTTTCCTCGATACGCTCGAAGGATACAAATAATTTATCTATATCTTCCTGCTTGATACCGATACCTGTATCCGTTACGGAAACAATCAGGTTAATGGAGGAATCCCCTGCTTCCCTCCAGTCTACTTTTAAGGTAACGCTGCCTTCTTTTGTGTATTTGACGGCATTGGTTAAAAGATTGATGATGATCTGACGCAGTCTTACGTCGTCTCCATACAAAAGGTAAGGAATATCTTCTGCAATAACAGGTGTGAAATCCAGTCCCTTGTTGGCAACCTTAATCTCGATCATATTCATGATTTCGGATAATACATTGGCAATTTCGTATTCCACCGGAAGAATCTCCATTTTGCCGCATTCGATCTTGGAGAAATCCAGTAAATCGTTTACCAGAGATAACAAAGTGGTGCTGGCATCACGGATGTTTTCGGCATAGCCGATAATGGGCTTTTCCGTAGCTTCGCGGATAATGATTTCGTCCATGCCTAAAACCGTATTGATAGGCGTACGGATTTCGTGGGACATATTGGCAAGGAAATTGGACTTGGCTTTGTTTGCCGCGTCGGCCATATCCTTTAACTCCTGAAGCTTTTTGTTGGTTTTGTAGTGGCTGGTGATGTCCATCAGCCATACAAAGCTTCCGCAAAAATCCCCGTTTGAAAGATATTCGGAACGGATTTCGTAAATTTTGGAAAATTCTTCCGAGACATATTCCTTTGCCGAGAAAAGCTTTCTCATGGCAGGGATATCCAAAATTGAAGAAATTTGACCGATTTTTGGAAATAACTGTTCAAATTCATTATTGTAGTAAATAATCTGATCCGTGTCGGAAATAATAAGAACAGCTCCTACATCGTGATTGAGAATTTCTTTGGTGGCAATCTGAACAGCGTCAAACGCCTGTGGTTTTCCTTTTGAAAGCTTCAGAATATAAAGCACTGAAGCAACCAGAAGAATCAGTAAAACAATAATAATGCCAATCAACATAATTTTTCCTACCTCTTCCCCGGAGATTTCTTAAAATCTCTTATTTTTTGTAATTGTCGGTTTTTTGTGCCTTTGCCGACCTACTGTTTCTATTATAACAAAAAACCAAAAACGTGGAAATAGCGGCGTCCCAAAAATAAAGAGAAAAAGTGCACAAAAATCCAAAAGGATATTTGTCAAGACTGTGTATTGATGATATAATATAAACATTACGAAAAGTTGCAAAATGCGCTTGTTGAGGTTGATATGAAATTAGGCGAGCTTGAAATAGGTACGGAAATCAGTATTGAACTTAAGGTCGGAGCAAAAAGCCGGACGTTCCGCCAGGTAGTGGAAAAAGTTATGAAGGGAGTTGTTATTACAAGTCCTTTGATTTATGAGGGAAGAATGTTGGATTTAAGCGCCGGGGATATTGCCATTTCCGTATTTGCAAATATGGGCGGGGAAGTGCCCATGCAGTTTAGGGGTTGCAGTGCCAAGCTGGTACAAGGCAAGGAAAAAAAGTTTTGCGCCATTGCATGCAATAATGAAGGTAAGCGTGTAAACAGGCGGAGTAATTTCAGGATTTTTGTAGGAGAGAGAGGCGCGGTGGAGTTGTCCGGCAAGTCTTCCGCCAAGCTGGAGGTAACGGTCAAGGATTTGAGCCTTATGGGAGTTGCTTTCGTGGTGGATAAGGTCAAATGGGAAAAGGGCGTGTCCTATGTGTGGCTGGAGTTTCCGGGCAGATACGGCGACAGAATACGGATACAGGGTTCGGTAGTGCACGTTACGCCGGTAGAAAACAATCTTCTGATCGTAGGCTGCCGGATTTTGAAATGCGCCAATGATCTTTCTACTTATATTACACATAAGCAAAGAGAAAATCTGAAAAAGATTTCAGGAAAATCTTAAATACGATAAGAATTCAGGGACGGATAAGTTTGAAAGTAAGAAGCTATTTTCATAGCGTTTTGTGTCTGAGCGAAGAGAGTGGATCTAATGATGAAAAAAATGAATTTAAAAAACCCTGTGTTGCTGACAATTGCCGCGGCAATATGGGGCTTTGCTTTTGCGGCCCAGAGTACGGCAATGGATTATATAGGGCCTTTTACTTTAAATAGTATACGAAATATTATCGGAGCCGCAGTTTTGGTTCCGGTTATTTTTGTTATGGGCAGATATGAAAAGAATCATGGGGAAGACGGCGGAAAGGAAAAAACGTTGGAAGATAAACGGCTTCTTCTTACGGGAGGACTCTGCTGCGGGCTGTTTTTATTCGTGGCCACCAACTTACAGCAGCTTGGCATCAAATATACAACGGTGGGGAAAGCGGGCTTTATAACGGCGGTTTATATTGTTCTCGTCCCTGTTGCGGGTCTTTTCTTTAAGAAAAAGTGCGGCCTCACGGTTTGGATCAGCGTAGGTCTTGCCCTGGTTGGTTTCTACTTTTTGACCATGATAGGGGAGTCCTCTTTTTCGAAAGGCGATATTTATGTATTGTTTTGTGCCCTTGTGTTTACGGGACATATTTTATGCGTGGACTACTTTTCGCCAAAGGTTAATTGTGTAAAGCTTTCCTGTTTACAGTTTCTTGTCTGCGGGATCCTTTCCGGCGTTATCATGCTGTGCAGGGAATCCCTGGTACCCACGAATATTCTCATGGCGTGGGCACCGATTCTGTATACGGGAGTTTTGTCCTGCGGGGTGGCTTATACATTCCAGATTCTGGGACAGAAAAATTATAACCCTTCCGTTGCTGCTTTGATCATGAGTCTGGAATCCGTGTTTTCCGTATTGGGCGGCTGGCTGATCAAGCATGAAACGCTTTCCGGTTCGGAGGCGGCGGGATGTGTCCTGATTTTTGCGGGCATTATTCTTTCACAGATACCCAAAGAGTGGTATCACGGAAAGAAGCGGGAGCACAGGTCTTAGTCCTGTATCTGCCTTCCTTCTGTATTCATATGATAATGATCCTTATAAATAAGCTGTGAAAGGGGGACGAAGGTATAACCGGCTTCCTTAAGCCTTGTGATCAGGGTGTCTAAGGCCTCGGCGGTGTATTTTGCGCCGTTGTGGCAGAGAATGATGGAGCCGTTGCCAAGAGCCTTGTGGTTGCATACCCGGTCTACGATATCGTTAGCGCCATAGTCCTTCCAGTCCAGACTGTCCACATCCCACTGGATGGTATAGTAGCCCAGAGCTTTTGCATTGGTTATGACATGGTTGTCATAATCCCCGTAGGGGGGACGGAACAGAAACATATCATAGCCGGTCAGGCTTTTGACCTTGTCGTGAACCTTCTGTAATTCCTCCTTGCATTCCGCATCGGATAATTGAGACATATTTTTGTGGTTTTCGCTGTGGTTTCCCAAATCGTGCCCGTCGGCAAGAATGGCCTTCACATCATCGGGATAGGATTCCACCCAGCCGCCGGTCATAAAAAAAGTAACATGGACGTTATGTTTTTTCAAAATCTCCAGAATTGTGGCGGTATCTTCATTTCCCCATGCCGCGTCAAAGGTCAGAGCAATCTTTTTTTCATCGGTTTCCACGCAGTAAATGGGCAGTTCGCGGCCGTTTACGGTATTACTGACGGTAATTTCATCCTTAAGCTTTAAGAAAATGGCGAAAAGGCATAGAAATACCGACAGGCAGACGCATGCTTTTTTTAAAATTGATATTTTATTCAAATCAGAAAATCCTCATAACTATTTTCTTATTTAAATATATGTGTAAGGCGCTTTCTCATGCCAGAAAAAAGAAAATTTGAATTTTCTGTTTCTTATTTGACAATCCTCATGTAAAATAGAGAAGGAATACGAAAGGAGAAATTATGGGAGTTTCGAATATTTTAGAATTTAAAGATAAAGCTTTGCTGGAAAAGGCCAAAAAGCAGGAAATTTGGTATTTCATTTTAGATCCGCAGACGGGATGCCCTTATGTGCACGACGGTATGACAGATTTATTTGCATCCCAGGCAATTTTGGAAAAAACCATTAAAGGGGATAAAATCCGTTATCAGAAGAGGATGATTGTCAAGGAATACAGCCCCAAAAACAGAACAGCCACCTTCGGCATGGGGATTTTTGCTTATTTTTATTATCTGGGACTGGAGAAGATAAAGGTTTTTTATGACGATGCCTTTGGAGTCCTTAACCGGGCCGATTTTCTGCCGCCAAGGGATTACAGTGCATTGGAGCCTGCAAAGGTTCCTGTGGAAAATCCTTCTTTGAGGCTTCTGCTTAACGAGTTTTTAGGCGAGGCGCGCTGGGAGAAGCAGTATGAGGGCAAGCTTGAATATCTGCAGAAGAAAGAGAAGGAATTATTCGATGCCATTAAGTCTGCAAGATTTCTTGTGCCCATGAAGTTGAGTGAAGAGGACCCGGATGAAATGGCCTTTGCCAAGGCCGCCAACAACGGGAAGAATTATCTGCCGTTGTTTACCGACTGGCTGGAAATGGGTAAAGGCTATGAAAAAGGCGAGTGGAAGGGCGCGGTTGTAACCGTTACGGAGGCATTGGAGATTGCGGGAGAAGATGAACTGGTCATCAATTTTACCTGCGAAGCCATGGTTGTGACAAAGGATGTCTTAAAGAGGACGGGCGTGATTGACGGTTAGCCGGATGTCATTTAAAAATTTTTTGAGGGCAGACCGGAAATCAAAAGTGCGGGTTTGCAATTAAAATTCCCTGTGCTATAATGAAGGCAGGAAACCCGTCCGGTAGTGGTGCGGGAATAAATATAAGCTAAAGGGGTAAGGTACGATGTTTTTAATGTTAGGAGTATTGGCACTGATTTTATTGGTCGTTATCATTGTAGTCGTGATTGTTGCGGCTGTATCGGCAAGTGCATCGGCCGCCATAGCGGAGGAAGAGGAAGAATCATAAAAAGGGGGCTGCCGCGTTAAGCAATTTAATGCAGCAGCCTGTTTTTCAATTGGCTGGGAGAGACTTTTTAAGATGCAGTTTACATCTTTGGCGTTTGCCATATTTCTGCCCATAGTATTTCTTATATACTGGGCGGTTCCAAATAAATACCGGGCGTTTTTTCTTTTGCTGGTCAGCTATGGGTTTTACATGACGTTTTCAGCCGGATATGTGCTGTTGCTTTTTGTCATGTCGCTGCTGGCCTACTTCGTAGGGCTGTATTGCAGCAGCAGAAGTTTGATAGCGGGCGTTATGATTCAGGTGGGAGTGCTCGCCTTTTTTAAATATGCCAATCTGCTTCCGGGGTGGTCGGATTCGCTGGTTGTTCCGGTAGGCATTTCCTTTTATCTTTTTAAATCCATAAGCTACATGGCGGATGTTTATAAGGGAAAACTTCAGCCGGAGAAAAAGCCGGTGTTTTTTTTCTTATATCTTGCTTTTTTTCCGGATGTGGTCTCAGGACCTATTAACAGAGCGGAGGTTTTAATTCCCCAGCTTAAGGAAGAAAAGGCTTTTGACTATGACCGTGCGGTTTACGGGATGCGGCTGATCTTATTGGGATTATTTAAAAAGCTGCTCATTGCGGATACCCTTTCCCGCTATGTAAATCCGGTGTTTGAAACGCCGGGAGCCTATATGGGTATCAGCTATTTAGCGGCAGCGCTTTTTTATACCATAGAAATTTACTGTGATTTTTCGGGATATTCTGATATGGCGGTGGGAATCGCAAGGCTGTTCGGCGTCTGCTCCATGGAAAATTTCAAAAGTCCTTATTTGTCCGCCAATATAAAGGAATTCTGGGAAAGATGGCATAGATCCTTATCGGGGTGGCTTCGGGACTACGTTTATATTCCCTTAGGCGGCAGCAGGAAGGGAAAGCTTCGAACCTATTTCAATCTTATGATAACCTTCCTGATAAGCGGTATCTGGCACGGGGCAAATCTGACGTTTTTGGTCTGGGGAGCCCTTCACGGAATCTATCAGGTTGTTTACCGGTTTTATAAAAAGCATTGCAAATGGGAAATGCCAAAGATAATCGGTGTTGCTTTAACCTTTGCCTTTGTAAGTCTGGCATGGATTTTCTTTCGGGCAGACAGCGTATATGACGCCTTTTATATGATACGGTATATGGGATACAATCTGTCCCCGCTGCTTGCCTATCACAAGATGGGAATGGTCAGACAGGATTTTTACTTGATCATCGGTTCTGTCAGCTTTTTATTTTTGGTGGATTTTTTATCCTTAAGAATGGATGTGATAAAGGCGGTGGACAGGCTGAAAGCGCCCGTAAGATGGGCCGGTTATCTTTTACTGGCGGCGCTTATCCTTGCCTTTCATCTGCATAACGGCACCAGCCAGCAGTTTATTTATTTCCAGTTTTAAACGGTATTTTTAGAGTAAGCAGGAGTGAAAATGAAAAAGTTTTTAAGAAAGCTTTTCCTATTCCTTGTTCTGTTCGCTTTATTGGTGGTTCCCATCAACGTGTATGTGGATCCCTATAATGTTTTTCATGCGGATTGTATCAGGGATAATGGTGTGGAGCCAAATAAAAATTATATAAAAACCAGATTCATTTTAAAGAATAAGGAATCCTACGATTCTTATCTTTTCGGCTCCTCCAGAGCAGGATTTATTGATGTTTCAAAGCTGCCGGATGGAAACTGGTACAATTTTTCCTATTCGGAAGGACTGCCCGGAGAGCAGTACGAGACCTTAAAGGCGTTGATTTCCCATGGGGAAATACCAAAACAGGTTTATTTGAGCGTTGATAATATTTCCTATCTGGTGGACCCATCTTATCATCAGGAGCAGCTTTACAGAAGCGCCTTTCCCTACGATGGGGGACTTGCAGATGTGATTCGCTTTTATGCTTCTTATCTGGATACCGTTACGACATTGGAGTCTCTTTCCGTTATCAGAAGTCATGAAGGGGACACGGAAGAACTCAGGGAGCGTATGTATTCCACAGGATGTGAGGATTTAAAGCTGGACGCGGTATTTGATGAGAATTCCACAAAGCCTTACTGGGCGGATTATTATAATCCCAGAATTGATGAAGCCATAGAAGATATCCGTCGGTTTTGCAACCTTTGTGACGAGTATGGAATAGAACTGACGGTTTTTACAAATCCTTTATATATTACCACCTATGAGCGGGCGGTGGATAAAGGTTATCTGGATTTTTTAGAAAGGCTTGCCACAGTGACGCCTTATTACAATTTCAGCAGTTATAATGAGATTTCCATGAATAATGACTATTATTTCGAAACAAGCCACTATACGCCTGCCGCAGCAGATTTGATGATGGACATAATAGAAAACGGCGGAGATGAACATGCCATGAGGGCGCAGGGCTTCGGCTATTATGTGACAGAGGAAAATGTAGAGGATTTTATGGAAATCGTCCGCCATCAGGCCTATGTGACGGGAATCCTGCAGTATACGGGGGAATAAACGGAAAATAGCCCGGACTGTCTCAAAAACGGCTTGGGGAAAATGTAAATTCGTCACTTTTCACAAAATTTGAAAACTATCGGCACGGCACTTTACAAAGGCTAAGGCGCCGTGCTATATTAATGTCTGCATAACAAAGCTTTGCCGGATTCTCCGGCAGACAGGACATTTCGTCCGAAATTCCACAAGTAAAAAAATGAAGAAGTGAGTTGATGCCTATGCTTGTATAGGGTGTTTTTGTGTTACCAGCGATTACAGGAAAAGGAGTCAAATATGAAAAACAGAATAAAGAAGATAAAAGCGGGAAGGATGCTGGCCGGTATTGTTATAACCGCATTGCTGTCCATGGTATTATGGGCGGCAAAGGCGTCCGACGCCTTCGCTTACAATTTTGTAAAGGGCGGTGCGGAAGAAACCGGCACGGTTACCGTATCGGTCAGATCCGGCGCTGCCTGGGCAAACGGATACAGCACTTTGGGAGGCTACAGGGTTACCTATACCATAACAAGAGGGGACTGGACGGGCTTTGACGACCGTTTTGGAGGCTTTTTCATAGTGGGAAACGATATGGATGTAAACGGCGGCTGCCAGTTTGCCTATCATACCTCCGGTGGGGAAATCTGGGAGGATGGAGCGGTAACGTTAGGGCATTTAAAGGATGGAAGACAGATTGCCAGATGCGATGTGGCGTCAGGAACCGTAAGCTGCAGCTTTGATGTCAATTCCTTAGAGGAAATCCCGGCATATATCGCCTATGTTTATGAGCCGGCTTCCAGTGCTTATATTCACATTAACAGCGATATGGGAATGAATGCCCATGTGTGGTACTACAAAAGCCTAAAAGATGTACCGGTTATCGGAAATGACGGCATCGATACCGAGGGACCTGTTTTAACCCCTTCGGTAATTCCCACAGGAACTACTGCAGATGTGGGCGGAAAGATTTGGTCTACAGGAGCCAGAATACAGCTTCGCGCGGAGGATGGAAAATCCAGGCCGGGAGGAATCCGTATCTATAAAGACGGAAATCCGGTTCACGAAAAGGATAATCCGGGAAATGAAGTGATTCTGGAAACGGGCTATGATGTCAATGAAAACGGAAGCTTTCAGGCGGACGCCCACGACAAATTAAATAACGTATGTGACAAAATATCCGTCAACATTTCCTGTATAGACAGGCAGGCGCCGGATATACGCACTCTTAAGCCGGAAACCACAGATTACGTCAGGGAAACAAAGCTTGCTGCAGAGGCGTCGGATGCAGGATGCGGTCTGCATGCGCTGGCCTATAGGTGGAACGGCGGGGCATGGACGGATAAAAAGGAATTTAAGGTTACTGCAAACGGCGTTTATACCCTCAAGGTAAGGGACGCCCTTGGAAATGAAAGCGGAAAAAACATAACAATCTCCAATATCGACAGGGAAGGTCCTGAAATTTCCCGCACCATTACGAGAACAGGAAGAATGGCAACTTACCGGGGGGTGCTCTGGTCCACAGAGGCCGAAATATCCGCACAGGCTGTAGACGGCAAAAGCGGTGTGGAAAAAATCCGCGTTTTAAACAGTAAGAATGAAGTTGAAGCGGAGTTCCGGAATACCGGAGATAAAAAAACAGATACATTGCAGTTAGAAGGAATTAAAATAAAAAACGGCAGCTATAAAATATGGGCGTCGGATATGCTTGGCAATACTGCGGTTACGGAAAGCTTTGAATTGAACCATGTGGATGGGGATGCGCCGGTTATTAAAGAGATGAAAACAACGTCCTTAGAGGATGGAAGCGTTTTATTAACCGTAGCGGCGGAAGATGGAGAAGACGGCATCGGTCTGGATGACGAGGCCTATTCCTTTGACGGGGGAAAGACCTGGCAGAAAGAGGCTTTTATTACCATCAGGGAAAACGGCGTTTATGAAGTACTTGTAAGAGACCGCCTGCATCAGGAAGCTTCGGAGGAAAAGCAGATAACGGAGGTTTCCATAAAAGAAAAGCCGGATCATAAGGATGAAGGCGATAAAAAAACGGATACGGAAGAGCCGGATCATAAGGATAAGGAAAAGCCGGACGGACAGGAGCCGGATCATAAGGATAAAGAAGAGCCGGATGGGCAGGAGCCGGATCATAAGGATAAGGAAGAGCCGGATGGGCAGGAGCCGGGAAATACGGAAGAACCTGACCACCAGGGGGCTGGGGAAGAAAATCCGGGAAAAGAACCCGACGAATCAAATCCCGCTATAAATCCTTCGGTAAACTCCGGCGGGACTACAACGCCCGGACAGAATACGCAAAAGACGACGGGTACTCATCGCAGCGGCAAAAGAACAGGACAAGCCATGGAAAGTGCTTCCAAAGAAAGCCGGGAAAATTCCGTCAGCGAAAATGATACAGGAGATACGGTTGTTGCCAAAAAGCGTATTATACCGGAAAAGACTTTAAAAGATGCGGAAGAAAAGGTGTTATCCCAGATTTCTCCCGGAGAAAATCAAAGGAAAAATGAAAGCAACAGTAAAAAAGAACAAATAGTACATAAAACAATACTATTTGTCTTAATTGCTCTGTTTGCCGCAGGATGTGTGGGACTGATTTTATATCTGCTGCTGTTTTACTTAAGGTATAGCTGCGTGCTTTACGGCATAGAGGAAAATCAGAAAAAGCACAGAATATGCAGACTCCCCCTTAAGGAAAAGGAAGAAGAATGGCAGGTTGTAGTGCCGGATCATAAGCTGGGACTGCAGGGGATTGGCAAGTATCTTCTGGTATTCCATCCATCCTTTGTAAAAGAGGAGGCGCCGGCATTTGTGATCATACAGATAGACGGAAAGGCTTTGAGAGAAAAGCTGGAAGAAGAAATTTTCATTAATATTTAGAGAGAATGGCGGGGCTGTTATGAGATGATGACGCAAACTGTCATGAAACATTGATTGAACAAGCCTCCCTCCCGTGTTATAATACTTCCATGAAAAAATTGGAAGGCTGCGTTGTGATGAAAGAAAAAGCTGTTTCGGCTTCCCTGATCAGGAAAGTTGTTGTTTCTATATTAATCGTATTATCTGTTATTGCAAGCGCAACCAAAATCTTTACGGGATTTGATATTGATGAGGCCTATGCTCTTGCAATTCCCTACCGGGTTTTGCAGGGGGATAGGCTTTTTGCGGATATGTGGGAGGTGCACCAGACCTCTTTTCTGCTGCCATTTTTGTTTATGAAGGTTTTTTATCTTTTGACCGGCGAAATGGCGGGAATAGTCCTTTATATGCGGGTAATCACAACGCTTCTGCAGCTTTGCATGAGCATTCTTGTTTACGGCAGCGTGAAAAAGTTTTTCGGAATGAAGAGGGAATATGCATTTCTTTTTGGACTGGCCTATTATAATTTTCTCCCCAAATGGATGATAAATATGGACTTTTCCATGGAGCAGCTTTGGTTTTTTACGCTGTTTGTAATCTGTCTGTTTTGTGCCGGGATATTTGACGGGATGAAGCATACCGGCGGGGAGCGGCAAACTGACAAAGTGCAGGAGGCGGGGAGTCTGTCCAAAATTCCAAGGGGGAAAAGAAGTCGGTGGATGGCTGCCTCGGGACTTATGCTGGCTTTGGATGTTTTGGCGTATCCGGGCATGATTATTTTATATCCCGTTACGGTTTTTCTGCTGTTATTTAGGAGAAAAAGCGGAAAATGGACTGATGTCTTAAGTTTTACCGCAGGCTGTTTTGTGGCGGCGGTACTGTTTTTTGTATATATTTTCCGTTATATGTCTCCGGGAGAATTGCTGGCTGCGGTATCTAAGGTCTTTATGGACGGCTCCCACCAGTATGATTTTGTCACGAAGCTGGGACTTTATGCTTCACAATGGCTGGAGGTTTTGGTACAGTCGGCAATTCTGCTGGTTCCGACTCTGGTTTTTGCACTGATATTCCGTTATTTTTATAAGCGGCTTTCATGGGAAGAAAAATGGGGTAAGCTGCCCTTCGGTCTCTTATTCTGCGTAAGCTTTGAGATTTTGATCTCGGGGCTGATTGCCTTTGCGGGACTGGTTGTTACCTGGGGCCCCTTCCGTTTACAGGTAAGATATATTATACAGTTTGCTATGGCGTTCTGCTTGTGGAAAGCTATCTATTATAAAAGGAATAGCGGGGTTCATAGAGAGGCAGACGGGATTACGGGAAAGAAATCGGAAACATTGATGGCTGGGAAAACAGAAGCAGAGGACATGGGGAAAAAGGGAATTCCGGTCTTATGGCTTTTACTTTTGTCCCTTGCAGCTTTTGCAGGCATTTTGCTGGCTTCCAACGTGGGGCCTGCCTCTAGCAGTTCTTATCTGGTTTTGGGAAACATCGTATTTATGGCGTTGATTCTTAAGGGGGCGGAGAAAAGCGGCAGAGGAATGAAAACCCTTGCTTATGCCGGGGCTGTTTTATTTGTGCTGAGCCTTATTATGTGCAAGGGATATTACATGCGCAATACGGAATATGTGCCGGGAGATATTTCCGAGCCTCTTTCCAAAATGCAGGAAGGCCCTATGGCGGGAATTTATGTTCCGCAAAAGGATTTTGCAAGATACACCGACGATTATGAAACCATAAAAAGCCATACAACGGAAAAAGACCTTGTATTGTTTATGGGAACCGAGGGACTCTGCAACCTATATGCAAATGGAAAAATCGTAATTCCTACTACAATCAGCACCCCTGCCTTTAATGAGCAGTGGGTAGAATATTTTACTCTTTATCCGGATAAACAGCCTACGGTCATTTTTCTGGCGAAGAACACCGTGGATGACAGGGATAAATTTTTCGTTAAAAATGTGTTTGGTATTTGGATTGCAGAGCGTTATGATGTAGAATGTATGGAAGAGACGGAGTCTTTGTGTATCCTGCGGCTGCGGGAATGAGCCATAGGGAAAAGCGGAAGAACGGTAAACGGAAGAATATGCAGCATTAACAAAACATGAAATACCGGATAAGCAATCAGAAATGGAACAGAACAGGAGATTTTAAAAATGAGCTGGGAAGATAAAGTACGGAGGGTTGTGCCCTATACGCCGGGCGAGCAGCCGGACCGGAAGAATATGATTAAGTTAAACACCAATGAATGCCCCTATCCGCCGGCTCCACAGGTGGAGAGGGCATTAAAGGAAATGGATGGGGAGCAGTTCAGGCTTTATCCGGATCCTGCGGCTTCCGTTTTAGTGGATGCTCTGGCAGAATATTACGGCTTGAAAAGCAGTGAGGTTTTTGTGGGAGTGGGATCCGATGATGTGCTGGCCATGATTTTTATGACCTTTTTCAATGGGAAAGAACCGATTCTTTTTCCCGACATAACCTATTCCTTTTATGACGTATGGGCTGAGCTTTTAAAGATACCCTATGAGCAAATCCCCTTGAATGATGATTTTCACATCGTAAAGGAGGATTACTTAGGGGGGAAAGAAGGAAAAGGACGTAAAAACGGCGGCATTATTTTTCCCAATCCCAATGCGCCTACGGGTGTGCTGGTGGATCTTGCGTTTATAGAAGAAATTGTCAGTGCCAATCCTGATGTCATTGTGGTAGTGGACGAAGCATATATTGATTTTGGCGGGAAGAGCGCCCTGCCGCTCATACATAAGTATGATAATTTGTTGGTGGTTCAGACCTTTTCTAAGTCCAGGGCTATGGCGGGAATGAGAATCGGCTATGCCATGGGAAATGAAAAGCTGATCAAGTATTTAAATGATGTAAAATTCTCCTTTAATTCCTATACCATGAACCGGCCTGCCCTGACAGCCGGCGTGGAGGCGGTCAAAGCCGATGATTATTTTAAAGAAACCGTGGCAAGGATTATGGCTACCAGGGAGCGGGTAAAAGTAGAATTAAAGAAATTGGGATTTACATTCCAGGATTCCATGAGCAATTTTATTTTTGCCACGCATCCGAAGCTTAATATGACAAAGCTTTTTGAGGATTTGAGAAAAAAAGATATTTATGTCCGGCATTTTAGCAGCGAAAGAATCAGGAACTATTTGAGAATTACCATAGGAACCGACGAAGAAATGGATACTTTGCTGGAATTTTTGAGAGACTATATAAAATATAACTTCTCGGAATCTCAATGAATGAGATTCCAACCGAAAATTGACAACTGAATATCGTGCAGGAAAAGAAGTTTGAGAAAAATGGACATAAACATTGGACATAGCGGGTACTATGCCTTGAAAAATCTTATGGGATCGCTTAAGATATCATTATTAGGCGGCTAATCCTAATAATGATTCTTGAAATGCCTTAATCGATGGCATTTCCCATGCATCAAGGTGTTGTAGCATCATGATGCCGTAGAGGCGGCAGTACCACATCTTCGTAGATCGGTGCCTGCCGTCTTCTAATTTATAGTCCTCTTTCTCGCGCTTGTTGGAGCGTTCCACGGAAGTCCTTCTGTCATATTCCTTTTCCCATGCTTTAGAGTCCCTTGGCGGTATGTTAAATAACCTTGGATTGTCATCGGTAAAGATATGTACGGTCCTGCCGTATTTAGCCGGTGAACAGGGATGCTCACAGAAGCAGCCCCGTTTTCGGTTGGCTTTTGGGCATCGGTATTTCGCCCGGTGTTTGGCAGCTTCATATCCATCTTTATGCATACGTAAGCCCAACTTACAGACAGGGATCCCATCGTCATCGATTGTGAAATCGTCCTTATAGGTAAAATGCCCGGTATGTCCGGGGTTGAGGTCGATAAACGGCGTGATGTTTTCCCGTGTGCAGTATTCATAAAGAGGGCAAGCGTCATGGGCAGAATCCAGAAGGAGTTTTTCAATACGGAATTCCGGAAGGTATGCTTTCATTGTGAAAAAGGAATGGAGAAAGGAAAGCATGTCATGCCGGGAAGCCCGTTCCAAAAGTGGAAATACAGGGAGGTCGCTATAGGAATCGGAAGCCACATACATGTAGAGGTGGTAGCCGAAGAAATAGCATTCCCGGTGGGAGTCCCATCCCCAGTTACAGTCAGGCTGGGAGTAATGGCGCTTACAGTTACAGGAAGGACAGCCTTTTTCCTTACAATCGCAGATACGCTTTTTTCGTTGCTGTGCGGCAGTACGGACAGGGGTGCCGTCACCGGCAAGAGCCAGACGGTCTGAGTCGATCAGCCCATTGCGGATAGAAAGGTCCAGGAACTGCAGCTGATAGAGCCGGAAAACAAGGGAAAAAGGGTTATCCGGTTTCAGATGCCAGCGTTCCAGTAGGGGAAGGAGTTTGGAAGCCGTGCTGGAAGAGTCGCAGGGAGTCTTATCGCCTTTCTTTTTGCCTTTGGGAGTTTTCTTTATCTTAGGGAAGCGGTCTTTCGGGGAAAGGTTGCTGGAGTCATGCTGCCAGATGCGGGAAAAGAAATCATAAAAAGTACCGACACCAGGGGTATCACCGAAAGAGAAACCGCTGAGGATGGCATAAAGGGGAGTTTCCTTAAGCATGCGGCACCAGACAGTGATGGAAGAGACTTTCAGCTTCAAAGCAAGCAGGTAGGAGCGCAGCATGCAGGAAGGGAGCCTGGGTTCCGGGCCAAAAACAGAGTAACAATCCTGCATGATAGAATCAGTCTTGGAAAGATCGAGATACCAGAACTGCACGATATAATCCCAAGTGCTTTTGGGAAGCGCAAAGGGATCCGGGTAAAATTTAAGGAACTGGGATACGAAAGTATCCTGAAAGGCGGCATGACCGCCAGGATTACAAGGTAACATCAAAAATCGCCTCCAATCAAAAAATGTACTTATTGATCAAGGGCGCGAAGCGCCGCATTTTTTGACTGGTTTGTCAAGTGTTTTTGCAAAAAAAGTGGGTGATTTTTTGAAGCAAGGGTCTGAAAGCCTTATAAAGTAAGGGCTGAAGATTCCGAGAAGTTAT
>CAJTCE010000041.1 GCA_910574745.1 Lachnospiraceae bacterium | reverse complement strand
TAGCATAAATACTTACAAATAGCCACACAAAAGTAGAGAAAATTTGACAAAAAAATACAGGCATTATGCGGCCTGCAAGAATTTTTTTCTTATTCAACTGTCAAACTCCCGTTTCAACCATTTTGATATCATAAAAAATAACCTCCGTGTAATATAAGCTTTGCCAAATTATGCAATATTACCCGAAAATCATTTTAGCATAATCGGAAGTCTTTGCGTAGTAGGAAATTGACGAAAAGTCAAAATAATAATATAATCTTAGTTATATTGGTAAAGTGGGCGGTAAATATGGCGGATAATACAAAGTATATAACAGAAAACCCGGAAGAGAAAAAAACAGAGCTGGTAATAGATGACGGTCGCATTGAGGCTATGGAGGAATTCAAAAGTCCCGAAGAGCTTTATGAGGATTTGATTGCCAGAGTATACAAGTATCATCCAAGCGACGATATTTCTTTGATTGAAAAAGCTTATCGTCTGGCTTATGATGCCCATAAAGACCAGGCGCGCAAATCGGGAGAACCTTATATCATTCATCCCTTGTGTGTTGCCATAATTCTGGCAGAACTGGAAATGGATAAGGAAACCATTGCGGCGGGGCTTTTACATGATGTGGTGGAGGATACGCTTTTTACCACAGAGGAAATAGAGGAAATATTCGGAAGCGATGTAGCCCTTTTGGTGGATGGCGTTACCAAGCTGGGAAGGCTGCAATACGACGGGGATAAGATCGAACTGCAGGCGGAAAATCTACGAAAAATGTTCCTGGCCATGGCAAAGGACATCCGGGTTATCATCATCAAGCTTGCCGACAGGCTGCACAACATGCGTACCTTAAAGCATATGGTGCCGGAAAAGCAGCAGGAAAAGGCAAGGGAAACCTTGGATATTTATTCTCCCATTGCCCACAGGCTGGGAATTTCCAAACTCAAGGTAGAATTAGACGACCTTTCTTTAAAATATCTGCAGCCGGATGTGTATTACGATCTGGTGGATAAAATTTCTGTCAGGAAAAGCGAGCGGGAAAGATATGTGCAGTATATTGTGGACGAAGTAAGCAGGCATATTGAAAACGCGGGAATCAAGGCTAAAATTGACGGAAGAGTCAAACATTTTTTCAGTATTTACAAAAAAATGAAAAACCAGAATAAAACCATTGACCAGATTTATGATCTGTTCGCCGTCCGCATCATTGTAGACAATGTTAAGGATTGCTATGCGGCTTTAGGTGTTATTCATGAAATGTATAAACCCATACCGGGCAGGGTTAAGGATTATATTGCCATGCCCAAGGGAAATATGTACCAGTCTCTGCATACCACATTAATC
The DNA here is from genome assembly GCA_910574745.1 of Lachnospiraceae bacterium. GTDB lineage: Bacteria > Bacillota > Clostridia > Lachnospirales > Lachnospiraceae > UBA2882. The sequence continues at coordinate 23,395 of CAJTCE010000041.1, read as the reverse complement.
GGAAGTACGGGACAGCCTTTTGAAATCCAAATTCGTACCTACGAAATGCACAAAACGGCGGAATATGGTATTGCCGCCCACTGGAAATACAAAGAAGCGGCGGACGGGAAAAAGATTGCTACGGGGGAAGAAGAGAAGCTGTCCTGGCTGAAACAGATTCTAGAGTGGCAGAGAGATACTTCCGATAACAAAGAATTTTTAAAGCTTTTGAAAAGTGATTTAGATTTATTTGCGGATAATGTTTACTGCTTTACGCCTACAGGGGACGTGAAAAATCTTCCCGCTGGCTCTACGCCCATTGATTTTGCTTACAGCATTCATTCCGCCGTGGGAAATAAAATGGTGGGAGCAAGGGTAAACGGCAAGCTGGTAACCAATGATTATGTGCTTAACAACGGCGATAAGGTGGAAATCCTGACCAGCCAGAATTCCAGAGGACCCAGCCGGGACTGGCTCAATGTGGTTAAGTCCACACAGGCCAAAAATAAAATCAACCAGTGGTTTAAAAATGAGTTTAAGGACGAAAATATTATAAAGGGAAAAGACCTGTTACAAGGCTACTGCAAGGCAAAGTCCATCAATCAGGTAGACGTCATGCGTCCCGAATATATGGAAGCCATTATGAAAAAGTACGGCTTTAAGGACTGGGAATCCGTTCTGGCAGCAATCGGACATGGCGGTTTAAAGGAAGGGCAGATCATTAATAAGATGAAGGAGCTTTTCGACAAGGACCACCAGAAGGAAATGACCGATGAAGAGATATTGAAGCATGTGGAGGAAAATGCCGCTGCAAAGCAGATGCATCCCAAAAGCAGGTCCCAGAGCGGCATTGTGGTTAAAGGCATCCATGATGTGGCGGTACGTTTCTCCAAGTGCTGCTCTCCGGTGCCGGGAGACGAGATCGTGGGCTTTGTTACAAGAGGCAGAGGAGTCTCCATACACAGGACGGACTGCATCAATATTATCAATTTGCAGGAAAGCGAACGGGTACGGCTCATTGATGCCGAGTGGCAGGATGAAAGTCTGGAAGGAGCCGGGAAGTTTTTGGCTGAAATCACGATTTATGCCAATAACCGCAACGGACTTCTGGCGGATGTTTCCAGGGCTCTTACAGAAAAGAATATTGACATTATCAGTATGAATACAAAGACCAGTAAGCAGGGCGTGGCAACCATGTCAACTGCTTTCGAGGTTAGCAGCAAGGACGAATTAAACCGTGTTATCGAGAAGCTAAAAGGCACGGAAAGCGTAATTGATATTGAGAGAACGACGGGGTAATGTATGCCACATGCTTTCACGGATAAATGGAAGCAGGTTTGTCAGGCTTATGGAGGTAAAAAATGTTAAAAATCGGAAAAATGATATTGAGCGCATGCGCTACAAACTGTTTCTTTGTTTATGATGATGAAAAAAAAGACGCTATTGTATTTGATCCCGGCGATGAGGGCGGGCTTGTTTATGAAAAGCTTGCAGGCGCGGGGCTTAAGGTGGCGGCAATTTATCTTACCCATGGCCACTTTGACCATATTGAGGGCTGTAATGAACTGAAGAAATTAAGCGGTGCCCCTATTTATGCTTTGGATGAAGAAGCGGAAATTTGTAAGGATGTAAGCTTAAATTTATCGGAAGGCTTTGGAAGGGCATATGTTGTAGAACCGGACGGCTATGTCAGGGATGGAGAGCTGCGTGAAGAAGCGGGCATTTCCTTCCGGGTCATAGCTACGCCGGGCCATACAAAAGGAAGCTGCGCCTATTATTTTGAGGAGGATGGTTTTCTTATAGGAGGAGACACCCTCTTTTTAGAGTCGGTAGGAAGAACGGATTTTCCCACCGGTTCCATGTCCCAGCTGGTCAGAAGTGTGAAGGAGAAGCTTTTTGTGCTGCCGGATGAAGTTAAGGTTTTTTCGGGGCATGGAGAGGCCACGACCATCGGTCATGAGAAAAAGTATAATCCTTTTTTACAGTAGCCATACGGAGAAAGACGGAATATAAATCCATATAAGAAAAAAGAGAGCCGGAAAAGAGTAAAGAAAAACGATAAAACGAAAGAAAATAGACACAAAGGAGCAATATGCTTGCGGTAACGGTAGATACGGAAAAGTTGGATTATGATATACATTCCCTTATTAAGGCTTTTTACCCGGAGGAGACGGTAAAGGTAATCTCTCCCTCTACGGATAACGAGAAAGCGGAGGACTTAAAGAAACATTTGTTTATGGACATTGTTTTAAAGGGGAGCAAACAAAGAATCGCTTTTTATGTTATGGATTCAGAGGGAAAGCTGCGATTAGACAGGGAAGTTCCCTTCCTTATAGAAAATATGCTTGAGGATAACGAACATCCGAAAAAAGAGGGGAAAAACCTTTTCAAAAGCAGGCTGTACCAAAGTCTGAGGGAATATTCGGGTAAATCCCTGCCATGGGGAAATCTTACGGGAATCCGTCCTACAAAGATTGCCATGGGGATGCTTTCTTCCGAAAAGAGTCATGAAGAAATTTCAAAATTTATGGAAGAAGCTCATTTTGTCAGCAGGGAAAAAACGGAGCTTTCCATAGAGATTGCCAATAGGGAGCGGCAGTTGCTTGCGCCCCTGCACGGAAAGGAAGGATACAGCCTTTATATCGGCATTCCTTTCTGTCCCACCACTTGTCTTTACTGTTCCTTTACGTCTTATCCCATTTGTGCATATGAGGAGCTTGTGGATCGGTACATAGAATGCCTTTGTGGGGAGATGGACTATGTGGCCGGGGCTTATAGGGGAAAGGCGCTAGACAGCGTGTATATCGGAGGAGGAACGCCCACAACCCTGTCGGCAGAACGTCTTGAAAGGCTGCTTTCCCATTTGGAGAAAACCTTTGATTTGTCAAAGCTTTTGGAATTTACTGTGGAAGCTGGGCGGGCGGACAGTATTACAAAGGAAAAACTGAAGGTTATAAAGAGCCACGGCGTATCCAGAATATCCATTAATCCCCAGACCATGAAGGAGGAAACTTTAAAGCTCATCGGAAGAAGACATACGGTAGAGCAGGTAAAAGAAGCGTTTTTCCTGGGACGGGATATGGGCTTTGACAATATTAATATGGATTTGATTTTGGGACTGCCCGGCGAAAATGCAGAGGATGTTGCCGGGACGGTTTCAGAAGTAGAAAAGCTGAACCCCGATTCCCTGACCGTTCATTCCCTGGCGGTAAAACGGGCGTCGAAGCTTCGGGAGTGGATTCTTCAAAACGGGATGGAATACCTGCAGAATACGGAAGAAACCATGGCCATTGCCGCAGAAGGAGCAAAAGCCATGAACATGCATCCCTATTATCTTTACAGGCAGAAGAATATGACCGGGAATCTGGAAAATGTAGGGTACGCGAGGGAAGGAAAATACGGCGTTTATAATATTCTGATCATGGAGGAAGTGCAGACCATAATGGCCTTGGGTGCGGGAAGCATTTCCAAGATTTTATTGCCGGAGGGCAGAATTGAACGGGCGGATAACGTAAAGGACGTCCGGCTTTATATAGAGAAATTTGATGAAATGTTAAAGCGCAAAAGCGCCCTGTTTCAATTGCAAAAAGATGAAGGCTGGCTGGGATAACTATGAAGAAGGATATGACGCAGGAGGAATTGCCTGTAAAAAATCAAATATATATGCCGGAGCGGTTAAAAAGAGCGCTTATGCTTTCGGCAGACCGTACCATTACCGTGGTGGAAGCGCCCACAGGCTACGGAAAGACAGTTGCGGTACGTCAGATTTGTAAGCATGCTGAGGGAATTAAAAAATGGATTAACATTTATGATGACAATCTTTCCCATGGATGGAATTCTCTTTGTGTGGAATTATTTTCCGCTTCCAAGGTATCAAGGGAGCTTCTGCGTTCTCCTTTTCCCGCTGACGGAATGCAGAGAGCGCGGTTTGCGACGGAGATGGATAAGCTTATACAGAAAGAACCCCTGGTTTTGGTCCTGGATGATTTTCATCAGATCCAAAGCAGGCAGACAAGCGAATTCATCCGGTTTCTGGCAAGGGAATTTCATGAAAGAATCCGAATTTTTATTATTTCCCAGAAAAAAGTCTTTAAAGACGAGGAATTGTTGGTTTCCACGGGTAAACTGAACAAAATTACCACAGAAGATTTGTGTCTTTCCAGAGAGGATGTGCATAACTACCTGAATATGTATCAGCTTTCTCTTTCCGATGAAGAGGTTGAGCAGATTTATGAAAAATCCGAAGGCTGGATTTCCATGATTTATGTGACGGCATTAAACTATCTGCGAATGGGGAAGAGCGAGATGTCGGCGGATATGGAGCATCTTGTGGACAGGGTGGCTTATGCTTCCTGCTCCAAGGCAACCCAGTATTTCCTTTCCTATCTGGTCTTTCTGCCGGATTTTACAAAGGAACAGGCTGATTTTTTTCATGATGGCGGGGATTGCTCTTCTATGCTTGAAGAGCTAACGGAAAATCATACTTTTTTTGGTAAGGACCAGGATTCGGGCCTGTATCATTTCCATACGATTTTCAGGAACTGTATTTATCATCATTTTGAAAAGCTGAGTCTTTCGGAAAAGTGTATCCGGTATGAAAGAATGGCTGAATATGAAGTGTCCAGACAGGACTTTTATGAGGCTCTAAAGTGGTATGAAAAGGCGGGAAATTACGAAGGTATGTTAAGGACCCTGGAATTATTTGAAACAATCTGTGCGCCGGATGAAGATGAGAGGTTGATTATCCGGTGCTTTGATAACTGCCCCAAAGCCCTGTTTGAGGATTATCCGCTCTGTCTCGTTCTTTTTATGTGGCGTTTTTATAATTATGGTCAGGAAGAGCGGCTTTCAGAATGTAAATGGCTGTTCAAAAAGAATATGAAGCAGATTAAGCTTGCCAAAGAGGACAAGGATTATCTTTGGAAGGCTTATTATGTCTTTTTATCCCAGAGCGCTTTCAATGATCTGGATTTAATGAGAAATTATATGAAAAAGGCATTGAGCTTTCAGGGAGAGGAACTGCCCTGTATTGACAAAAACGTTCCGAGAAATTATGGGATTCCCTCTGTTTTTCATATGTTTTACAGGGAAGGAAGCGGACAGGAACTGGTACAAAAGCTGGGAGAGCAGATGGATGAATATCATGCTCAGGGAATCTGTTCCTACGACGGCGTAAAATATCTGGCGGAAGCGGAATACAAGTATTATGTAGGAGATTTTGAACAGGCGGAAATTTTGTGCGATAAGGCTATGTGGAAATGCGGTATCAGGCACTTAAGCGGTTTTAGTATTAACGCCAGATATTTAAAAGCCCAGCTGTGTTATATTAAAGGCGACTTTGAACAGGCAAAGGAAACGCTGAAGGAAATGCGTTCTATGGTCTTGTGCGAGACAGGAGAGAATACCGGTCTAAGCTATTGCGTTGATATGTGTGAGGCTTTCTTTTATGAATATCTTGGATATCCGAATCAGCTGGCGGGCTGGATCAACAAGGAAGGAAGACTGCCGGGGAAAATCATGTATCAGGCATATCCCTATGCCATTATGATTAAAATGGCAACGGCTCTCCATGAAGAGAAGTTTTCTGAAATGCTTTCTGCAGAGGAAGAAATCTTATCCATTGTGGAAAAATATGAAAATACTTATACCATAGGCTGTATTTATCTGATTTTTGCTTCAGCGGCAGCAGCCCTAGAACGGGTGGAGGAAGCAAAAGCATATATCCGCAGAGTGGCGGATATGGCAGGTTTTGAACCTATTATGCTCTATGCCAAGTATGGAGAATGGTTGATGAAACCATTTCAGGAATTGATGGAGGAGGATGAACGCTATAAACCCATTATGGCAGTATGCCGCAAGGTGTCCCGTGCCGGGAAAAGCGCCCGGAACAGGGAATATACAGGCATATTTCCCCTCCTTACAAGAAGGGAAAACGATATTGCCCTTCTGGCGGTGGACGGTCATACCAACAAGCAGATTGCGGCGCAGCTTTTTATCAGTGAGAATACGGTAAAAAGCTCATTAAAAAACATTTTTACCAAACTGGAAATCAATTCCAGAAGGGATTTGTTAAGAATTGCCCAGAAGGGAGCTTACCATATGTGATCTGCGGTAATCCCTGGGGGTGCATCCCATAGCCGCTAAGAAAGCTTTTCCAAAATAGCTGGCGGAGCTGAAGCCACAGTTTTCGCTGATGTTTATAATGCTGTTATCGGTGGTAAGGAGCATTTCTGCGGCTGTGCGGATGCGATATTCCTTTAGGTAGTTGACGGGAGTGGTTTTGATACAGCGTTGAAAACATCTGGTACATTCCCGGTTGCTGATATTGGCTGAAAGGGCTATATCCGTAAGGGTCAGTTTTTCCATATAATGGTCATAAATATACTGCATCATGATTTTGATGCGGTCCATGTCAACAGTGCTTTTTTGGATGGTATGAACTCTCAATTCCTCCGTTTCTTTTAAAAGCATATACCGAAGCCGGCAGAATTCTGTCCGTATTTCAAATTCATAGCCGAAAGGCTCATTTTCTGCTAATTCAACAGTTTTTAATAATTTTTCAATCATACGGATCTTCTGATAGGTATCGGGACGGATTAAGTAAAAAGGTAAATCCCGACTGCTTGTAACGGGGGAAATGTATTTCTGTTCAAAGACGCTTCCGCTCATACCCGATAAAAACTGCGGGGAAAAATATGGGAATATATCCTGACATGTTCCGCCCTGTCTTTGGCACAAACGTCATGTATGATGCCTGAATTAATAAAAACGGCGTCTCCCTGCTTTAAAAGAATGGCATTTTCTGCGGCCGGTACAATGACTTCTCCTTTTAAAACATAATTGAATTCAAAAGAAGGATGTCAGTGCCAGGGAACGCATTTTTCGATTCGTTTGTCAAATTCCGTATAATTGCACATATAGGGAAATTCCATAGAATTCATAGGAAGAATTTCCCTGTTGGTATGATCAATGGGAAAGGTATGGAAAAGAGAGTGCGGAGCTGTTGCCCATGACGTATGTGGACGGGGAAATCAAACAGATGGAACTGGTTTTTGAAAGACGGGAAGACTGCCGTTATAGCATGTCCTATCTGATAAACATGGAAGAATGCACAGCATAAAATTGACTGACATATCCAGGCGGGGAAAGAAAATATTCAGCCGGAAGCGCATATAAAAAACGCAGGCATACTGTAAGCGGATTGCACAGTATGCCTGTTAACTTTTTTTAGATGTTTTTTATATTTTGCAATAAAAAGTAAAAGAGAAATACAGTTTAACCTTGTAGAATATGCCAAAAGGTTGTAAAATTGTGAATGATTATGAGAAAGAGGAAGGTAAGAAAATGGCTTTAAATAAAAAACCGGTAACCGGCATGAAGGACATACTGCCTGCGGAAATGCAGATACGGGATTATGTCATGAATGTGATCAAGGAAAATTACAGGAAATTTGGTTTTACCCCTATTGAAACTCCCTGTGTGGAGACAATCGGCAATCTTTGCAGCAAGCAGGGCGGGGAAAACGAAAAACTGATTTTTAAGATTATGAAAAGAGGGGACAAGTTAAATCTGTCCGGGGCAAAGGAGGAGGCAGACCTTGTAGACGGCGGTCTGCGGTATGATCTGACTCTGCCGCTGGCAAGATATTATGCCAATAACGGGGCAAACCTGCCCGCACCCTTTAAGGCGCTGCAGATGGGGAATGTGTGGCGTGCGGACAGGCCTCAGAAGGGAAGATTCCGTCAGTTCATGCAATGTGATATTGATATTTTGGGAGAACCCAGTAATCTTGCGGAAATCGAGTTGATTCTTGCCACCACTACCACTCTCGGAAAGCTGGGATTTTCCGGATTTAAGGTGCGCCTTAATGAAAGAAGGATTTTAAAGGCAATGGCTTCTTATGCCGGCTTTGATGAAGAACAACTGGATACGGTATTCATTATTTTGGATAAAATGGATAAAATCGGAATGGAAGGCGTTGCGGAGGATTTAGTGGCAAACGGTTTTGCAAAAGAATCCGTAGATAAATATATGGCGCTTTTTGAAGGAATTGAAAATGCCGAAGACGGAATTGCTTTTTTGGGCGAAAGCCTTGGCGAATTTTTGGAGGATGAGGTGGTTTCCAGCTTGTCTGAAATCAAGGCAAGCGTTTCCGCTACGGTGGATACCAATTTTTCCATTGTATTCGACCCTACTTTGGTAAGGGGAATGTCCTATTATACGGGAACTATTTTTGAAATCGAAATGCCTCAGTTTGGCAGCAGCGTTGCAGGAGGCGGCAGATATGATAAGATGATTGGACGTTTTACGGGAAATGATGTGCCTGCATGTGGTTTTTCTATTGGGTTTGAACGGATTATTACGATTCTCATGGACAACGGTTTCCGGATTCCGAAGCAGGCAAAAAAGGTGGCATATCTGGTGGAGAAGGGAATTTCCACGGAAAATCTCTGCCAGGTCATTGCAAAGGCTCAGGAGGAACGGGCTAAGGGCATGCAGGTGCTTGTAGTACGGATGAATAAGAATAAAAAGTTCCAGAAGGAGCAGCTTCAGAAGGACGGTTATGAGGAATTCGTAGATTTTTACAAAGAACCTTTAAAGCGATAAGAGTATGACCGTACTCCGGTAATCATGACGCGAAGAAGTGAATGACCTTAATAATATGAAAAGATGAAAATATGAAAAAATGAGAAAAACAGATAAGACAATCAGGAGGCAGTAATATGGCTGAAACAATGAAAGGGTTAAAGAGAACCCATAGATGTACAGAGGTTTCCGATCAGAATATCGGGGAAACCGTAACTGTCATGGGATGGGTGGCAAAACAGAGAAATAAAGGCGGCATTATATTTGTGGATTTACGGGACAGAAGCGGAATCCTGCAGATTATTTTTGAAGAGGATAAATGCGGCGCAGAAAGCTTTGCCAAGGCGGAAAAAATGAGAAGCGAGTTTGTTGTTGCCGTTGTAGGCAAGGTGTGCAAACGTGAAGGTGCGGTCAATGAAAATCTTGCTACAGGGGATATTGAAATTGTGGCAGAACAGGTCCGTATTTTATCCGAATCGGAGACCCCGCCTTTTCCTGTTGAAGAAAACAGCAAGACAAAGGAAGAAATCCGCTTAAAATACCGTTATCTGGATTTGAGAAGACCCGATGTCCAGAGGAATATGATTTTAAGGAGCAAAATCTGTGCGGAGGTTCGTTCTTTCCTGACAGAGGAAGGATTTTTGGAAATAGAGACCCCGATTTTAAATAAATCCACTCCGGAAGGCGCAAGGGATTATCTGGTGCCCAGTCGTGTTCATCCCGGCAGCTTTTATGCCCTTCCCCAGTCTCCCCAGCTGTTTAAACAGCTTTTGATGTGCTCCGGTTATGATCGTTATGTACAGATTGCAAAATGTTTCCGCGACGAGGATCTTCGTGCAGACCGTCAGCCGGAATTTACCCAGATTGATATGGAATTATCCTTTGTGGATGCAGAGGATGTTATGGATGTAAACGAAAGACTGATTGCCTATGTTTGTGAAAAAGCAATCGGTTTACAGGTTTCCCTGCCTTTACCAAGAATGACCTGGCAGGACGCTATGGACAGATTCGGTTCCGATAAGCCGGATACCAGATTCGGCATGGAGCTTGTGAATGTGTCGGACGTAGTGTCAGGATGCGGCTTTGGCGTCTTTACTTCCGCATTGGAAAACGGCGGTTCCGTAAGAGGTATCAATGTAAAAGGACAGGCGGCAATGCCCAGAAAGAAAATCGACGCGCTGGTTGACTCTGCCAAGGGTAACGGTGCAAAGGGACTGGCTTATCTTTCTATACAGGAGGACGGCAGCTGCAAATCCTCCTTTGCAAAATTTATGACGGAAGAGGAATTAAAAGCCCTTGTGGATGCCATGGGAGGAGAAGCGGGAGATTTACTTTTGTTTGCAGCGGACAAAAATAAAATTGTCTGGAACGTGCTGGGAGCGCTCCGCCTTGAGCTGGGACATTCCCTTGGGTTAATCGATGAAGATAAATTTAATTTCCTGTGGATTACAGAATTTCCGCTGCTTGAGTGGAGCGATGAAGAAAACCGCTTTATGGCAATGCATCATCCCTTTACCATGCCCATGGAAGAGGACTGGCAGTATATTGATTCCGATCCTGCAAGAGTGCGTGCCAAAGCCTATGATATTGTATTAAACGGTGTAGAATTGGGCGGCGGTTCCGTCAGAATCCATCAAAACGATATTCAGGAAAAGATGTTTGAAGTGCTGGGCTTTACAAAGGAAAGCGCATGGGAAAGGTTCGGATTTTTATTAAACGCATTCAAATACGGCGTTCCGCCTCATGCAGGCCTTGCATACGGACTGGACAGATTGGTTATGCTGTTGGTAAAAGCGGACAGCATCCGTGAAGTGATTGCCTTCCCCAAGGTAAAGGATGCATCCTGTCTTTTGACCGATGCGCCGGGCGTTGTAGATAAAGAGCAGCTTGACGAGCTTCAGATTGCCCTGAATCTTTCAGAAAAAGAGGATGAAGCAGAAAAGTAGAACACAGTTAAAAATAGAAATATCAGGAGAATCTAATGAACCAGTTTAATCGTTTTAACCTTCCCCTTTGTCTGGTAGTGGAAGAGGGCCTTTTTGAACATGTTGACGAAACGGTTGCCTCTTATCTGCCCCAGATCAAAGGGCAGAAGACAATCATTGTGACAGAGCAGTTTTTAAGCGACTTATATCCCGGATATCTTGCAGAAATACAGAGGGATTTTAAGGATAGTGAAATTTACTTATCGGAAGAAGGAAGCTTTGACCAGGCTATGGAGCTTGCCAAGCACATCTGCATCCAGAATATCAAGGTGGTCATAGGCTTCGGCGGCGGAAGGGTTTTGGATGTGGCGAAATATGCTGCATTTGTAAGCAAGGCGGTTTATATCTGCCTTCCAACCACATTAAGCAATGATTCCTTAGCTTCTCCCTTTTCTGTTTTACAGACAGAGGGCATGAATCGTAAGACCCTGGGGTGTAAGATTCCCACGGCGATTTTAGTGGATACGGATATGATCATGAAAGCCCCTAAGGGCCAGACCTTATCGGGCATCGGGGATACCATCAGCAAGCATACTGCTTTATTTGACTGGCAGCTTGCGGCAAAGCATGAGGGAAAGCCTGTGGATGACTTTGCCTACGCCATTGCCAGAATGGCATATGACAGCGTATACCATTGCGACGATAAGTCCCTTACCAGCAAAACCTTTATCCGCATTTTGTCCAGGGCCCTTGTTATGGGTGGTCTTGCCATGGAGATTGCAGGCAGCTCCAGGCCCAGCAGCGGTGCGGAGCATCTGTTCTGCCACGCCATAGAAGAATATTATCCCCAGTTAAAGATTTCCCATGGAATGGCAGTTGCTTTGGGAAGCGTCGGGGCATGTATTTTCCAGGGAAGGGATGAAACCCAGCTTATCGAGGTATGCAAAGCATACGGCATTGAATTAAATCCCGCTGCTTATGGCATTACCAAAGAGATTTTTGCCGACGCATGGATGAGGGCGCCGGAGACCAGAAAAGACAGGTTCAGTATTCTCAGCACCACTCAGCTTAATAGAGAGTGGCTGGACATGATTTATGACAGGATGGCAGGAGTGCGGTAAAGCAGAGAAAAACAGGGGAAATATTTGTGGAATGCAGAGAAATATTTGAACGGCGAATCAAGTTCCGTCATTATTGTATTACAGCATATTCCCTGCAACCGAATTCCTAAGCGTAGCATGAAGTCCATGATCATGAAGATATTTATCATGTGGTAAAGAGCAATATTGAGAAGCAGGAGGAATTGTGTCTTTATGTACATATTCCATTTTGTTAGGCCAGATGTAGGTTTTGCGCATACGTAGTTTTGGATAAGACGGCAGAAGAGGATCCGGATAAATATGTTGCATATCTGTTGAAAGAAATTGAGATGTATAGAACTCTGATCAAAGTTAAGCCCGTTGTCGGTTATGATCTTGGGGGCGGAACACCGTCATATTTGTCTGTTGAAAATCTGGAAAGGATTACCGCTTCTATTAAAAAATTTAATCTTTAGGGAAATATGTACCTTGGTGTTGAAACAACTCCCGTAATAGCGGCAAATGATTTTGGGAAGAGGAAGGCTTTACAGCCTGAATTTATCACTTTATACCGAAACAGATTTGGCGAAGAATTAGAGTATGCGGCATCCAGAGAGATTCTTGAAGAGACTTCTGTTACTTTGAATTTACCGAGGAGAATTTAGTAAAAGTAACGTCCACAAAGGATAGAGACCCCGTGGATGGGATTTGTATATACTTTTCCGGAATATAGAGGACATCATTATGTAAAATACCTGTTTCAGGAAATTGAGAAGCGTGCCAAAGCAGATAAGGTGCAGAATATCTTTCTATCAACAAATCATACCGGATTTTACGAAAAGTATGGATGTGAATTTTATCAGATAATGAATGACATAAATAGCGAACCTTCCAGAGTCTATAAGAAACATTTAAATTAAGACAATCAGGCAACTTTCGACTTACAGAACAAAAGGAGCCTCTCTTATGGAAATCTACATTACCAACACCTCCGCCCTGATAACCCAGACCGGAGCAAAACAACTCTATGATTCCCTGCCCGATTTTCGAAAAAAAGCAGTGGATACCTGCAAAAACCCAAAAGACAAGGAGAGAAGCCTGGCCGCAGGCGCCCTCCTTCTATTTTGCATGAAAAAAAGGGGCGTTTCTTTAGAGGAAACGCCCTATTATAACAAAAATGGAAAGATGTATTTCCCCTATGAGAATAGATTTTATGTAAACCTATCCCATAGCGCCGACTATGCTGCCTGTGCATTGGATAGCAAAGAGGTTGGGATTGATGTCGAGGGGGTCAGGCAGTATCAGGAAAACGTGTTGCGGCGCATCAGCTCAGAAGAAGAAATGCAGTCATTTTCTGCTTTGAAGAAAGAGGAGGAAAAGAATTCTGCATTTATAAGGCTCTGGACAAGAAAAGAAAGTGCGGCAAAGCTTTCGGGGGAAGGCATTGCAGGACTTCTGTCTGCCCAGCCACAAGACTGCGTTTATACAAGAACCTATACGCCGTTTCCGGATTGTTTTTTGTCGGTATCTTCCCATGAGAATGATTTCCCGGATAAAGTTATTGTATTGTCTCCAGAATCCCTTGGGCGATAGCGTTGGCAATATCATCAAAGCGGGCGTCAAAAAATACATTGTCAGCATCCGTATTGACATAGCCGATTTCCAAAAGGACGGCAGGTATGGAAGTGCGCCTTAAAACAACAAGGTTTTTGCGCTCATTGATTCCAAGATTGTTCATGCCGATCCGGCTCAGCTGGTCGTTGATGTTAACAGCCATTTCATAGGCCCTGCCATATCTGTTGTAAACAAGGCTTTCTACGCCGGAATAGGAGTTTGGAACAGGTGTGGAATTCCTGTGTATCGACACAAAATAGTCTGCATTTGCCGCATTTGCTTCATCGGCTTTCTGGGCAGGACTTTCATAAATATCATTTGTCCGTGTGTAAATCACATTTACACCGTTTCTTTCCAGAATATCCCCTACGGCAAGAGTTAATGCCAGATTATCGTCCTTTTCCACACGGCTGCCGTAAACTGCGCCGCTGTCGGAACCGCCGTGACCGAAAATAGGGCTATGTCGCTAAATGGCTATATAATAGTGGAAAACAAGGGTTTTTGATTCCTTGTAAAAGGTTATGTATTTTACGATGCTTCTTAAAGCTTCGGCTTTCTTGGAAAAATCTGTATCAGACTCTATCACATCAATAGCATTTCTAACATTATCCAGAAACTTACCCCTGATTTCAGTATCGGACATTTGAATTGTGGTAAGTCGTTGGATTTTTTGTTCTATGTCATTCTTTCTCTTTGATAGGAGCTGCTTATTGGCCTTGTATTCTTCCAGTGTATCAATTCCGTTTATATATGCCTGTTTAATGCGTTCCTCTTTGTATTGAATGCGTTTCAGTTCTTCTGTATAGATTGTAAGTTCGTTATTATTTTTAAGATTGGTATTAATAACCGTGTATTCTATATCATCTGCATCCAGAACGCTGTGAAGGGATTCCAGTACAGCCGCAGTCAATTTTCGTTCGGATATGCTCTGGGATTCGGAATGTATTCCGGATCGGTACCCGAGGCACTGGAAGGTGTTGCATCTGTTTTGGGCGCAGCCGCTTTTCCAAGACAGGGAACGGCCGCAGACAGAACATTTAACCATACCCGACAGCCAGTGCTTGGTATGAGATACAGGGTGCTGATATTTTCTTCTGGTCTGCATAATGAGTTCATCCCGTTTTCGGGCGCGCATCCATGTTTCCTCGTCGATAATAGGGGCATGGTGGCTGTCAACGATAATCCATTCTGATTTGTCCTTTAAGGTTGAATTACCGGAGGACTGGCGCCTGTTCCAGCGGACTTTTCCGATATAGAAGGGATTTTCCAGTATGTATTTTACCGTTTCATTTGTCCAGACCTTGCCCCGGCCGGTTTTCAGGCCTCTTTCATTCAGATAACGGACAATGGCATTCTTATCTTCCCCGTTTATGTATTTTTCAAAGATCAGGCGGACAGTGGCAGCTTGTTCTTCGTTTATAGTAGGAATTCCGCCTTTTACAAAATGGTATCCGAAAGGGGGCTGTGAGTTATACAATCCTTTTTCAGCCTTCAGCTTCATGGACCGGCGTACCTCCACTCCAAGATTGTAGGAATAGAATTCATCCTGCCATTCTATGATCATTTCTATAAGCCGGCCATACATGCCTTCCATAATGGGTTCGGAGACGGATATAATGTCGATTCCGCACTTTTTTCGGAGGATGCTTTTGTAGTAAGTGGATTCATCCTGATTGCGGGCAAATCTGGAGAACTTCCAGACAAGGATAATATCAAAGGGCTTCGGTTTGGAGCGTGCTGTGGCAATCATGGTCTGAAAGGCCATACGCTTTTCGGCTTTTTTGCCGGATATACCATCCTGTTCCATAAAGATAAATTCCTGGGGGATAATCAGATTGTGTGATTTGGCATAATTGCGGATTTCTTCCAATTGGGAATCGGGAGAGAGATCCAGCTGATCATCTGTGCTGACACGGATATAGGCTGCAGCAACCTGTAAGTCGTTTGGCATAATTATATTACCTCCCTTAAAACATATTAGTTTTGGGCATAAAAATGCCCGGTAACTTGTGTTTTTACCGGGGAAATGATATAATTCACTTGTCTTGGGGAATTATATCGGGGGTTTCCCGGTATGATCCTGCCGCCGCCTCTGGTACGCCAATACCGGAGGCGGTGCTTCTGTTTGACAGATTAAAGTATATTGGTTATAATATGCTTAACAGAACAGCCGGAAGATAGATTGAGCCTATCCGCCCCGGCGAAAATAATTAGCTAAGTAAGCCGTCCTTTTCCGACCAAGAAGCAGGGCGGCTTACTTATTTTTCAAATTTAGAATTGCAACAATTAATCCAGCTATTGCTAAAATAATCATGAACTCTTCATATGTACTCATAAGCACCACTCCTTCCGCAGAACTCGGAACGAATGGCCGCACGCCCTCCCGGCTGCCCTGGTAAGCATATTAGGTTGTCAAGGTAGTTTTGTATTTGCTACTTCTTATTTTGGGAAACAATTTTTCCATATACCCACTTAATAATGTTTTGGTATCGAAATGTCATATAACTTAAAATTTCTTAATTATTTTGACTCTCGCTTATACACAACATTTCCATTATACCGGATATCATATAAATCAAAACCAGCTTTATAGTTCTTAAACCTTATTTTAGCAGTCTTTCCATTAATCAATTTTGAAATTTCTGCTTTTTTAATATTGCCATCTTGAGTATAAGTAATACTGCCAGATTCCGTGCTCTCATATACGGGTGTGCTGTATTTATAAGGGCCATTTGTTTTTACTTCATTTGCAAAAATAAAGTATAATTCATTTTTTTCTTGATTATATTGGATATACGATAATGGTATTTTATAAGCTCCATTAGAAGGTGGAGAAAAAATAATTTTGTCTAATGAAAAAAGGTATTTCAGTGGAAGCTCATATTTCATAATTAGGTTATTTAACTGTGATATCAGGTTTAAATAGTTTTGTTTTAATGAATCTGGAATAGGATAATATATTATCTCAGTAACACTTCTAACTTTTTGTCCATTAGGATTTTGTAGTACTAGAGTTCCTAAATATCTTATAGCAAATTTACATTCATTTACGATTGGGATACTGCTTTCGTAAAATACATTAGTACATTGTTGATAAACTTTTTCCTCAGTAATAAATTTTCTTTCAACATATCCTTTGGGAGTATTTCTATCTTCTTTTGGGTTCACTAGAGGGAGATGCTCGTATCTACTGTGTTGTGAGTTTTGAACAGCAGAATCATTATTTTTGTTAAAAAGATTTAAGAAACTCATAAAAGTGCCTCCTTTCTAAAAATTTACATCAATTCTAGCACAGCTAAATGTGGTTCGAAATAGATAATATAATTATCGATAATGGCAGAAATACCATATTTTTGTTTATATTTTTCTATTGTTTCTTGTAGAAAAGTTTCTGTTACTTCTAAATATTCGGCAATTTCATACAATGATTTACAGTTAGCCTTATAAGCTGAAAGTAACCCAGATAAGCCAACCAATTTATTATAAGCGTATATTCTACCTTTTGCTTCCTGCTTAATACTGATAATATCATTTCCTAGAATGTCTCCGTATGCAGTGTAGTGATGACCAAGTTCCTCAGCTAGAATACATTTCTTTTCAATATCAGTTTCCAAGGATGTATTTAGAGCAATAATTCCATCGCAATATAAGCCTTTTATTTTTTCGCTTTTGAAAGGATGTATTACAATATTTACATTGTCTTTATATGCTTCATTTTCAAGTTGTTCAAGTTCTGTCATACATACCATCCCACCTTTTAATACACATACTTATATCAAATATGTAGTCCTATAAAACGGTCAAAATAGTTACCTACTTGTAATAAGTTTATTTTCTTTTATTCTTTACAAACTCAGCAAATTGCTTAATTTCTTCTAACTCTTCTTCCGTAAATTCATCTCCATCAAAGTGGGCAGCAATGGTCTGGGGCTTTTTTTCGATTGAATCCATGATTATGCCAGATGCAAGGCTTTCGGTATCAATCTTTAGTTCCTTTGTTATTTTCATTACATTGGTAATATTTGAATTTGATATACCTCTTTTTAAAATGCTATCTAATGTAGTCCATGGCATTTCAATGATTTCACAAAATTTTTTGAGACTTCCATATCTAGTAATAATTATTTCCTTAAGGCGGATTTCTGTATCTTCCATACCATTACCTCCTGTATAAGAAAACAATACTATATAAATATCGAAAAATCAAGATAATAATATTCTAAAATAATAATAAATATCGAATATTCATGAAAACAATGTTGACATTCACGAATATTCGAGTATAATGATAACCATAATCACGAAAATTCAAGAAAGGAGTGATATGTTGTTTCCGAATTTAGAAGCTGAAATGGCTAGAAACAAAATAACAAGGGCTGAGTTAGCAAAAAAAATACACAAAACGCCTACCACGATTAGCTTAAAGTTAAATGGAAAAACTCCCATAACATTAGCCGAATGTGTCGAGATTAAAGAAGCGATTAATACAAATGAAAGTCTTGATTACTTATTTAAAACGGATGAGTAAAGGAGGGGGAGAAGATGTAACATTTTGACAACTGCTTTAAGGCAAAGAAAACGGCACCGCCTTCAACGATGCCACCGTGGCTTATCTGTATTAATGCTAAATAGGATTGATAATTATATCGATTATTTCCATTTTTTCACAAGTGTGATTACAGCACAAAGCATCATCACAAAAGTGAATAATCTTTTCCGACATTGGCCTTAAAGTGGTTGTCAAATGTTACATCTAAATCCTAACAAGGTAAATCAGAAAAAGCAATAGCACATATTAGCAGCAACAGGTACATGCAGTAAAGCATAGCTTTTTATTAAGAAGAACGGAGGTGGGATATGAGCGGATTAAATATTGTAAACATGATACAGATCGGAGACGCTCCAGAGGTAAACTGGGAGGATTTATCCGCAGAGGAAAAGAAAGAGGTAGCAAATAAGCTGAATCAGCAGGCGCTTGAAGCAATCGGCTATCGTAAAAAAGAAACGTCGGCGTAAGGCCGGCAGAAAGGACAAGCTAAGGAGGACGAAGTGAGAAAAGTAAAAGAAATTGTATTGTCAATCAGCATAGCTGTCTTTGCCATGCTGGCCGGAGCCGCCTGTTACCACCAGGTAGCTTTAGCGGCGGACAAGCCCGAAGTTGCACCGGTGCAACCGATGGAAGTAACGGCATACTGCTATGGGACCATCAGATGCGATGGTGGACAGGTAAGGACTGGGACCTGTGCCGGTAAGCCGGAATGGTACGGCAAGGTTGCCGCCATCTACCTGGACGATAACGGAAGTCAGGGAGAGTTTTTGGGCTACTTTGAGATCCTCGACACCGGCGGGGATGAACGGATCAGGAATGGAACAGTGCTGGATATCTACATACCGGACCGCAATGCCTGTATCGAGTTTGGCAGGCAGAAGGTAATTGTAACGATTATTGACGGAGAATGATGAAAGGAGGAAAAGGACCATGGAAACATTTTATGCAGTCGAGCTTACCGCAGGGGAAATCCTGATTATCAGGGAAGCCCTGGAAAGATCAAAAGAAGAACCCATGCCCCAGTGGCAGCATGAACTGATAGAAGAGGCAATGCACAGGCTGGAAGATACCTATGAGAAGCCCCGGATGACAACGGAAGAGGCATTGGTGGAACTGGAAAAAGAAAAGGAGCAATGGAAAGGGATGGGGAATGAGGTTGTTCTCTTTATGGTAGCTGCGAGAAAGCAGGAGCTCCGCTTCTGGAATGAGATAGAAGGGGAGGGGATCTGATGGGCACGGTCATAGTCATAAACCGGAGTACACTGACCGATTCCGCTGCAGTGGCCAGAGTAGGCCTGTATCTGGCAGACAAGAAAGAGCTGGCAGAAGTGGACGGCATACATATAAAACGGATAAAAGCATCCGGATATGGAGAAATAAGGAAATTCCTTGTGACGGATGAATGCCAGACAAATAAAAAGGCTCTGCACAAGCCAACCAAAGCAAGCAGAGCCGTAAATACTTAAGCAAAATGCTTATATGCTGATTTTATCATAGCAGGAAAGGAGTATCAATGACTATTTACAAATATATTTTTCACAAAAATCAGCTAAAGGTCACGGAAATAGAGGCTGAAAATCTGTCTGATGGATATGTATTAAAAAAAGGAGAGGGTTTTTCCCATATTATCAAGAGCTTTCCATATTTTATTAAGAGCGATGCGATAGGCAAAGCCGTTGGAAGTAACTCAAAGCACGTATATCTTTTAGAAAAAGATGATGCGCTGGCAGCATCCGCTTTCAGAAGATACAAGCAACGGAATTTGGAAGAACTCTGGAAGAATGTAAAAAGACTTAAAAGAGACATAAAAATACTGGAAGAAATAGGAGGTTGTAAAGATGGCGCAGATGGTCGAATGTCCATTTTGTCACTATAGCTATGATCCGGGAGAAATAATAGGCGGAAAATGCCTTGACTGTATGGAACAGGAAAGACAGATGCAGGCACGGTCTGAACACGCCTTTAAGGTCATGACAAGCCCGTTTTATCAGATGGATTTCATGGAGGCGCTGAATGAAAGCAAGTGATGATTCATGATGGAAAACAGAATGGTGGTTGAAAATGGTAAAGAGATACATACTTAACAGCCGTGAAGAGTGGATTCAGAACAGAAAAAGAATCGGGGGCTCAGATGCCTCCGCCATTCTGGGAAGAAATCCCTATAAAACAAACATTGAACTCTGGCAGGAAAAAACGGGACGGACGGTACCGGAAGATATTTCGGACAAGCCTTATGTAAAGTATGGAATAGCAGCGGAGAAACATTTAAGGGAATTATTTAAACTGGACCATCCGGAGTATACAGTCTGCTACGAAGAAAACAACATATGGCTCAATGACCAGATGCCCTGGGCACATGCTTCGCTGGACGGCTGGCTTATCGACCAGGAAGGAAGAAACGGTATCTGGGAATGCAAGACCACCAATATCCTGCAGTCTATGCAGAAAGAAAAATGGAAACAGCAGATACCGGATAACTATTATGTGCAGGTCCTGCATTATCTGATGGTTACGGAATTTGATTTTGCAGAGTTGAAGGCACAACTTAAATATGATCTTGGCGGGGAAGTTTACCTGCAGACCAGACACTACCACATAGAGCGGAGTGATGTACAGGAAGATATTGATTACCTGATGCAGAAAGAGGCGGAGTTCTGGGAGTATGTCAAAAGCGATACCAGGCCGCCGCTGATTCTGCCGGAAATATAAGAAAGAGAGGATAAAAAGCATGGAATTAAAAATTGAACAGGTGGCAATCCCTGAAAAGATTGCATTTAACTATGAAGAATTAAAGCAGTGGGCGGCTGATATAGCAGAGGAATATAAATCAATTGCATATACCGGCGGACAGCTCAATGAAATGAAGAAAGACAGAGCGGATTTAAACAGAGGGAAGAAAGCCTTGAATGACGAACGTATACGGCGTGAAAAAGAGTATATGAAGCCGTTTGACGAATTTAAAAAACAGATAAATGAGGTCATTAGCATTATTGACAGTGCCGCGGTTTTGATTGACAGGCAGGTCAAAGAATGTGAAGAGGAACTCCGGAAAGAAAAGAAGGGAAAAATTTCAGAGTACTTTTCTTCCAGCAGTTATCCCGAATGGCTTACCCTGTCAATGATCTGGGATGATAAGTGGTTGAATGCTTCAGTATCTATGAAATCCATACAGGCAGAGATTGATTCACGGATTACTGCTGTTGAAAGCGATCTTGCCACACTTTCAGAACTGCCCGAATTTGCCTTTGAAGCAATCGAGACATATAAAACAACCCTTGACCTTAATAAATCCATTGCAGAAGGCCACAGGCTGTCAGAGATGCAGAAACGCAAAGCAGAGCAGGAACGGATCAAGGCAGAACAGGAGAGATTGCGGCAGGAACAGGAAAAGGCTCGTCAGGAAGAGCTTGTTAAGGCTGATGAAACAAAGAGACGGAAAGAATTTGTTCCTCCGGCTGCAATTGACCTGTTTACTAATGAGGAATCTTCCAATAGATCGATTCAGACTGCGGAGAATCTTCCAGAACCCGTAAAACAGTGGGTGGCATTCAGTGCGCTGTTATCAGTAGAAGATGCCCGGGAACTTGCAGGATTTTTCAGAAACAGAAATATAGAGTTTAAAAAAATTAATTTTAAGGAGGATGTGAAGTGATGGCAGTACAGAATACATTAGCACCAAAAAAAGAAATAAAAAATAAGAATGAGATAGTTTTTAATGCGAACGGAACACAGGTAAAACTTACCCCGGATACTGTGAAGAATTACCTTGTATCTGGCGACAAGGATAAAGTAACAATGCAGGAAGTTGTAATGTTTATGAATCTCTGCAAATTTAACGGACTCAATCCGTGGTTGAAGGAAGCATATCTGATCAAGTATGGGAATGAACCGGCGACTATTGTTGCAGGAAAAGATGCCTTTACAAAGAGGGCGGAGGGAAACCCTAATTTTGATGGATATAAAGCAGGACTGATACTGACGGATGAGAACATGGAAGAACTGACTTACAGAGAAGGTTCTTTTAAACTTCCGAACGAAGTGCTTGTAGGTGGATATGCGGAGGTATACAGAAAAGACCGTGACCACAGTTACAGGGCAGAAGTTACATTTGAAGAATACGCAGGAAGAAAAAAAGACGGGTCTCTGAACAGGCAGTGGGCAAATAAACCGACAACTATGATCAGAAAGGTTGCCTTGGTTCAGGCTTTAAGAGAGGCTTTTCCGGGAACGCTTGGCGGTATGTACAGTCCGGAGGAACAGGGAGTTGAAGAGCCTATTGATGTACCTTATGTTGAGCAGCCGCAGCAGGAGACTCAGATAAATGCACAGCAGCCATCGGTAGAAGGACAGTATGAGCAGCAATCTTTTGTGCAGGAGAATCCGGCAGATACTTTATTCGGAAATCAGTAGTAGGAAGGGGGTGGAAATATGTCAAAAGAAAGATTGACACTGGCTAATATGTGCAGCGGAGGTGTGCAGGAGCGCATAGACAGGGCATTGGCAAAGGTATCGGATAACATCCTGGATCTTAATACTGATCCGAAAAAGAAGCGTGAAGTAATAGTAAAGATCATCTTTGCTCCAAACGAAAATGACAGAGAAGATGTTGCCGTCAATGTACAGACCTCGGTCAAACTTGCCCCGGAAATGGGACTGGAGACACAGCTTTTTATCAGTAAAGACTTCAAAAACGGCACCGTACAGCTTACAGAACACGCTAAAGGGCAGATCAAGGGCCAGCTTACCCTTGATGACTGTGGCATGTCTATGGACGATGAAGACGAAAACCGGCAGACCACAGAGGGGCTTGCAAAAGAACTTGGCTGCGATCCTGATACAGGCGAGATACTGGAGCGCCTGAAAAAGACACAAAGGTTTTAAACATGAAACAGGTTATGGGAGGATGAAAAACATGATCAAAGAAGCAATAGACAGGATTTTGGAACTGGCAGAGCCGAACACAGTGCAAACTTTAAACGGACGTTTCTCAGATAAGAAAATGACCCGTATGGATGATGAACTCAGGGCAGCTGCCATATCAATGAACACTCTGTCAAGCCTTGTGGATTACATTAAGGGACAGGAGGACTTTAAGCATATACCATACATCGTACAGGTAGTATCTCCGACATATGTAAAGCTGATCTCTGCCCTTGACAGAGACCGCATGAGGGAAACCCTTGTCGAAGTAAATGCAGAGATCCCGGAGTTTCCGTTTGGGCAGTTTGTCGATAATGAGAGATTCATTATCAATGTACAGTCAAAATTTATGGACGGGGAGGATAATGACAAAGCGGTCATTCTTGCATTTGCAGGTAATGTAAAAGCCGGAACTGTTGCAAAGTACGGGGATGATGGAGTGAGCCAGAAGGCGGCAATCAAAAAGGGAATCACTTCTTTAAGCGAAGTGGAAGTCCCCAGTCCGTGTATGCTGATGCCTTACAGGACATTTGTGGAGGTATCCCAGCCTGTGAGCAGCTTTATTTTCAGGGTAAAGGATGATGAACGCTCAGGCGGAGTTGCGTGTGCCTTATATGAAGCGGACGGCGGCGCATGGAGGAATGAAGCAAAAGATAATATCAAGGCATTTTTAGAAACACATTTAAAGGATGTGGATAATGTCATGGTCATATCGTAAGTAGAAGAAAAGAGCTTAGAAAATG
>CAJTCE010000040.1 GCA_910574745.1 Lachnospiraceae bacterium | reverse complement strand
ATACCACACAATAACATAAAATAACATATATAAAAACCAAAAATTTGACACAAAAAAAGCAGGTTTTACAAGACCTGCAGGTATTTTTTCTGATATTCAACTGTCAAACTCCCGGGAATAGTACCTGAGCATCCTAAAGGAATTAAAAAGCCACGGCGGGGTCGGATGTTTGACACAAACTTTATATAATGAAAAAATTGATATTCATAGTCGAATTATATATAATACTAGATGAAAATAATGATTAAAATATATATCGTATGAGCAGGGAAATATAAATTTAAGAATTAAAAGAAAAGAGAGGGAAAAATTATGTTAGAAATCGGAATGAAAGCTCCGGCAATCTCACTGCCGGATCAAAACGGAGAAATTCGTACATTAGAAGAATTTCAGGGAAAGAAAGTAATTCTTTATTTTTATCCCAAGGATAATACACCGGGATGCACAAAGCAAGCTTGCGGTTTTGCAGAGCTTTATCCGCAGTTTATGGAAAGGGATGCTGTGGTAATCGGAATCAGCAAGGACAGCGTGGCTTCCCATAAAAAATTCGAAGAAAAATATAATCTGCCCTTTGTGCTTCTTTCCGATACGGAATTAAAAGCCATTCAGGATTATGATGTGTGGAAAGAGAAGAACATGTATGGGAAAAAGACCATGGGCGTAGTGCGGACCACTTATCTGATTGATGAAAAGGGAATGATCATGAAAGCGCTGGATAAAGTAAAGGCTGCAGAAAATCCGGAGCAGATGTTGAAGGAGTTTTAAAGACAGAAATGAAGATAATTATTTCTCCGGCAAAGAAAATGATTGTAGATACTGACAGTCTGCCGGTACGATCAGAGCCGGCCTTTTTGGAAGATACGAAAAAAATAAAAAATTTTATTCAGACTTTGTCCTATGGAGAGGCAAAAAAGCTGTGGAGTTGCAATGATAAAATTGCAGAGTTGAATTTTGCCAGATTCCGGGAAATGGATTTACAAAAGAATCTGACCCCGGCAATTTTATCCTATGAAGGCATTCAATACCAATATATGGCGCCAATAGTATTTACAGATAACGCGCTTTCATATATTCAGGAGCATTTATGCATTTTATCGGGATTCTACGGCGTGTTAAAGCCTTTGGACGGGGTTGTGCCTTACAGACTGGAAATGCAGGCAAAAGCCGGGGTGGAAGGCGCTGATGATCTGTATGATTTTTGGGGAAGTAAAATTTATGGGAATGTTTGTGACAAAGACAGAATAATAATTAATCTGGCATCAAAAGAATATTCTAAGTGTGTGGAACACTATTTGAAGCCGGAGGATATTTTTATTACCTGTGTGTTTGGAGAATTAAGAGAGGGCAGGGTTATTCAGAAGGGCACGCTGGCAAAGATGGCCAGAGGGGAAATGGTCAAATTTATGGCCGAAAACAATGTTACTGATTTAGAGCAGTTAAAAAGCTTTGAGGGGCTGGGATATCGATACGAAAAAGAAATTTCGGGGGAGAAAGAATATATTTTTTTGAAAACTGGAAAATCCGGAAAATAGAAAATGGATGAGTATCATCATATTAACTTTTTATAAATAATAATTTCCAATAGTTAAAGGAGTGGCATGCTCTAATGATAAAGGACAAAAAAACTTTCATCATCGTTTTTATCATAATGGTTGTTTTGGGAATCGGGGCAGCCGGTTACATGATATCGGATAAGGATGCCGAAGAAGTCAGTGCGACAGTCAGCAAAAATGTGGAGGTTTCTTCAAACACTCTGTATGAGGAAGAGACTATTTCGGGAATGAATGTGGCAGATCTAACCGTATCCCAAAATGACGAAGCAGTATCGGAGAATCTTATCAGGCGCGAAAGGGTAAAGGGTATTTATGTGACAGGTCCAATGGCAGGCAATTCCAATATGGATAATCTGATTACGCTTGTAGATGAGACCTGCTTAAATACAATGGTTATAGATATAAAAGACGATCAGGGCAATATTACTTATCAGATGAGTTTAAGCGTAAATGATATAGGGGCGTGCAAGGGCTATATTTCCGATATGGAAGGGCTGATGGAAAAGCTGAAGGAGCATCATATTTACACTATAGCCAGAATTTCCTGCTTTAAAGACCCTTATCTTGCCAAAGCGCGTCCGGACCTGGCATTAAAAAAGGCTGACGGAAGCTTTGTTACGGATACAGATGATATTCCCTGGGTAAATCCTTATGAAGAGGATGTATGGAAGTATCTGACAGATATTGCTTTGGCTGCCGCCGATATAGGATTTGATGAGATACAATTTGACTATGTGCGGTTCCCTGTGGGAAAAAGTGCGGCTGCGGCAGATTACGGAGTAGATGTGGATACTTACAGAAAGGAGCAGGCGATAGAAGGCTTCCTTTCTTATGCAACGGATAAGCTCCATGAAAAAAATGTAGTGGTGGGTGCGGACGTATTTGGAACAGTCATTGACAATAAAATAGATCAGGAATATACGGGGCAGGATTATCAGACCTTGGGAAGCGTGGTGGATGTGCTCAGCCCCATGATTTATCCGTCCCATTACAAAAACGGTGTGTATGGGTTAAGTGTGCCGGATGCTCAGCCCTATGAGACAATATTGTATGCATTGGAGGCGTCCTTTCAGGAATTAGAGCCTGTAAAGGAAGAAAACCGGGCAATCGTAAGGCCGTGGCTTCAAAGCTTTACCGCAACCTGGGTTCCCGGACATATCACTTATAGAGGAGAGGAAATCAGGAAACAGATACAGGCGGTCTATGACGCAGGTTATGAAGAGTGGATTTTGTGGAATGCGGCTAACCGCTATCCGAAAGAAGGGTTGATTGAGGAGGAAGAGACGGTCAGCGGACAATAGAACAGGGGCTGTTGCAAAAGTACGACTATCCTACACATATGGTTATGATATCAGGAATATCTATACCATATATTGCAGGAATCTGTTATTTTGCAACAGTCCCATTTTAATACTCAATATTTTATAATAATAGTGTTAAAAGAATCATAAAATTTGGATGTTATAGAAGGGCTCTTTAGGGCTGAGAGATTGATATATTCATCCTGCAGTTCAAAAGATAAAGCGGGAATATCCTTTAGGAAATCCTTTATATCGCCGTACTTTATATATAAGCCCCCTTCTTTGAGCGACGGTTTTTCTGAAATTTTATGAGAAATATGATCAAATATGATCATATCTGTATCAGCAGACACAGAAAGAATGTGCTCAGCTTTTTTTTCCATTAAATGTTTGTGGAAAAATGCCAGAATTGCATTTAATGTTTCAGGCTTTTCTCCATATTTGCCATTGGTATTTCCATATAAAAATGTAAGCGCATCTACTTGGTTTAAAGCTTCAAAAGTCTTTAATGATTGCTTAAATGCGATGTTTACTCCTGTTTCTCCATGTCCTCCAAATAATGCGATGGGAGGTACAGAAGGATTTACATGGTTAATAGGAGATGCAAATTCGGCAAACCTAAGCTTTTCATCATAAAATTTGTTAGCCGGGTTACAGCCGTTTTCTTTGTATTTACGCAAGATTCCCAGTCCTTTTCCGACACCGGCAAATCCGATTACTTCCGAACTTGGAGAAAACTCTCCATCGGTCATTTCCAGTCTTTTTTTGGAGATCTCGGGATCATTGGCATATTCATCAGCGATATCTTTTCCTATATTAAGCAGATCAGACCATGCAAAACCGGCGGCACCGGCCTGGACTCTACTGGAATATTGAATGTTTCCGCCCACAGAGCCTTCCAAATTCGGATTATCTCCCGTTAATAAAACCATTAAAGAGGTATTTCCGCCAAGAGATGCCCCGTATATTCCAAACTTGTCAGGGTCTAATCCCAGCCTGGCGGCATTGGCCCGGAGGAAGCGGACGGCACCTTTTGCATCATGAATGTAGTCGGGAAATTCATTGGGCGGGTAATTTCTGATATCAATGGCTGCAACAGCATAACCATACTCCAGCATCAGCTTTAATTGTGGAGTAAGGTAGTTATAGGGACATCCATATCCGTGAACATATATGATGCAGGGTTGTTTATCAAAATTATTGCTCTTAAACAGATCAATAAACAAGCTTTTTTTACCGGGAACAAAAAGTGTATAATCCCTAGAGGATACTTTTTCTGTGGAAACAAGCATTTTCCTGTAAGATGGAAATGGATGGGGCATTTCATTTCCTGTATCATAGAAGGGCAAATGCTGTATATCAGAAGGCATGCCTAAAGGATGGAATTCGATAGAATCATCTCCTAATAATACACAATTATCTTTTGTGGTAAAATAATTATCATTGTTCGGAAATTTCTGCCAATATCCTTTATGATATAAATATGTAAAATTCTTAAAGGCATAAAGGGTGGCAATATTTTTATCAGAAGTAAGGAGGCCTTTGTAGGTACTGTAATCCTGCTCTAAAAAAGGAACGCTGATATTTGATGCATATTCTCCTCCTAAGTATAAAGTTAAAACAGGCAGATCATTTTCTTTATACATATAGTGCTGGAATGCATTTTTGTTTGCGCAGGTAATGGTAATTCTGAGCCGACTGTCATTGGAAAAATGATAGGCGGCAGGGTCAATGGCAAATTTAATATTTGTAGGTCTGTCCAGCCCTTCTTTTAAGCATTTCTCTATATCCTCGGTCATACTGGTATGCCATGTGGCCCCCATTTTTTCCCAGGCAGGATTAGGTGCAGAGGTTCTGTGGGAAGCTCTCATAACGCCGTCTTTAATATATCTGGATTCTCCGCCTGCCAAGACTTCTTCCGCATAAACAATCAGATCCACGTCTTTTGAAGTACAGGAAATCCACAGATCTAAGGATATACAGCCAGCAAACTCATTGCGGTACATTGAAAATAGAGGAGCAGAAGTGAAAGTAATTCCTTTATTATCTACTCCGACAGTCATATCTCCATCCCAGACCAGATTAGAACGGTTATATAGACTATGGCCGCTGCCGTCATCAAAAACGACAATATCATCTCTTATTTTATACGTAACCTGCGTCAGATTGCAGGGCTTATTTAAAGATAGGGAACCATCGTTGACGGATTGGCATGTACCGGAAAGTTCAGGGCATAGGTACAATGCTGTCCTGACTTCATTTTCGGGGGGCCAGGATTCAGAAAAACGCCATTCCGTACCGGGTTCGGAATGAATCATATAATAGCTTACGGCAGGTGCATTTTTTAAGTAATTATCACATCCTTTTAAAGAGTGATCGTACCATTGGCGATAGGCATTAACTATATCAAGAGTACCGTTGGGAAATGAAGATGTAAGGGAACAGCCTTCAAAATGCGTCCACGGTCCTAAGGTAACGGAGCCCCCAAAGTCAATAAAATGTGCTAACTGGCCTAAAGTCCCGGATTCCAATTCTCCGATAAATTGATGCTGAAAAACCTGATTATCGGTAAAAAAAGGTTTAAGCTTTCCAAAAGGAGGTATTGAAAGGCCGGTTTTTTCATTGTTATAGTTGGGATGCCGGGAATCTCTGTTTAGGTTTTCCAGCAATAAGGTTTCAAAAAAGTCCCGGTTATTTCCATAATGGCAGCTCTCGTAAGCCTCATAAGCCATATTACCGTCAACATCATCATCTGTTAGGGTTTGACCGGAAATAAATTCTTCCTTGCTCATTTTATGCTTAGAAACGGGTTCGCGGCAATCCGGGACGGCAGAGACACCGTTGGGGTAATTCTGATAATAAAAATCAGAAACAGCGACCACAGGGGTAATTGCAGATATTTTACGGGGATTATAGGAAGCGGTGCACAGCTGAATATATGCACGGTTGGAACAGCCCAGCATACCGATTTTTCCGGAGCACCAGGATTGGGAATATATCCAATCGGTAATTGCGATCACATCCCCGCAATGCTCTTTATTTCCGAAGCTGTTGTTTATTCCGTAAGAAACTCCGCAGCCTCTGAGTTCAAAGGACACAAAAATATATCCGTAGGGAACCAGATCATATCCTAGTCTGATTTCAACGTCATCCATATTTCTCCGCTGTCGTCGGTTTGCCAGCAAAATGACAGGCATTGAGGAGGGAAACTCATAACTTTCATTCAAAGGAAAAGTAATATCGCAGGCCAGCTTGGTTCCATCATAACTACTAATATATTTAGAGACGGTTCTCTTGTTGGGATATAAAGCTTTATTTGAAACATCATTTGAAAATGGCGTTTCAATATAGGATAAATTTTTGGGCATTGTAAAACCTCCTTATACTAATGTTGTAAAATTATGAAACGCAATTTCTATGCCAATATTTTGGCTTAAATTTGATCCTTAAGGATTGGATAAAATAAGTAATATCTATATAATAGGAAGAATCCATGAAATACTGTTATAGTGAAAGAGTAATAAAAATAAATATCAGGTTTCATTTCAAAATGAAACAATCAATTCAAAATAAAACCGTATTATATGGATTATGAAAACTTAAAGGGAACACCGGTCTGACCGATGTTGAAAATGTTGCATGGTAATGCCTAAAAACTATTTGTAAAATAAATTAAGGCTGAGAGAACTATTATTTAAGACCTATTTAATATAAATAAATCAATTAACAACGTTCATTTTAAAAAAATTGGCATGTGAATTGCGATATAAATTGTCAACGAGAAAGAAAGGAGAAAATATGGCTGGATTTATTGCAAAAAGAATTATGTGGTTGATACCTGTTATTTTCGGTGTAACATTTTTTGTTTTTACTATTATGTATATTACGCCGGGGGATCCTGTAAGAATCATGCTTGGGGCAAATGCAACAGAAGAGCAGATACAGTTGAAAACAGAAGAATTAGGGCTTGATGATCCGTTTTTAGTCCAATTTGGGAATTATTGTAAAAAGGTTTTTTTACATTTTGATTTTGGCGAGTCCTACCATACGAAGCAAAGTGTTACAGAACAGATATTTATCAGATTTCCCTATACATTGAGAATTGCACTGATCAGCGTTCTGATTGCTACCGTATTAGGAATTCCCATAGGCGTGCTGGCTGCAACGCATCAGTATTCATGGAAAGATAACCTGTCTATGTTTGGTTCACTGTTTTGCGTGTCGATGCCGAGTTTTTGGTTTGCGCTCATTCTTGTAATGATTTTCTGCAGACAGTTAGGATGGCTTCCCAGCTCCGGGATTTCATCATGGAAGTGCTACATTCTGCCCTGTATATCGTGCGCTCTGGGAGGAGCTGCAGGAATAGCCAGACAAACAAGATCAAGTATGCTGGAAGTAATCAGGCAGGATTACATTACAACAGCCAGAGCCAAAGGGCAAAAAGAAAGCAGGGTAATATACGGACATGCTTTAAAAAACGCTTTGATACCGATTATACAGACAATCGGAAATATGGTTGGCGGTTCATTGGGCGGGGCGTTGATTGCAGAAACTATCTTTTCCATACCGGGAATCGGGGTTTATATGATGAATGGAATTTCCCAAAGGGATTATCCGGTAGTACAGGGAGGCGTCATTTTTATTTCCATATGCTTCTGCCTGTGTATGCTTTTGGTGGACATTGTTTTTGCTATTGTGGATCCAAGAATTCGAACACAGTATAAAAACGCTTCAAAAAGGAAGCCCAGAATTTTTAAATTAAAATGAAAGGGGGCATAGGATATGCCGGCAATAAGCAAAAACGGCAGAGCCAAATCGCAGACAATGGAAGTAATAAAAAGATTGTCAAAAAACAAATTGGCTTTATCCGGACTGATAATCATATTATTGTTGACGCTTCTTGCCGTATTTGCGCCTTTGATCGCACCATACGGTTATGCGGAACAAAATTTGAATGCAGTATACTTATCTCCTTGTAAAGAACATTTACTGGGAACGGACAGATTGGGAAGAGATATATTAAGCAGATTGATATTCGGTACCCGCCAGTCTCTAAGGATCGGAGTGTTGTCTGTGGCAATAGCGGCAGTACTGGGGACCATATTAGGCTCCATAGCGGGATTTTACGGAGGAAGGACCGACAACATCATAATGAGGATACTGGATATTTATCAGTCTATTCCGGGAATGTTGTTGTCGATAGCTCTTGCGGCATCTTTGGGGCCCGGTGTTAATAATGCGATCATAGCCATTGGGATTTCAACCATACCTTCATATTCCCGGATTATCCGGGCATCTATTATGACTGTAAGGGATAAGGAATATATAGAGGCTGCAATAGCGATCAATGCAAATGATTTCAGGATTATTACCAGACATGTTTTACCCAATGCTTTTGCACCTCTTATTGTGGAAATAACCATGAATATAGGAAATTCTATCTTAGCGGCGGCAACCCTCAGTTTTATCGGTTTGGGAGCGCAGCCGCCGTCGCCGGAATGGGGAGCCATGCTCAGCGAAGGGAAAAATTTTATGAGAGATTATGGTTATCTTGTAATATATCCGGGGGTATGTATTATGGCAAGTGTTTTGTCGTTTAATTTATTAGGCGACGGTCTAAGAGATGCTCTTGACCCGCGTTTGAAAAATTAGGAGGCCTGCTATGGAAAATAATTTGCTGAAAGTTAATGATCTGATAATAGAATATCATTCGGATAAGAAAATAGTACAGGCTGTAAACGGTGTAAACCTGGAACTCAATAAGGGCGAAACGCTTGGTCTTGTGGGGGAAACGGGAGCAGGAAAGACGACGATAGCAAAAGCAATATTGCGGATTCTGCCGGATCCTCCGGCAAAAATTAAGCAAGGAAAAATTTTTTTTGAAGGAACGGATTTATTAGAATTATCTGAAAAGAAAATGAGTCATATAAAAGGAAATGAGATATCTATGATATTTCAGGATCCTATGACGGCTTTAAACCCAATCATGTCTATTGGGAAACAAATTGCAGAAACAATCAGACTTCATGAAAAAATATCAAAAGCAAGGGCAAATATTGAAGCAATAAAAATGTTAGAGCTGGTCGGAATCCCGGGAGAAAGATTCGGGGAATATCCCCACCAGTTTTCCGGGGGAATGAAACAGAGGGTTGTCATAGCAATGGCATTGGCATGTAAGCCGAAGCTTTTACTTGCCGATGAACCTACTACGGCATTGGACGTGACCATTCAGGCCCAGGTACTTGAGCTGATGAATAAATTAAAAAAGGAATTGAATACATCAGTATTACTAATTACCCATGATTTGGGGATTGTCGCTGAAATGTGCGATAAGGTTGCAGTAATTTATGCCGGGGAAGTGGTAGAATCAGGCTCCGCCATAGATATATTTGACAATACGGCTCATCCTTATACAAAAGGCTTGTTTGATTCGCTTCCCAAGCTTGATTCTATGGAATCCCGCTTAAAACCCATAAAGGGAATGATGCCGGATCCTACGGAACTGCCCTCCGGATGTAAATTTTATGACCGATGTCCATATGCTGTTGAAGACTGTAAAAGCTTGGGCGCAGAAAAGAAAGAAATGGGAAGCGGGCATTATGTTTTATGCAGGCGTGCCGGGGAGGTGTGTTAGAAATGGGAAATATTTTGGAGGTAAGAAATTTAAAAAAATATTTTAATACCCCTAAAGGCCAATTGCATGCTGTAGATGGCGTAAGCTTTGCCATTGAAAAGGGAAAAACACTGGGAATCGTGGGGGAATCCGGATGCGGAAAATCCACCTTAGGAAGAACCATACTGCATTTACTGGACAGCACGGATGGACAGATATTTTTTGAAGGAAAAGACATTACCCGTGTAAATAAAAAGGAACTGGTAAAAATAAGAGAAGAAATGCAGATTATTTTCCAGGATCCCTTTGCATCTTTAAATCCTAGAATGAGTGTGAGACAGATTATTATGGAACCGCTGATCATTCAGGGAGTAATGACAAAGGCCGAGATGGAACAAGAGACGGATCAGCTTATGGAAACAGTAGGACTTGCCAGACGACTGTCCGGTGCCTATCCTCATGAACTGGATGGAGGAAGAAGACAGCGGATAGGAATTGCCAGAGCATTGGCGTTAAATCCGAAATTTATTTTATGCGATGAGCCGGTATCCGCTTTGGATGTGTCCATACAGGCACAGATATTGAATTTAATGTTAGATTTGCAGGAAGAAAGAGGACTCACATATATTTTTGTTACACATGATCTGTCGGTTGTTAAGTATATTTCCGATGAAATCATGGTTATGTATTTAGGACAGATGGTGGAAAAAGCGCCTGCCGATGAATTGTTTGATAATCCGCTGCATCCTTATACAAAAGCATTGCTCTCAGCGATTCCCCTGCCGGATGTTCATGCAAAAAGGAAGAGGATTTTGCTGGAAGGAGAAATTACTTCTCCTATTAATCCTAAACCCGGCTGCAGATTTGCGGCCAGATGTATATATGCAACACAGGAATGCGCAGAACCGCAGCATATTGTGGAAATTAGTAAGAATCACTATGTTTCCTGTCATATTGCGGAAAGCCATTAACAATCACAAACAAAAGAAAGGAAGAAAAACATGAAGAAAAAACTAAAGAAATTAACAGCACTTATTTTAACGGCAGTTATGCTGGCGTCATTAGCCGGCTGCGGAAAAGGAACTGCTGATAATAATGACGGCAACAGTAATGTGAGCGGCGAAGATAATAACAGCGGTAAAAACGATAACAGTGATGGTGGCAGCAACAGCACTCAGGATACTATTAATATTGCCATGTCGCAGGATGTAGGAAGTATGAATATATTTTCTACAGGGACAACAGCTACATATGTCTTATATCAGATATATGAACCGCTGTTTGATCTGGGATATGATATGGAGATTACACCTGTATTGGCGGAAAGCTGGGAGCAGGTCGATGATACACACTATACTGTTAAGATCCGTCAGGGAGTAACGGACTCCGAAGGAAATACATTTACTGCCAATGATGCGTTATTTACTTTAAAATTGTATCAGCAGGATGCGGAAAATTCACAATTTGTTGCCAATATTGATTTGGATAAGACAACAGCAACGGATGAATATACATTGGATATTTATTTAGCAGGTCCTAATGCTTATACCTTCCAAAATCTTTCATCGGTGCATATGGTCACGGAAGCGGCATGGAACGCATCAGCGGATGAAATGGTCACGGATCCTGTAGGAACAGGAGCATATGTATTAAAAGATTATGTCAGCGGCTCCTTTGTTGAGCTGGAAGCAAGAGATGATTATTGGGGAGGAGTACCGTCCATTAAAACGGCGAGATTTACGGTAATATCGGAACCCTCCCAGGCCACAACCGCACTGGAAACAGGAGAAGTCCAGCTTGTTATGAGCCTGCAGTCAAGCGACAAAGAATATATAGATTCCATTGACGGATTAACAACTTTGGCAAACCCGTCGATTGCATCCATGAGCTTATTCTTTAATATGTCGGAAAATTCCGTTTTTTCTGATAAGAATTTAAGACAGGCAATATGCTGTGCGATTGATAATGAAGCAATTAATAATGTAGTTTACGGAGGTTTTGCGCTGCCAAGTGTAAGCCCTTATTCAACAGCAATGATTGATTATGTACCGGAAATTGACGGAGAAATGTATGCGAAAGCGGACATGGAAGAAGCAAAAGAACTGGTGTCAGCATCCGGCCTTACGGGTGGAAAGATTAAAATAGCTACCGACGGTTCGTCGGAACAGACAGGTATTGCTGAAATCGTACAGAGTAAATTGCTTGAATTGGGTTTTGAAGCAGAGATCAATAACTATGATAACGCTACAATATGGGATGTTGCAGCCGATCCTGCCCAATGGGATATTGTGATGAACCTTACGGCGGCTCCCAGCGGATATGGAATGGATCAGCTGTTCGCTTTCTTAGGCGGCTTGAATTGGAGTAAATGGTCAGGAACGGAATTCGATGAATTTAATCAATATTATGGAGCGGCGCTTGTCTCCAAAACAGATGAGGAACGTCAGGAAAATACCAATAAGGCGGTTAAGATTGTAGAAGATATGTGCCCTACGTATTCGGTTGTTCAGGTTTCCAATATCTATGCATTTGCCGACAATTTAAATTTCAGAGTATGGAATCAGGCGACATTGATGGTAAAAGATTTAAAATTTGAATAAATTAAAAATCTTTAGCATCCGAAAAAAATAGAGATAATAAATCGGGTGGATGAATTTCTGCCCGATTTGTTATTTACAGAGGAAAAAGATGTATAAAAAATTATGGAATAAAAAATATATTTATTTAATACTGGTAAATATTCTTACATGCTTCAGTTTTTACATGATAACGACAATTCTTACCACATATTTGGTAGGAATAGGAACAAATATACATTGGGCAGGCGTTGTTGTAGGATTATTTTCTATAACTTCATTGATAATACGACCGTTTACCGG
This sequence comes from Lachnospiraceae bacterium, assembly GCA_910574745.1. Taxonomy (GTDB): domain Bacteria; phylum Bacillota; class Clostridia; order Lachnospirales; family Lachnospiraceae; genus UBA2882. The sequence continues at coordinate 16,425 of CAJTCE010000040.1, read as the reverse complement.
GTATATTTCGGATAAATATAATAAAAAGAGTTTATTGATCACAGGTTCTTTTTTAGTATCTATATCCATAGCCGGATATGTAGGAACTCACTATCTGCCCGTAATAACGGCCTTCAGAATATTACATGGAATCGCATTTGGCTTGAACAGTACCGCAATCGTGGCATTGGCCAGTGAGTTTATTCCTGAAGAAAAATTTAACGAAGGCATTGGTTACTTAGGGCTGGGACAAATTGTTGCATCGGCGGTAGGACCGGGGCTTGGCGTATGGATCATGAATACCCACGGTATAATAAATTCATTTCTTGCAGCGTCAGTTTTTTCTGCAGCAGGCATGCTGTTTATGCTATTATTTGGATATAAATATCAGGGAAAAAAAGCCGGGATTAAAAAAGGCATTCACATTCATGATATAATTTCTGTAAAAGTGCTGGATTATACCTTTATAGGCGGAATATATTCCTTCATGAACGGGGTAATCGCTTCATTTTTAGTACTGTTTGCTTTGGAAAAAGGAATTGCGGATGTCAGTATATATTTTACGGTATGTGCGGTCTTTCTTTTTCTGGCGAGACCTTTGGCGGGGAAACTGGTAGATAGAACAGGGCTTAAATATGTGGTATATCCGGGTATTATAATGTCTGTTTTGTCATTGCTTTTATTGGCGAATGCTGACTCCATGGTACTTATAATAATTTCTGCCGTTATCAGATCTGTCGCACAGGGAGCGGTACAGCCCTCTATACAGGCGGCATGTATAAAACGCGCAGGAATTGGAAAAAGCGGGGTTGCAACAAGTACATATTATCTTGGCGGCGATATTGGGCAGGGTCTGGGACCTATAATAGGAGGCTTTGTCGTGGGCGCTTTAGGATATAAAGGAATCTATTATATATGTATCATATTAATGGTCTTAGCGGCTGTGATGTTCTATTATAGTGAAAAGAGAGAAGAAAATAAAAATGAAGAATAAGATAAGACTGGAAGCGGGAATAGCAGGAAATTCCTTGGAAAAGTATACATTTGAAAAAGTAAAGTCAGAGAAAATAGTGACAAATGATAATGGTATTAATACAATCGTATGTTCCGAAAGATTAAAGGAAATCAGGAAATGCATAATTGATAATAAAGAAAGCTGCTGGTATGAGTATGTCCCCTCAAAAACAGAATCCAGGGCATTGGTAATATCTCTGCATGGTGGACTTTCATGCGGATGGGAACAGGCAATGTTTTCTTCCTGGACTAAGGTTGCGGAAAGGGAAGGATTTATTGTTATATTTCCAACAGCTGAAACAAGAAGATTCTGGACAGTTGATTATGATAAAGAGATGGAAGGTATTTTGACTGCTGAAACGGAAAGCGGTGTGTATATGAATAAAATGCCCGAAGATATAAAGGAAAACAGAGATGTGAGATTAATCCTGTCCCTGATAGAGGAAATGGTTGTAAAATATCATATTGACCGGCAGAAAATATTTATTCATGGTATGTCCATGGGCGATTTGATGGCATCTATGATGGGAAGATATTATGGACATTTATTTGCAGGCATTGCAGGAACAGGGGCTCTTATAAATCACAAGGTGCTTTATGATCCGAAGGGAAATCCCATAAATGCCGGCGGACGGATTGCGGTCGTACAGACTCATATGGAATTGGATGATGAAATTCCGGGAGGAAAAGAGAGTATTACGTCAGCAGTAGAAAATAACAGAAATTACTGGCTGAGAGTTAATGGGTGCAGACCGGTTCCCCATATTACTATTGAAGGAGATAATAATATAGCATATTATGAAGGAGAAGCGGATTATGTATTCAGGGAAGTAAAGGATAGGGATCATGGGGAAACCATTGACGAGGCAGAAATTATCTGGAGTAATTTTTTTAGTGGATTGACACAGGGAGCCGGGCATTTGACGAAAGGAAAATTTGTAAAAGGAGACAGACTCTCCGTGGCTTTTTGCCCTGACAGCGGAAGCAGATTTGCAATGGGGAAAATAACGGCATTGCAGGGAAAAACATTTGTGCTTAAAAAGTATAATTTAAGAGGCAGGGGGGAGTTTAGAGGCGAATATCTGATGGTTCCCATTACTTCCCTGGCAGATATTTTTCATATTAGTATACTGTGGCAAAGTAATGGCGGGGAATTGGTAATAAAGCTGGAGGACGGAAGGAGAGTCCAGCTGGCGGCAGAAAATGCCGTATGTCTTATTGATGATGTCGTGACGGCAATGCCTGTACAGACTGTAATGAAAGACGACCGGATTTATATACCTGTGGAGTGGTTTTGCAATGAGGTATTAAAGGTATACACTTCAAGCTGTGATAATACGATTTATATTACGGATCATTTCTGCCGGGTGTCAAAAAACATGGCATATTTAATGCGGCAGCTATTAACAAAATGAAAAATCAATATTTTAGTGAATCATAGGCGTAAGAGTTCAGGCTATTGATAACAGAGGGATAAGTTATGTTTAATATTTACTTTTTAAATTTATTTGATGAAGCCTTGATCAAGAATACAAAAAGTCTGGAAAGGACCATGGGATTTAAGGCTTATATCGGACGAAGAGATGTGAATGATACCGAGATGAAAAATCAGATACGGTGGTGTGAGGATGAAAAGATGGATGCCATAGTGTGTGAATGGCTGGATTATGAAAAGATTATGTCGCATAAGCCGATGGTGCCTGTTTATCCGGTTACATTAAACGCCCATGACACAACGGTAATTTTATTTTTGTTAAAAAAGCATTTGCAGGAAAACGGGCTGGAGCATTATAAAAAAGTAATATTGGGAACATATTTGCCTATAAATATTAAAATCAGTCTGTTGGAAGAAATGTTTGGCTTTGAAATCCTCAATCCGCCCTGGGAAGACAATCTGAGCCAGAGCTACTTTGATGCCTATGCAAAAGAGGGATATCAGGTGGTTGTGTGCGGCCCCCAACATGCGGAAAAAGTGAGAAACAGCGGTATGTATCCTTTTCACGATAAAAGGGTTTATGAATATGTTGATTTTCTGGGGGATATTAAAAAAGTAGTGGAACGGGTTGCCGAAAGGACACAGCTGCAACGTGCCCTAAATGAAATGCGCAATATGATCAATTATTCCTTTGAAGCCATATGCATTTTAGATAATGAAGGAAGAATAACGGCGTGTAACGATCAGGCGAAGAGTATGTTTACCAAAAATGAAACCGATGAATATGTGGGGGAGTATTTTTACAAACTGGTTCCTGCGGTATCCAGATCGGAGCTGGAAGATATCCTTAATAAAGGAAAGTCCTATTACAGCCGTGTTATAAATACCGGAGATTTAATAGGTATGTTAAATCTTACGCCAAACTCAGACAAAAAGCGTTCCAATGGAGCGGTCGTTCACTTTACTACCATACAACAGATTGAGAAAATGGAAAATCAGGTTAAAAGTGAATTTTATAAGAAGGGACATTATGCAAAATATAGATTCGTTGATATTCTGGGCGAATCGGCAGTTATGGTAAAGACAAAAAAGCTGGCTGAAAGGTTTTCAAAATATAATTCAAATATTCTTTTATATGGGGAGAGCGGATGTGGAAAGGAGCTCTTTGCCCAAAGTATGCATAATTCCAGTCTGAGGGCAGAGCATCCCTTTGTAGCCGTTAATTGCGGGGCTTTACCGTCAAATCTATTAGAAAGCGAATTATTCGGATATGTGGAAGGGGCTTTTACAGGAGCCCTTAAAAAGGGAAAGAAAGGACTTTTTGAAATTGCCAATAAAGGAACTATTTTTTTGGATGAAATTTCAGAGATGGATTTGCAAAGCCAGACCAGACTGTTAAGAGTTCTTGAGGAAAGAAGCGTAATGCGGATAGGGGATGATAAGGTAGTCCCTGTTGATGTAAGAGTGATAGCGGCTTCCAATAAAAATTTAGTGAAACAGGTTAAAGAAGGCAATTTTAGAGAGGATTTGTATTATAGGCTGAATGTTTTGGCATTGAATATTCCTTCCTTGAGAGAACGCGGAAGAGATGTCGTTTTAATTGCGGACAATTATATTGGAAAATACGGAAAACAATATAATAAGCCAATCGTTTTAAGCAAAGAAGCGGAAAATGAGATTATGCTCTATCCATGGGAAGGAAATGTAAGACAGCTTAGGAATTTTTGTGAACGGTTAGTTATTGTGGCGGAAAGTAAAGAAATTTCATCAAAAGAGATTCAAGAGCAGTTTGACGTAATAGAGATGTCCCAGCTTGATGAAGATAAAGTGACTTCTAAAAATATAAACCAGGCCGGAAATATAGACGGAATCGATAATATGGCAGAAGCGGAAAAGATCAGTATAAAAAACGCATTACTGAAATCTAACGGGAACAGAGAACAGACAGCTGCCCGGTTGGGGATCAGTAAGTCCACCCTGTGGAGAAAAATGAAATATTACGGCATTGAATAAAAGGAGAGCTTAATAAACTCTCCTTTTTGATGTATCGGGAATGGATAGTGCCATACGATATTTTGAGACAGTGCGTCTCGCAATATGGAAGCCTTCTGCAGAAAGCAGATCAGAAATCTTCTGGTCGCTTAAGGGATGTTTTTTATCTTCAGCGTTAATCAGTTTTTGTATGAAAGATTTAACCGAATCAACAGTGGAATCTGAAACTTCAGATGGCACAGGTTTAGTAAAAAAATATTTAAATGGGAATGTTCCCCAGAAACATTCCAAGTATTTATTTCGGATGGCCCGGCTTATTGTGGAAGAATTTACTTTTAATAGTTCGCTTAAATCGCTTTGGGTAAAAGGCTTTAAATGATCGGGACCATGCATAAAAAATTCCTTTTGATTGATAATAAGCTGCCGGGTTATCTTTAACAGCGTAGAATTCCGTTGCTTTAAACACTTATTGATCCATTCTGCCTGCTGGAACTTTTGATATAAATACTCTCTTACACTGGAATCCGGATGATTTAACAGCTGTCGGTAATTTTCATTGATCTTCATTCCGGGGGCCAGGTCCCCGTTAATGGTAATTTGAAAATTATTATGCTTTTGCATGATGATGACGTCAGGCTGTAAATAAACCGGCCGCTCATTATTACAATATCCATTGCCGGGTTTAGGATTCAGTGTTTTGATCAAATTGATCGCATCATATACTTTGGAAAGGGAAACGTTAAGTTTTTTTGCCAATTCTTTCAATTTATTATTTGCAATATCAGTTAAATAAAAGGTTAAAATGGTTTTTGCCAATTCTTTATCAGAACAGTCCATACGTTCCAGCTGTAGAATCAGGCATTCATTTAAGGATGAAGCCCCGATACCCGCAGGTTCAACGGATTGGAGAATATGAATATATTCCAGGGCGGATTTTTCGGATATATGAAATATTCTGCATAAATCTTCAATGGTAAGTGTTAAAAATCCGTTGTCATCTAAGGATTCTGTCAGAAAATATAAAATAGATTTATCCTTCTCATTATGAAAAAAAGGTATGAGTTGAAGATAAATGCTATTATTTAATGAGTTATCCGGAGAGGCTGTCAGATATTCATATGCGTTTCCCGGGGCCTGCTGCTCATTTTTTTTACGTACAAAATTGAAATCCGTGCTATATGCGCTTTCAGATTGAATGATAATAGATTCTGACTCTTCTGTGTTTCTATCGGAATCTATTACAGGGTTTTCCAAGGCAATATTATTTAAGTAGGATTCCAGTTCCTGGGCGTTCATTTGAAGAATTTCAATATTTTGTATGGTTTTTTGTGAGATCGCTTGTTTCTGCTCTAAATACATTGACAAATCTTGCATAATGAAACCTCCGTGTCATAATTGCAGATAAATATGTTTCATTTTGAACGTTCTCGTACAGGAATTTATTATTTCCCAAAGGAAAATCTTTTAATATTCCGCTGTCTGCTGTTAAATTGATTCTTTATCATATAGTGTAACGCAAAAAGTACGCCAATAATTAAAAAATTGGCATATTTTTTGCGAGATTATTTTTTACAGCATGAATTCCGGAACCTGTCATTAAATTAATAGCCGGAAAAAATAAAAAAGGCGGATAAAAAAATGAAAAGTAAAGAAATCAGGGACAAAATTGATTCTGTGGGAATTTGGAATGACAAATCTTCCATAGAAGGCATACCTCAGGGAGATATGCCGCAGGACACGATTAAATTATATGATAACCATATAAAAAAAGCAAAATTATTATTTCCCGAATTGCTTAAAGATGTCAGGAATTTGGCATATAAAAATAGAAATAAAATTGTAATATCTATTTGCGGAGGCTCCGGTGTAGGAAAAACAGGTGTAGCAGCATTATTGACACATTATTTTAACAATTTGGGAATTGGCTCTTATACCATGTCGGGAGATAATTATCCCCATAGGATTCCCATGTATAACGATGCGGAAAGGCTGGGCATATATAGAAAAGCGGCAATCCAAGGTTTAATCCGTAAAGGAAATTACAGCATGGAAAGATTTGAGATTATACATACGCTGCAGAAGTGCCAAGGCGATCTGGATAAGGCTAATGTTGTGAAATATCCATGGCTTAGGGAATATATCGACAGTGGAATAACAGGACTGCAGGGATATTTGGGGACTGACCGGGAAATTAATTTTATGGAAGTAAATGACATTATCAACAAGTTTAAAAAAGGCAGCGATAAGATTTGGTTAAAGCGGTTGGGCAGGGAAAATACTGAGTTGTGGTATGAAGCGGTGGATATGTCAGAAGTTCATATCCTTATTATTGATTGGACCCATGGCAACAGTGAATATTTGGAAGGAATCGATATTCCTGTTTTGTTGAATAGTACTCCAAAGGAAACAGAGGAATTCAGGAAAAGTAGGAACCGGGGCGACGAAACAGATACCCCTTTTATAAAAACAGTTTTGGAAATAGAGCAGGAAATTATTAAGAAAAATGCAGGAAAAGCAAAATATATCGTTTCCAAGCAATGTGAGTTTATTGATCAGGAACAATTTAGGGAAATAATGAGCAAATAAGAGGGCATGTACGATGAATGAAAGAACAAGCGATATAAAACCCATATTTAATTTATATCCGGACAGTATTGGTAATAATTTGAAGGATTATATTTCCTTACTGGAAGATACGGAGCTGAAAAATGCTTTTGGCTCCACATATATACTGCCCAGTATATTTAATTCGGATCTGGACAGGGGATTTTCCGTTATTGATTATGAGCTGAATCATTTATTTGCCAATATAGAAGATTTAAAAAAACTGAATAGACTGGGAATCAATCTGATGTTCGACTTCGTTCTCAATCATTTGTCTGTATTATCAGAGCAGTTTCAGGATTTATTAGAAAAGGGCGAAAAATCTTTATATAAAAATTTTTTCATCAATTGGAATGATTTCTGGCAGGGATGTGGAAATATGACGTCTGAGGGCTATATCCGGCCGGAGGACAAATATATAAAAGATATGTTTTTCCGAAAGGAAGGACTGCCGCTTCTAATGGTGGGAATGCCCGATGGGAGGGATGTTCCGTATTGGAACACTTTTTATAAAAAAGTAATCTTTAATAAGTTAACGCCCCAAAGACTCATGAAAATTTTAAAATGTCAATATCTTACCGCAGAAAAATTAGCTACGCTCATCAATGCCCAGTTGGATGATATAGAAAATACGGACAGTATAGATTTTGGTCAATTTTCGGAATACAGGAATGAAGTATGCACATATTTAAATAGGAAAAAGCAATATTTAGGACAAATGGATTTAAACATTAATTCTCAAATGGTATGGAAATTTTATGAAGAAACGATTAAAAAGCTGCGTTCTTACGGGGCGGGAATAATAAGACTGGATGCTTTTGCGTATGCGCCTAAAAGTCCTGGTAAAAGAAATTTTTTGAATGAGCCGGACACATGGGAATTTCTGGATAGAATAAATAAACTGGCAGAAAAAAACAGTTTGGAGGTTTTGCCGGAAATACATGCAGGTTATGAAGAAAAGACAAATGCATATCTGGCAGAGAAAGGATATCTGACATATGATTTCTTTTTGCCCGGCCTTATTCTCAATGCTTTGGAAGAACAAGACGGTACGCTTTTAAAAAACTGGGCTGATGAGATCATCTGCAAAAAAATGAGAGTGGTAAATATGTTGGGATGTCATGACGGAATACCTCTGCTGGATTTAAAAGGCCTGCTTTCAGACGAGCAAATAAAAAAGTTAATGGACAAGGTTGTTGAACGGGGAGGTTATATCAAAAATCTGCATGGGCAAAAAAATATTTACTATCAGGTTAATGCAGCCTATTACAGTGCATTAGGAGAAAAAGAAGAAAAGCTGTTGGCAGCGAGGGCATTGCAGTTGTTCATGCCCGGAATTCCCCAAATATGGTATCTGGACCTATTTGCCGGGAAAAATGATTATAGGGCCGTAAAAAGAGCGGGAGAAGGCGGACATAAGGAGATCAACCGGACAAATCTTTCATTAAATGAAATAAAAGAAGCATTAAAAAGAGATGTCACGAGAAAGCAGATAGAGATGCTCTGTTTTAGAAATAGGTTTCCTGCATTTCACAGCTTAAGTAATATACAGATTTTTACTTCAAAAAGTAAAATAGATTTTATTTGGGATTATCACAATTATAGAGCGGAATTAAATATGAATTTGGAGGATTATAGTTTTGTGATAAAAGGAATGGACAGACAGGGGGAAATATGTTTTCTATTTAAAGTATAAATCCCGGGTCCTTTTGCATTTAGTGGATTTTAAATAAACCTTCTGTTCAAAAGCAATTATTTCAATCTGTTTTATCCTTATATGCTGTTACTTAGTACTTTAATATTTGTTTTTCTTGTGCCGGAAAAGAAGTAATTGCATAAAAAATCCCCCGGCGGTATTTGCCGGGGGTATCTATTATTTAAAATTACTGAATCCTATTAAATACATAAGGATAATAAAAGTCTTCGAAAATACCCATGGGATCTACTTCTTCTGGGGCGTCGATTGTCAGCACATCTCCTTCAATGGTAAATAAATCATATTCATAGGAGGATACTGCAAACTCATCCATATATAGTTTATTTCCCTTTACTTCATAAACGCCGGTTGTTTCGGTACTTTCTACAAGTTCTTTAATATCTACGCTATCCTGAAGCTCGCTGAGCATATACTCTTCAATTCCCATACCATACTTCTGTCTGAATACGGAATTGATTTCTTTACGGGAATAACCGCCATCTGTAAATTCCTTGTATATTAATTCAGTGCTGAATGCCGCCAGCCTTTCAATATAGCTGTTAAATGCGTCTGTTAAAGCGTCTTCGTCCACATAAATTTTGAAGGTGCCGTCTTCATTGAAGTCTATAAGCAAAGTAATACCAAATTCTTCATGAAACCCGTCAAAGTCACTTCCCAGTTCATCTTCAATTATATCGGAAAAGTCAAAGGTTGTTTCCCATGTTCCGTATAATTCAGCAATATTACTGATTTCGATCGGTACCTCTAATTCAGAATAATTATCTGAAGCATCCGTAGCCTTAACTGTAACCGTCATGCCTTCTTCTGCAATGATGGAATCCTGTTCATTGCCATCCTCGTCAATAAATACACTGGTTACATCGCTGAAATCTTCTATGGTTACGAGGTCATCTACAGTGATAACATCGCCTGGGGCAAAAGCTTCGTCCTTTGCTTCTAAGACAGGCGCAGTGGTATCTGTTACCTCAACGCTTACATCGACGGTCCGTTTCCCGTAGGTAACGGTTGCGGTATACTCTCCCACAGTCATATTGTCAATATCTTCTGTGGATAAGGTGGCATTTGCCAGAACGTCATCGGAATCCTCGCTGGAGACGGTTACATATTCAAGAATATCGTCAGGAATAGAATCGCCCAGTTCCAGTGTAAGCGAGTTTGCCGTTAATTTTGTACCGCAGCCGGTTAATACGCCCAGGCACATTGTCGCTGTAATTACGTTTAATAAAATTCTTTTCCTCATAAGAATTCCCTCCTTTGTTTATTAACTAAAATAATATATATTTGGGGTATTTGTCAAAGAATATGTACTTAAATGGCTCTGTCGCAGGAGTTAGTAACAAAATTGCCATAATAAAAATGAGAAAAAAGGTTTTGGTGTTTATCTTGTAGCAAAAAATGACACAATTCCAATAATCAATATAATAGACACAAGTATAATGAAACAATATTATGTTCTTGACTAACATATATTTAATGAGTTAATAAAATAAGGTCGGAAAAGGTTTTATGTTTAGAAAAGCATTGTGGCTTTCAATGCAAAAGAAGGAGAAGAAATGTTTTGGAGTATTGTATTTGGAATGATAATGGTTTTTCTTTTTATATACAAAATAAAGAATTATAAAAAAATCAATGAAAAGATTGGCGGAGTGACAACCATAGACGGAATCAAATATCTGGTAAACAATACGGATGTTAATTATGTTATGTATAAGCTGGGTTCTACCATTATCAGTAAGAACATAAAAGAAACTTCATTTGAGAAGATAAACGGCCATGAAGGGATTCTTACCTTCGGAGGAGTTGCCTATAATGTAAATTTGAGGGGCTCGGAAAGCGATATGAATATTGGTGCGGCATACAGGATTAAATGTACACAGCAGGGCAGCAACGTTTATATGGAGATATCCTTTGAAAAGAGTGATATAAGGCTCCGAAAACTCTGGTCGCCGTCATCCAATTCTCCGGAGCTTGTGCGGAACCAGGCATATCACCGGTTTTTTAAAGAGGTATTTGATGTAAAGGTCGTATCATAAAGTGTGAACGGAGGATTGTACAGAAAGGATATCATTTAAAAGCGGGTCATTTAAAAATATATAATAAAAAGTGCTGTCAGCACTTGACATCTTTAGGTCAGGTGCTATAATTAATTCAAACATATGAACAATCATTCATATGTTTGAACGATAATATAAAAAAGAAAGGATGATAAAAATATGAAAAAGACTTATAAGATTGATGTGGATTGCGCAAACTGTGCTAACAAAATGGAGGAGGCTGCAAAAAAGACAGCCGGAGTCAAGGATGCAACCGTAAATTTCATGACATTAAAAATGATTGTTGAATTTGAAGAAGGGCAGGACCCGAAAGCGGTTATGCAGGATGTTTTGAAAAATTGTAAAAAAGTAGAGGACGATTGTGAAATCTACCTTTAAAAGCGAAAGAGGTGGTTTTTTGTGAATAAAAAGCAAAGAAAGATGTTGATACGGATTGTTATTTCCGCTTTGCTTATGGCGGCATTCATGCTGTTCCCGGTCAGCAACAGCTATCTGGAATTTGCCTTATATATGGCCGCTTATCTTATAATCGGATATGATATTTTACTGAAAGCCTGGAAGGGTGTTTTAAATAAACAGGTATTTGATGAAAATTTCCTTATGGCAGTTGCTACGGTAGGGGCGCTTGCCATTGCTATTTATGAAAGGCTCAGTTTTGCAGGAGCGTCAGCAGGTCATGGAGAAGGCGGCTATACGGAAGCCGTTGCGGTTATGCTGTTTTATCAGATTGGAGAATGGTTCCAGAGCTATGCGGTAGGAAAGAGCAGGCGCAATATCAGCGAGCTTATGGATATCCGGCCTGATTATGCCAACATAGAAAAAGACGGAGAACTTGAAAAGATTGATCCGGATGAAGTTGAAATAGGAAATGTCATTGTCGTGAAGCCGGGAGAAAAAATCCCCATTGACGGTGTGATCGTGGAAGGTACTTCTACTTTAAATACCAGTGCGCTGACCGGCGAAAGCCTGCCGAGGGACGCTAAGGCGGGAGACGAGGTTATCAGCGGCTGTATTAATATGACAGGACTTTTGAGAATCCGGACCACAAAGGAATTCGGAGAATCTACAGTATCCAAGATTCTGGATCTGGTGGAAAATTCCAGTTCCAAAAAATCCAGATCCGAAAACTTTATTTCCAAATTTGCCCGTTATTATACGCCGGCGGTTTGTTATAGCGCCCTTGCGTTAGCATTACTGCCGCCTATTGTGAGGATGGTTATGGGAATTTCCCCTGCATGGGGCGATTGGATTTACAGAGCGTTGACATTCTTAGTAATCAGCTGTCCCTGTGCATTGGTAATCAGTATTCCTTTAAGCTTTTTTGCAGGAATCGGCGGAGCCAGCAATGCGGGAGTTTTAGTGAAAGGCTCCAATTATCTTGAGACCCTTTCACAGACAAAGTATGTGGTTTTTGATAAAACGGGAACCATGACCCAGGGAGTTTTTGAAGTTGCAGGAGTACATCATAATTCCATAGAGGAAGATAAGCTGTTAGAATATGCCGCTTTAGCAGAAAGCTATTCTTCTCATCCTATCAGCAAAAGCCTGCAAAAGGCATATGGCAAAGTCATAGACCAAAGCAGGGTCAGCGATGTGGAGGAAATCAGCGGGAACGGCGTAACGGCAAAAGTAGACGGCGTAACTGTGGCAGCAGGAAACGCAAAGCTGATGAAACGCATCGGTGTAGAATATGCAGACTGTCACAGCGTGGGAACCGTAGTTCACATGGCAATAGACGGGGTATATGCAGGACATATTCTTATTTCGGATATCATAAAGCCCCATGCAAAAGAGGCTATTAAGGAATTAAAGAAAGCCGGCGTTACCAAAACGGTCATGCTTACGGGAGATGCCAAAAACGTAGGCGAACAGGTGGCAAAGGAGCTTGGAATCGGAGAGGTTTATACGGAGCTTTTGCCGGCGGATAAGGTAAGCCTTGTAGAAAAGCTGTTAGAGCAGAAAAGCGGAAAGGAAAAACTGGCATTTGTAGGAGACGGTATCAACGATGCGCCGGTTTTATCCAGAGCGGATATCGGGATTGCCATGGGAGCATTGGGTTCTGACGCAGCCATTGAGGCTGCGGACATCATTCTCATGGATGACGATCCTTTAAAAATTGCCAAGGCAATTAAAATTTCCCGAAAATGCCTGCGGATTGTATATGAAAATATTGTTTTTGCAATCGGTATTAAGTTAATCTGTCTGGTTTTGGGAGCTTTGGGCATTGCCAATATGTGGCTTGCCATTTTCGCTGATGTAGGCGTTATGGTTATTGCCGTATTAAATGCAATTCGCGCATTGTTTGTTAAAAAGCTGTAAGAGAAAAGCAGTCAAAAAAGGCGGCGAAGAGTTACAATAAAAACTGTAGGTAAAAAATAGAAACAAAAGTGTAACATGAAAGAGCAGACTTTATAAAGAGCGGGGTAGCTATGATTTATACCCTGCTTTTTATAGCTATATCGTAGTATGAAAACGATTGATATATTTTGTATCTTTTGGGGTGTAAAATCAGAAAATTCCTGTTAAGATATATTTATGGAAATGATTTAGAAGGAGTGAATGACTTTTGATAGACGAAGAATTGGAATGCTGTGATACAACAGAAGTTCATCAGGAGCTTTTAAAAATTGTAGAGGAAACCATGCCTGATGAAGTGGAATTATATAATCTGGCGGAGCTGTTTAAGGTGTTTGGGGATTCCACCCGCATCAGGATTTTGTTTGTGCTGTTTGAGGCGGAGGTTTGCGTCTGCGATCTGGCTCAGGCACTAAATATGACCCAGTCTGCCATTTCCCATCAGCTGAAGATTTTGAAGCAGAATAAATTAGTGAAGAGCCGGCGGGAAGGAAAATCTGTTTTCTATTCTCTGGCGGATGGACATGTGCGGACCATTATTGCCCAGGGCAGGGAGCATATTGAAGAGTAGAAATTGATTATGATATGGGAGAGATTAAACCGGCAGAGAAAATTTGTGTGATAGAAAATGGAAGCTAAAAGGAGGAACGGTATGAAAAATGTTATATGTTTTCATAATCCTGATGAGGCAAACGGATATTTAAGCAATTGGTATCTTTCGGATTTTGAGATAGATGGGATTCAGTACTCTTCTATGGAGCAATACATGATGTATCAGAAATCCATTCTTTTTCATGATAATGAAATTGCAGAACAGATATTATCTACATCTAATGTAGGCAAGATTAAAACGTTGGGGCGCTCTGTCAAAAATTATGAGGATAAAGTATGGAATGGTCTAAGACAGATTATTGTTTTTCAGGGCTTGATAGAGAAATTCCGGCAGAATGATGACTTGAAGGCAAAACTTCTTGATACGCAGGAGGATATTTTGGCGGAATGTGCGGTTCAGGATAAAATATGGGGAATCGGATTGTCCATGAAGGATGATAGGCGTTTTGACATGGAAGAGTGGCAGGGACAAAATTTGTTGGGATTTACTTTGATGAAAGTAAGAGAACTCTTTAAGGAGAAATGAAGATGGAGTTGACAAATGAACAGCGTAAATATCTTGGGCTGGAGCTTATAGATCCCGCATGGGAAAGAGTTGAAATATCAAACAGCATAAAACCCGAACATGAAACAGGAAAGGGGAAACCCAAAAGACTGAATGCCGCCAATTTGCAAAGGTTTCATGCGGAGGGAAAGTATTTTTCTATAGCGGTTATGTGACATTAGCCAATTATACGACGCAGCAGACTTATTATTCCTCCTATTTTGCAGGTTTAGAACCAATGACAGAGGATGAACTACAGGTTTTTCTGAGACAATGGATTTTGGATACGGATGAAGTTGAATTTCAACGGATACAGGAATTTGCAACGGCAAAGCGTAAACATTGCAAATTTAAGGAAGGCGACTTTTTCCGATTTAAAATTGACCGTACACATTATGGCTATGGGAGGATTTTGCTTGATATAGCGAAACTGAAAAAAAGCGGGGTAAAGTTTTGGGACATACTGATGGGAAAACCGCTTGTAATATCTGTCTATCATATTGTGACAGAGAATCCTGAGGTTGATACACAGGAATTGAGTCAGTTGAAAAGCTGTCCGTCCCAATTTATTATGGATAACAGGTTTTACTATGGAGAGTACGAAATCGTTGGCAATGCCCCGTTGCCGGAAAATGTGGATTATCCGATTATGTACGGTCGTAGTATTTCCGGTACGGACAGGAATAAAATCATGTTTCAGAGAGGGCGTTTCTATCATGAAATCCCCCTTGAGGGGAACACTTTAATAGGAGAATGCGATTTTAAAAATAACGGTGTCGGATTTGGGCTATATATTAATAAAAATATTCTGGAGGAATGTATAGAGGCGGATTCCAATGAACCATATTGGGCAAAAAAGAAAGGCCATGATCTGCGAAATCCCCTGTATGAGAATGAACTGGCAAAAGTACTGGAACAAATGGAGAACATGTGAGAGAATTGCTTATGGGACAACCGGACGGGACATGGCATTCCTTTTTATAGGGTGCAGTCATGAATGACAGCATAGGAAAGAATCAGGGATAACATTGCAAAGAAGAAAAAGACATAAATTCAGAAAAGGAAAAGTCTGGGCTGCATATGCGCTTTTCATTCTGGCGCTTTTTGCAGGGGCATGGGGACTGGAAAGATTTCCGGGAGCACAGGCGGAGCTGGCAAACTGGATAGAGAATCGGGCAGAAAGTGTTATAAACGGTGGAACATCTGAGGAAACTGCAAATGCTCTTTCCGGACAGACTGTTATTTCTCCGGAAGAAATTCCCCCCTTTAGCGGGACGCCTTATGTGGAAATAAACGGAAATGTGCCTTATTTTGAAGAAACAGATTATACTACGGAATCTTTTGAAAGCTATAGTGAGCTGGATGCTTTAGGCAGGTGCGGCGTTGCTTATGCCAATGTGGGAATAGATATCATGCCTACAGAGGAACGGGGGGCAATCGGTTCCGTAAAGCCTTCCGGCTGGCATACGGTAAAATATGACTGTGTTGACGGCAAGTACTTATATAACCGCTGTCATTTGATCGGCTATCAGCTTACGGGCGAAAATGCCAACGAAAAGAATCTTATAACGGGCACCCGGTATATGAATGTGGACGGGATGCTGCCCTTTGAAAATGCAGTAGATGATTTTGTGGAGGCAACCAATCATCATGTACTTTACCGGGTCACACCTGTTTATGAAGGGGATAATCTTTTGGTAAGCGGCGTATTAATGGAGGGCTGGTCTGTAGAGGACGGCGGCAGAGGAATCTGCTTTTGTGTATATGTTTATAACTGCCAGCCGGGAGTAGGGATTGATTATGCTACGGGAGAAAGCTGGCTGGCGGAGTGAATTTGACCCTTTGTTATTCGGAACCTATGCCGGTATGAGAACCGTTTATTATGATGAAACAGGGCGGACGGTTTATATTTGATTCCGGTTGGGACGCTTTTATGGTAAAGTATAAATAAATTTCTCTTTCATTAAAGAAGAGAATCCATCTCAGAGAATATTAGTAACTAAGACTTCCCATAGCTAAAATGGACTTCGTACCTTGAAAATTCAATATTTCAGCTAACAAAATGCGATTTATGCAATGGTTGCCCGCGAATCAAGTGCATTTTGCAGATATTGTGGCA
>CAJTCE010000039.1 GCA_910574745.1 Lachnospiraceae bacterium | reverse complement strand
ATCTGCATTTTTCGTCATCATAAAAAACACCGCCCTTCTGATATTTATTATATCAGAAAAGCGGTTCCAACAATAGCAAAACCCTGCAAAAGCAGGGCTTTGTCTACAGTCTGAGCCCGATACATACGTATCGGGCTTTTTGGATTTTTTCAAATAATTGTTTGCTTTTTTTTCTTACGTCTACGTCTACGTAATTCTAGCCCATATCCATTTTTCAACGAATATTCACTAAGACTATCCATAGGATTTTGTCCATCAGGCATTTGCAAATTTCTTGCAGCAAACGTGTCGATTATACGATTCTTTTTCAATGATCCTGTACTCATATTTTCTACCATCCATTGTTATATTTGAGCGCATATGATATAATACATTATATTACCTAAAAGCTCATCTTATACGAACATCAAGGCAATATGAAAGCCTTGAACGTATCGCCAAAATAATGTACTTATTATAATCTTTTTTTCTTCTTTTTTCAATTACCATTTTTCATAAAATTTATATACATTTTTGTACAAAATGATTATTTTTTTATGCATAGTGAACAATTTATTTGTGTTTACATAAAATATAGATACCTCAGCTCTTTTCACCTTACTATTCCTCGTTTTAAATAAAAATCCACACCTCCAGCTCCGCATATTTGTTGGACTTTGACCACTGCGGGTGCATCCTGAACCATGCCCTCTCGTCATCCGGCGTGACCGTCAGCTTCGTAAAATAAACAGGGGAACCGGCATCATACAGTTCCCCGCGGGCTTCGGGGCTTAAGTTTAAGAGCCACTCAAAGCGGTCTTCGTAAACCCTTACCCCGAAAACATATTTATCTATATCACTTTCCGAAAACTCCCCATCCTCCGGCACGGGCGGCTGCTCCATGAGCCTGCGCAGGCCATCCAGCTTGCCGCTCACATCCGCCTCCGTGGCGGGCTTCACATCGCCGTACTGCATCATCTGCTGTTCCAGCTCCGCGATCTTTTTCTCCACCTCCTGCTGCTTGCGGCTGAATACCTCCCTCGGTATCTCGTTGTTCATCCGCATGTCAAGAAGCGTCTCGTAGCGCCCCAGCTCTTTTTTCAGCTTTTCCTCTATGATTGAATATTATCCCCCTTGGGAGCCACCAGTTTCCCGCTTCAGAGCCACCAGGAAATTTCTTCCTTGAGAGCCACCCCAGACACAAGATATAGTAATACTGCCCCTGTCGCTTGAAAATACAACAGAGGCAATATTAGGTCTAATGATGTTCAGATGATTATGCTTCTATCTCGTCAACAAGCCTTTTGAGTTTCTTTGAATCATACAGCTTTCTCAGGTTTGTTTCATTTGTAGGGATTTCATAGGCATTATGGATAATCCTGTCCATGATGGAATCCGCCTGCGTCCCTCCGCCGAGCCTGTTATGCCATTCATCCACAGGATACTGTCCGACAAAGATTGTTGAGTTATTACCACTGCGTTGTTCAAACAGCTCATAGAGGTTCTTGGCATCCTTTTCAGTAAGTTTATAATTCAGCCACTCATCAAGGATGAGGATCTGGTAGTTACCGATCCTTTTCCTGTATTTTGTAAGTTCCCTGAGGTTGTCGCTCTGGTTCTCAAAGTTACGCATCAGGTCAGGCATCCTGATATACAAAACCCTGTAAGTCTGTCTGCATGCTTCCACGCCAAGGGCACATGCAAGGTAAGTCTTTCCCGCACCGGTCGGTCCTGTGATGACAAGATTTGTTGCATTGGCAACAAATCCCATTGTGGCGAGATTCAGAATCGTGGACTTTTTTATCTGCCTTGCATCATAATCCAGTGACTCGATGCTTGCGGAAGGATATTTAAAATAGGCATTTTTGATAAGCCGGTTTATGAGCCTGTTCTCCCGTTCCTGTATCAGTGTTTCAAGGAGCAGTTCCAAACGCTTTTCGTAGCTTAGATCCACAAGCTTTATATCTTTTTCCTGCATTTCTATGATCCTTGCAAGGTCGCCAAGTTCCAATACAGATAAACTCTTTTTTATTTCAATGTTCATTTGTTGTCTCTCCTTTTCTGTAGTAATCCGCGCCTCTGACAATTCCGGATTTTTTATTGTTTTCCTTAAACTCTGTAAGTTCCTTCTCACTGTTTATGCTCTTTGCATTGGAATAGATGGTCTTATAATAAGGCATATGGTACTGTCTGAGCGCTTTATCACATGCTTTTTCAAGGATCTGGGGTGAATAGATGTCAGCTATGGAAAGTATGGCTCCTGCCGTCTGCATGGGCTGTTCTTCTACTTTTGCCTCGTCAAACATCCTGCGGATTACTTCAAAGGTTTTGGGGCCTGTTTCCCTTGCCCTGTCGCGCAGGGCATCCACTGACAGATTTTTCCGGAGCGGGAATGGCAGATGGGCCGGCTCTGTCCGCATGCCGTTTGCCATATGTCCGGGAAGTATCTGATGCCTTGCTATCTCTGTTCTGTTATAATAGATAAATACAAGATGGCTGTTAAATTTGACATCCACCTTGCAGCCGATATACTTGTATGGAACGGAGTACTGGCCTTTGTTCCACCATATATGGGAGTTGCTGCCAACTTTATGCCCATAAGACCATTCACAGACTTCATAGGGGACAAGCGGCAGGGTTCTCAGATATGGCTTTTCTTCCATTTCAAAGATGCTCCGGCGGCTGCCGGGGCGTTTTTGGAACGGCTTGTCATTGAATTCTTTTACTGCTTTCCGGATACCGGCATTTAATGCGGCTAATGATGTGAATACATCGTTCCTGAGTTTTGCGATGACAGCCGTGGCGATCTTACCCACAGAACCTTCAACGCTTGCTTTCTGCTTCGGCTTTTTGACATCTGTAGGCATGATGGCAACGGAATAATACTCGCCAAGGGAAAGATAGGCCTCATTTAGTATGATCTCGCCTCTTTTAGGATGCAGGGTCACTCCGGTTTTCAGGTTATCACAGACAATCTTTACTGGTGTGCCGCCAAAGAACTGGAACATGTTCACATGACAGGAAAGCCATGCTTTTTCATTCATGCTTGTTGCGGCTTCCACATAGATCATCTGGCTGTATGGCATTGTTGCAACAAACAGGTATGCCGTTACACGCTCACCGGTATCAGGGTCCATATAGTTCATTGACGGACCTGACCAGTCGACTTCAACCTCTAATCCGGGTTTATGCTCTATGTGGCTNGTATAGTTTTTATCTGCCGTAAATTTCTTGTAATTTTTGGCAAATGTTATATAAGAACATGCATTCACCCCGTCTTTCTCACATCTAGCACAGTATTCTTCCCAAAGGAGCTTTTCTGTGACGCCTGTCTTCTTTAACTCTCTATGGACGTAAGAATAATCAACCGGAGCATATCTGGGTTTATATTTAAACTTATCCGGATAGAACAGTTCATAAAGCCTGTCGTCATCCCATCCAGAAATATCATCCCATGATTTGTCCGATTGTAAGAATAACGCCTGTACTTCAGCGACGGTATTTCTTGATACACCTAAAACTTTTGACACCTCCCTTGCGCTTAGATTTTTTCCCAGAAGTTCCAGAATACTTCTGACTTTTGTCTTCTTAAACATAAAAAGACCTCCCTATAGATTATTTGGTGATACTGCATCAGCAGTTCTCCAAGAATAACTATAAGGAGATTTATAGTGAAATCAAATATGTGTGCTGCCACAATATGTTGTGGTGGCTCTGAAGGTAGAAAATACCATTTCCTGGTGGCTCTGAAGCGGGAAACTGGTGGCTCCCAAGGGGGATAATATTCAACAAAACGGGATAATGCTGAAAATAAAACTAATTAATCAGCGGTTCCCTAACATATTCAGCAGTTTAAGGGTAGAAAATGCTGCTATTGTGGCATGGCCACACAATGGGACTTCTTCCGTTGGTGTAAAATATTGCAGCTTAAAATCAGCCTTATCAGAATCCAACACAAAAGCAGTTTCAGAATATCCCATTTCTTTTGCTATTGCTGCTTTTTGAACAGAAGTCAACTCCGACCTCCCCAAAACCACTCCTGCCTTATTCCCACCTTTAGCGTCTTTGCTGAACGCAACCGCCACATATACATCAACCATTCTATTTCTCCATACAATCCCAATTTCCCGGTTTTGTCTATATTTGCAATTTCCTAATTATTTGATAAAGCCTGCCCATCTCGCCCTCTGTGGCTTATCGGGGATATGCTGCCATTGATTTTATTTCTTATTCATGAAATCCCAATATGCCTGCATACTGTACTGATAATATGCCGCCGTCTTTTTCTGGAGCAACAGCTTCATGTCGCCGATTTGCTTCTGGAACATATCCATGAAATCTGTCCTGTCATTTAATCCCATAGCCCCGGCTTCCATCGGAAGGGAAGTAAATCCCCCCAGCTTCTTTACCCCCATATGCGCTTCCAAAGCACGCATCTCCACAACAGTCGCTGACTTGGGATTTATCTCATTGATATGTATGGTCTTTTCAAATTCATTCCCATTCTCATCAACACCCTTTGCAATGATTGTCGGATCATCCTCTGTTGAATCTTCCGCATACTTAAGATAATAAGACAGCCCTGTGCCGTTCCCTCCTGTCCACAACATATCTTCATCTGTAAAAATATTATAGACTTTTGGAGTACCTGCCACATTGCTTACCTGCTCCGCAAAACTCCTTTTTACCGCATTCTGCTGTGCCTTTCTTGTTCCCTGCCATGCCGGGTATCCTGCTGCCCCTATTCCATTTACATTCATTTTTTCAAATCCTCCGCTATTGTCATTTATTCAATATTGTGGCTGGGGGTGATATGTTTCCACCCCCAGCTACGCTGTGCCAGTCTGAATATGTAAAGCATCACTGTTCTGCAGAAAACATAGCTTTCTGGATATTTTTCTGCCAATATGAACTGTCAAAGTAATTCCCGCTTTTAGGCAGATTCTTGAACATATTCATGATCATGTCGTAAGTCATGGATGAAGTGTCAATCTCCAGTTCCTTCCCATCCTTTGATTTAATCACCGTGCCGTTATCGGCTATGTAAGCAGTCGTATTATCGTCAAGGTGCTGTATCGTTCCAACCATTTCCGCAAATTTCTTCAGCGGAAACTCTCCCGTTTCCCTGCACATTTCCAAAAATTTTTCAGCATCCTCCCCTGTCATATATGGCTGTTTGTCATCTATAACATACCATGAGAGGCCCGTTGCCGGATCAGTATATTTTGGTGCTGTCAACGCCCATTCTTCCAATGTCTTTCCTTTGTACCATGTAGTCAGGCCGCTGTCATTTGAAACGGCGCTTTCCTCCTGCCCTATTAACGGATTTGTTGATTTAAGTGAATCGTATATATCCTGCACATTGGCATTCTGTCTTGCACCTTCGGGCGCGGATTCCTCTGCCACCCGCTTCTGCGGATAGAACTGTCCGGTCCTGCTCCTGTTGTACTCATTCGCTGATACATTGTTCTGATAATAATTCTGTCCTATTCCATTTACGCTCATTTTTCAAATCCTCCATTTTCGTCAATTATTTTAATGGCAGCCCCTCAGTCGTTCAGAGCCGCCCCTGCTCTCTCATGATAAGTCCGAGCAGTTCATCCCATCATGCAGACACACCGCCTAACTTCCCCTGTCAAACTTCATGACAAACACCCCCCTTTCGCTGTCATCCGCTAATAATACGAACCAGCCTTCAAAAACGTTTCATTTCTCTTATCACCTACAGCCACCCCCGCAGTCCGCAGAGGCAGGTTTATGCGCCTCTGCGGAATAGGGTGTAAAGATTATATCTGTATATCTAATGTGCTGCCCGAAGACGGTGCTTTTGTACCTGCTGCCAAGTCAGACTGTATCTGATGATAAGATACAGTTCCCTTTGCGTTTTCTCCATACTCTTTTTTCAGGCGTGCCAGTTCATCATTATAGATAGATGTAAACACCCGCGCCCTTGCAAATTCTTCCTCTGTGCTTATGGCCTTCCAGTTCCTTGATTCGGGATTGTAAGATAGCGTTTTATTCCCATTGTTATCCCAAAACATACAGGCTGCATTCATCTTTCCGCCTGTCTTTCTCATGCTTGATTCATAGATGGCTTTCCTGTCCGGGGAAACGGTCTCTCCATGCTGCATACATAATTTCCTATATGCCGCATCATCCCGCTTCCCGGTGGCAAATTCCTTCTGTGCCAGCTCCTTTATTGCCGCCTCAAATTCTTCCTCCGACATTGCAGGCTTATCACGCTTCGTCATGATATTATCCCAATTCGGCTTCGTGAATTGAATATCAACCGGCTTGAAACGCAGTGCAAAATTCCCATAATCACATTGAGCTAACGGATTATTGGAATTTTTCTTATTGCCGAACATCTGCTGTACCATGTTGGCATATTGTGAATAATTGTCTCTTGTTATCTGCATATCACATACCTCCTTGATAAAAATTTTTTCTTTTTCTAAAGCTATCCCACCTCATAAAATCCATCGGCGGATTCACCCGCATTTCAAACCACGATTGCACCAGGTAACTAAAAATTGCACGAAATGACCATAAAGTTTATAACATCACCACCGCCTGGAACTTTTCCGCATCGCAGGAAACGGCAAAATCGCCCCCATATTTATCTGCCACCGCCTTCACATTCGACAGGCCGGTGCCTTCCGTGACCTGCACCTTTTCCACCACGGGGTTCCTTACGGAAAAGATCAGCTTCCCTCCCTCCTGCACCAGCTTGACATGGATGACGGCCTTCCTTCCCTGCCGCGCCGCCTTCACGCACTCATGGATGGCATTGTCCAGCAGGTTGGAGAGTAGGATCACCGTTTCCTCCTCATTCAGCCGCAGCCCGCCCATGTCGCCCACCCGGAACGTCATGGACACGCCCTGCTCCCTTGCGGCGTGGAACTTCTGGTTCAGGACGGCGTCCACCACCGGATGGTTCGTGTTGACCGCCGCCATCTCCACCGATATGCTCTCCGTCAGCCGTTCCGCAAGCGCGGCGGCAGCCTGCGTGTCGCCTTTCTTCAACAACACCTGCATTGTCCTTATCTGGTTCTTGTAGTCATGCATCTTCCTCCCCTGCCGCTCATAGACCGCCTGCATATCCCGGTAATGGGCAAGCTGGCTCTCCTTCTTCTGGCCTGCCAGCGCGCTTTCCCGGAACAGCTCCTCTTTTTCAAGGATACCCTGCAACAGCTCTATGACAAGGATGTTGATGAATATCAGCCCCACCGACAGAAAAAGGTATGCCGTCTGTACCTTTGCCTCTGCACTGTTACAGAAGAACATTAGCAGCATGGATGCCACAGTGAGCAGCGGAATCATGGAAAATTTCAGCCACTCCTTACGGGAAAGTTCTCCATAATTGTTTTGTCCTTTCCATATTTTCCGGACTATGAACACCAAACAGAGCCAGAGCATTTTTGAGGGCAGAAGCAGAAAAGTAAGCACCACGTTTGGGGAAATGGACATATTTTCTATCTGCAAGAAAAAAAGGTCTGTCAGAAACAGCAACGCATAATTCAGCCCGGAAAAGAAGATACGCTGTTTCCAGCCCGCTTCGTAAAACACTGTGCAGAATGTGATGGAAACAAGGATTATCAGCATGACCTTGATTCCCATTAAATCAAAATGTCCTCCTAATAGCGCCACTACCATGTCAGCAAAATACAAAACAACATATCTGCACTTTCCCAGCCGCCCCACATCCGTTTTCTTCAAAAAGGTATCAAAGAAATATACACTCCCCCATGCCTCTATCGCCATGATACAGAATGAAAGTACCCACAATGCCATGATCACTCCGCCCCCTTAAACAATGTATACTGCCGCTTCACTTCCGGGTATCTGGACTTCGGCACTGATATCTCCTTCCCGGTGGTCAGAACCATGACATAGCTGCTGAGTTTCCCGATGTACCTCATGTTGATAAGGAAACTCTGGTGTATCCGCACGAAGCCCATCCCCGCCAGTTCCGCCTCCAGCTCATCCATCTTCTTGTAGATGCTGTATGTTTCCCCCGCCGTGTAGAACACGTTCTTGTGCCTGCTCGTCTCAATATAGATGATGTCATCCACCCGCAGGCGCACGGTTCCCTCCACGAAGCCGAACTCCACCACCCGCTCCTCCCTTAGGATGTCATCCAGGCACTCCGGCAGAGTCTGTTCCAGGTCATCCTTTAAGAGGAACCGGCTGGCCTTCACCTTGTACCCGTCCAGCGCATAGTTCACATAGGCGGTCACCAGCACGATATGTACCTTCGGGCATTCCGCCTTGATCTTCCCCGCCGCCTCCAGCCCGTTCATGCCCTCCATGTTGATGTCCAGGAACACGATGCCGCATTCCCGCACATACCCCATATCCGCATAAAGCTCCGCGCCGGAGCCGTATTCCCTTATTTCAAAATCATGCCCGCAGGCTTCCAGCGGCGCCTTAAG
This sequence comes from Lachnospiraceae bacterium, assembly GCA_910574745.1. Lineage (GTDB taxonomy): Bacteria > Bacillota > Clostridia > Lachnospirales > Lachnospiraceae > UBA2882. The sequence continues at coordinate 22,481 of CAJTCE010000039.1, read as the reverse complement.
CGCATCCCTGTCCTCCCTGCTGTCATCGCAGACCGCTATCTTCATCCATATTTTCCTCACTTTCCGTCATAAATTATATCGGATTATGGGGCATCCTATCAAACGCCATTGCACAAAACGCCCATAAATTGCACGAAACGACTATGAATCAATCTCAGAATATCACCGAAATGGCTAAAGTTTTTCGCCATTCATCCGATATAGGGGAAACGCGAACCGCCGTGTAAGCATATTACCTCTTATTCCCCCGCTTTCCAAGTAATTTCCCTTATCAGGCCGCCCGGCCTGCCTGCGGAAAAGGCAGACCGCCGCATATGGCGGATGATGGCCATAGTGCGGCGGTCTTGCTTATTATCCTTATTATTCAGTTCAACATAATGCAGGCATAAATTTGGCAAACAGATATAACCCCTCTGAACCTGCAGTGACTTCATGCGGTACGCCTGTCTGCATGATGGATATCGTACCGGCCTCATACGGAATAGTGCTGCCTGCATTCACACATCTCCCGCTCCCCTTTATTACCTCATGCGTTTCCAACTGGGTTTCATGAGTATGGTTCCCAATACTGCAACCGGGAGCAATCCGCACTAAATGGTAACTGAACTTCCCGTCTGTGTCCTTTGCCGTAATGATGTGTTTCAGTTCGACACCCTTAAAAGTCGGATGCTTTGACCATTCAATCCCTGCAAAGCCAGTCTCTTTTTCCGGCAAAACTAATTTTCCATTGTTAAACAATTCAAATGTATCCATTCTGCACCTCCGATAAAATATGTTATCTGTCTTACGTTTCAATCATATTCCCCGGAAACAATCATGTCTTGTAAAAAATTGCCCTATGTACTCTGCCTTATCAGTTTTTTAGAATGGATATATTCTGATGGGGATATCCCGACAATCCTCTGGAACGCCTTGTCAAAATGGCTCTGATCATAAAATCCCATTTCCACAGCAATCCTGCTGACTGTCTTTTCCTCATCCAGCAGCCCTTGTGATTTTCGTATTCGGTTCTGGATACAGAACTGATGCGGTGTCATCCCGATACTGCTTTTAAATTTCCTTATGAGATAATATTTGCTGACAAAAATATCCGCCGCCAATGTTTCTATAAGCAGCTCCTGTTCCGGGTGGCTGGTGATTTTATCAGTCAGAATTTTTATGTCAGCATCCATGTCTTTTGATCCGTTATCCCGAAGACGGTAAACTTCCTTCACAGAAATAAGAAATTTCTCCCCCTGCTCTTTTCCAAAAATTCCCTGCCCCATTGCCTCCATTAACAACTCCTGCACAATACCCTCTGCTGTTTCTGTATCTGTCTCCTCAATAAAAGCAGTTCCTACACACATAGACAGCAGACACGCATCCCTCCCCTGACGCACGGAATGTACAGCATAAGGCGGAATGGTAAACACATCGCCTCTGCGGTACTCCACTTCTCCGTTTTCCAAGCAAACTGTCACCGTTCCCTGCGTGACCACTGATATGACATAATGCCCTACATGGTTATGGAGATCAAAATACTTATCAATATTCTCTGACACCACAAATTCGATTGGATACTTATCGCATTGATAATAGCGCATACTTCTTATACTCCTGCCGGTTCTTATTGTTCTTTAACAAATCTTTGAGTTATTCCAAATCTCATCATTTAATCGACAAACCCAAATCGTATGCTTCCTTCAGTGCCGCATTTCCTTTGATATCCCCTTTATCCTTAACTCCCCTCACAAGCACCATACCCGCATCTTCCAAATGGAAGAAATTAAGCACAAGCTGATATTGCAATTTTATTGCATCAAACAATTCTGGCAGTTCTGCCGCCCCAACCAGAAGTAAAGCAAGTTTTTTGATTGAAAACTCATTTCTCATAGGCGTATGCAGTCTGTCAATTACCGCTTTTAGTTCTGCACTAATGCCATAAAAATATACCGGCGATGCCACCACCACCATATCAGCCACTTTCAACTTTTCATATATCCCATCCATGTCATCATTTTGAAAGCACTTATTCCCCTCCCTCATAAAACATGAATTACAGCCAATACATGGATTGACCTTGTAATCGACAACAGATACAATATCCACAGAATTATTTTCACGGGCTCCTTCTGCAAATGCCTGCGCAAGCAAGTCTGTATTGCCGCCTTTTCTCATGCTCCCAACCAAAATAACAATATTGCTCATTGACTATCCAGCCTCCATATCCTTCTATTTGATTCTTGTGTTCTTTCTATTACTTCGGCAGAAAACCGTTTCCGCTAAAGCAAAAACATCCTCAGAATTATACCATAAAAATTTTCTATTTTTCACCCGATGGCACGAAATGACTATTTTTCGGGAGTGGAAAGCAAAAAAGAGCCGTCATCCAGCCCTTTTTACTATTTCATTCAATTTTTGCCGCTTTGCCCATATACAAACACGGAAACTCTGCATACTATCACGGAAACCCTTATATTATCACAAAAACTCCCAACCTGTTTCCGTGATAATACAGGCAGTTTCCGTGTTTGTATAAAGGTTTTGCCTGCGAGTATCGACTTTTGCGTGATAGTATAGAGTTTTGCCTGTTAGTATCCGATTTTCCGTGATAATAACCGACTTTTGCCTACGAGTATATACTATCAGGCAAAAGAACCTCAGAACAACTGTTTGCACCCTCGCTAATGTAAAAATGCCCCTAAAAGCACACGGAAATAATGTAAAATTGAAACCTATGTAGTGCCGAAAGTGCCGTGTTTACGGGCTTTTTCGGCTTTCCGTGTCCGTATCTGCCGGAAACTAAGACACCCTGACAGGATTCGATAATATTCTCCATATTTCAACAGCATTTTCAGACAAATTATTCTCACCCAAGAGGCTTTATCATATACTTTTGAAACTTCTCCGGCACTTCAAAGTTCTTTAGATGTTCATAGCCAACCAGTTCTTTATTTCCGCTTGAATCAACACGATAAACCAGTTCGTCATATCCTAAAGGATTATGCGCCCCTACCTGTGGGGTGACACCGAATTTTACGGAAATAAATCCCGGCTCTTTCTTCTCAATATCCACAATCGCTATTTCATAATCGTAAACTGCAATTTCTCCCGAATAATATTCTGAATAGAAATTCGTAACCACATTGGTGATGTCCTCAATAAATAATGCTATGACCAGTTCATCAGTAATTTCTTCCTTTGTTGCAGCATCCATATTGAATGTCTCTATGGTCGAATTCCCATTCCTATTAAAAATATTGAACAACAGAAATGCCAGTAAAATTAGCAGACAGGCAGTTATAAACCTATACTTTTTCATAAGGCTCCATGCTTTTTATTACTATATCTACACCACACCTATCTTCAATATTCCATTAACATCTACAGCATACTAACACGCAAAACCCCATATTATCACGGAAACTCATATACAAACACGAATACTCCGGGCAGTTTCCGTGTTTGTATCATATCCCCCGTTTATCGACAGCATTTTCCGTCAAACTAATACGCCTTTCAGCCAAAACCGACAATACCCTACACCCTTTTACCCTTCCGCTTTATACTATCACGGAAATCCCTGACTTTTGCGTGAAAGTATACTTTTGCCTGATAGTACGATTTTTGCCCCTATCGCCATCCTATCAGCGGCGTTAAAAAACACAAAAATAGGGGTCCACCACCCACCGTGATGAACCCCACCAAACCTTAAAACCCTTGATTTTAAGCCATTCTTCAATACTTTCGCCTGCGAGCACCCAAATTCCTATGGCATCAATTCAAGATTGCCGCCTGTGCCGCTGTTATACTTTGATGACTTTTACCCCTCTTTACCCCATTTACCCCACCTAATTCGACTTTCGACAAACGGGATTCGACAAAATCCCCTTGCTTTTATGCGGAATCCGGCATAAAATGATTTCAGCAGAACGCTCCGCAGCGTTTGACAGATGCGGCGGAATCTGCTACAATAAAAGCACAAAAGGGAATACTGCCGATAGACGGTCAGCCCAAGTTTAATTACCTAAAAAAGAAAGTAACCGTATCCTTGGCCGGGGCGGTTACTTTTTTGTGTTTATGTATGCAATCAGAATTGATACGATGATTCCAAGAATCATCAGAACAACCGTCAGCAGTTCATAGTCACTCATAAGCAATCCCTCCTTTCCCGGTTTTACCCGTTGTCGGAGGGATAGTCCCTCCGCGAAGAAGGACTGACCGCCTATCCCGTTATGGCAGTACCCCGTATGGATATTTTATCAGAAAATGTCGGACGCTACAAGCGGTTTCCGGCTTTTTTCTTTTTCCGCTTGCACTCATGCCCGTGATGGTATTGATCAGCGAAAGCGCATCCGCTCCCCCTGCCTCTGCCGCTTTCGCAATCTCCGTTATGTCCGTGACATTCGGCGTCAGCTTCATGGAAACGGGCTGCGCCGCTTTCTTTTTTATCTCCTTCGTGATGTACTCCACCATGCGCGGCTCCTGACCGAAAGCTATCCCGCCATGCTCCACGTTCGGACAGGAAATATTGATCTCCAGCATGTCTATCCCCTGCACGGACAGCCGTTCCACGGCTCCCAGATAATCCGCCACGGTGCTGCCGCAGACATTGACAATGACTTTCGTGTCAAACTGTCTGAGGAAAGGGAGGTCCCTCCTGATAAAGACTTCAATCCCCGGATTCTGCAGCCCCACCGCGTTTATCATGCCGCTGGCAGTTTCCATGATCCTTGGTGTGGGGTTCCCCTCCCACGGGACAAGGGACACGCCTTTTGTGACCACTGCCCCTAACCGGTCCAGGTCCACAAACCCGCTGTATTCCTGCCCGGAGCCGAATGTCCCGGACGCAGGCATCACCGGGTTCTTCAATGTGATGCCCGCTATATCCACTGATGTGTTTATCCCGTCCGCCTCCTTTCTTGAATCACATTATAACAACTGGCAGGAAAAAGAAAAGTACTGTCTTTTTTCGTTTATAGTGCGAAAAATGATACCGGTATCAAAAAGCATAGTACCTTGAACTGAAAGGGCGGATATAGTATAATGCTGGCAAAAGGAGGGAACCACATGAGCAATATGAAAGCGCCGCTGCCCCAATGTGCGGCTATGGTCAGGGTACAGAACATCCTGAGCGGGAAATGGAAGATAACGATATTATGGTACATTGCGGAATATGAAGTGCAGAGGTTCGGGGAACTGAGTCGAAGGCTTGGGGACATCACGCAGTCCACCCTTACCAAGCAGCTCCGCGAACTGGAACAGGACGGCTTTATCTCCCGCTATATCTATCAGGAAGTGCCTCCGAAGGTGGAGTATTCCCTGACTGATCTTGGAAAAAGTTTCATCCCCATTTTGAGAGACATGAAAAAATGGAGCGACACGCATTTAATGTGATGCCGGGAAGTCCCTGCCTGTCCAGGGGCATAACAGTGGAAATGGGGTGAAAAAAGAAATGAAAAAAAGATTTTCTCCAAAAAAGACAGCCGCATTCTGCACGGTATCCGTGCTGCTGGCTCTGATCATATGGACAGTATGGGGGAACACTGCGCTGATGGTAAGCACCGTTGCCATTTCCAGCAGCCGGATCCCTCCTGCCTTTTCCGGGTTCCGTATCGCACAGGTATCCGACCTTCATAATGCCGAATTTGGAAAGGATAGCTCCACGCTGCTGCGGATGCTGTCCGAGAGCGGGCCGGACATTATTGTGATAACCGGGGACCTTGTAGATTCTACACATACAGACATAGACACAGCCCTTTCCTTTGCAAAAGAGGCCGTCCAGATCGCACCCGTCTACTATGTGACAGGCAACCACGAAGCCCGTCTGACAGAGTATGGGCGGCTCAGAACCAGCCTTGAAACGGCTGGCGTGACTGTTCTTGAGGATAAAACAGTATGGCTGGAACGGGATGGTGGAAAGATTATGCTTATCGGGCTTTCCGATCCCGATTTTACAGTTAAGGGTGATATGTTCGGGGAAGTGCCTTCTATGGTCGGTACAAAATTAGAATCCCTGGCCGGCAGCGAAAGCAGCTACACAATCCTGCTCTCCCACCGCCCGGAGCTGTTTGAAACTTATGCAGACTGCGGTATTGGTTTAGTCTTAAGCGGCCATGCACATGGCGGCCAGTTCCGCCTGCCCCTCATCGGCGGGCTGATTGCACCCAATCAGGGACTGTTCCCCAAATTTGATGCAGGGCTGTATACGGATGGCAGCACGGACATGGTCGTCAGCCGCGGCATTGGCAACAGCATCATACCGTTCCGCTTCAATAACCGTCCGGAGATTGTATTGGTAGAGCTTTGCGCTGAATAAAAATGTTTTTAAGAAAAAACAGTTTTGCAAGATATTTTTATCATTTTTATGTGTACTATCACGGAAACTCTGTATACAATCACGGAAACCCTTATATTATCACGAAAACTCATAGGCAGTTTCCGTGTTCGTATAAGGGTTTTGCCTGCGAGTATCGACTTTTGCGTGATAGTATGGAGTTTTGCCTGATAGTATCCGAGTTTCCGTGATAATAAGCGACTTTTGCCTACGAGTATATACTATCAGGCAAAACAACCCCAGAACAACAGTTCGTACCCTCACTAATGTAAAAATGCCCTCAAAAGCACACGGAAATAATGTAAATTTCAAACCTATGTAGTGCCAAAAGTGGCGGATTTACGGGCTTTCTCGGCTTTCCGTGTCCGTATCTGCCGGAAACTAAGACACCCTGACAAAATATGACAATATCCCCCATATTTCAACAGCATTTTTCTACAAACAGGCGAAACTCCATACTTTCACGGAAACTCTTATACTATCACGGAAACTCCCGACTTTTGCGTGATAGTATAATTTTGCCCCAATCGCCATCCTATCAGCGGTATCAAAAACGCAAAAAAGCGGGGCCCACCACCCACCGTGATGAACCCCACCAAGCCTAAAAACCCTTGATTTTAAGCCATTCTTCCATACTTTTGCCTGTTAGTACCCAAATTCCTATGGCATTATTTCTGAATTGCCGCCTGTGCCGCCGCCAATTTTGCAATAGGCACACGATAAGGCGAACAGGACACATAAGTCAGTCCAACCTTATGGCAGAACTCAATACTGCTGGGATCTCCGCCATGCTCGCCACAGATACCCATTTTGATATCCGGTCTGGTGGAACGTCCCTTTTCGGCAGCCATCTGTACCAGCTGTCCTACACCGCTCTGATCCAGTCTTGCGAAGGGATCGGATTCGTAAATCTTGTTGCGGTAGTAATCATTTAAGAATTTGCCCGCATCATCTCTGGAGAATCCAAAGGTCATCTGGGTCAAATCGTTGGTTCCGAAGGAGAAGAACTCTGCTTCCTCCGCAATCTCATTTGCCAAAAGGGCTGCACGGGGAATCTCAATCATCGTACCGATATGATACTTGATGTCGGAATTTTTCTCTTTCTTAACTTCCTCAGCCACCTGTACAACAATGTCCTTAACAAATTTCAGCTCTTTCTTTTCTCCTACAAGAGGAATCATGATTTCGGGAACTACATCGTAACCCTTTTCATTCTTTACTTCAATCGCAGCTTCCATAACCGCTCTGGTCTGCATCTTGGCAATTTCCGGATAAGTAACCGCCAGACGGCAGCCCCTGTGTCCCATCATAGGATTGAATTCGTGAAGGGAATCGCAGATTTCCTGTACATCCTCTGCAGTCATCAGCATTTCCACTGCCAGATCGTCAATATCTCCCTGATCTGTAGGCACAAACTCATGAAGCGGCGGGTCTAAGAAACGGATGGTAACCGGTCTTCCTTCCATAACCTCATATAATGCCTTGAAGTCTCCCTTCTGATAAGGAATCAAAGCGTTTAATGCTTTTTCTCTCTGTTCCAGGGTCCTTGCCAGAATCATCTGACGGATTTTGGGAATCCTGTCAGGCTGGAAGAACATATGCTCTGTACGGCAGAGACCGATACCCTCTGCACCGTATTTGATGGCGTTTGCCGCATCCGCTGGTGTATCCGCATTGGTGCGTACCTGAAGCTTGCGGTACTCATCCGCCCATTCCATAATCCTGCCGAAGTTACCGGTAACGCCGGCTTCCTCAGTCTGAATATCTCCTAAATAAATGTTGCCGGTAGAGCCGTCCAAGGAAATATAATCGCCTTCCCGAATTACATTGCCGCCTAACTCAAATACTTTATCCTCTTCATTAATAGCAATCTCGCCGCAGCCGGAAACACATGCCGTTCCCATGCCTCTGGCTACAACGGCTGCATGGCTTGTCATACCGCCGCGGACAGTTAAGATACCTTCTGCCGCATGCATGCCTTCAATATCCTCGGGGGATGTCTCTAAACGAACCAGTACAACCCTGTCGCCTGTCTTTTCGTGAACGTCTTTTGCCGCCTCTGCGGTAAAGTAAACCTTACCTGCCGCCGCTCCCGGAGATGCAGGAAGACCTTTTCCGATAACCTTGCCGTTCTTTAACGCTTCCGCATTAAAAGTAGGATGTAATAACTGGTCTAAGGATTTGGCTTCAATACGAAGCACCGCTTCCTTGGGTGTGATCTTGCCCTCATCCACCAAATCGCAGGCAATCTGCAATGCAGCCTGTGCGGTACGCTTACCGTTACGTGTCTGAAGGAAATACAGCTTCTTATCTTCAATGGTAAATTCCATATCCTGCATATCGCGGTAATGCTCTTCCAGTTTATTGGCAATCTCCATAAACTGTTTGTAGCATTCAGGCATGTCCTCTTCCAGTCTGGTAATAGGCTGGGGTGTGCGGACGCCCGCCACAACGTCTTCGCCCTGTGCATTGATTAGATATTCTCCGTAAATACCCTTTGCACCGGTGGAAGGATTTCTTGTAAAGGCAACACCCGTACCGGATGTCTCTCCCATATTGCCGAATACCATAGCCTGTACATTTACGGCTGTTCCCCAGTCGCCGGGAATGTCGTTCATACGTCTGTAAACAATGGCACGTTCATTGTCCCAGGAACGGAATACGGCTTTTACCGCTTCCATTAACTGTACCTTGGGATCCTGAGGGAAATCAGAACCCATGGCATCTTTATAAATACCCTTAAAGGTATCGATAACGCCTCTTAAATCCTCGGCAGTCAGATCCGTATCGAACACCGGCTCATTTTCTCCTCTGCCAAGAGCTGCTCTCTTCTTATCCTTTACATCATCCAAAACTCTTTCAAAATGTGATTTGGGAACCTCCATAACTACATCCGAGAACATCTGGATAAATCTTCTGTAGGAATCATAGGCAAATCTCTCATTGCCTGTCTTTTTGGCAAAGCCCTCTACAGCTACATCGTTTAACCCCAGATTCAGAATGGTATCCATCATACCGGGCATAGATGCCCTTGCGCCGGAACGTACTGAAACCAAGAGCGGATTTTCCGTATCTCCGAATTTCTTATTCTGTTTCTCCTCCAGCTTGGAAAGTGCATCAAAAATCTGTCCCTGAATTTCCTCTGGAATTGTCTTTCCGCTGTTATAATATTCCGTACAAGCTTCTGTTGTAACGGTAAATCCCTGCGGAATAGGAAGTCCTAAGTTTGTCATCTCTGCAAGATTGGCGCCTTTTCCGCCAAGCAGATTACGCATGTCGGCGTTTCCCTCTTCAAATAAGTAGACCCATTTGTTAGACATCATCTAACCCCCTTATATAAATTTGTGTAAACCACTACGATAAGTATAACATTTGTGGCGCCTTTTCGTATACAAAAAATATGTAAAATTCATCTAAAGGGTGTAGAAATTTTACGCCTGTTTTTGTGCTCTTTTTACAAAAACCTTCCAATTTTACAAAATTTTCCCATAAATCCGCTTTCCGTATAACACCAGTGCAACAGATAAAAACAGCCATATAAAAGGAACAATCTGCCACATGGTAAAGTAATTCCCGAAAACAGGAAGCAACCATACATCAAAAATACTCCAGACTGCCGTCATGTTACTGGGAATCATGTTCCAAAGCTGCGAAACAACCCGATACTGCTCCGGAATATAAAGAAATCCCGACAGAATCAGAATCCCCACAACAATCGACATAGTCCCCACACCGTTTTTACACTTTTCGGATAAAACCATAGTAAATACCGTGCTTAAAACTATGCCCATAAAAAGCACCCATAGACAAATCAGCACTGCTTCTCCCATGGACAGACTCTCTGAACAGAAAGGAATAAACATCTGAACTGCTCCATTTCCCCCGTCAAAGCCCCAAATACCAAAAATAACCGACGCACCTAAGCCAAACACTACCATTCCCAGTATCAGGGATGAAGTAATACCGGCAGCAATCTTTGCATAATAAAGGATGCCCCGTCCCAATCTACTGCTTAAAATCAAAGGACTCGTCTTCTGGCTGTGCTCTATGGAAAAGATTTTGGAAAAGCATATGGCAATCATCAGAACAGCCATCACAATCCATGTGTAGATATTCTCCATTATCCGCTCATAGCCTCCTGCATACTGCCAGATAAAGGGCTTATCCAGCCGCGCCTCTTTTTTCTCCCAATATTCCCGCTCCCCTGCTGTTAAAAAGTTGGAAGTCCAGCGCTCTTCTACACAAAAAAGGCGCGCCTCATAAAGTTCTTCTTCACTGATATCCAAAGGAAACAACCTAGCGCTCCCCTGATAAGCATCCATAATATCCCATACATAATTGATAACCGGTTCCAAAGGAATCAAATACTTCTCATACTCCTCTGTAAGCGTAAACTGCTCCACACCAACCGGCTGCTTTTCATAGGCTTCATGAATTTCATTCAGCAGCACATTTCCAAGGATTCTTCCCGAAAGCGCCCTGCTGTTTGTCATCTTCCTTTCCTGAATTTCCTTATGGGAATAGGACACTTTACCGTTGGTATAGGCATTTCCCGTCATAGGCGAATAAGCAGAAACCACCACTACTGCGGCCATAATAACCAGCACAATCCATATGAGCTTCCTACCCCAGATTTTCTTCATTTCATAAAAATATAACGCTTTAAACATTGTCTTTTTCCTCCCCGAACTGCTCCAGATAAAATTCTTCTAAGTCCTTGCCGATTTTGTCCATGGAACCGTTATAAATCAGTCTCCCATCTTTCATTAACAGGACATAATCCGCAATATGCTCAATATCCGACACAATATGAGTGGACAAAAGCACAATACTTTCTTTCCCCAAATCCTCTATAAGATTGCGAAATCGCACCCTCTCCTTGGGGTCAAGCCCTGCCGTGGGTTCATCCAACACAATGATTTCCGGTTCATTTAATAATGCCTGGGCAATCCCCAGACGCTGCTTCATACCGCCGGAATAAGTTTTGATTTTTTTCTTCGATACCTCTGTAAGCGATACCAGCTCTAAAAGTTCTTTTACCTTTCTCTGTGCCGTTTTCTTATATAATCCCTTTAAAGCCGCGAGATACATCAGAAAATCCTGTCCCGAAAATTCCGGATAATATCCGAAATCCTGTGGCAGATAGCCAAGTCTTGCTCTGTACTCCTCGGAATTTACATCCATGTGGTCAAAGGTAATTCTGCCGGATGTGGGCTTTAAAATCCCGCAGAGCATCCGCATAAGCGTGGTCTTGCCCGCACCGTTTGCTCCCAAAAGCCCGTATATTCCCTGATGCAGCGTTAAAGATACGTTAGCCACCGCTGTCTTCTCTCCATATTTTCTTTCCAATTGTTCTATCATCAATTCCATATATATGCCTCCGTCTTTTCCAAACCTTTGTAAAATTCCCCAATTACCAGCGCCAATAAAACCAGCGCCAGAAGTCCCCACCATTTTACCGCTTCCGCGGTTAAAAGGATCTTTGCCGACAGCCTGAGCAAAACGCTCAAAGCGCTGACTGCGGCCGCAATTCCCAGACAGATATATTCACTTTCCCGAAATCCCGTTTTCCGGACAATCCACAACCCTAAAAATACGGTTACCAGATAAGGGACTGCCAGATAAACCGCCGCCATAAAAAACTTCATATCTGTCTGCATTCTTCCTAACAGCAGGCAAAAAAGAAACAGCAAAAAATTCACAACGCCCAAAATTCCCAACCTTGCCAGAGCCACGCTTTTGAAAGAAAATCTGGCAGCCTGCTCTAACTCAAACATTCTATAGGCTATAGAGCGCATCCATTCAGAAACGAGCGTCAGAGCCAGAAAGGGCATAACGGCAGACAATCCCCAGATTATCTCCGGCTTCATGAGACGGGAGGCTGCTATTCCTATTAAAAATACAACTGTCGAAATCATCCAGGTGCTTTTCCGGATATAACCTGTCTGCAACAGAATAAATTCATCCATTCTTATGTAATAGCGCTTTCCCTTATGCTCCTTTAAAAAATGCTGTTTTCCCAAAGGCTTCTGGGCTTCAAAAGCATTCTCCAGAGCCTGTTTCATTTCTTTTCGCATAATCTAACTCCTTTCTTAAATTCTGAAGGGCTTTTAACAGCCGTCTTCGGACTGCAAAGCGGGATAAATGGAAAAGTCTGCCTATTTCCTGCACGGGAAGGTCATTGGCATAGCGAAGAAGCAGCAATTCCTGTTCTTCCCCATTAAGCTTCTTTAAAGCACTTCTCACATCCATGGATAAAACAGTCCTTTTTTCTTCATCCTCCCATCCCTGTGCCGCTTCCGCTTCTTTCCATGTTAAAGTCTCATTTTCTTCCGGAGCTTCTCTCTTTCGCCGGCGAAATTCATCCATACACAGATTTCCTGCTACGGTATATAAAAACGCCAGAGGATTTTTAATGGTTTCTCTTTTCTCATATTCAAACAGATTTAAAAATGTCTGCTGGGTTATGTCTTCGGCGCTTTCCCTGTGACCTATTTTAAAGTAGCAGTATCGGTATATTTTGTCATAGGCGTCGTCCAGGTCCGGACCTTTTCTGTGGTATGGCAACGGTAAAACCTCCCTTCCGTTTGTTTGACGTTTTGGGTGGGGAAAATGTGCGGGGTATGTCATAAAAGCTTTTTCCTGTCCCTGTCGATTTTTTAAATGCCGGCGTATAAGTCTCTTTTTAGGTTGCGGACGTTTTCTTCGAAGTCAATACCCAGAACGGCCATTCCTTTGATACGCATGTCCCGCCAGGTACCGTCATAAGGGAGACGGTATTGCTTTAAGTCGTATTTTTTGTAGGCGTTCATGCCCAGGGCAAGAGTAATGGTTTCGCCTTCGGTCAGGTCGGTGGTTACTTCGGGGAGAATGATATTCAATAGGTTGTTCAACTCTATTAAATTATAATTCTTGACTTTGTTGAAGATTTGTTCCAGGACGGCTCTCTGGCGCCCGGTTCTTTCAAAGTCGGCATCCCCGACGTAGCGGATGCGGGAATAGCCTAAGGCCTGTTTGCCGTTTAGATGGTGGAGTCCGCCGCCGGGGAGCCAGTCGGTTCCGTAGGGTTCATCCAAGAGCTCATTCAGTTCGTTGATATATGCGTTGGCTACCAGGAATTCTTCGTCGCTGATTTCCAGCTCCACGCCGCCCATCTGGTCCACAATGTCCATAAATACAAAAAAATCTACGGATGCATATCTGTCAATCTGGATTTTGAAGTTTTTCTCCACGGTTTCCACCAAAAGGTCTGCGCCGCCATAGGCATATGCAGCATTAATGCGGTTGTTGCCATGGCCGGGGATTTCCACATAGATGTCCCGCATAATGGAGGTGGCTATGAGTTGTTCGCTTTCCTTATTTATAGAAAGCAGAATGATGGAATCGGATCTTCCCCTTCCGCCTTCTTCCCTGGCGTCACAGCCGATTAAAAGAATATTGAAGACCTTTTTGTTTTCCATGAGTTCTTCCGCCTGGTTCTCCATGTTGGTGCGGATGGATTTCTCTAAGGCGTCGATTTCGTCCTCCGTGGAATCCTGCAGGTTTTCATCCGGCAGATTGTCTTCTGAAAGGCTGTTTTCAATTTCGTTCTCAATCAGTTCCCAGTCTTCGTCAATGGCTCCGTAATTTCCCGTTCCTTTGGTGCGCCCGTCGACAATATTCATTTTGCTGTAATAATTGTGAATGGTCAGATACCATATGAGAACGATTGCAATAAAAACTGCGGCTAAGGCAACGGCTGCTTTTATAATAAGAGCACCTTTACCTGCCTTTTTTGTTTCATCGGGCTTTTTCTTTTCTTCTATTCTTTCATCTTTTTTCTTTTCGATACTCATGGCAGACTCCTTTAATCCGGAATAATCATTATAATATAAAATTCCCAATGCGGCATAAGTCATACCTGACATTGGGAATTTTTATGTATTCTTTGTTTATCTGCCTGTATTGATTACGATAATATATTTCCTTATATTATAGCACTTTTTCCTTTGTTTATTTTTGTCAGAGGTCCAGACCGCTGACCCTTTCAATGTACTCCCTGCTGCTGTTAGCCAGATAGATCATGGTGGTTTCAACGCTTTCATGACCGAGAACACAGGACAGTTCCGCAATATTGCGGTATGTTTTCATGTACTCTTTTGCAAATAAGTGTCTGAAAGCGTGGGGATGCACCTTACTTTTTTCCACCCCTGCGGCTTCCGCAATTTTTAAAAGCTTCTGGTTTATTGCGCCTCTTGTAATAGGTTTTTTTCTGCTTCCCAGGAAAATAGGACCCGATATGATTTTTCGCCTTTTACAATACCGTATCAATTCCCTCCGCAAAGATTCACTCATATAAATCTCTCTTGTTTTCCCCTTATTGTGGACCTCCGCAATTCCGTCCTGAAGAGTCTCCACGGTAATGTAACTCAATTCGCCAATCCTGATTCCGGTTCCTGCTAAAGTCCGTAAGATAGCATAGTATTTTTCATCATCTCTCTTTTGTAAATATTTCAGCAGTTTTTCATATTCTTCCCTGTCCAAAACATTTTCCACTCTTTTCTTTCTGGAACTGCTTCTTATTTTAATACAGCAATCCTCACGCCCCGACCAGAGCAGAAATTGATTTAATGCCACCAGATACAGATTTACCGAAGCCGGCTGATACTCCTTTTCCAGCTTCGCCCCATAAGCCTGTACTGCCTGCTTTGTAATTAACGCTTCTTTCTGATACTTTAAAAAGCAGGCTGCAGCATACACATATAGAGAAATCGTATTCTTGCTTAAATTCTTTTCATGTAAATACTGCTGAAACTCTGATAATAAAATATCCGTCTTATGCTTCACGTACTTTACCCTCCTACCTCAAAATTTATCAATATATCTTCCGATATATTTTTAATATTTATATCATCATCCATAAACGGATGTAAATTTCTGCATCGTCCGGCTGTGGGGACTGTTCCTTACCCTCGTATCATTGCATCCTGCTTCTTTGTCAGACAGTCTCTTTTGACAGCTTCCCACAGATAGAACAAAAGCCTACAGCAAATGGCTAATTACCATACAATGTAATTAGCCATTTCACTATTTATCTCTCTGTTTCCGTTTCAATCCACAGTCTCCAAGGCCCCACAACCCTGCCATGGGAAGTGAACTGCCAACTATTCAGTATCGCCCCGAAGCCTGTTGCCACAACAGGCTTCTCCACTGCTAAAATACGACTATATCCGACACTGTTTGGCATGGCAAAAGCTACTATACCAAAGGTTTTGAAGCTTTTATGCCAATTTCAGGCATCAGCCCATTGAATCATATACAGTCTGACCAGATTGCCAGCCCAATCCCTGATGGTAATGTCATCCCATTCTTCTTTTCCGTCTATCAGAAACTCCTTTTGATGTATTTCCATTAACCGATTGTTTATACCGTCGGTCGAAAAACGCAGGAAAGGCGTCATCAGATTCTGTCCCCTGTTTTGCTCTGTATTAAGTCTGAAAACATTACAAGGCTTTAAATCTGCCCTGAAAAGACTTTCAAAAATACCATGTACCTGTTTGCTGTCCTTCCTATATAAATAATGAATTCTCGGGGAAATCGTAAGTCGGTCATTGCATTCACAGACAAATAATGTCATATTCTCTTTCAAAACATCGCCGTTTAAATAGGTTTCGTCCGCATTTTCCCACGCTGCAGGAATCATTTCATACAAATTTCTGTCCCAAGCCATATAACGCATTTTTGATACTTCCTGCCAATCCTCATGGCGTTCATCCTGCCCTTCTTGCCGTACCCCTTCCCGGTTTCCTTCCGCTTCCTTAAGCTCTTCCAATCCGTTCAGATCCCGGATTTTCAGTTTCCATCTCTTTTGTCCTTCTTCATCCTGACAGGCCTCTATAACCGCTCTGCATCTATGACCGTCTTCTCCTAAATAATCAAGACAACCGGCGGTGTGACAGTGCTCCCTGTTCCCTTTATAATATAGAAAGAACTGCCCCTCTTTGTATTGTGCCGCCCATCTGCTGTGGTCATGACCAAGGTATTGGATTTCGCCGGACGCCCACTGCCACATATCACTTCCTGCCATTCTTTTCAGCATTACCACATCCGTCTTATCAATTCCCTTTCTTCTTCCGGCCGGTTGTGCGGGGAAATTCCACAATTCCTCCAAATATGCTGTCACATATCTCCGGTGTTTAAGGGCGGAATAATTAAAACGATAATAGTGCGTTTCCTTTTTATCCGTTGCGTTTCCCGCTTCCGTTTTCCACGCCTCTTTATCAAAGTCTGACAAAAACGCAGATTCTCCCGGATAAAATTTATCAATCAACGGTTTCCAATGTTCTGCCGCTTCACTGGCCTTGTAGTCCTCATTCCCAAAAACCGTTCTCAATTCCGTTTCCAGTTCCCCGATGATATCCGCATAGACATTTCTTTCATAATAGAACCGCTCCTTTACACAATTCATGGCATACACCAGCTGGCGGAACGCAAGAAGGAACTCCTCCGGATTATTTTTCTCAACGTCTTCATTGCTCCACTTTGGCTTATATCGGTAATGCATAAAAGGAACATCCGGTACGGCTCCCATTCTTCCGTGGCCCAAGTAGCTGAAAGACCGGAAAGAAGGCATAGGGGGCGTTGCCAAAAAGTAATTGTCCGCCATATATTTATTGAAATCCTTTATACTGAAATCCTTCAGGATAGAATATTCCATTTTCTCTCCCCCAGACGCATAATAAACGTCCCGCGGGGCTTCATTTACCCACCAAGAAGGCGTTCCCGCAAAATAGCGGTGTGCCCATGTATCCGCCAGCACATGCATCCGAATGCCCAAAAGCTCCAGGAAATAAGGCTGTTCCATATGCTTTCTAACATCATTTACCATTTTTTCACTGAGAACACTGTTGGGCTGGCACATGAGAGAAAAAGCCCGGGCCTCTTCCTTTCCGTATTCGGGAGTCCCCAAAACGTGCATCTTTAAAAACGTTTTAGTGTATTTCCGTTCTCCCATATATACCTGCCTGTCATCCTCTTCATGAATGTTTCCCGGAAGGAAATGAAAGCTCCGCCAGATGCATTCACTATCCCTGATTTCTTTTTCTTCACGAACCAAATCCACATTCCGCCCAAGAAGCGTCCCCATACTTTCAATGGTCGGCGTCGTCTCCGCCATTCCCGGCAGCAGTTTTTTGTCTATCATGCCCGCATCGGACTCATCCACATACTGCGCCGCACAGGCTATCGTCTTTGCCTCCTCCTTTTCATATCCCGCCACCCTTGCCGCAAGATAGGTTGCATAATAATGAAAATCCATATTCATAATTCTGATACTCCTTTCCAAATCTATTCCGGATTCTTCTTAAATACATTCCTGCACTTCATCTATAAAATTATCCCAATCCCGCAAAAACTTAAGCTTTGCCTTCTCTATCTCAATGCTCCCTGCATTATAATCCATAAACTCATACAGGTAAGTCGTAAAAATCATCAGTTTGAGCATAGGAAGGGTCAAGCCCATTCCCATATACGCCTCCCACATGTCAAAAGAAATTCCCGGATTTCCCAATAGCTGTGGACTGTCGTTTCCAATGACACATAAGATGCCGCTCTTTATATACTCGTAAAGGGGATGGCTTTGAAAATCCCTGCAATAGCCAAAGGTCTGGTCATATATGGGACAAATCTCAAAAACCGGCTCCGCAATAACTACTTTAGGTCCTCTGGCGATGCCATGCATAACGCCGGGAATTCTGTTTAAATTAAACCCATGACCGATTCTATGCTTGGAAATAATGACTGCTGTTTTGAGATTATCGTTGAAAAACCAGTTGCTTGAACCTGCATGAAGAAAGAAATCAATCCGCTCGATTCGGAGTTTTTGCTTTTCAATCATTGTCTGTCCACTGCTTCCTTTCATGTCATGGATCTGTTCGCTGTTTTTTCCCATACTTTCATATCCATCCCCCACAGGCTTGTAGATGATTTTTTTCGCATAATCATCTATTTTGCAGCAGCCGTCCTCCGGTCCTTCCAGATCAAATCCTATTACAACTTCCTTCCCCTGCTTCAGATAATGCTCCTTAAGCGCCGCAGTTGCGTCAATTCTTTTACAGAGGCACTCCCGCTCTTTCCCGATATAAGGATTCAAACTCCTCTGGGCAGTCAGAATAAGCTTAACGCCTAAAGCATCCTTTCCGTATTTTTGCCTTATCCGCTCCCCGGCGTCCAGTATAGCGTCTATAAATGCATGATCCGGGCTTACAGGATTTACCTCTGTCAATCTATCTTTAAAATACAGTGCCTTTTTTGCACAATACTCCCCGCTTTGCTCACGACTTACTCCTGTTTTCGCATCCCGGAATCGTTCAAACCCGCAGCGCAGCTCCACATAACGAATCCCGTCTTCAACGCACTCTTCAAAAAACGCTTCATAGTAATCCGTATAAAACTCCCTGTTTTGAAACAATTCTGCTGTTCTGGACAGAATGATGTTATATCTCTCCCACATTTTTGCGGTTTTCGTACTCTTTTTTAGTAATTTCCTTCCTTTAAAGGAAAGCATTTTGTAAAGTCTTTTCCAATTACCGGGCTTCTTCAGATAATCCTCTAAGGGCAGCGTATTTCCCATAATTTTCCGGCACTGGTATTCATAAAATAACGTGCCCTTTACATATTTTTCCGAAATCGCCGGTATGACGGCGTTTAAAATCCTGATCCTGCTGCTTCTGTCCCCGTTTTTCTCATTCCAGTCCAGCATCAGTTTTATCAGTCCTTCCGCCGATAATGCGGCTGCGCCATGCACGTGTAAAAGCCCTCCCTTGGGCATTCTCCTGAAAACCTTTGAAAATAAATCGTTCTGCCTGATAAATTCTTTCCCTACTCCAAATGCTTCCGCCGGCGGATAAGCACATATATGATGAGGACAGCAGACACTGCAGCCGGCCATAAGCTGCCGCTTTTCTTCCATGAAGTCTTCCAGTTCTTTTTCCTCTTCCGTCAGCGCAAGAATTTCCCCAAACACATGATGAAGCGCCCATTCCCTGCTTTCTAAACATGCCAAATCCCCTTTGGCAAAATAGTAACCGCCATAGTCCGGACGAAACAACCGGTTTGACATATTCCTCATTCCTCCCGTCAGCCTGTTTCCCTTATGATGTCAATAGTAAAAGGCGGGTTTCCTTTTACGTCGCCCGCCCTTTACATTGCTGCTTATTAAGCATTGTCAGCCGGAATAAACATACCCTTTTCACAATCATAAGTAATGGTTTTCTCTGTTTCATTGCCGCGGAATTCCACTTCGATTGCATTGCTGAACTGTTTCGACATTACAATTCCATCATCAACAGAATTAGCAAGGAATATCCTAACCTTTTCAACCGGCGCCATAACTGCCGTATGGTTGTAAGGAAGAGTCAGGGCGTTGATAGGATTGCCCTCTCTTGTCTGACCGTTTACGGTTACTTCCTGTGCCAGTCCGAAGGTAAGGCTTTCATAATGATCCATTGCGTTATGTACGGCATACTCATTGACGCCGACACATTCGGAAGGCTTTGCATTCTGGAAAATGGCGGAAGAAAAATCGTAAACAACATTATCAATTGCCGTAGTATCGGACAGCTTTTTAATGTTGGCTCCATTCTGAACCTCTTCCCTGGAAGAATAAAGCATGTAATTTTGCTTCCACTCGATTGCATTACGCTCAAAAGGCAGGGTTGCCACCCAGATAACCGCTTTTCCCATGTTTCCTACAACCGCCTTTGTAATGGCCAGCTTCTGATGTGCAGCATAGATAATCTTTAACGCTTCTTCTGTAAAATTGATGTTTAATCTGTAACTTGACATAGTTCATTTCTCCTTCTTTGTTCTATATTATTTGGCTTTCTCTGACGTCTTTGAGAACCTGTATTCATAATACAATATTATGTATAGTTTTTATTTCCATATATGGTAAAAATATCCGTTTTTTGTATATTTTTTTACATAAAAAAAGAAAAATGCCAATTTCTGCCGAATTTGCACTTTTCTTTTTTCAAATTTAGTGTTGACAGACTGTTCTTAATATTGTATTAAGTACAGTTTTTGGGGGATAGACACAAGATGTGGGATTTGAGGGGAATTTTTTGAATGCAGTCGTCATTTATTCCGCTCTTTCGACAATCCCAAACATGGCCAGGACTATCAGGAAACCATGCCCGCCATACATATCGGATTTCTGGATTATACCCTGTTCAAAGAATATCCGGAATTTTATGCTGCATATAATCTGATAAATGTAAAAAATCATCATGTATACTGTGACAACTTCATCCTAAGTGTGGTAGACTTCTCTCAGATAGATTTGGCAAACGATGAAGATCGGAAATACCAAATTGATCATTGGGCTTCCCTCTTTAAAGCATCCACGTGGGAGGATATAAGAATGTTAGCATCCAAAAACGAATATTTAAATGAAGCTTCTAAAACTATTTTCCAGCTTAGTGCCGATGAGCAGATTCGCAAACGCTGTCGGGACAGGGAGGAATACTATCAGGATCTGCGTAACTATGAACGTGAGATAGAGAAAATGCGTAAGATTATTTCCGAAAAAGATGCTGCTTCTGAAAATAATGCTGCCATTCTCGAAAAAGACAGTATAATTGAAAAGCTTCTTGCAGAGATCAGGGAACTAAAAAAATAATTACCGCTTTATTTCTTCAAAAACTTTGCCAGATTAATCTTCTCCTTTTTAGAAAGCTTATAAATCCGCTCTGCATATTCTTCCAAACGAACTCAGCACTTACGAACGAACAATGATTACATGAAAAGCACTTATAAGTATCTGAATACTCTTTATGCACAGTGGAATAAGAAAGATAAAGTGCTTGAGTATATGGATAAGTTTCTTGGATAAAACGGTCAATTTCTAAGATATAACAGTATAAGGCAGTTGTGGCGAAATTTGGAACAGCTGCCTCAAATTCTTTGCTTTTTTACCAATTATGACTATAATATATATAGTTGTTTTTCGGAAACTTGCGATGCCCTTAACCGATGGAGATTCATGCGTGAGCTCCACTCTATTATATAATTGCAGCAAAAGTTTTGGTTTGCCCTATATTGTGGAGCAAACCTCTATTCTTCCAGAATCATCTACTTTTTTCCATAAAGCTACCTTTCCAAAAATGATATCAAATGTTTCCTTTTTGCTTTGATAGTCTCCTGTATATAAGATTCTTAAATTTATACGTGCCCTAGTTGCCGCAACATAAAGTAAATTACGTGCCTTTCTATACAACTCCAGTTCATTATCCTTTAACTTGGTGTTATATCCAGCAAAGTAATTGTTAAAATACGACTTATTACGTCCAAATGCATCTCCAAAAACCATTATAACATTATCATATTCCAACCCCTTGGTACTATGAAATGTGTGATATATAATATCGTCTTCATAATTTCTATTAATGTATTGATACCAGCGATAAAGTGTTTCTTTATCCAAGTTCAAAAAATTTTCTATCTGTTTACCAGCATTCCCATCATTTTGAAAAAGCACTTGCTTAACAATTTCTATAAAATTATGCATAGAAAAATTTTCGATACCCGTTATTGAATCTACCGCTTTATCTATTAACATAATGCTTTTCTTTTCATGTAAACCATAACTTATATTGCTCTTAAACGTTTCTATTGCAAGTATAATATCTTTTAATGAAGTAGCTGTCATCCTTTTCAATGCATCAACTATCTTAATAACGCTTTCTATATCCAATGAAATAAGCAATTCTTTTGAAATTATATCTAATAGCGGCGTATCCTCTTTCTGAGATAATAAGAAGAATTCTATTAAATTGTAAAGATATCTTTCTATCTCCCCTAATTTATTTATATCGTTACTTACTCAAACTTCCCACACCGATTGGTGTGCTGAACCTTGAAAAATCAATACTTTAGTCCATAAAAAAGGCACAAACCTGCACTTGATGGTATAATTGAATTGCGAATAACAATCACACAGCAAGGAGATTTATGCCATGTCAAGTATACCATATAATGCTGAAAACGGAAATGAGATTTCTAGGGAACCGCTGATTAATTAGTTTTATTTTCAGCATTATCCCGTTTTGTCAAGTTTTTAGAAAGCCAGCGGAAATATCATTGGATATTTCCAGGTTATAACCCTTTATTTGGGGGTGCTTTCTTT
>CAJTCE010000038.1 GCA_910574745.1 Lachnospiraceae bacterium | reverse complement strand
AACACTCCTTTGTTTTGTTGTTTTGTGGTGATTCAATTATAACAAAGACCAAGTGTTTTTGCATTTTTATTTTGCAAAAATGAGGAAGTTGAAAAAATGGGGAAACTCAAAATTTTTATCTCTCGATCAATATGTCCGCCAGCTTTCTCCTGCGCCTGCCCCTTGACAGTTCCTTTTTCTTTTTGCGCTTTTCCCCCGCTCGATCCAGCAGATATTCCGTAGCGGGTTCAAAAAACTTGCTGATCAACGCTCCTAAAAACAACAGATAAAATGCAAAATAAAACCAGAGCATTAAAACAACCACCGTAGTCATGTTGCCGTATACGCTGTTTCCTGTAAAGCGGTTGACATAAATGGAAAAGACGTAAGAAAACACGCTCCATGCAATGCTGACAAAGGATGCGCCCACAACCTGGGTTTTCCACTCCTGCTTACCATTGGGAATCCAGGTAAACAACGCCGTAAAAAACAGTATCAGAACCGCCAAAACAATCAACAGCCTGAGATTTGAAAATAAAGGGGAAAACAAGCTGATTCCTCCAAATTTCTGCTCCAAAACCACCCCTATTGCGCTTCCGAAAACACCGATGATCAGGGATACCAAAATCACGATCAGTAAAATAACCGTATATATGCTGGCCCGGAATCGCTGAACAAAGTAATTCTGCGGCTTTGTCTGCCCCTGAATGGCATTTAAGCCCCGGATAACCGCCAGCATTCCCTTGCCCGCCGACCAAATTATGGCAACAGCCGACAAAGAAATCACAGCCGGAGATTTGTCATATACATCCGCTACGGTATTAATTGCCAGGGGCACCAGACTGGTAGGCAGGATTTCCGCCATAATTTCCATTAAATCCGCTTCCGTAACCGGCGTATAGGGCAGAATGGAACAGATTAACAAAAGCATGGGAATCAGCGATAAAAACATAAAAAACGCCGCACTTGCCGAATATGCACTGATATGGCATTTATTGCTTTCCGCCGCAAATTTTCTCACAATCAATACAAGCTTTCTCATTTCCTTCTCCCCGCATTTCATTCTATCTTAATCATTTAGGATTCATCGTTTTATGGTCCGTTATCCTTCGGATGCTCCTATATTTTGAATCGTAACGCCCTCATAAAAGAACTGCAGAATATCTCCGCATGTCATTCCCTCAAGCGCCATATACTTCGCTCCGTTCTGGCTCATACCGATCCCATGGCCATAACCGCCTCCTGTTACAGCATATGCGGTAACGGCATTGGTTTCGCCATCAACCTGCACATCTATAACCCCAAAGGCGCTTGGAAGCAAGGAGGAAACCGTGCTCTCCGAACCGTTCTGACGGGTTAACGTTGTTTTTTCATTGGCAAGGACAGAACGGATTGCGTGCTCTCCCACAACCTTCACATATCCTTCCGCCCCTTCAATCAGCAGTTCATCCATAACGCCGCCGTTTCCTCTTTTGACAACTGCCATTCTGACAATCTTTGTAAATACCGGCGGTTTCCCCGATACGAAGTCTCCATTTTCATCCGGTACCAGAATGCTCTTTGCGCTGGCCTCATATCTTTTTACCAGATTTTCATTCAATCTGTCAATGTTCAAATTTGTTTCATAGCGCCAGCGGTACCATCCCTCAGCCACTTCAAAATCATTTTCATCCGTATTCATGATATAATTCCGGAATACCTCTTCATCCGTAATATTTCCCGCATCCGTTTCCCCTTTTGCAATGTGCTTGGAAACCAGATAGGAATAGTTCTCCTCTCCGCTGCTGTGCCATGCCCCAATATCCGTTCCGAATCCGCATGAAGTGGAATAATAATAGGTTTCCGCCAGGTTTTCCCCAATCATGGCAATCTGCCCCTGGGTCTCCCTGATGGCGATGGTAGTGCTTTCACTTTCTTTAATATTGTTATATACCTGAAATGCCGCGCTGTCATCCACATGGGCGCCATATTCCTTTAAGCCGGAATGCACCATTCTCTGATAAGCATAAGTCCTTGCCGACACTGCCTGGGCCTTCAGGGCCTCCACAGGATAGCTGGCAGGCATCTCACTGGGCACTACCGAATACAAATATTCCTCTAACAGCAGTTCGTTGATCAACAAAAGTCCATCCGACGCTTTGGCAATTTCAAAACTTCCTCTATAGGAAGGCACACCCTGATCCCTCTCTATTGACGTAATGGTTGTTCTGGCCAGATTGGTCTCCGGCCGTATGTAAATACGCCCCTGCACAAACCGTTCATCATCCGCATTTACGGTAATTTCTTCTCCAGCCAGATGGTGTTCCTCATTGACCAAAAAATCAGAATCACAGGTAAACGAAATGCTTTCATGGTATGCGGATGCAAATCCCGTAGTCTTTACGACCACACGGATTGAGTCCATTTTTTCCTCTCTTGTTACAAGTCCCGCAACTATAGCGCCTTCTTTATCCAGAACAAAATCCGTAAAATCATATCCGATCTTCAAGTCTGCCTTTGTATAATATTCCTTTTGTCCGTAAAGCTTATAAACCGCCAGATTGTCCCTGTAGGAGTAAAAGCCCATGCCCTCTAACTCAATCTTATCATCGGAAACGCTGAGAAGCTTTCCGCTTACCCGTTCATCATAGGTAGAAATATAAGACAGTCTTCCTTCCGAAAAATGAATATCCGCAATATCCTCAAAAGTGTCATAGATGCTTCCATCCTCTAAATGCACCCCTTCTGCACTTCTATGCAAAGAAAGCTGGAAATCATCCATGGTTATCCACATATTTTCCGCCTGATTAGAGGAAATCCAACAGGTCTGCAAATAAAATTCCGGCTTTTCATCCACCGGCCGGTAAGCCGAAAGATCAAAAAGCAGATACCCTTCCGTTCCCAGATAAATATGCTCTTTGTATAAATCCTCGTTCTTTATCTCCTTATAATGCAAAAATCTGTTTGCACCCTGATACAGCTTTGTTTCCGTAATTTTATCCTTATCTCCCTTTACCCCCAGCAAAATACAATCGGGAGAAACCGGGCTGTCATCCAGGTTCTTGATTCGTTCCTGGCTGCCTAATAAAATCCCCTGTTCTTCATACAGGACAAATTCTCCGTGTACAGCCTGCCATAACTCTTTATAACAGAAAAAAAAGTCTTCCGCCAGCAGAAAACTGCCTTCCCTTTTATTATCCGGAAAAGCGTCTTCACTGATTTTCTGGATTTCGCCCTCATAAACAGGATATCTTTCTTTCAAAAGGGAAAACATAATCTGAGCTTCTTTAAGAGTCAGATAATTGTTTTCTTTTTCCTCTCCTTCTAAAACGCTGTTCTGAGAAATGGTCTGAACCAGTTCTTTATCCATTTCTCCTGCAGCAACGCCTTCTAAATCACTGTACAAATATGTATAAAGCAGATAGGCATCCTCCCGGTTTATGTAAACGCCTTCAGGTTCCCTTATGAATCTGCCCTTTATAGCACATACAATACCCGATATGAGAAGAGCCAGTATTAAAATTACCAGCATCCATTTCCAGATAGGATTTCTCCGTTTTCCTACAGGATTTCTTCTGCTTCTTGCGGGGTTCCTTCTGTTTCTCACAGAATTTCTACTATTTCCCATTAAATTCTCCATTCCGGCGGTACAAACAAATCATAAATGACCTGTCTGCTTTCACACGATTCTCCTCAATTCTTTCCCCGTCCTTTTGACCAATGCCATTCTGTCCGGCTATAAAATGAAAAACAGCCCGGATAGGACTGTTTTTCATTTGTATCCCAAAATGCCGGCTCCTGTCTTTTGACTCCTAGCCTAAGCCAGGTGGGTAACCGCAATTTTACTTCTGCCGTCCTCGTCACTTAATGGGAGGCTTGACATCCATAAAACGATATAGGAATCCCGTTTAAAGTAAATGTAGGTTCAAAACAACAAGAGTTATCGAACATTTCAGGTAACATTATTATACGAAATATATCGATAAATTACAACCCGGTTTTATCTGTTTTCTCTGACAGTTTTTAACACCAGCTTTCCCATATTCATTAACAGCTTTTTAGATTCCGGATCGGTATTTTTGACCGATTCGATAATATTTTTCAGACTCCTTGGCGTAATCTCGCTTAAAGTTTTTGCCGACGTTGTCTCCAAGGCGTCAAAAACAATTGTCACAAACTGCTTTCTCTGGGCAACAGTTAATTTCTTCATACATTGGTCAATTGCCTGATGGACAATCAGGGATTCTTTCGACAGACTTTCCACTTTTATCAGGCATTTCCCCGAAACCTCCCAGGAAAAAAAATCATGCTGCATAATTCCCTTATTGGTACTTTTTATGACATATTCATTGGTTCCATGGTACAAAAGCGTCCCGATCATTGACTCATGTGGTAAATACCAATACGCACATTCATTTACCGCCTGATAATCTCCCAGAGACAAAAATTCCGGTAAAAAGCCCGGTCCATCCAAATTGTAGATGCCGACTATCCGTTTTTGAATCCGCTTTCCGCACCTTACCGCACTGTATATTGCCAGATTCCCTCCTTTGGAATGGCCCATCAGACGAATTTTTCCTTTCAGCACGGTTGAAACCTTATGCAGATATTTCCTTGCCTCTTCCTGTGCCGGTATTACATCCATATAGGCAATATTAAAATCTTCCTTCCACCCTACAATGGTATCATCCGTTCCCCGGTAAACAATATAAATTTCTCCCTCATCATTCTGGAAGGTTACAGCTGCGAACTGCTCTTCACTCTGTTCGTCAACATGGTTTACATAGCCCGACATGCGAAGAGAGGCATATCTTCTGCATTTAGACATTTTTTCAAATAAGATCAATACTTCATCAGGAATAATTCTTCCCAGATTTCTGTATTTGGGATTATGGAGATAGCTTTGAAATTCTTCAAAAGCATCCCGTAATAAAATCTGCTCCGCCGGATTTTCTGATACGATCCTGTCCAGTTCCACATAAGATACGGCGCTTAAAATAACCCCGTCCACTTCATGAAAAGAATCCTGTTTAAAAGTTAAATCTCCCCGCCAATCAATAAAATCTAAAATATTCCCCATAGTACCACCTATTCTTGTTCAAACTGCTGCAATTCTATTCTTGTATCATCCGATGCCTGTAACCCCCATTTTTACCTGTATCATAAAAGGACTATGCATCGGGAATTCAGCCGATGCATAGTCCATCATTGCTATAGAATATTATGAACTATAAACAACTATTTGATTCTAAATCTTAAAGAGCATCAACCAGTTTCTTTAATGCTGCTTCTGCTTCTTCAGGAAGCTTGTCATAGCCGTCTTTCTTTGTTCCGAAATCCTGAACAGCTTTTACACGAGTCTCCATAGCAGCTTTTAACTGTTCTACATAGGAAGCATCCTTTAAGTCAGGAGTAAAGTCAGCTGTTTTGCCGTCCCACTCTGTCATGATCTCGATATCTTCGAAAGGTCCCCATTGCTCGAATTTAGCCTTTCCTTCAACGATTGTCTCAAGAATGCCTAATGTATCGGCAGGTTTAACCTTTGTTCCCATGAAATCGCCTGTATTGACAATATAGCAGTCTACGTTCTTTTCTTCTACTAATTTTTTGAACTTCTCATAGTCGTTAACCAGAGGATAAGTTCTGAAAGGATTAGCATAAGGTACGATACGGATTGCATTTAAGTCAGTACCTGCAGCAACACGCTCTGCAGTAGAAGTCTTTGTTGCAAGTGTAGCGCCCATAACGGAAGCTAATGCGGAACCTTTTAATTTAACTACCGGTGGAATGGTAGGGTCTTTCATGATCCAGAAAATAGCGTTAACCGGAGAATCGATCTTATCTACACGGTTAGGAGACCATAATTTGGATTTGATAGCACGGCCGTTGCCATTTCTGATATCCTCTGTTACCAACTGAAGCTTTCCTTCGGAATCCAGTGTACAGGAGCAGTTCTGAGCGGATAATAAATATTCGTTGTCAGCACATCCTGTAGGGTAATCAGCTGTTTTATCAAAGTAAGTAGGCTCTAAAGCGATGGATGCGCAGGTATCGGAGTTGATAATGAACGCATCATCATGAAGAACCTTGATTGCAGGATATTTTCCGCCGTGTTTTGCATGTGTCAGAGTGGATTTTCCGGATCCGGACAAACCGTAAACAGATGCAACAAAGTGGGAACCGTCTGCCAGTGTGTATTCTTTCTGTCCGCCGTGGCAGGAAGCATAACCGTTTCTGTTAGCAAGAGCCCATGCCATGGTCAATGTGCCTTTCTTATGCTCTCCGAAGTATCTCATACCAAGAATTGCAGCACAGTTTTCGTTTGTATCGAAGT
The DNA here is from genome assembly GCA_910574745.1 of Lachnospiraceae bacterium. GTDB lineage: Bacteria > Bacillota > Clostridia > Lachnospirales > Lachnospiraceae > UBA2882. The sequence goes on along the minus strand of CAJTCE010000038.1, from coordinate 25,419 downwards.
AGCAGAGAGTCAGAGGATCGCTTAAGCAGCTGTAATCAACGTCAGGTCTCTCGCCGGGAACCCACTGGGGATCGGAGAAAATGTAAATGTCAGGCTCTTTTCCGTCGCCTACAGGCTTGGAAGTTTTGTACATCTTTACGTACTCATCGGACATATACTGGAAGTTTAACATCCAGTTGTAAAGGATATTCTCCTCTCCTTCCGGAATCAGAAGATGTGCCTTTACCATGAACTCAGGATCAAGACCGATGAAGCACTCTGCATGATACATTGTTTTCCAACGTGTCTCATAAATTGCATCCATAACAACTTTGTCCAGTTTAACATCATCAACGCCGGGCTCGCCTTTGATACGGCGTGCTGCAGCATAACGGCCTGTAACCGCACCATCGTTGAATAATAAAACCTTTGCATCTTTTTCAAGACCGAATGTCTCGCCGTCCTTAATGGGCATATCTGTTACAACAGTACCCGGAGAGTTTTTTGCTAATTCGTAAGCTTCTTTTAATGTGTTTACTTTTACTACGTTGTTACCGTAGAAAGCAGCTTCGATGATAGAACGTGTTTTGGAAAAGCCAACTTTTCCTTTACCGATCTCATCAATTGGATAGTATGCTTTTGTTGACATTCAATTGTCCTCCTTGATTTGTATTTTTTACCGTTATAAACGGCTTATGACTAATCCGTACGGGCATTTGACCTCGTACACCTTTTGTATTATCTCAAAAGGAATTTAAAAAGTCAATAATCTATAGCCCAAAGAAATGAAAAATCTTTCAACTTTCATATTATCTTTATTTTTCTTTCATGACCTCTGCCGCCGCCGAGGAACCGATACGGTCGCATCCCGCCCCTAAAAAGGCTTCCATGTCTTCCTTTGTCCTGATACCGCCTGCCGCCTTTATTCTGACCGCATCCCCGATATACTCCTTAAACAACGAAATATCCGCCATATCCGCCCCTGCCGTGCCAAAGCCTGTGGATGTCTTGATATATTCCGCCCCGGCGTCCGTAACCGCATGACACATGGCAATCTTTTCTTTTTCCGTCAGATAACAGGTTTCAACAATGACCTTTAAAATGTGATTCAGGCATTCTCTCTTTACGCTGATGATTTCCTGGGTCACTTTGTCGTAATCCCCGTTTTTCACATCGGAAATATTGATGACCATATCGATTTCATCCGCCCCGTCCTCTAATGCCTTTCTGGTTTCCTCCACCTTGGCCTCCGTTACGCTGTAGCCTAGAGGGAAACCAACCACAGTGCATATTTTTAACCTGTTGCCATACTTTTGGCGAACCCTTTTTACATAGCAGGGAGGAATACAAATGGAAGCCGTCTTATACTCCATCGCTTCCTCACAGAGCTTTTCTATGTCCTCCCATGTGGCAAAAGCCTTTAGCTGTGTATGGTCAACATGTGCAATGATTTCTTTTCTGTCCATAAATCATAATCCCTTCTTTTGTTTTCCGTTCATCATTCTTTAATATTCTATAATGAAAACGCAAAAAAATCCAGTTATTTCCTGTGAAGAAACGCTGAATAAAATATGAAATATTCATAAACACGTTCTTTTTTCTTGATTCCCCCCTTGTTTTCATGTTATAGTAGTGTTGTAATTCATTCATATTATGTGCATTTCGCACATTCAAATCGAATTATTCACATCTTCTTGATGTTTAACCCCTGATGTTTATAAAAACATGTATTTTATATTTTTAGAAAGGTGGTATCACTATGGAACATGACAGCATCTCAAAAATCACACCCGAAATTATTCATCTTGCGGAAATGTCCCGAAATGCCGGTATTATTGAGCAGGAATTGTTTACCAAATATGATGTTAAGCGCGGTCTGCGCGATTTAAACGGAAAAGGCGTTTTGGCCGGACTTACCAACATTTCCGATGTGCGGGCCTCCAAAATGGTAAACGGGGAGCAAATTCCCATCCATGGTAATTTGTTCTACCGCGGCTACAATGTAAAGGATCTTGTAAACGGTTTTACAAACGACAATCGTTTCGGCTTTGAAGAGGTTACCTATCTCCTTCTGTTTGACAAGCTGCCCAACAAGGAAGAACTGGATTCCTTCCGCCGGCTGCTTGGCGAATACCGCACGCTCCCTACAAGCTTTGTAAGGGATATCATTATGAAGGCTCCCAGCAAGGACATGATGAATACCCTTTCCCGTTCGGTGCTGACGCTGTATTCCTATGATGACCGTGCGGATGATACCTCCATTCCCAATGTACTCAGGCAGTGCTTACAGCTGATCAGTCTGTTTCCGCTGCTTACCATTTACGGATATAATGCCTACAAGCATTATCATGACGGTGCAAGCTTCTTTATCCACTCGCCCAAGCCCGAGTTATCCACTGCGGAAACCATTCTGCAGATTTTAAGGCCTGACAGCAAATATACGCCTTTGGAAGCCAAAATTCTGGATATTGCTTTGGTTTTACATATGGAGCACGGCGGCGGTAATAACTCCACTTTTACCACCCATGTTGTTACCTCCTCCATGACCGATACCTATTCCGTCATTGCTGCGGCAATCGGTTCCTTAAAAGGTCCCAGACACGGCGGCGCCAACATTAAGGTTGTGGGTATGTTTGAGGATATGATGAATGAGCTTTCCGACTGGGAAGACGAAGAGGAAGTTTCCGCTTATCTTGCAAGACTGCTCAATAAAGAAGCCTTTGATCATGCAGGTTTGATCTATGGCGTGGGCCATGCGGTATACTCCAAGTCCGACCCTCGTGCGGTTATCTTCAAATCCTTCGTGGAAAAGCTTTCCGTAGAAAAGGGTCTGGAAAAAGAATTTGCCCTGTACTCTCTCGTAGAAAGACTTGCCCCCGAGGTAATCGCCAAGGAGCGCAAAATTTATAAGGGCGTCAGCATCAATGTAGACTTCTATTCCGGCTTTGTATACAAAATGTTAAATCTTCCTTACGAATTATATACGCCAATTTTTGCCATTGCCAGAATAAGCGGCTGGAGCGCACACCGTTTGGAAGAGCTTGCCAACAACGGCAAGATCATCCGTCCTGCTTACAAGCCTATTCATGAGGATTTGCGTTATAAAGAGCTGGACAAGAGAAAGTAATACATATTTATTTCCATCAATTATTTATTGGAAAAAACCTGTTTTGAAAGGGTTTCCACAAAACATTCCTTTCAAAACAGGCTTTTATATTTGATAATTACCGTTCAATCCTAATATTTAGTACTGCAACTGCTGCATAAACATTCATAGTGTTTATTATCCGTTCATACCGAGAAATTTCTTTACTACAGCTTTCATTTCATCCTTCTCACAGACAGTATCATGTAAAACAGGGGCCGTTCTGATTTCTTCAATGGCCTTAGGCACATCGGTATTGGAAATCCGAGACAACTCGTCTACCAACTCAAAATCCCCCATGGCGTCATATTTTTTATCAATAGCCTTCATGACGCTTCTGGTAAATTTATAAGGGCTTGCCGTAGACGCAATGAGTGTTTTGGTAGCATCCCCGGTTTCTTTCCTATATTTTGCATATGCCGCTGCTGCAACTGCCGTATGGGTATCAATCACATAGCTGAATTCATCATAAAGCTTATTAATCATGGCAAAGCACTCTTCTTCACTGGCATAACCGCCGACGAAGTCTTTAAGCGCCTCTCTCATTTCCTCTGCGATTTCATATACGCCCTTCTCCGAAAGAGCCTTCATAAGAGCCGCATTCTTCCCTGCATCATCGCCTGCAATTCTGTAAATCAGCCTTTCCAGATTGGAGGAAATCAAAATATCCATGGAAGGGGAGCTGGTAAGAATAAACTCCCTGTTCCTGTCGTAGGTTCCGCTCTTAAAGAAATCAAATAAAACCTTATTGTCATTGGATGCGCAAATCAGCTTGTGGATGGGTACTCCCATATTCTTTGCATAATATGCAGCAAGAATGTTACCGAAATTTCCTGTGGGAACTACCACATTAATCTGTTCGCCCTCCGTAAGCTTTCCCTGTCCCAACAAAGCAGCGTAAGAATATACATAATATACGATCTGAGGCACCAGACGGCCGATATTAATGGAGTTTGCAGATGAAAACTGGAATCCCATTTCATCCATTTCTTTTGAAAGATTCTCATCTCCAAACAACTTTTTAACGCCTGTCTGGGCGTCATCAAAATTGCCGTGAATGCCTACAACATGGGTATTGGCCCCCTTCTGGGTTACCATCTGCTTTTCCTGGATTGGACTCACGCCGTTTTTGGGATAGAAAACAATAATCCTTGTCCCATCCACATCCGCAAAGCCTGAAAGAGCCGCTTTTCCTGTATCCCCGCTGGTAGCAGTTAAAATGACAATCTCATTTTGTACCCCGTTCTTCTTTGCTGAAGTTGTCAGCAAATGAGGGAGAATGGAAAGAGCCATATCCTTAAATGCAATCGTAGCTCCGTGATAAAGTTCTAAATAAAAAGCATTTCCCGCCTCTGTTAGAGGAGCGATTACCTCTGTATCAAATTTATCATCATAAGCCTTACCAATGCAGTTTTTTAATTCCTCTTCCGTAAAGTCCGTCAAATACAGCTTCATAACCTCATAGGCTGCTTCCTGATAAGTCATTTTGGAAAGCTCCTTTAAGGAAATATCCAATGCCGGAATTTCCATGGGAACGTATAATCCGCCATCGTCCGCCAATCCCTTTAAAATAGCGCGGGATGCCGTTACGGGTGTGCTGTCGCTTCGTGTACTTTTGTATAAAATTTCCATTGTTTTTTTCCCTTTCGTCTCTGTCTCTACGGCGTTTATTATAGCACACCAGATTTTGAATGGCAATGAACTACTTAAAAAAGCTGTGTCCGCCATAATCAAACAGATAAGTCAAATGATGAAAAAACCAGCTGCTCTTTTGTTCTCCGGCCACTTTCGTGGCTACAAAATATAAAGCTCCTTCGGAAATATCCTCTCCGTACAATGCCCGTTCCACAACCTCTATGGTCTCCTGGGATACCTTGACGGATTGAATCCTTCCGTTGTAGGCAGGCGTAAACTGTACCTTTCCTCCGCTTGCCTGATATACCACTTCATTTACCGTAGAGGGAAACCGGCTGCTTTCCATACGGTTTAACACCACATTCGCCACTAATAGCTTGCCGTTTTCATCTTCACAGCCCGCTTCCGCTTCTACAATTCTCAATAAAGTATGATAATCCTCTTCGCTGATTTCATATACCATTTCCCTGGTAACGGACTGTTCCACTATCGTCCTTCTTTCAGAAACCGCTTCCGGTAATACCCGTATTGTCCTTTCTACATCTTCCTCTCCGCCATCTCCTACGCGGATTTCCATTTTTTCTGTTTGTATTTCTTCATTTGTCCTCTGTATCCTTTGAAAAGTTATCTCTATCGTAAGAATGCTAAGAAATGCCAGGTAAAATAACACCAGCATGTTCCCGTATTTTCTTTTCATAGACTGCTCCTTTTCTTTAAGTCGTAATATTTTCTTAACAACTTAGTAATTATTTTATACAAGCAGTCCTTAAAATATTTCTAAATTTGAATTTTAGCTATTATAATGTTATACTTTGTACATGAAAAAATACACTGGAGTCTATGAAGTGACAAAAAAAGACGGGACCCCCTATTTTCGGTCAAGCATTACCTTCCGGGGCAAGCATATCAGCCTGGGAAGTTTTTCCCGTGCAGAAGATGCAAACGGCGCCTATTTAGAAGCCGGAGAGCTTTTGGCGGATCAAGGACTTTTTCCCGACAATTATACCCCCGTATTTCTCTCCTTTGGAAAATGTATAACTTTAATGAACTTCAGGGATAATCTCTTATATATCAAAAATCCCATCTACGTCAAAAACAAATTTTTCTTTTATTACTACAGCCAGGATATCGCTTATACCTTTGACATTGACGATTTATTTTATTATGCCAGTCATAAAATCATGAAACGGGGCCGGCATTTATTCGTGGCCGATTACGGAATGCAGGTTAATATTCTGAACCGCTACGGCATCCGCAATTTTGCCGTGGAAGGCAGGGATTTCTATTTTGCCAACGGAGATAACAGAGATTTCCGCTATGCCAATGTCATCTGCGTAAATCCATATTTTGGCGTTACAAGGATCCGGGAAGAGGGTACATTCCGCTACCTTGCCAAAATCCATATTAAGGGCAATTACATTGTGGGAACCTACGAATCCGCCCTTCTTGCCGCCATTGCCTATAACAAAGCGGTAGATGTTGTAAAAAAACAGGGCATCCAAAAAAATTATGCATATAACTATATTGACGGCATGTCCCCTTCCGACTATGCCGCCTTATATTCCGACTGTAAAATTTCACAAAAGCTGTATCATCTCATTTCGTAATCAATAAAGCTGATACTCAAGGAGACATTTCCAGCAATGCCATCGATTTTCGCATCCTGCTTATATTCCCACATGGCAAATTCATAGGGATAATCCGGCACATCGCCTTCCTTGGAAAGCCAGATGTTATAACCGGAAAGCTGGGTCAGATCCAGTTTCCGTAACAGCCAGTATTTATTTCCGTAAACCGCCGGTGTATACCCGTTTTGGCTGATAGTATTGCAAAAAGCCTTTGTAATTGCCGTAAGTTGATTCTTCGTGAGTTTTTCCGTTCTGGACGAATCATTGTTTACCAGCTCCATATCAAATATAACCGGATACTCTGGTTTTATTTCCGCCTGCTGCAGCGCCTGAACCACAAGATTTGCCTCCTCTATGGCTTCCGCTTCATTTACCGCCTGGGAATAAAATGATACTCCGATTCCCAGTCCTGCTTCCTTCGCTTCTTTCATATAGGTCAGATAGTTTTCATCCAAACTGATTGCACCTGTGGCATATCCCCGTTTTCCGATGCGGATAATGCAGTAATCGATTCCATCCTCCTCTACCTGAACAAAATTAACGGTTCCGCAGTTGTCATCTATTTTGACGCCCTGTCTGGAAGCTTTCTTTCCATCCGCATAATAACGCATATACGGCTCTTCATAAACCAATCCCGTATAATCATAGTTATTCTTTGCTATATAAGCATTTATCATAACCCACTGGGATGTTCCGTCGGGATAAATCACTTCTGTCTTCGTGCCGTTCTGAGATAAATCCTCTTCCTTTTCTTCCTCTTCCATTTCCTTTAAATTTTCCGCATATCTCTCTGCGGTATGGTCTAATGACTTATCTAATTCCACATCCACCTTATACATATTCCAAAAATCCAAATCATCGGATACAAGCGTGGATTCCCCTATAGGATATTCACTGTCCGCCTCATCATTTACGGAAACGGATACCACCTCCGGCCTTTGGTCCTGATTGTCCGCTAAAGGGCTGCGCCCAGGACCTTTAGGCTTGTTGGCAATTAAAACTACTGCAACCAATATGATCATAAAGGCCATAATGCCTGCTATCATTCCTCCTAAAGAAACACCCGACTTAATATTATTTTCATTTTCAAAATCGTCTGTTAATTTCATTGCTTGTTCCTTTCCGTCTAAACATTTACCACAAGGGAGGGTTCGCTTCTTTTTGCAATATCTATGGGAAAATCTGAAGCCTTATATGGATTCTCTCCCATAGTAATCTCCAGGCGCACCGCTTCATATGCCAGTGCCGGCATATTATTTTCCCTGCTTAAATGTCCCAAAAAAATATGTTTCAAATTATCATGAACAATGCGGCTTAAAAGTTTTCCCGCATTTTCATTGGATAGATGCCCCCGGTTTCCCAGAATTCTCTGTTTCAGATAATATGGATAAGGCCCTACCTGAAGCATGTTCACATCGTGGTTGGCTTCTAACAGCAGGGCATCCATTCCCTTTAGCTTTTCCTCATTCTCTTCTGTGATCATTCCCAAGTCCGTAGCCACGGCTATTTTTTTACCATGACCGAAAAAACGGTACGCCACAGGCTGGGCCGCATCATGGGAAATCTTCATGGAATCCACCTGAATATCCCCTAAAGAGATGCATTGGTTCTCTTCTATTTCCAAAAAACGCTCTTCCTCTATTTTTCCCAGTGAAGCCGTATTGAAAATACCTTTAATCGTTCCTCTTGTAGCATAAACAGGAGCCCCGCATTTCCTTGTCAAAACACCCAGTCCACCTATATGGTCAATATGCTCATGGGTTACAAAAATTGCACTTAAATCATGAACCGTCAGCCCGATTTTGTTCAGCCCTGCCTCAATTCTCTTTTTACTGATGCCCGCATCCACCAATATATGGGTATGGTCATCCCCTACATAAATACAATTTCCACTGCTTCCGCTGGCAATACTAAGTAAACGCATAATTTTAATCCTTCCAGAAAATCTCCAGACGGTCGCCGTTAGAAAGCGGCTCCGTATACTGGGCTTTTCTTCCGTTTATTAATGTCTCCACAGCCGTTCCCTGGGGCTTTGACAAATCAAACTGAATAAATTGAAAAACATCCACATAAATGTAATCTGCTTTTCCCGTCATTTCCACTACTTCATCATTTACAACAACATACAAAGTCTGAACCAAAGCGCCGTTAACCTGTTCCGTTTTTGCAGGCGGAACCTGGATATTTCCCGCTGCTTTTCTCTGTTCTTCCGTTTCATCCTGCCCTGCCGCTTTATCCCATTCTTCGCCGCCTGTCATGTCCCGCTTTTCTTCCTCTATGGCTTCCTTCCTCAATTCCTGAATGGATGTACCGCTTTTTAGACGGTTTAAATTATTCTGAAGGCTTCCGTAAAGCTCACGGACACTTTTTTCCACACGAAGGGGGCGCGCATCAACCTTATCCTGATTGGCGTTACCTTGGGAAATATTCTCCCGCTCGCTCCCCGATGTTGCCCTCTGTCCTGACACTGCCCTCTGTCCTGACACCGCCGCCTGTATCATTTTAGAAAGCGCTTCCTCCGCCCTTTCATATTGAATCTGGTCTATGATTTTCCTGGCTTCCCTTTTCGCCTTTTCTAAAGAAGACGCTCCCGAAATATTACGTTCAAAAGAATCTTGCGGCACTTCTTCGTAAGTCTCTTTCTCCCCGTTAAAGGTTTCCGTTTCTTCTTTTATTTCATAAGAGATTATCCCCTTATTTTCCATAAAGCTTTTGCTTTCTTCATCCGTTTCCTGCAAAGCTTCTTCTGCCACATCCTCATCCCCATAGTTTTCCTCTTCCAAAAGCCGCTCTTCTATATGCAATGAAATCGTAAAATTATCATATACCCTGGCATCCAAATCCACCCGTTCATGATTTACCATAATCTGCCCTGCATCCTCCATGGTAATATCCATAAATTCCAGAATCTGGCGGACTGTATAGTAATTGAGCAGTTCCACCCTGTCCCCGTCCTGAATCCGGTAATAGGCAGATTGAAGCTGTCCGTTTACGCTGGCCAGTTTCGGTACTAAAATATCTTTGTCATCCAGATGAATGGTCAGGCTGCCTTCATACTCAGGCAGTCTGGAAACCTCCATAGACGCCTTTTCTCCCGCTGTAGAAGGAATAACCTTAATCATATCGTTATTTCTGATAGCCGTATGAATATCAGCCTCTTCTTTGTTTAAAACCACCTTTGCCGACTCTCCCCTGCCGCCTCTGATGGTCACAGGCTTTCCGTTCAGTTCAAATTCCAAGGATTCTCCCCTTTTAGGAAATAAATCCTCGTTGGGAAACTCCGCCATAATAGCCGCATCTACAATAGCCAGCCTGTTATTATCGTAAAGCTTTATTCTTTTATCATTAAAAGTAACAAAAATAAAGTTATTGCTCTGCTCATAAAAGTTTAAACAAATACCGATAGGAGTTACCATAAGGGAATCCTTTATCACATCTTTTCCGGCAAAGTCTACTTTCATCATAACCTCTTCGCCCCTGACCGCACAACGCTCCGAGGCAATTCCCAGATGCTTTGCCATCCTGTCGGTATAGGTGGCTATTTTGCCTCCGCCTCCTACCACAAAGACAGCGCTGACCGGCTTATCCCCGTTTAGCTCCTTAATCTTTTCCGCAGCCTGCATTGCCATGTCTTCCAGATTTCCGTCTATAACGGAAAGTACTTCCTCTTTTGAAATTTTCTGGGGAATTCCCATAATATCCTTATATTCCACTACATCCCTGTTTTCAATATTCCGTTTGATCTGCTCCGCCGTCTGAAAATCCACCAGACAATGCCTTGCAATATCCTCCGTCAGACAGTCCCCCGCAATGGGAAGCATGCCATAGGCAATAATGCTTCCATCCTTGGTAATGGAAATATCAGAGGTCCCCGCCCCCACATCAATCAATGCAATATTTAGCATGCGGTACATCTCCGGAATCGCCAGTTCTATGGCGGCAATCGGCTCCAAAGTCAGGTTTGCCACCTCCAGTCCCGCCAATTCCACCGCCTTATACAATCCGTCTACCACATCGTCAGGCAGAAAAGTGGCAATCATATCCGTAGAGATTTCCCTTGCCTTATGGTTTTCCAGATTTCCCATAGGATAGCCGTTCATATAATAATGCATGACAGAATAACCTACACAGTAAAATTTCATATCGGAATCATTTTCCTTCTGAAACTGCTCGTAGGCTTTTTCTATTCCATAGGAATCCAATAAATGGATTTCCTCTTTGGTTACCGTTTTTTCTCCCTCCAGATCCATATCCACATGTACGGTCACGGTCTTTAGCACCCGTCCCGCCGCAGCAATACACACCTGCTTGAGTTGTTCTCCCGTCTGCTCCTCAAGAAGCTCCGTCACTTCCCGGATGGTATCGCTGACTGCGCCGATATCATGAATCTGTCCGTCCAACATAGCTCTGGACTCATGCTCTTTTATTTGCTGGGCTGTTACTACAAAACGGTCCTTCTGTCTATAGCCCACCGTTCCAACAATGCTTCTGGTTCCGATATCCAGTCCGTATACATAGGAACCTGTCATTTTATCTGCCTTTTGCACTTATGTACTCCCCCAGTTTATCATCAATCTGATTATAGGTATCTTCCGGCTTGTCATTGTTTTCAATGATCACCCTGCAATGTTTCCTAAAAACCGAATCGGAAAGCTGCTTTTCCATTATATTCCCGATTTTTTCATCCGAATACTGACGCATCTGTTTAAGGCGTTTTTTTCTGGTTTCCCGCTCTGTATGAATATACCACAATTCATCCAGAATTTCATCATAATGTTCTTCAATTAAAAGCGCCGCTTCCAAAACAAAGAAATCATAAGTTCCTTCTTCTTCCGTCTTTTGTATTTCATGAAGGATGAATTCCTTTACAGCCGGATGAATCAGAGCGTTAACAGCCTGCAAAAGTCCTTCATCCGAAAACACCAGCTCTGCCATCTTTTCTTTTGATATTCTGCCGTCCTCCAATAGAATCCCTTCTCCCAGCAAGTCCACGACCGGCCGGTAGCAGCTTTGTCCCGGCTCCTTCAAAAAATTGGCAATTTCATCCGCCTTATAGATTTTTGCTCTGTAGCGGCTTTCTATATAATCCAAAACCAGCGATTTTCCTGCACCTACGCCGCCTGTAATACCAATAGTCTTCATATCAGGTCTCTCTCCAATATTTTTTTACGGATATCATACCGTTTTTTCCGATACTACAGATATCTTACCAATCCTTGCAATATTAATGGGCATCATACCAGTTCTTTCCCATATTCAGATCAACCTCTAATGGAACCGAAAGAGCGGCTGCATTTTTCATTTTACTGCTTAAAATTTCTTTTACCTGCTCCTGTTCCCCTTCATAGGTCTCAATCAAAAGCTCATCATGAACCTGTAAAATCAGCTTGGACTTAAGTCCCGCTTCCTTTAATCCTCTATAAACATCTATCATGGCTATTTTCATAATATCCGCCGCAGTTCCCTGAATCGGCGCATTCATCGCCGCCCGCTCCCCGAACTGCCGCTGCATATAGTTACTGGAGGATAACTCCGGCATGGGTCTCCTTCTGTCAAACATGGTAATGGTATAACCCTTTTCCTTTGCTGTTTTAACCGTTTCCTCCTGATACCGCTTAACGTCGGGATAGGTTTCGAAATACTGCTCCATATACTTGGCCGCCTCCTTCTGGGAGGTTCCGATATCCTGGCTCAATCCGAATGCACTGATACCGTAAACAATACCGAAGTTGACTGCTTTGGCATTTCTACGCTGTAAGGAGGTTACTTCCTCCACAGGTGTGTGAAATACCTTGGAAGCGGTAATTCTGTGAATATCCGCATCTGTGTGATAAGCGCTGATCAACTCCTTATCATTGGATAAATGTGCCAGAATCCGCAGTTCGATCTGGGAATAATCCGCGTCCACCAAAAGGCATCCTTCCTTTGCCACAAAAACCTTACGGATCATTCTTCCCATTTCCGTCCGCATGGGAATGTTCTGCAAATTGGGTTCTGTAGAAGAAATACGCCCCGTTGCCGTTATCATCTGATTAAAGGAAGAATGAATTCTGCTCCCCTCATCTATAAACTCCGTAAGTCCGTCCGCATAGGTGCTTTTCAGCTTTGCAAGTCCTCTGTATTCCAGAATATCCGCTACGATTGGGTTATCAATAGCTAACTTTTCCAATACGTCAGCCGCAGTGGAGTAACCGGTTTTGGTCTTCTTACCACCCTTTAATCCCATTTTATCAAACAAAATTTCTCCCAGCTGTTTGGGAGAATTGATATTAAAGGTCTCCCCCGCCTGTTCATAAATCCGCTTCTCCAGTCCCCTAATTTTTTCGCCCAGACTGATACTGTATTCCTTTAAGGCTTCTCCCTTTACCATAATGCCTTCTTTTTCCATATCATACAAAACATAGGTCAAAGGCATTTCAATCTTTTCATACAAGGACAACATATTTTCTGCCAAAAGCTCTTTTTCTAAAGGCTCATGGGCACGATACAGGGAAAGGCTTTCCATGCAGGCATATTCCAAAAAGTCTGTATTATCCTCCTTTGCAACATTCCCTAAAGGCTGTTTTGCAAACCACTGCTTATAGTCCCTGCAGTTTACCCCGCCATATTCTCCTGCCACATCTTCAGGCAGATATTCCTTGTGATTAGGATTTAACAGGTAGGCCGCAAGCTTGCAGTCAAAAAATACATCCGTGTTCTCATAAGGAATGAGATCATAACATTTCTTTGCGTCAAATACCAGTATTTTACCTGATGTGCCGCTGTAAGATTCCGCCAGTTCCTTCAACCTTGAACGAACATATTCCTCTGTAATAAAGTTCTGCATAAACAGGCAATACAATTCCTCTTCTTTTGTACAAACACTTACGGCATACAAATTTTCTTGATTCCCAAAAAAGCATATGGAGCATCTGTTATTTTTTTTGCAGTCCTCAAAAATCATCTCTGCCTGGGACAAATCCGTTACCGCCTGGAACGTTCTCTCATTTTTCTCCAAAACCTTTGTCTGATCAAATCTGGAAAGTATATTTTTAAAATTCAGTTTCAGGCACCAGTCATATGCTTCTTTTGTGAACAATTCCCCAAGAGCCGCGTCCTTTAACTCATAAGGCAGCTCTGCATCTATGCAGATTGTGGCAAGCTTTAAGCTTAAATCCGCCAGTTCCCTGTTATTCTCCAGAGTTTCCTTAATGCTCTTTTTGGAAATTTTATCCAGATTGTTGTAAATATTTTCGATAGAACCATATTCCACCATCAAGCCCGTGGCCGTCTTCTCTCCCACCTTGGGCACCCCCGGAATATTGTCTGCCGTATCTCCCATCAACGCCTTCAGTTCTATGAATTGCTCCGGCGTTACCTGATACCGTTCTTTTACATCCTTTGCATAATAATCCTCAATTTCCGTTCTTCCGCCCTTAGTCTTGGGGATTCTGATTTTGATATGCTCCGTAGCGATCTGTAAAAGATCCCTGTCGCCGGATACCAGGGACACTTCAAAGCCTTCCCTCTCTCCTTTTTTTGCCATGGTTCCCAGAATATCGTCGGCTTCTAATCCCGGCTTTTCCATGCTCAGAACATTCATAGCCGACAGAACCTGCTTCATAACCGGTACCTGTTCCCTAAGTTCCTTTGGCATAGACTTCCTTGTTCCTTTATATTCTTTAAACATTTCATGGCGGAATGTAGGCGCCGACACATCAAACGCAACTGCCAGCATATCCGGTTTTTCCTCATCCAGCAGCTTAAATAGAATATTTAAAAATCCATAAATACCATTAGTATGGAGGCCTTCTGAATTGGTCAGCTCCGGCACTCCGTAAAAGGCTCTGTTTAAAATACTGTGCCCATCTATTAATACAAGTTTTTTAGACATATTTTTAACTTCCTTAATCTTTATTTTTGCAGCAAACATGACCAAGGGCATATCCCCTGCGGATTGTTAATCTTTTCCTTATTGAAACGAAGTTCCCTGCTCCTTTACCAGACCAGATAAAGAACTGCAAAACCCAAAACAAAAATAGCAATGGCTTCTATCTGTCTGCAGATTCTTTCTACAGTGCGTCTTATCTTTATCTTATGGGCTGCCTGATTCAATTTATGATGCAGCTCATCATCCAGAGAAAAAGACGCGCCTGACTCTAAGCGGGCAAGACCTTCCACAGTTAAGTATTGAATCGCAAGCTCTTCTTCACAGTCCTTGCATTGCTTTATATGATTGACAAATTCAGCCAGATTATCCTCGTCTAAGGAATCCTCCAAAAACGCCGGAATCTGCTTTTCGATATCTTTACAAGTCATCCTATTCACCCAACTATCATTTTAACAAAAATCAAGGCCCTTTTCCATCATTATTACAAGAATATTTGTTTTTATCTAATTTTTATCGTTCTTTTACTTGATTCTTTTTGCTACCTATGATAATATATATTTCGGTTGTGAAAAGCAATTAGGCCGGCGTGTCGGAATGGCAGACGAGGCAGACTCAAAATCTGTTGTGGGCAACCACGTATGGGTTCAAGTCCCATCGCCGGCATGAAAAAGTGCGAAGCAGAACATCAGAAGTTTTTGTTTCGTGCTTTTTTTGTGCGCTTCCCCCCGGTTCATTATAAAAAGAGGCTGTTGCAAGATAACAGATTTTCACAATATATGGTGTGGATATTATTGATATCACAACCATATATGCAGGATAATCGTACTTTTGCAACAGCCCCTTTAACAAACGTATTTTTATTATGCTCTACTTTTCAAAATCCAGCTTGTCATAAATATCAAAGCAGTCAAAGGTAGCAAAATAATCTTTCTCCGTTTCAGCCCTTCTGATAAGCTGTACACTTCCGTCCTCTTTTAAGAGAAGCTCTGCGCTCTTCAATTTGCCGTTGTAGTTATAGCCCATGGAAAAACCATGAGCTCCCGTATCATGAATGACAATATAATCGCCTATATCAATTTGGGGAAGCATCCTGTCAATGGCAAATTTATCATTATTCTCACATAAAGAACCTACTACATCATATTTACAGGTACAGGGAGCATCCTCCTTTCCCGCCACAGTAATGTGATGATATGCGCCGTATATAGCCGGTCTCATAAGATTTACCGCACAGGCATCACAACCGATATATTCCTTATGTGTGTGTTTTTCATGAATCGCCGTTGTAACCAGGTGGCCGAAAGGCCCCATCATAAAACGTCCCAGCTCTGTGTAAATCGCCACATCCGAAAGCCCAGCAGGAACCAGAACCTCATCATAGACCTCTTTTACCTTCTGTCCGATAACCCGGATGTCATTGGGCTCCTGATCCGGGCTGTAAGGAATGCCGATACCGCCGGACAAATTAATAAAGCTTAAGGATACGCCTACCTGCTCTTTAATGCGCACAGCCGTTTCAAACAGTGTTTTTGCCAGTGTAGGATAATATTCATTCGTTACCGTATTGCTTGCCAGAAATGCATGCATTCCAAAGCGCTTAACCCCTTTTTCCTTCAATACCCTATAGCCCTCAAAAAGCTGTTCCGTAGTCAGGCCGTATTTAGCATCTCCCGGATTATCCATAATGCTGGTGCTGATCTTAAATACGCCGCCGGGATTGTAGCGGAGGCTCAATGTCTCAGGCAGGCTGCCTAAGGTTTTTTCCAAAAAATCAATGTGGGTAAAATCATCCAGATTGATAATGGCTCCGATTTTATTGGCATACTCATACTCGCTGGCAGGCGTTTCATTGGAAGAAAACATAATAGATTCTCCCTCTATTCCCATGGCCTTGGACAACATAAGCTCCGTTTGGGAAGAGCAATCCGTTCCACAGCCATATTCCCGCAAAATATCAATTAAAAAAGGATTGGGCGTTGCCTTTACCGCAAAAAATTCCCGATATCCGGGATTCCAGGCAAAAGCTTCTTTTAAAGCCTTGGCATTCTCACGAATTCCTTTTTCATCATAAATATGAAAGGGCGTCGGATATTTTTTCACAATCTCATCCAACTGCTCTTTCGTTACGAAAGGTTTCTTTTTCATAATTTTCTCCTCCAAGTATCTAACTTCTATACATTCTCTATCTGCCAGTCAATGGGTGTCAACCCGTTCTCTTCCAGAAAAGCATTTGTCTTACTAAAGGGCCTGCTCCCAAAAAATCCTCTGTAAGCTGACAAGGGGCTGGGATGAGGCGCCTCTAAAATCAAATGTCTGGGATTATTCAACATCTTTTTCTTTGTCTGTGCAGGCGCTCCCCAGAGAATAAACACAATGGGCCTGTCCTCTTCATTTAAAATCCTGATCGCCGCATCCGTAAACTGCTCCCAGCCCATTCCCCTGTGGGAATTGGCCTGATGGGCACGAACCGTCAATACCGTATTCAAAAGCAGAATCCCTTGCTTGGCCCATTTTACAAGATAACCGTTATTGGGCACATAGCACCCCAGATCATCATGCAATTCCTTATAAATATTCACTAAGGACGGGGGAATCTCCACATCCGGCCTGACAGAAAAACAGAGTCCGTGAGCCTGTCCCACATTATGATAAGGATCCTGTCCGATAATAACCACCTTAACATCATGAAGCGGCGTCAATGCAAAGGCATTGAAAATATCATCAGAAGGCGGGAACACCAGATGCGTTTTGTACTCCTCTATTACCTTTTGATACAACTCTCTGTAATATTGTTTGGAAAATTCCGGTTTTAAAGGTTCTAACCAATCATTTGCAATTGCAGCCATAGCTTACAGCCTTACGCTGATTCCCTCCCGTCGTAAATACTCTTTCACTTCTTTTATTTCCAGTTCCTTAAAATGAAACAGGGATGCCGCCAGAGCCGCATCAGCCTTTCCCATCGATAAAGCCTCTTTAAAATGCTCCAGATTTCCTGCTCCTCCCGATGCGATAACCGGAATGGATACATTCTCAGAAATTATACGGGTCAATTCGATATCATAGCCCGCCTTTGTACCGTCACAATCCATGCTGGTCAGAAGAATTTCTCCCGCCCCCAGTCTGTCAGCCTGAATAGCCCATTTTACAGCATCGATTCCCATATCGATTCTTCCGCCGTTTTTATAAATATTCCAACCGCTTCCGTCCTCTCGTCTTTTGGCATCGATAGCAACAACCACACACTGGCTGCCAAATTTATCCGCCGCCTCACTGATCAGTCCGGGATTGTTGATTGCAGCGGAATTAACGGATATTTTATCCGCACCTTCCCGCAAAATCGCCTTAAAATCTTCCACCGTCCGGATACCGCCGCCTACCGTAAAAGGAATAAATACCTTCTCAGCCACCTTACGCACCATATCTACAACGGTTTCCCTTGCGTCGGAGCTTGCCGTAATGTCTAAAAATACCAACTCATCGGCTCCTGCCTTATCATAGGCTTCAGCAATTTCTACCGGGTCTCCCGCATCTATAAGATTTACAAAATTTACGCCTTTTACCACCCTTCCGCCATTTACATCCAGACAGGGAATAATTCTCTTTGTATGCATCTATATTCCCTCCCTTGTAACGGAAATAAAATTACGTAAAATCTGCAGACCGGTTTTGGAGCTTTTCTCCGGATGAAACTGACAGGCAAATAAATTACCCTGCTCCACCGAAGCATGAATAGTTGTACCATATTCTGTAACAGCAGTCACAATGCCATCATCCTCTGCCTTTAAGTAATAGGAATGCACAAAATACACATAAGCGCCTTCAGAAAGCCCGTAAAACAGCCTGCCCGTACCCTTAAAGCTTAAAGAATTCCAACCGATATGAGGAATCTTCAAGCCTGATTGCTCCGGTATATGGAGAATTTCGCCCTTTAGCAAACCAAGCCCTTCCACTCCCGGGCTTTCATCGCTTTTTTCAAAAATAAGCTGTAAGCCTAAGCAAATGCCAAGAAAAGGAATTTTCCAATCCACCACTTCATGAATGACCTCTACAAGCCCATAATGGTGCAGTTTCTCCATAGCATCTCCGAATGCCCCCACACCCGGCAGAACAACACCGTCGGCATTTAAAATCACTTCTCTGTCCCTGGTAAGAACAGCCTCTTCTCCCAGAAATTGAAAAGCTTTTTCCACACTTTTTATATTTCCCGCGTCATAATCAATAATTGCTATCATTTTATCCTGCCTTTATAACGGACTAATCCATCTCCTCTTCCAGCTGATCTTCTAAGGGTTCCGGCGTTACCGCCTCTTCTCCGGCCGGATTTGACTCCGGCGTTTCTACCGGCTGAATATTTTCCTCGCCATTGCCTGCTTCATTTCCGCCGTTACCGTCCTGACCGCCAGCTTCCCCTTCAGGTAAAGTCCCTTCTGCATCCTGTTGTGATGTTACACCGCTTCCTGTCAGTTCCTTTATCCTGTAAGTATATTCCAATTTTTCTAAAGCTAATATTTCTATAACCTGTGCTTCTCCCAAAGAGTATTCATTCTGCAGCAATCCAAGCAGCTTTCCGTATGCTGTAAGCGCATCATTCTGTATTCCAAGATTGGTAATTTCCACCAAATTATTTTGATAATAAGAAACGCCTTCCAGCAAAGCATTTAAAGCTTTTTCATTTTCTCCTGCCAGCCTGTATGCTTCATATGATTTTGCTTTTCTCTCCAGCTGCGACAGCAATTCAGCTTTTCTTAATATAATCGCGTCACTGTCATTTAAGTCATATCCTACAAGTCCTTCGTATGCCTCTTGATAATTTCCCGCATAAAAACTGTCTCTTGCCTCGCTTTTTTGAATCATCTGCGGCAAAAATAAGGTGGGAAGAATAATAACGATCATTATGGAAAAGCAAAGCACAAAAATCCTGATAATCATTTTCCGTGGGATTTTCTTACCCTTTTCTTCGATTACCTCCGGCTTTTCCTTTTTGGGTTTCTTTTCTTTCTTAGGCTTTTTCTTTTTCGCTTTTTTAGCCGCAGCATCCTCCGCATCCATTTCTTCTAAAATTTCCTCGTTGGTCTCTGCTCCTTTTTTGCCTTTTTTCTTCTTTGCCTTCTTTCCTTTTTTCTTGGCTTCAGGCTGCTCATTTCCTGGCTGCGCCCCTTCTTCGCCGGCGGGAGCATTATCTTTTGGTTCTTCTTCCTCTTCCGTCAAAACCGCAAATAACTTTCCAAAAAATCCTTCTGATGCTTTTTTATCTCCCGATTCTAAAGCTTCCGACTGAGTATCATCTGTTTTTGCAGACTTTTTCTTACGTCCCCACTTTTTCTTCTTGGGACTTTCTTCTACGCCTTTAATATCTTCAGCATGATCAACCGGCGCCTCCTCTGTATCTCCTAAAGCTTTATCCACAGTTTCTTCTAAAAGCGCAAGCATATCATTGTCTTCATCTACAAACTCATTGTTCTGGGATTTTTTCAACAACTCGTTTATTTCGGCCAGCTCTTCATCATCCCCTAATCCATCCAGAAGCTCGCCCAAATCCTTATCTTCAGAATTTCCGGCATTTTCAGCATTTTCCGGCTCTCCGGATGATGCCTCTTTTATTCCCAGTAAAGAATCTAAGTCCTCCATACCGTTTAAGTCTATCTCTAATTCTCCCGAATTAGAATTATCCATCATAGCGTTTTCAATCTGCTGTTCCAAATCCGCTCCCATATCTGCCGGAATTTCTTCTTCATCAGATTCATTTGTAACAGACCCTTCTTCCGAAAGCAGTTCGTCATCCAGCGAAAAGGCTTCTTCTGTCCCGATTGTTTCTGCATCTGGGAAAAAAGGTTCTTCCTCTGCTGCAATCGGCGCTATATCCGGCAAAACATCCTCTTCTTTTGTATCAGGCGATTCCAAATCCCCTAGGAGCTGTTCCAATCCGGCGGCATCACTTACATTGTCATCATTCACTTCATTGCTGCCGCTAGCATCATTCCCGGTACTACTTTTAGAACTGTCATCTGCATCGTCAACAAGTCCTAACAGTTCATCTATTTCCGCCAACTGCTGTTCATCCATCAACAATGAATCTATATTACCCGAATCAAGAGACATATCGCTATTCTGATTTGAATCTGTAGCTGCTTTTAACAAGCTGTCTAAATAATCTTCATCTGTTCCCATTTTAAATACTCCTCCCAACGCCCTTTAGCAATACTGTTATTTTAACATATTAACCCTTATGAAACAAATAAATTTGCCATATATGTTACAGAATCTTCTTCTTTTGAATAACATCTGTCCTGAATATTCTCTGCCGACTGACTCAGATTATGATGTATTCTGAACATTTTTGACTTCTGATTATAAAATGTGGTTTTTTCAAAGGGCCATCTTATGACCGACGGAAATCGTAGTCCGACTCCCAATTCCAGAAGGCACAATTTTTTGTTTACCGTTTTCTGAAGCCATTTCATATATTTATCCCAGGATTCAAAATATCCGGCCTCCACATACTTTTCGGCTTCAATATTATTAAATACCAGCGGACTTCCACAATCCCTGCAACGGGGAATTTCTATTTTTTCTACATCCTCGCCGCATATTTTTTGATATATATTGTCCGCTATGCCTGAAGCCTCCACAAGTTCGCCGCTACACCCTTTGTCACATTGCAAATATTCATAGCCGCCGCAGGGGAAAACACATCTATCCTCTTTATATCCGATCTGTACCGGAAATCTGTCCTTATTCATGGAAATCAAAAAATAATCTTTATCCTCTATTAAACTGAGCAGTTTTTGATACGCCCTCTCCAATTCAGCGTTCCGGCATTCTTTTAAATACTCCCTTTGAAGATAGGGCACAAAGCGTTCCCTGTCCTGTTCTGTTTTTAATTTTTGAAACCGGCTTATAAAAGAAGGAACCTTTATCATCTCTTCAAAAGAAATTCCCCATTCTTCTCCGATACCGATTAAAATCAAATCCGCATCCTTTATAAAAGCAGTCAGTTCTTCATCATTTTTTAGCTTCATTTCATCTTAATCTCCATCCTGCCGCTAACGGCAGTACAAATAGTAATGAAAGTCTTCTTTCACACTATATAAGCATATTATTTACACCAAAAAACTGGCTGGGATTCGATTTTTCCCAGCCACTTCACTTTATAACACCAATTCATCTACTACATTAATCAAATTTCCTATTTCAGGTTTGGATAACTGTGCATTTGCTCCTAATGCCTCTCCTTTTACTCTCATTTCTTCATTAATCAGCGAGGAAAAAATGACAACCGGTATATCTTTTGTTTCATCGTTTTTCTTTATTAGATTTGTTAAATGATGCCCATCCATCTGCGGCATTTCTATATCAGTTATGACGCATTGCACATGTTCCTTTAAACTGCCCTGGTCAATACATTCCTTTATAATATTCCAAGCCGCCGCTCCATTTTCCACATGCATCAAATTCTCATAGCCTGCCTTATGCAGACAGTCTACAATCAACTTATTTAACAAAGGAGAATCCTCTACTACCAAAAGCGGTACATTATTTCTGTCCCTGTGCTGGAACTGATCCACATCCGATAGCTTAAGACCCGTCTCCGGACTGATATCGCATACTATTTTTTCAAAGTCCAGAATGATAATAAGCTTTCCGTTAATTTTGATAATTCCTGTAGCCACACCATCCTCTGTTGTAGATACGGTTGCTCCCGGCTTAATGATTTCAGTCCAGGAAACCCTATGTATTCCGATTACCTGATCTACATGAAAGGCAATATCCAGTTTATTAAAATTAGTAATAATAAATAATCCTGATGGATCCGAAGAGCCTTTCTGAAGACAATTCTTTAAATCAATTGCCGTAATCATCGTATCCCTCGGCATAAATATTCCTTCAATACTAGGATGGGCATTAGGAACCGGCGTTATAGGGGTGTAATTAATAATTTCCCTAATTTTCGCCACATTAATTCCATAAGAATTCCCATCCAACATAAATTCCAAAATTTCTAATTCGTTGGTACCGTTCTCAAGTAAAATCTTTGTATCCATCTGTTTACCTCTCCAATACAAATCATTTGTGACCTGTATAAACCTTTCCCCACATTTATTTCATTGTACCACAAAACATACACAAAAAAAAGTCCCATACGGAACTTTTTGTCTTGTATGGGCAGTACCCTCAAAACCGAACAGTGACTTCCTTTTTCCATGAAGTTCTTCCATCCATGCCTTCCACATCCGCTTCTCTTTACGCATGCTTCCTCTCTCTTGGTCAAGCCCTCGACCGATTAGTACTTATCAGCTCCATACATTACTGCACTTCCACCTTAAGCCTATCTACCTCATTCTCTCTAAGGGGTCTTACTCATTGGGATATCTCATCTTGAGGGGGGCTTCACGCTTAGATGCCTTCAGCGTTTATCCCTTCCGGACTTGGCTACCCTGCCATGGCGTTGGTCGCCAACAGGTACACCAGTGGTCCGTCCATCCCGGTCCTCTCGTACTAAGGACAGCTCCTCTCAGATATCCTGCGCCTGCGCCGGATAGGGACCGAACTGTCTCACGACGTTCTGAACCCAGCTCGCGTACCGCTTTAATGGGCGAACAGCCCAACCCTTGGGACCTGCTACAGCCCCAGGATGCGATGAGCCGACATCGAGGTGCCAAACCACTCCGTCGATGTGAACTCTTGGGAGTGATAAGCCTGTTATCCCCAGGGTAGCTTTTATCCGTTGAGCGATGGCAATCCCACTTTCTTACCACCGGATCACTAAGTCCTACTTTCGTACCTGCTCCACCCGTCGGTGTCACAGTCAAGCTCCCTTCTGCCTTTGCACTCTTCGAATGGTTTCCGACCATTCTGAGGGAACCTTTGAGCGCCTCCGATACCCTTTCGGAGGCGACCGCCCCAGTCAAACTCCCCGCCAGACATTGTCCCCCGCCAGGTTCACTGGCGCAGGTTAGAAACCCAGTGATGCAGGGGTGGTATCCCAACAGCGGCTCCAAAAGGACTGGCGTCCTTTCTTCTTCGCCTCCCACCTATCCTGTACATGCATCACCGAATCCCAGTATCAAGCTGGAGTAAAGCTCCATGGGGTCTTTCCGTCCTGGCGCAGGTAACCAGCATCTTCACTGGTACTTCAATTTCACCGGGTGCATTGTCGAGACAGCGCTCAAATCATTACGCCTTTCGTGCGGGTCGGAACTTACCCGACAAGGAATTTCGCTACCTTAGGACCGTTATAGTTACGGCCGCCGTTTACTGGGGCTTAAATTCAGAGCTTCGTTTCCTGACTCCTCCTCTTAACCTTCCAGCACCGGGCAGGCGTCAGCCCATATACCTCACCTTCCGGTTTTGCATAGACCTGTGTTTTTGCTAAACAGTTGCTTGAGCCTATTCTCTGCGGCCCGCTTTTACACGGGCACCCCTTCTCCCGAAGTTACGGGGTCATTTTGCCGAGTTCCTTAACAATGCTTCTCCCGCCGGCCTTAGGATTCTCTCCTCATCCACCTGTGTCGGTTTACGGTACGGGTATGATATGAACCATAGCGGCTTTTCTCGACGGCCGGCCTGCGGACTTCGCTACTCTTCTTCGCTCCGTATCACGCCTCCGGGTTGTGCAGCGGTTTTGCCTTCTGCACCCCTCCTGCGCTTACCCGGGTCTTTCCTTTCCCCGGCTCCGCTTTCCTTCCGTGTCCCCACATTTCTGTCATATCATAGTACAGGAATCTCCACCTGTTGTCCATCGGCTACGCTTCTCAGCCTCGCCTTAGGCCCCGACTTACCCAGGGCAGATCAGCTTTACCCTGGAATCCTTGGATATTCGGCCAAGAGGATTCCCACCTCTTTCTCGCTACTCATTCCGGCATTCTCTCTTCACAGCACTCCACTGCTCCTTCCGGTACAGCTTCTGCGCGCTGTCAATGCTCCTCTACCAATCCATCTTTCGATGCATTCCTGAGCTTCGGTGTCGTGTTTCAGCCCCGGACATTTTCGGCGCAGGACCTCTCGACTAGTGAGCTATTACGCACTCTTTCAATGTGTGGCTGCTTCTGAGCCAACATCCTAGTTGTCTTCGAAATCCCACATCCTTTTCCACTTAACACGCACTTTGGGACCTTAGCTGCAGGTCTGGGCTCTTTCCCTTTTGACTGTCCAACTTATCTCGTACAGTCTGACTCCCGTGAATCATATCTGCGGCATTCGGAGTTTGATAATCTTCGGTAAGCTTTGACGCCCCCTAGGATATTCAGTGCTCTACCTCCGCCATACTCTCACGAGGCTAGCCCTAAAGCTATTTCGAGGAGAACCAGCTATCTCCGGGTTCGATTGGAATTTCTCCCCTATCCACACCTCATCCCCACCCTTTTCAACGGATGTGGGTTCGGCCCTCCACCACCTTTTACAGCAGCTTCAGCCTGGACATGGATAGATCACCCGGTTTCGGGTCTGCATTTACTGACTCTTTGCCCTGTTAAGACTTGGTTTCCCTTCGGCTCCATGCCTTTAGCATTTAACCTCGCCAGTAAGCGCAACTCGCCGGACCGTTCTACAAAAAGTACGCGGTCCAACCTTTCTATAGTTGTTCCACAGCTTGTAAACACAGGGTTTCAGGTTCTCTTTCACTCCCCTCCCGGGGTTCTTTTCACCTTTCCTTCACAGTACTATGCGCTATCGGTCACTGAGGAGTATTTAGCCTTACGGGGTGGTCCCCGCTCTTTCCCACAAGGTTTCTCGTGTCTCGTGGTACTCTGGATCCCGCTGTCCTTACTCGCATTTCGCTTACGGGGCTCTCACCCTCTATCGCTGGTCTTTCCAGTTCCATTCTGCTATGCTCATAAGTAACGTCCGCGGTCCGAACCCCGGGGTGCACGCACCCCGGTTTGGGCTTTGCCGGTTTCGCTCGCCGCTACTCCCGGTATCGATGTTTCTTTCTCTTCCTCCGGCTACTTAGATGTTTCAGTTCGCCGGGTTCCCTCCGTACACCTATGGATTCAGTGCACGGTGGCTGGGGGCTTCCCAGCCGGGTTTCCCCATTCAGATATCTGCGGGTCACAGGATATTTGCTCCTTGCCGCAGCTTTTCGCAGCTTATCACGTCTTTCTTCGGCTCTCAGTGCCTAGGCATCCTCCCTGCGCTCTTTCTTGCTTGACCTTCTTCCTTCCCCT
>CAJTCE010000037.1 GCA_910574745.1 Lachnospiraceae bacterium | reverse complement strand
TGAACAACTCAATTATATCAAAACCAGACGGTTTCATGCTATTTTTATGCCAGTTATTATTGAATTTTCAAGGTGCATAGGCATTTATTCAAGTGCGAAGTTTGAGTTTGTAATATTTCCTAACATCAATAGCACACTAATTCCAGCCCTGTCTTTTTTTCAAACTGTTCCTTCCATTCCTTGGTGCAGAAAAATACAATAACGCCCTGTCCGCCGTCCCAGGTGGCATAAAACAGCTTTTCCGGTTCTTCAGCCGCCAATAAAGAGTTTAGAATTCCTAATACTTTAGAATCGATCCAGTCGTACTCTGCCTCCATATTGAAACAGTAAACTTCTCCTTTATAAGACAGGCTGACTTCGACGGTACCACTGCCCTTTTCCCAGTCCACATCATCCGTATTTACCTGAATATCCTTTACCTCATCAAGGCTGCCGCCCTCTGAAAGTGCCAACATTCCTTTTAGAATGCGCTGGTAATCCGTGGTAAGGTCCATTCCTTCAAAGTCAAACCAGAATAGTTCTTTTGAATATTCCCGGACTCCCTCATCCTGATTTACCGGCGCCGCCATATACATTAAAATCCATGTATAGGGATCCGATTCCACGATCTCCCACAGACCATAGTCCGTCATCGCCGTCCAGACCGATTCCACAGTTTCTTCCGATACATGCAGCCCGGTGGACTCAATTACCGCAACCCAATTTTCTAATCCCCCACGATCCTCGGGACTTTTTTTAATGTTTTCCGTCCCTTCGCTTTTCTGTTCCTTTGTTTCCTGTTCCATTCCATATTCCAGATAGCCCGAAACTCTTTCCATTTCTTTTTTGGAGTCCCGGAACGCCTTTATTGTCACGCTTATCATACACAACACAAATGCCGCCGCAAGCGCCAGGATAAAAATCCAATCCGGTATATGGCGTCTTTTCTTCACACTTACCTCCTTAATTCCCTTCTGTCCGCAAAGTCTATGCATCTCTTCGATCTGATTTAAGTCCTTAAAGCTTTCCTTTGCGATAGCCACAAAATTCATTTTATCTTTATGAAAAATGTAAAAAGCCTCCCCCGTTTCCACCAGCCACTCCATAGATTCCCATTGATAGAAATTCTTTCCCCGGGGCACACTCGCCACAATCCCCTTTTCTTCCAAAGAAATCCGCCTAAGACCGCACTCCCAGCTTTTTACCGCAGAAGATTCCGCCTGCTTTCTAAGCCTTTTTTCCGGATTCCGGTACCGGCTTCTCAAAAGAATGATAAGCACAATGATCATGCCATATCCCACCAACAACGGTTTGAGCGCTCCTGACGAAAGATTGAGCCACAAAACCACTGCTGCCAGAACGCCCCCAAGAACGAGCGAATTTATATTAAACGTTTTTCCAAAGGTTCCGCCGTTTATCATATCCACTGCTTCCATTTGGAAATGCGCCCACCTTTCCTCGTTTACCATGTAAGAAAAAACCAGACTGTCCTGCTCTTGTATATCAGCCGCTTTTGCACCTTTTTCCGCCTTAGTAAAAGAGCATCGGAACTCTTCTAAAAATTCCTCGCTCTCCTGTGCACGGGCAAAGACACGCAGTGGGATTATGACCCATGCCGCTCTTTTATCAGGCCGCATATATCCCAGCATTAACAGACGGCGTGTTACACGGATCAGTTCCATGCTTTTACAGGATATCTCACTGTAATTTCCGTCCCGCAAAACTATTAATCTGTCGTCCTCGATCCCAACCGCCCATTGTTTTCCCGATAAAGCTTTTTTCATGGCAGCATGACTTTGTAAGAATATCATAAGATAAACCAATGCCAGCGCTATCAGAAGAGCCGCTGCTGCCCTCGGAGAAAGCAGCAGCAAAAAGAGCATGACCAGAATCAAAACAATCCATGTTTTTTTATCAGTTTTAAATTGCTCCAGAAAAGATTTCGTACAAAATTCCGAAATTTCTCTTTCATTCATGATATATTCATATTTTTTGTTGTTCATATAACTTACCTTTTCCTATTCTTACTGCGTAACGATCCGGTTCCCTGCAGCGTTTCTCTTTCCTACCTCCGCCTTTACCTCCACAGCCCCCGGCCCTTCAGAAAGTCCTGCAATCAAAACAATGCTCATAAATATTGCCATATATCTTTTCCAAAATCTTTTTGCCGTTTTCCCATACATTCCTCATGATCTCTTTTCCAAAAAACTGTATATGATAAAATTATCATAATATGGGAAAAATAACAATGTCTTCCCATCCATAGTTAATTATCATTTGAGACCGTTCAAAAAAACCGGGCTGCCCGCCCGGTTTTTCACATCTTATTCCCCTGTCTGCAATTCTGATAATAACAGAAAGCTCTTACTGCACATTCAGATTGGAGTATCCCATCAGGCTTTCATCCACCTCTCTGGCGGCTTCCCTGCCTTCTCTGATCGCCCAGACAACCAGGGACTGGCCCCTGTGCATATCTCCTGCCGCAAATACATTATCCACGTTGGTCCTATATGCTCCTGCCTCAGTTTTGACATTGGTTCTCTCGTTCACTTCTACTTTAAAAGCGTCCGTCACATATTTCTGGCTTCCCAGAAAGCCCGCCGCTATCAAAACGATTTCCGCATCCAGCACCCGTTCGCTGCCTTCCGCCTCGCTCATTTTCATGCGGCCTGTCTGTGCATCCTTCTCCCACTTTAACCCTACGATTTTAACGCCTTTTAAATCACCGTTCTTATCTTTTATAAACTCTTTTACCGTAGTTTCATAAATACGCGGGTCATGGCCGAAGAGCGCAATTGCCTCTTCCTGTCCGTAATCTGTTTTGCAGACCTTGGGCCATTCCGGCCAGGGATTATCCTCCGCCCTCTTATCAGGCGCCTTGGGCATCATCTCAAGCTGGGTTACAGACTTAGCTCCATGCCTTATGGATGTGCCCACACAGTCATTGCCCGTATCGCCGCCGCCGATAATAACCACATTTTTCCCTTTCGTATCGATATACTGTTTATCCTTAAATCCTGAATTCAGCAGCGATTTTGTATTTGCCGTAAGAAAATCCACAGCAAAATAAATTCCTTTGGCGTCCCTGCCCGGAGCCTTGATATCCCTGGGATTAGAAGAACCGCAGCAAAGTACGACCCGGTCAAAATCCGCCAGTATTTTGGAGGCTTTCACATCCTTGCCAATATCGGCGCCGGTAACAAAGCTAACGCCTTCTTCCTCCATAATCTGAACCTTCCGGTCAATGATATGTTTTTCCAGCTTCATATTGGGAATGCCATACATTAACAGCCCGCCAACCCTGTCGTTTCTTTCAAATACCGTTACCAGATGACCTCTTTTATTCAGCTGATCGGCACAGGCAAGGCCCGAAGGACCGCTTCCTATCACGGCAACCTTTTTGCCGGTTCTTACCTTAGGCGGTTTTGCCGTGGCATAACCTTCCTCATAGGCCTTCTCAATAATGGCATGTTCATTTTCCTTGGTCGCCACCGGATCTCCGTTTAATCCGCAGGTACATGCCGCCTCACAAAGGGCGGGGCATACCCTGGAAGTAAATTCGGGAAAGTTATTGGTTTTTTTCAGACGGTTATAGGCTTCCTTCCAGTTGCCCGTATATACCAGATCATTCCACTCCGGTATCAGATTGTGCAGAGGGCATCCTGAAGCCATGCCGCAAATCATCATTCCCGCCTGGCAGAAGGGAACGCCGCACTCCATACAGCGCGCTCCCTGCTGTTTCTGCTTTTCCTCCGGGAGATACGTATGGAATTCGTTAAAATGTCTGATTCTGCTCTTAGGCGTTTCCGCATCGCCGGTCTGCCTTTCATATTCTATAAATCCTGTTGGTTTTCCCATGTCCGCACCTCCTACTCTTCTTTATTCTTATTGGCATAAAACGCCTCGATTTGTGCCTGTTCCGCACTCATACCTTTTTCTTCCATCTGGACAATGGCTTTTAACATGGTTTCATAATCATGGGGAATGATTTTTTTGAATTTAGGAAGATATTCTCCGAAATTATCCAAAATCAGCTTTCCTTTCTCGGAATTGGTATAAGAAACATGCTCTTTGATCAATTCCTTTAATTCCAACACATCATATTTGGATGTGATTTCATAGGAAGAAACCATTTCCTTATTGACCTTTGTATACAGGCTGTTATCTTCATCCAGCACATAAGCGATCCCGCCGCTCATACCTGCCGCAAAGTTCTTTCCCACCTTGCCTAGAATGACCGCACGGCCTCCCGTCATGTATTCGCATCCGTGGTCTCCGCAGC
Source organism: Lachnospiraceae bacterium (assembly GCA_910574745.1). Taxonomy (GTDB): domain Bacteria; phylum Bacillota; class Clostridia; order Lachnospirales; family Lachnospiraceae; genus UBA2882. Next base: position 29,525 of record CAJTCE010000037.1, on the reverse strand, counting down.
CTTCCACCACCGCAATGGCACCGGAATTTCTGACGCAGAAGCGTTCTCCTGCAACGCCGTTAATAAAGGCTTTACCGCTGGTAGCTCCGTACAGCGCCACATTTCCGATGATAATATTTTCGTCCTGTTTGAACCGGCTTCCCGTAGGGGGGTATACAATCAGCTTTCCGCCTGATAAGCCTTTACCGAAATAGTCGTTGGAATCTCCTACCAGCTCCAAGGTCAGTCCTTTGGGAATAAAGCCGCCAAAGCTCTGTCCGCCGGCGCCGTTACATAACACCCGGTATGTATCCTCCGGCAGCGTGTTATAAAATTTCTTGGTTATTTCCGCACCCAGAATCGTGCCAAAGGCTCTGTCCGTATTGGTCACATCCACCTCAATGCTTCTCTTAGCACCTGTTTCCATAGCTTTTGACAGCTGTTTTAAAAGCACCTTTTCATCCAGAGTTTTTTCCAGCTTGAAATCATAGACCTGTTTCGGGTCAAAAATAACCTTTTCTTTCATTCCCGCATAGGGGTTATTCATAATATTGCCCAAATCGATTTTGGCAAACCGGTCATCCACATTTTCCCTTACCTTTAACAGCTCCGTATGTCCAACCAGCTCGTCAATGGTCTTAATACCCAGCTTTGCCATATATTCCCGCATTTCTTCTGCAATAAAGCGCATAAAGTTTTCCACATATTCCGGTTTGCCGCGGAATCTTTTGCGAAGCTCCGGATTCTGGGTTGCAACGCCGACAGGGCAGGTATCCAGATTGCATACACGCATCATAACACATCCCATGGTTACTAAGGGCGCTGTGGCAAAGCCGTATTCCTCCGCGCCCAAAAGCGCCGCAATAATAACATCCCGGCCGCTCATAAGCTTACCGTCCGTTTCAATGCGCACCTTATTGCGCAGTCCGTTCATGATCAGAGTCTGATGTGTCTCCGCAAGGCCTAATTCCCATGGCAGTCCCGCATTATGAATGGAATTTCTCGGCGCCGCGCCCGTACCGCCGTCATAACCGGAAACCAGAATAACCTGAGCCCCGGCCTTTGCCACGCCGGCCGCTACTGTTCCCACGCCGGCCTCGGAAACCAGCTTTACCGAAATTCTCGCTTCCTTGTTGGCATTTTTTAAGTCATAAATCAGCTGTGCCAGATCCTCGATGGAATAGATATCATGGTGGGGCGGCGGGGAAATCAATCCCACTCCCGGCGTTGAATGACGGGTTTTGGCAATCCACGGATATACCTTTCCCGCCGGCAGATGTCCGCCTTCTCCGGGTTTTGCTCCCTGCGCCATCTTAATCTGAATCTCTTTTGCGCTCGTTAAATACTTGCTGGTAACGCCAAATCGTCCCGATGCAACCTGCTTGATGGCGGAGCACTTATCCAGTCCGTCTGCTCCCACGGAAAGTCTCTCTAAATCCTCTCCGCCTTCTCCCGTATTGGACTTGCCGCCCAGATTGTTCATGGCAACGGCAAGACATTCATGGGCTTCCTTGGAAATGGAACCGTAGGACATAGCTCCCGTCTTAAATCTCTTTACAATGGAATCTACGCTTTCCACCTGCTCAATGGGCACTCCCTTTTTGGGATAACAAAAATCCATCAGCCCCCGCAGAGTCTTGATCTTGCTCTCATCATCAACGCAGGCAGTGTACTGCTTAAACATGTTGTAATCGCCGCGGCGGGTGGACTCCTGTAACAGATGAATGGTTTCCGGATTATAAAGATGCTCATCCCCGCCGCTTCTCATTTTATGGTGTCCCGGGCTTTCCAAAGACAGATCCGTTTCCAGCCCCAGTGGATCAAAGGCCATGGAGTGAAGCTCATTTACCTGATTTTCAATATCCTTTACGGTAATGCCGCCTACCCGGCAGACTGTACCGCTGAAATATCTGTTGACCAGATCGTAATCCAATCCGATGGCTTCAAAAATCTTGGAGCCCTGATAGGACTGAATGGTGGAAATACCCATTTTGGAAGCAATCTTGACAATGCCGTGAAGCACCGCGTCATTATAATCATTTACCGCCGCATAGTAATCTTTATCCAGCATCCGGTTATCAATCAGCTCCTTAATGGACTCCTGAGCCAGATAGGGATTGATGGCACAGGCGCCGTAGCCTAAAAGAGTGGCAAAATGATGAACCTCTCTTGGCTCCGCCGATTCTAAAATAATGGCTACCGAGGTACGTTTCTTTGTGGTTACCAGATGCTGCTGCAGAGCCGAAACCGCCAAAAGCGAAGGAATGGCCACATGGTTTTCATCCACGCCCCTGTCTGAAAGAATCAGAATATTGGCTCCGTCCCTGAAGGTACGGTCCACTTCCACAAATAAACGGTCAATGGCTTTTTCCAGGCTGGTATTCTTATAATAGGTAATGGGAACAACCTGAACCTTAAAGCCGTCCGCCTTCATATTTTTAATTTTCAAAATATCCGTATTGGTCAGAATGGGGTTTCTTACCTTTAAAACATTACAATTTTTGGGGGATTCCTCCAAAAGATTGCCGTCGGTCCCCACATAAACCGTGGTAGAGGTTACCACTTCCTCCCTGATAGCATCAATCGGGGGATTGGTTACCTGCGCGAAAAGCTGCTTAAAATAGTTAAATAAAGGATGGTTCGTCTTACTCAATACGGGCAGAGGGGTATCCACGCCCATTGCGGCAATGGCCTCTGAGCCGTTCTTTGCCATGGGCAGAATGGTCTGCTTCAGTTCGTCATAGGTATAGCCGAATGCCTTTTGCATCCGCTGTCTTTCCTCATAGGTAAATTCCGGCACTCTTATATTGGGAATCTTTAGGTCATGCAGTTCTACCAGATTGGAGTCCAGCCATTCGCCGTAAGGCCGTTTTCCCGCATAGCCCTGTTTTAATGTATCATCATCAATGACCTCTCCCTTTGCCGTATCAATCAAAAGCATTTTTCCGGGATGCAGTCTTTCTTTCTTCACGATTTTGGAAGGGGCTATGGGCAGCACTCCTACCTCCGAGGATAAAATGACCTGTCCGTCATCGGTAATGTAGTATCTGGAGGGTCTTAATCCGTTTCGGTCCAATACCGCTCCCATCAAATCCCCGTCGGAAAACAGAATGGAAGCCGGTCCGTCCCAGGGCTCCATCATAGTGGCATAATACTGGTAAAAATCCTTTTTTTCCTGACTCATGGTCTTGTTATTTGCCCACGGCTCGGGAATGGTAATCATAACTGCCAAAGGTAAAGGCATTCCGCTCATCACAAGAAATTCCAGCGTATTATCAAGCATCGCCGAATCGGAACCGGAAGCGTTGATTGCCGGCAGAACCTTATGAAGCTGTCCCTTTAAATGAACGGATTCCATATTTTCCTCACGGGCCAGCATTTTGTCCGCATTGCCCCTGATGGTATTAATTTCCCCGTTATGCACAATAAACCTGTTTGGATGCGCCCTCTCCCAGCTGGGGTTCGTATTAGTGGAAAATCTGGAATGCACAATAGCAATTGCCGATTCATAGTCCTCATCCTGCAAGTCCTTAAAAAAGGTGCGCAGCTGTCCCACCAGAAACATTCCTTTATATACAATGGTGCGGCTGCTTAAGGATACCACATACACAAAATCCGTGGACTGTTCGAAAATACGTCTTACAATATAAAGCATACGGTCAAAAGCCAGCCCTGCTTCCACATCTGCGGGCTTTTTGATAAACGCCTGCATAATGCAGGGCATACACTCCACAGCCTTGTGTCCCAAAACGGCGGGAACCGTAGGCACTTCTCTCCAGCCCAAAAATTCCAGTCCTTCTTTTTCCACAATTATTTCAAACATTTTCTTAGCCTGGTTTTTTTGAAGTTCATCCTGGGGAAAGAAAAATACGCCTACTCCGTATTCCCTCTCTTTGCCCAAAAAAATACCGAGGGTCTTAGCGACTTTCGTGAAGAATCTGTGCGGAACCTGTGTCAGGATTCCAACTCCATCACCCGTCTTACCCTCGGCGTCTTTGCCGGCTCTGTGCTCTAAATTTTCTACAATCTTCAATGCGTTTTCAACTGTTTCCCGGCTCTTTGTGCCATTGATATTCACACAGGCGCCGATACCGCAGTTGTCATGCTCAAATTCTTCCCTGTAAAGGGGAGGCTTTGGCATGTCTAACCTTGCGTCAAACATGATAAATCTCCTTTCTGGCTTATATCCAGCTTTTACGTTCGTGAGATTTACTATACACCCTTTTTATCTTCTTGTAAAGAAAAATTTTTTATAAATTGTCTGATAATTCGACATTTTGATTTAATTCTATAAATTTTCAGTTTTCTTTTTGAAATTTCCTTTATTATTTCATTTTCCACACACTTTGCTTTACAAAAAAGCCGGCAAAGACCGCTGTCAAAAGAGCTGTTACCACAATGCTTTTCCCGTCATAAAGTAAATGGTTTAAGGATTCCGTATTGCTCAAAAGATAGACCACTACGTTGACCACGGCATGAAGAATGAACGGCGCTTTCAAGCTCTTGTATTTTTCAAAAGCCCAGGCCAGAATGCATCCCATAAAAAATGCGTAAAGCAGCTGGACTATATTTCCATGATATGCGCCAAAAACCAGCGCCGAAACAGGAATGGAAAGACGGGAAGGGAAAAACTTTCTCATTCTGCCGTAAACAAGTCCCCTGAAAACCAGCTCTTCCTCTAAAGGCTGAAGAATTCCGTAATTAACAAGCCCCAGGACAAGCGGAACCGAATATTGTATATCCGCCGTCTCTTTGTAAGCCTCGGAAAGCCCTGTAAGTCCCAGACGGGCAATAAAAAGATTTAAAAATAATGCCGCGCTGACAGCAAAGCCGAGAAGACAGGCCAGATCCTTAAAAAATCTTTTATCGTTTCTCCGTTTTACCACATGAGATATGGGGCGCACTTTTTCTTTTTCGTATATTTTTGCAAAAATAACGGCGCAAAAAAGGGCGGATATCCCATCCAGAAAAACGGCTGTCTGTTTGGAATTTGCCTCCACTAAGCCGCTATACTGCTGCAATATACCCGATAAAAGCAGTCTGCCCAATGTCTGTAGAATGAACAGAAGCAGAAAAGATAATGCAAAATCATACACCATGGGAGACAGAATGCGGACGCTTTTCTGCCATCCGCTTATTTTTGCCATGTCATTCGTTTTTTGCTCTCCTGTTATGATATAAAAAAGCTCCTCCAGATTATCCGTTATATAAGAAGCCCCCGCCTCCTTCAGTTCCTTTTCCGCTCCATAGCCGTAGGACACTCCGGCACATTTCAATCCAAACGCCCTTGCGCCTTCCACATCAAATTTCCGGTCTCCCACCATCAGGATATCGTCTGCGGGAATTTTTCTTTCATGGAAAAGGCGGGAAAGAGTTTCCTCTATCACTTCATGCTTTTCCGACCTTCTTCCATCCTTTTCACTTCCTGTCACAACCCGGAAATACTGCCGGATTTCAAAATGCTTCAGTATTTTTTCCACAAATTCCTGAGGCTTACTGGAGGCTATGGCAAGATGAACGCCCTTTTTCCTCAAAGAAATCAGAAATTCTTTCATACCGGGATAAATTTTATTCTCGTAAAGGCCTATTTTTTCAAATCTTTCCCGGTACTTTGCCACTGCAGCCTTTGCATGTTCTTCATCCATGCCGTAAAATTCCCGGAAGCTTTTCTGCAGGGGCGGCCCGATAAAAGGCTCCAGCTTATCCAGATCCGGTTCCTCTATATTCTGGGCATGCAAAGCATACTGTACCGATTTGCAGATTCCTTCCTTAGGATCTGTCAGCGTGCCGTCCAAATCAAAAAGGACATAATGATACATTTTGCATTCCTCCATACATTTCTTATTTTTTCTTGTGTTGTCTGTTTTTGCCCTGTATAATGAGAATAGCACAAAAAGTTCAAGGAAGAAACTCTATGAAATCTAAAATTCGAGAATTACTGGAATATATTGTTATATTTGTTGTTGTGGTGGCCCTTGTCTGGTTAATGGATACCTTTTTAATCGTAAACGCAAGGATTCCCTCCGAATCCATGGAAAATACCATTATGACGGGAGATCGCATCATAGGAAGCCGCCTTACATACAAAACAGGCATTCCCCAAAGATATGATATTATTATTTTCCGGTATCCCGACGATGAATCCATCCTTTATATCAAGAGAATCATCGGCCTTCCCGGCGAGACTGTATCCATTATAAACGGCAAGGTCTACATCAACCATTCCTCCGAGCCTTTGGACGATTCCTTTACACCCGAAACTCCCCTGGGAGATTTCGGCCCCTACACCGTTCCCGGAAACAGCTACTTCGTGCTGGGGGATAACCGGAACGATTCATTCGACTCCCGTTATTGGAAAAACACCTTCGTAAAAGAATCCCAGATTCTGGGAAAGGCTAAATTCTGCTACTTTCCCTTTAACAGACTGGGCAAAATCGAATAAACAATTTATTTACCAATGCTTTCCGGACTGCCGTTAAACGTGAAGGATAAGAAACAAAAAGAAGGAGCTGAAGGAAAGGGAATAAAGGAAGCGGAAAAATAAAAAAGCATTGACAAAGTCTTTCAAAGCTAGTATAGTTTGTAACAATCAAATATAAAAATTTTGCTAGGGGAGCCCCATGGCTGAGACTGCTGTCCGTATCAGGCAGCTAACCCTCACTACTTGAACCGGATAATACCGGCGTAAGGAAGCAGTTTTAACGGATTTTTTTGTTTCAGCAATCTTTTTCTATCCGTTCAGACACCAGCTACTTAGTAGTCCCCTCCTATGCAATCATAAGGAGGTTTTTTTATGTCATTTTTTTTAATTTCAGAGGACGGCTATTACGCTCTGACAAAGGCCGGCTACATTTCACTTGTCATTTTATTGATTCTTGTCATGCTCGTTACCGCCTTTATCACAGATAAAAGGCAGGACGCAAAAAAAATCAATGCCAAACAGCTGACCTTTGCAGGCATTGCACTGGCTCTCGCTTTTGTTACTTCTTACATCAAATATGAACTGCCCATGGGTGGCTCCGTAACCCTTTTTAGCATGTTTTTTATCTGCTATGTGGGTTATCTTTACGGTATTAAGGTGGGCATCATTACCGCCTTCGCCTACAGTATTCTCCAGTTTATCCAAAGCGGCAGCACCTACTTTCTCACGCCCTTTCAGGTCTGCTGCGACTATTTCTTTGCCTTTACCGCTTTAGGGCTTGCAGGTATCTGGTACAAAAAAAAGCACGGACTGACCATTGGCTATCTGATCGCCTGCCTTGTAAGAGGCCTGTTCCACACCATCGGCGGTTATATCTACTGGATGGACTATATGCCGGAATGGTTTCCCAAAGCTTTAACAAACGTATATTCCATTATTTATAATTACAGCTACATTCTGACAGAGATGATCATTACCCTGATCATCATCAATCTGCCCCCTGTGAAAAAAGCCCTGGAGCGGGTAAAAGAAATGGCGCTTTCCTGATTTGTGTGGTAAAATGTACCCAAAGGGTATAGTCGGCAGTTCTCGGTTCGGCCCCACAAAAAAGGAGTGATTCTTATGATTACCATCAGTCTTTGCATGATTGTCAAAAATGAAGAAGCAGTTTTAGCAAGATGCCTGGATTCCATTGCGGACTTAATGGACGAAATCATTATTGTAGATACAGGTTCCCATGACCATACAAAAGAAATAGCCGCAAAGTACACAAAAAACATCTACGATTTTACATGGACAGGAAATTTCAGCGACGCCAGAAATTTTTCCTTTTCCAAGGCTACCATGGATTACATATACTGTGCGGATGCTGATGAAGTTCTGGACGAGGAAAACCAGCACAAATTCCGGATTTTAAAAAAAGGACTACTGCCCAACATTGACATTGTACAAATGTACTATGCCAATCAGCTGTCCTATAATACCATTTACAATTTTGATAAGGAGCTGCGTCCCAAGCTATATAAAAGAATCCGTACCTTCGTATGGGAAAACGCCATTCACGAAGCTGTCCGCTTAGATCCGTTAGTCTATGAAAGCGACATAACCATTGAACACTGTCCCACCGGAAACCACAAAGCCCGGGATATTGCGGCCTTTGAAAAACTGGCTAAGGACGGGATTCGTCTAAACCAGAGACTCCACAACCTTTATGCCAAGGAGTTATTTATTTCCGGTGAGCCCCGGGATTTTATCAAAGCATATCCCTTCTTTTCCGCCTCCGTTAAGGATACGGAAAGAAGTGCGGACGAAATTTTAGAAGCATGCTGCATTTGTGCAAGGGCATGTCTGATTTCCAAGGAATATCTGGACTTTTTCAAATATACCACCAAGGCGATTGCCATCGGCGGCTGCAGTGAAATCTGCTGTGAGCTGGGAGAATACTACTACTCCATCGAGGATTTGGATGAGGCATGTATCTGGTATTATAATGCGGCATTTGAATCGGAAAGCGCCCTAAATCTCCGCCACCACACGGATATTCCCCTGACTGCTTTGGCGGACTGCTATGACGAAATGGGCATTCCCGACGAAGCAGCCCGTTACCGTCAAAGAGCTATGGAAGCCAAAAAGTGATAGGAATAAATATAAATACCTGCCACCGTTTTACCGGTAAGCTTTTCCAAGGCTTCTTTATAATAATCAAGCTGGGTCTGATACCTTTGTATCAGATCCTCTTTTTTATTTACCCGGTCCGTTTTGTAATCCATCAGATAGATTTCTCCCTGCTTTTCATAATAAGCGTCAATAATTCCCTGAATCAGCATGGTTTCTTTTTCCGGGAAATCCGGATTTACCCTTCTTGCCGGAATAGCCATGACAAAAGGCTGTTCCTTAAATAACATTCCCTTTCTGTCAGCTTCTGCCATTTCCATAGCAAGGTCGCTTTCCAGAAAGGCTTCCACTTTTTCCATACTGATTAAGGCAATATCCTCTTCCTCCATCTTCCCCTTAAGCAGAATTTCTTCCCTTTGGCGTTTTAACAGACTTTTCTTTTCCTCACATCCCTTTGCAGCTGCAAATTCCTTAAAGTCCAAAAGCTCCATCAGCCTGTGGTAAGCTGTACCTCTTGTGGCTCCCCCTGCCTTTCTCTCCTCCTGCATAAACAGCGGAATTACCGACTGCTCCTGCTCCGTTTCAAATTCCACAAGGGTCTGCTCATCCTCATGAAGAGCCGCCAGCTTAAGCTCCGATACGCTGGTTTTTGTATATAATCCTTTTAATTCCTTATGAGGATAAGGGAAGCTGATCTTTTGCTTCAACGCAATTTGCTTCCGGCGTTTTTCATTACCTTCCGTTTCCTTCGATTGTCCCCCGTTCTCTGTCTGTTCTGCTTCTTCCGTTTCTGCCGCCTTTTCCGCCGCCAGCACAAGTTTTCTCAAGGCCTCTTTTAAGACCTTTCTTTCAAACTGCCCCTTAACCGTTTCTCTCTGCAAATCCTCTTCATGATAAATGCTGACAATGGGAAGCTTGTGGGGCGCGTCCTTATACAGGCAGAATGCATGCATAAGAAGCTTCAAATAACTATTGCTTTCCAGAATCAGCTCAGACTCCACCTTTCTGTCCTCTACAGGCAGCAAAAACTGCCCTCCGTTGAGACTTGCGCACTCTGACACGGCCTTTTCAAAATCATCTGACACTCCTGTCATAATCAATTTTTCCTTTGCTCTGGTCAGCGCTACATATAAAACCCGCAGTTCTTCCCCCAATTCCTCGGTTTTCATCCTTTCGGCAACCATTCTCTGCTTCAGGGTTTTCCGTTTTACCCTGAGTTCCCTGCTCCGGTATTCCATGCCGATGCCCATATCTGTATGAAGCAGCAGGCTTCCCGTCAGATCCCGCCTGTTAAAGGTCTTGGATAGTCCCGCCACAAAGCAGACAGGGAATTCCAGCCCCTTGCTTTTGTGAATGGTCATAAGGCGTACCTGACTGCTGTTTTCATCCGTACCTTCCCCATAATCCACCTCATATTTTTCCAGCTGCTTCATATACTGTAAAAAGCCAAACAGACCATGTATCTGCAATTTTTCATAATCCACGGTTTTTTCCAAAAGCATCTCCACGTTTGCCCGCCTGACGCCGCCTGCAGGCAGCGCCGAAACATATTCCAGATACCGGTGCTCTCTGATAACCAGATACAGCAGATCATGAACCGATTCTGTTTTCGCCATTTTCCGGTACCGGCACAGCTCTTTCACAAAAGTCTCCGTCTTTTCTCCGCCCGACAGCTTTACCTTCTCATAAAGGCTGCTTTCTTCTTCCTTAGTCTCCACCATGGAAATTTGTGCCAGTTCCTCATCGCTAAAGCCATACAGAGGCGATTTTAAAACCGCCGCAAGGGGAATATCCCTTCCCGGATTGACCAATACCTCCAAAAGCTTCAAAAGGGTCTGAATCTCCGTTGCGGAAAAATAGCCGGTTCTACTTGGAACACTGACGGGAATCCCCTCTTTTTTTAATACTTCCTGAAGGCTTTCCAAAAGCCCTGAAGTAGAACGCACCAGAATAACAATATCCTCATAAGTAACGGGGCGCAGTTTCCCCGTTTCTCTATCCGTTACACAGCCCTCTCTGAGCAGCTCCTTGATTTTATCCGCAATCATATATGCTTCGCCCTCATTTTTAGAAAGGGCGGCTCCGTCTTTTTCCCCGTTGCTTTTTTCGTAAATCAAGAGCTCGGGAGCAAATGCCGTCAGCTCTTCCTTTCCTGCCGGTTCTTCCTCCGGATAATCTGCCCCGGCATACAAAGCCGCATCTTCATTATAAACAATTCCCCCTATTTCCTGTCCCATCAGAGGATAAAAGACATGGTTGACCAGATCGATGATTTCCTTCCGGCTTCTGAAATTCTTTTTTAGATCAATCCTGACATTTTCCCTTCCCTGAGCCTCATAACGATGGTATTTTTCCAGAAATATTTCCGGCCTCGCCATACGGAACTTGTAAATGCTCTGCTTCATGTCGCCCACCATAAAGCGGTCGGGCGCCTCTCCGTGTTCTCTGGACACAGACGACAAAAGCACCTCCTGTACCTCATTGCTGTCCTGATATTCATCAATCATAACCTGGGCATAGTAATCCTGATACCATTTTGCCGTGTCCGTAGGATTTCCTTCTTCATCCACCAGAATTTTCAGCGCAAAATGCTCCATATCCGAGAAATCAATGACATTTTCCTTTGCCTTATCCGCGGCAAACTGCTCCATAAACTGAAGCGTTAAGTAAACAAGGGGCTTTAGCAGCCTGCCTGTTTTTTGCATATCTTCCCCTATGGCTTCTAAGGTATCAAAAAAATAGGTCTCCCTGCATGCCGCAATCCGCTTTCTGATACGTTCCCTCAGCTGCTTTACCTGTTCCTTTTTATCCTCGTCACACTGCCCCTTTCTGATAGCCGGCAGCCTGTCAAAGCCGATTCCTGCCACTCTTTCCTTTAATAGCTCATAGTTCTCTGCCCGGGCAGCATTTTGAATCTGCTCACACTCTTTCTCAAAAGCAGACAAATATCCCTCCGGGCCGTCGGCTTGTTTACATATTCCGATCATTTCCCCGTAAAGCCTTACCATTCTTTGCAGCTTTTGTGACACAATTGTCACAATCTCTTCAATCATGGGATTATGGGAAAATTCTTCCGTTTCCTGTATCTCATAATCCTGCAGCGCCTGATAGAGCCACTTTTCCGGGAAAGGCAGGCTCATAACAAAATGATAGAGCTTATCCACCATTTCTTCGACTGCCGTATCTCTCCCTTTACGTGAAAACACATCCGCCAGATTCACAAAATCCTCATGAAAGCCGTCATAAGGCTCTTTTCCTTCATAGGCCGCCTCCATAATCCGGTTCATGGCTTCCTTCTCCATCAGACGCATTTTCCCCGGATCTCCCACCACAAAGCCGGGGTCTAGGTCAATTTCCTGAAAATGATTGGACAATATAAAACGGCAAAAGCTGTCAATGGTAGTAATCTGGGCATGATGCACCAGAACCGCCTGCCTTTGCAGCCCGGCATTATCAGGATCTTCTTCAAGCTTTTTCAAGATTGCGCCGTGAATCCTTTCCCGCATTTCGGCCGCCGCCGCATTGGTAAAGGTCACAACTAAAAGCCGGTCAATATCCACGCAGTTTTCGGCGTCGGAAATCAGGCGGAGAATCCGCTCCACCAGAACCGCCGTTTTGCCGGAGCCCGCCGCCGCAGATACCAGTACGTTACAGTCCCTGACATCAATTACCCTTTGCTGTTCTTGTGTAAATCTAACTGCCATTTTTCTCTCCTGCCTCCCCTACAGTCTCCGCCATGGCCTCGTAGGCTTCTTTTTCCCCCAATTTCATATCCCGTTCCCCATAGCCCGGAATCCTTTTTTCAAAACCGCATACATTGCGGTAGCTGCAGAAAGCACAGGCCGACTGGGTTCCATCCGTCCCCGGATTTACGGCAATTTCCCCGTTTTTAATCTGCTTTGCAATTTCCGTTACCTTCAAAGACGCATATTTACCTATCAGATCAAACTGTGCAGCAGGCGCCGTCTGGGAAACAGCCGCAAGAGAACCGTCTTTTTTTCGCTTCACGGGAATGACCTGAGAATTTTCTGCCTTCGATTCATCCAAAAGCTCAAGTACGGTATCTTCCTCCCTGATCAAGCCCTGTACCTTAAGCTTTTCATGAAGCTTCTCCATGCGGGCCTCCTGCCCCTCCTCTGAAGTGCCTTCCACCAGGGGATCTTCAATCTGATAATAAAAAATTGCCGAAGGAACCACCTGCTCTTTCGGATGGAGCTTTTCTTCCCGCTCCACAGCCGCATTCATATATACCGCAAGCTGTAGATCCAGACCGAAAAACAATCGCGCCGGATCGAATTTATGCCTGCCGGATTTGTAATCCAGAATCTTTACATATACATTTCCTTCTTTCTTTGCCACATCCAGCCTGTCTACCTTCCCGTAAAGCTCCACATCCCCTTTGGTAAAGAAGGGCATTTCATAACAAACCGGTTCAAAAAGTCCCTTCCTTAACTGAAAACTTAAATTTTCCACCGTGGTCTTTAAAATCCCTTTTGCCCTTTCCTTTATGGCTTCATTGCGGGCCGTATCATATAAAACCGTGCCCCCGTACTCCGCCGCAAATTCATCCACCGCTTTATCAATAAAAGCATCCGCCTCTTCCTTGGGACAATTAAACCATGTATACCTGCCCTCAGACATATAATTTCCAAAGCGATACATCGTTTCGTGAAAAAGATTCCCCAGATCCACCGCTTCAAAGGTATATTCCTCTTCCTCGGAAAGCTTCAGGCCATACTTTAAAAAATGGGCATAGGCGCACGCCGCAAACTGCTCAAGCCTGCTGACGCTGGTATGCAGAATTTCCCCAAACAGCCGCTTTGCCGTTTCCTTTGTCAAAAGCTTCGGTTCATATTCATAAAAGGCCGCCTCAATGATTCCTTCAAATTCCGGCTCCTTATAAAAGGCTGTGGCAAGCTCTATGAGCAGTTCCCGCTTTTCGGCGTTCTCCTCCAAAAGGCCTGCGGCATAGTCCCGCATCAGCAAAGAAAACAGCTTTAATCCGCTTTCCCTGCTTTCTACCATTTCCATCTGCCGCCTTTCATCCACAGTCACAACCGAAACATCCGTATACAGCCGCTCCACCTCATGAATCAGATAGGAAGGGCGCAGGGTTTCTCCCTTTCCGTTGACTTCGCAAAAGGACAGAACCAATTTTTCTGACGGCTGCGTCATATTCATATATAAATATAACCTTTCCTCGAAGCTTTTCTGTCTGGGAGTAGGGGCCAGCTCCACTCCTGCCTCCATGAGAAAATTACGCTCCATATCAGACAAAAGTCCGCCGCTTCCTGCAGCCCTTGGAACAATGCCGTCATTAACGCCCACAATAAACAGAACCTTAACCGGCTTTAGACGGGTTCTTTCCATATCTCCTGCAACCACCTGGTCAACGCTCTGGGGCAGACTTCCCACCTTCAGTTCCGCAAAGCCCGCTTTTAAAATCTCTCCGTACTCCGCCAGATCCATGGGCTCGTCCAACAAAGCGTAAATCTGGTCAAGAAGCCCCATAACCGCTTTATAAACCTGTCTGTATTCCTTGGCTCTGGCAAATCTTTCCTCTTTTTCAAATTCATCCGCCTGGCTATTAAGCTTTTCCTCCAGCCTGTTTGCTGTACAAACGGCATAAATCGCCTTTGTATACTCTCTTGCCGTCTCTTTGCTCTCAAAGAGCGGTCCCAATGCGTCCATCAGGCGCTCCCTGATAAGATTGACGTTTTCAAGGCAGCCGGACTTGCGCACGAAAGCCCGTCCGTATTTACGCCTGCCCCTGATGCCGTATTTCACAATATAATTTTCAAACGCATCCGCTTCCTCATCCTCTATATCCAGATAACCGCTGCGCAATAAGGTCATAACGCTTTCATAAGAAAAATCTGCCACCAGCACTTTGATAATGCCATTTAAAAACACCATAAACGGATGAAACAACAGGCTCACATTCTGATCCAAAAACAGCGGGATTCCATGCTCTTCAAAGCTTTCCCGCAGAAGATATCCATAGGATTCCAAATCTCCCGTTATAACGGCAAAATCCCGGTAACACAAATTTCTCTCCCGAATCATCCTCCTGACGGATAGGCAGACCCATTCCGTCTCCGCCTTGGGATTGCCACAGCGCACAAGAGATACACTCTCCCCTCCCGGAATTCTTTCTGTATGCCTGCTCTTAAAAAGATTTCTTTCCAGATGGGCAAGAGCCCGGTTCTCCCTGTAACGATAAACAGGCTTATCCGAAATTACCACATCCTTATCCCGTTTTATTTCGTTTTCCCAGGCGAGCCTCTCCAGCTTGTGAAAAGCCTTTGCCGTCAGATAAAATAAATTCTGCTCCTTTACCTCTTTTGCCAAATCCTCTCTGGTATCCCCTAACAGAGTCACAATGACCTGCTTAGCATAAATCATCAATTCTTTTAAAAGCAGGTCCTGTATGGGGGTAAAGCCGGTAAAACCGTCAAAAACAAGAACGCTTCCCTTCAAAAGGGCGGAACGGCTCACACTCCTTACCAAAATGTCGAGAGTTTCTTCCGTAGTAATAAAATTTCCGCTGATATATTCCCGATACCCCCGGTAGAGCACCTGTAAATCCTTAAGCTTTGCCTGTAAATATCCTTTTCCTTCCGCCAAAGACAGAAAGCCCCCTAAATCCTCCGGGGAAATGCCGTATTGGGCAAACTCCGAAATCATGGATTTAACCTGGGCAATATAGCCCGTCCGCCTTAAATTCGCACCGATTACAGTCAGTTCTTTTTCACATTCTCCCACAACCTTGCGCAAAATCAGGTTTTTCCCCGTATCGTCGAGCCTGGGCATATTTTCATACCCCAATTCCTCAAAAATGCGATGGGAAAGACGTCCAAAGCTCATAACCTCAATATTCATAATCCCTTCCCGCGGGGACAAGCGGCACAGCACTCTCTGGGTTTCCATGGTAAACTGGTCCGGCACAACAATAAAGAAACGGGTATTTTTCTCTTTTTCCGCCCGTTTTAGAATATCGCGATATACTTTTGCACTTTTTCCGGCACCGGAGGCGCCTATATAAAACTGCAGGGACATGAATGCACCAGAACCTTTCTTTCATTTTTGTCTCCATGGGTCAAGCGAACATGCTTGCATGTTCATTTGACCCTCAAATCAAGGTTGAAAGATTTTCTTTCAACCTTATATCTAATTCAAAAGCTGTTGCACTCCTATTTCCAGTACAACAGCCCTTTTATGCCTGTTAAAACACATCATCCGCAACAGCTTTCTCCTTTTGTAATACATGCTCATAAACCTTCATGGTGTTTTCATTATAAGGTATGCAAATCATTCTTGTCAATAAACTGCTCCCCATGCCTGCTTATCCCTATTATTGGGAGGCAATACGACCGGCATTTACAAAATGCTGTATTCCCTCTTCCCTTCCGATCTCACGCTCGTCCTCTCTGATCAGTCTCATTTCACGTTCTTCATCAAATTCATAAATGCTCATTTTGACCACCTCCGCCTTCTGCTTCATCAAAAACTCTTTTAAGATTCCTTCCCGAATACACTCATCTACTGCCCTTATAACTGCGTCACACAGCGGCATCCCCACACTGTATTTTTTACTCTGCACTTGAACCCCTGCCTTTTTTAATTAATTTGTTGGATTTTAAAAGCATTGATTTCAAGATGACTTACGGCAAGAAATTAGAATGCACTAAGACCATGCAAAAGAATGTCAGAAATATATGCGTTTGTCTGATTTTAGCATTTGGTACAATGTGTGCCAATATACGTTTTTACGTTTCATTTTTTCTTCCTTGAGCTTTTCCTCCCGCTCTAGTAAAATAAACCTATACAACGGCAATTTTTCATTCCCGAAAACGCCGGTATTTCTCTGCCTGCAGCAAAATTGCCGATTTTTACAAAGATTGGAGATACGACTATGAAAGAAACCTTATATACCATTCCCTTAACCGACGCCTTTCATGCCGGCGACGAATGCCCCTTCTGCTTTATCGAACGGAATGTGGAACAAGATCTGCTGGACCTGGTTTTAGGCTCCGGCTCCTCTTATATGGAAAGCGATATGCGGGACCAGACCGATAAGGCGGGGTTCTGCCGGGCGCATTTCAAGAAAATGTTCGACTACGGCAACACCCTTGGCAACGGCTGGATTTTAAAAACCCACTACGTCCAGATAAACAAAGAATTAGATGAACAGATTAAAATATTTTCCCGTGGCAAATCCTCTTTTATGAACAAAATGAAAAAAAGCCAGGATTCCATGAATTCCATGGCTGCCTGGGTAAAGGAGCGGGAAAAGTCCTGCTATATCTGTAATCAGTTTGCAACTACCTATCAACGATATCTGGATACCTTTTTCTTTATGTACAAGAAAGACGGAGAAATGACCGAAATGTTAAAAAACAGCAAGGGGCTGTGCCTCCATCACTTCGGAGACCTGTGTGCGGAAGCGGACAATCAGCTAAACGACAAACAAAAGGATACACTCTTTCCCCTTTTATTTCAATTAATGAGCGAAAACATGAAACGCGTAGGCGAAGATGTGGCATGGCTGGTAGAAAAATTCGATTACCGCAACAAGGATGCGGACTGGAAAAACTCTAAAGACGCTATCCAGCGGGGCATGCAGAAGCTGTGGGGGAGTTATCCGGCAGATCCCGTTTACCAACAGAATAAATAAACTTTTTTCATACTATTCATCAAGGCTGCTGCAACAGTGCGATTCGTTTGCAGCAGCCCTTTATTCCTCCAGATATTCGGGCTTTGTAAATTTCTCCCGCATCATCATGCAGAAGTTTACCGCCTCATTATGTACAAATTCCGAGTCCAGTTTTTCCGTAAGGCCCGTCTCCATCAGCCCCCGTGTCACATAATGCATGGAACGCACCAGCAATTCTACATCCACATCAGGCAGAATTCTGTCATGATCCGCCCGTTCCAAAGCCTCATTCATGGCGGTCTCCACAAGACCCGTATAGTCCTTTATTTCTTCCATGACTGCATCGTCAGGAAGCTCCCTGCTGCTCAATAAAAATTTCTGCATATAAGGATAATTGCGAAGCAGTACATTTTTTGCATCCTCAATCTGGACAAACAAAAGAAACAGATCGCGCTCTCTCAAAGAGATAGCTCTTTGCAGCTCCATAGCCATATATCTGGCGCTGTATTCATATACAAAAATGTACAATCCTGCTTTTGAGCCAAAATAATGGAACAGAAGGCCCTTTGAAATTTCCGCTTCCTTTACGATATCATCGGTGCTGGCCTTCTGATAGCCGTTTAAAGCAAAAACTTTCAGCGCCCCGTTGATCATGCGATCTTGTTTTTCTTTCTTTAAATCAAAAAATTTGTCGTTCATTTATGAATTCCTTTACATTTAATCGAAAATAATCTTACCATAGCGGAAAAAGCATTGCAATATCTACTTGTTTTCCTGTACGTTTTAATTTAAAATGGTAATAAGTATAGCATGGTTACGTGAAAGGAGATTTTCCCAATATGGCAAAAAAAATCAGAAATCTATTATTACTCGGTGCAGCGGTAGGCGCTGCAGCAGCTGGAACATATTATTACCTTCAGAAAAAAGATGCCGATTACTTTGATGAAGATGATGACGAAGAGGACTTTGACTTATTTGAAGATGAAGATGATTTAGATTCCCGTGATTCCAAATCCTCCCGCAATTATGTCCCCCTACATTTCGATGGGGCTGCCGATAGCAGCAAAGAAGAGACTTCTGAAGCAGACGCGCCTTCAGAGGAAGCTTCCCCAAAGCAAAATGTTACATTGGAAAGCATGGATTCCGTAGAAGAATTCTATGATGACGATGAGGACGAGGAAGAAATTGATGATACAACACCTGTTGACAATGAATAAGGCGTAAATTCCAAGCGCGGCAGATTCTTTATCCGTTAAATCTGCCACGCTTTTTTTAATCTGCCCGTTCCTTCTACAATCTGCGTTTCCGTCATGGCCGCATATCCGATAATAACCGTTCCCGGCCCTTCCCCCTGTTTTCGTTTTGCCAGCATATAATCGCTCATGCCGTAAACCCTGCACTCCTCTTTTTTGGCGGTTTCCAAAAGCTCCTTTTCACTCCATCCCCTTCTATCCTCTAATAATATGTGAAGCCCGGCATACTCTCCCCTGATTTGAAATGCTTTTTTAAAAGGCTTCATCCGTTCTAATAAAAGATCATGCTTTCCTTTATAAAGCTTCCGCATTTTATTTAAGTAACGCTCAAAATGTCCCTCTTCTATAAATCTGTACAAAATGGCCTGGTCAATACGTGACACGGTAGATGAAATAAACCAGAGCTTTTCCTCATAGATATCCAGCAAAGGCTTTGGCAGCACCATATAACTGATTCTAATTGCAGGAGCAATGGATTTTGAAAAGGTTCCCAGATAAATTACCTTCCCTCCCCCGTCTGACGCCTGCATGGAAGGAATGGGCATTCCCTTATAACGGAATTCACTATCATAATCGTCTTCAATAATATAGCGTTCCTT
The DNA here is from genome assembly GCA_910574745.1 of Lachnospiraceae bacterium. Lineage (GTDB taxonomy): Bacteria > Bacillota > Clostridia > Lachnospirales > Lachnospiraceae > UBA2882. The sequence goes on along the minus strand of CAJTCE010000037.1, from coordinate 10,502 downwards.
CCTCTCCTTAGCCCATGAAAGAATCTCCATCCGCCTTCCAATCGGCATAACCACTCCCGTAGGAAACTGATGGGACGGCGTAATATAAGCAATCTGCGCCTGACTTTCCAGAAGCAGATCCATTCGCATACCGTTTACATCCAAATCCACAGGCGTTACTTCATAGCCGCCCGATGCAAAAATTCTGGCCGCCCGCATATAGGCAGGATTCTCCACTGCAATTTTACGATCCGTTCCGAGTATTTTTTGTAGAAGCATTAAAAGATAATCGTTTCCCGCCCCCACAATGATCTGTTCCGGAACGCATTCAACTCCCCGGCTGCCATGTAAATATCCGCAAATGGCTTCCCGAAGCCTCTTATCGCCCTTTGCCGCCCCCAGTTCAAATACATTTCTCTCCTCATCCATCAACGCATCCTTGGAGATCCTTTTCCATGTCGAAAAGGGAAACGCCGTAATATCAATGCTGTTGGGGGAGAAATCAAAAGCGGCCTTCACTTCCATTTTGTCCTTCTCCTGCTTATCGGATACGGGAGCATGCTGATACAATTTTGTAATTTCGCAAACAAAATGGCCCTTATAGGGGCGGGATTCGATATATCCTTCCGATAAGAGCTGTCCATAGGCAAAATCCACCGTACTTCTGGACACCTGCAAATGCTCTGCCAGCCTACGGGTTGAGGGAAGCTTCTGTCCTGCCGACAGGCTTCCCCTCCGGATCTCATTTTTTATATAGTTATAAATCTGTTGATATAAATGTTCCTTACTGTCTTCCTTTAAAGGAATGGTCAGTTCATTCATTATTTCTTGTCCTTGAGCTTTTGCATCAAAGTATCCTTTAAATCATGGGCACGGTCTTTAATTCTGGCATTGGCCGTTCTGGATGTGACAATGGATCCTAACAGTTTGGCTGCCGTATCATACTCCTCAAAACGCATGGCAAGAGTAGCCAGCAGATAATCCACAGTCATTTCATCCATACCGCAAATGGGGAAGCTTTCATTAGCTCTGGCTGTAACAAAACCGTCATACGCATTCCTCAGGAACTGGTTTTCTGCATTTTCGTTTTCTTTTTTCTTTTTGTCATAATCCGGTGCATTGGCATCCAGCGCTTCTGTCTGTCCCCTTAAGATCCATCCTGTTTTCAAACAGATATACGCCTTTTCGCTGGCTTTTCCATGCTTAACGATTGTATTTACCAGCGCGAGCTTATGGCGTTCCAAGGCTTCCTCATAGGTATAGATCTTTTTGTCAGGGTCTATTTTTCTCGGTTTAAAGCTGTTGCTGATATTTTCCTTGATTGCCTTTTTCTGGGCTGCCGTTAAATAAGGGAAGTTCTTGCTCAGACTTGAAAATCCACAGTAAGGGCAGGAAATAATATCGTACTTCAATACATCAATTCCTTCATATCTGGGTCTTAAATCCTGATCCGAAATCATTGCCTTTGCTTTTCCCGAACGAACCATTTTGGCCTTGAAAACCTGGTCACAAGCAGTACAGGTATAGCTTTTATCAAATACCATATCTTCTTCTTTTACCGTAACAACCTCGGCCTGCTTTTTTTCCTCCTTATTGGAATCTTCATAAATATTCAGCCCTTCAAGATTCCCTAATCCCAGACTTTCCAATCCTGATAACAAATTATTATCCATTCCGCTATCTCCAATTCTCTTCTAAAATAATATGTGACTGACTATTTTGGTAGTTTAAAAGAACTCTTCAAAGATACGATCCTGTTAAACACCAGCTTCTCTTTTGTGGAATCTTTATAATCCACACAGAAAAATCCGTTTCTTACAAACTGAAAGCTGTCATAAGCCTTCGCCCCCTGAATTCCCGGCTCAATGTAACAATTCTTTAGCACCGTCAGGGAATCGGGATTTAAGTTAAGACTTCCGTCTTCTTCATTATAAACCCCTTTTTCCTCATCTACAATGTTTTCATAAAGCCTTGCCTCTGCCGCTACTGCGGAATGCACCGGAACCCAATGAATGGTTCCCTTTACCTTCCTGCCGCTAAAACCGCTTCCGGCTTTTGTTTCCGGATCGTAGGTGCAGTGCACTACCGTTACCTTCCCCTCTTCATCCTTTTCAAATCCCACACATTTTACAAAATAAGCATGCATCAGACGCACTTCATTTCCCGGAAATAGGCGGAAATACTTTTTGGGCGGTTCCTCCATAAAGTCCTCCCGTTCAATGTAGAGCTCCCTTTCAAAGGGAACTTCACGGGTGCCAAGCTCCGGATTTTCCATATTGTTGGCAGCCACAAGCATTTCGCTCTGTCCTTCGGGATAGTTGTCAATGACCAGCCTGATCGGATCCAGTACAGCCATCATACGGCTTTTCTTAAGCTTTAGATCCTCCCTTAAGCAATATTCCAACATGGCGTAATCCGCCGAGGAATTGGCCTTGGAAACGCCGCAGAGCTCTACAAACATCCTGATGGATTCCGGGGTAAATCCCCTTCTCCTTAAGGCTGCAATGGATACAAGTCTGGGGTCATCCCAGCCATCCACAATACCATCCTCTACCAGCTTCTTAATATATCGTTTACCCGTTACCACATTGGTCAGATACATCTTGGCAAATTCTATCTGCCTGGGAGGATGGGGATATTCCAGTTCTCTTACTACCCAGTCGTATAAGGGTCTGTGGTCCTCAAACTCCAAAGTGCAGATGGAATGGGTTATCCCTTCAATGGCGTCCTCTATAGGGTGCGCAAAATCATACATAGGATAAATACACCATTTATCTCCCGTATTGTGATGGGTCATATGAGCCACGCGGTACAAAATCGGGTCTCTCATATTGATATTGGAAGAAGCCATATCAATTTTGGCGCGCAGCACCTTGCTTCCGTCAGGGTAAAGACCCTTTCTCATATTTTCAAAAAGCTCCAGATTTTCTTCAACGCAACGATCGGAATAAGGATCCTTTTTGCCCGGCTCCGTCAGGGTTCCTCTGTATTCCCTGATCTCATCCGCAGATAAATCAGAGACGTATGCTTTTCCCTTTTTAATTAACTTGACCGCTCCTTCATACATCTGCTCAAAATAGTCCGATGCAAAAAAAAGACGATCTTCCCAATCGGCTCCCAGCCATTTTATATCGTTTAAAATAGATTCTACAAACTCCGTTTTTTCTTTTGTGGGATTTGTATCGTCAAACCTCATATTAAATTTGCCGTTATATTCCTTTGCAAGCCCGTAATTTAATATAATACTCTTTGCATGTCCAATATGCAGATAGCCGTTAGGCTCCGGTGGAAAGCGGGTGCAGACGGTATCGTAAACGCCTTCTGCCAAGTCCTTATCTATTTCCTGTTCTATAAAATTCTTTGATATCTTTTCGTTTTCCATTATGTCAGCTCCCAAGGTCCGCGGAATCGTTTTCCCGCTCAAATTAAGACCATTTTAACATACTCCTCTTAGAAATTCAATTCCGTTGGTGCGATATTCTCCTGTTCTCCTTCCTTTTCCTGCCCGTTTCTTTGCTCCGGCGCCATACACATCTTTCGTTCTTCATCCAGCCTTTTCGCCTCTTCATTGAGCCTCTTTCCTTCTTCATTCAATCTCTTTTCCAGATAAATGTATCCGAAAGAAATACCCAGAATCAACAGACCTACAATGAAAAATACCAGAATCCGGATTTGAGCCGTAGCGCCATGAAAATCAAAAGCAACCAGCTTCAAGGCTACGAATATGGTCAGGACCAGCCCGTAAATCCTGACGCTTTTGCTCTTCATAGAAAAGCCCGCCCCTATGGCAGCAGCCGCAAGGGTGCAGATCAGGATGCTGCATAAAAAGGCCGCGCAATCCTCTGTCAGCAGAAATATCCATCCGAAGGTCAGAGCGGTAAATATGTGATATTTGTGAAACCGCTTCATAAAGCAACAGGAAAGCAGAATACATGCCGCATAAGTATACCCTAATATGCGAAGGTCATCGCTTCGCATAAAGAAGCAGACTCCTATTGCGGACAGCATAGTATAAACCGCATCCGGCACCGGGAATTCCTTAAAAAACCGGACACAGCCCTTATTAACGGCAAAAACCAAAAGACAGGCAAGTGCAAGCCAGAAAGACTGTCCGTCAATGAAATAGGCCAGGATGCTGTAAACCGCTATAAACAGGTAAGGCGCAAAACGCAGGCTTTTCCTAAAGAACAGCGCGGTTAGAACGCCGCATAAAGCCAACACGCCTATTATGCCCAAATGAAGCCAATCCTCATAATGACCGATATACAAAAGGCAACCCATGTGTATGCCCTGCCCCAAAAAGTACAAAACCCGGTAGCCTGTCTCTTCCCCCGTGCGGTAATATAAAAGATGGAGAGTCAGAATATCCGCGCATACAAGCATATAAACGGGCCACATTTGAAGTCCGGAAAGCCATTGTAAATGAATCAGATAAAAAATAACCGAAAAGGTGCAGATATACTGTACATAATCCACAACCTTACGACGTTTTTTTACCGGACAGTAAATTCCCGCCAGATTTACCAAAAAAACCACAATTGCCGGCACCAGAAATTCCAGCTGGCTTTTCAGCTGATGAATGGGCACCAGCGAAAGATAACAGCCGATCAAGCAAATAATCCGAATCATTCCTGAATCCTTTTTTTTGCTCAAATAGAAAAAGAAGGAAGTCAGAATGATGGTAATCAAAAGGGCCACCCACGCGGGAAATATGGCAAGGTATATATAATTTAAAAGCGTGACCACATAAAGACTGCTGATTCCCAGACCCGTCAGGCAATAGGAAAACTTCTCAATCCTCTTAAAAACAAACAACTCCGACGAAACGATCAGCACAATGCCGACGGCATACAGGAATATGCCCTGCAGGATATTGTTCATATAATTCAGTCCGAAGGTAATAAAGGCAGTCAGTAAAAAAGCGATGCCCACCATGCCGAATATAACCGTACCCACTTTAAACTCCACAGATTTCTGTGGATTCTCCTGCCCGGGATAAGGCGCCGGCTGCCTGTATGCAGGCTGAAGAACCTGAGCTGTCTGCGCCTGTGCCGCCTGCTGTTGCAGCTGCGGATGGTATACCGGCTTAGGCTGTCCCTGTCCGGAACTGGAAAACACTGACGAAACAGGCTGCATCTGGGGCTGAAACACGGTCTGCCGTTGCTCCGCCGGATTCATCTGCGCATGATACATCGTCTGCCGTTGCTCCGCCGGATTCATCTGCGCATGATACATCGTCTGCCGTTGCTCTGCCGGATTCATCTGCGCATGATACATCGTCTGCCGTTGCTCCGCCGGATTCATCTGCATATAGTACGTCTGTAGTTGCTCTACCGGCTGCGTCTGCCCACAATGCATCGAAGACGGTATCGGCTGCCGATAGGACATTTTTACCAGATACTGCTGATATCCCTGCTCGATAGACTGCTCTATTTGATACAAAGCATTTTCCGTACCCTGCAGCTCCATCCATTTTTGGTCTAAAAATGCGGAAAATGCCGCATCGGCGCTTTCCTTTTTTAGGGCAATAATCCGCTCCCTTAAAGCACTAAGCCAATCTGAGCCGTTCTGCTTTTGAAAATCTGTTGCATTTTGTCCCTGACGCTCTGCAGCATCCGTCCCCTGCCGTTTTGTTATTGCTTGTCCGTATACGCCTCTGTCAATACCCACATTCTTCGCCTCCTGTCACGATTCAACATATTTTCTTTCGAATTCCTCTCTCGGCAGCGGCTTGTCAAAATAGTATCCCTGTACAAGCCTTACCTTCATACCTTCCAAAACCTTATATTGTTCCCTTGTTTCGATTCCTTCTAAGCAGATGCTTACATCAATGGCCTCCGCAAGCTTTGCCACCATTTTAATAAATGACTGGGAATATTCATCCTTTGTCAATCCTTTGATGAAGCTCCTGTCCACCTTGATCACATCCAGGGGAATCTCCCTGATATAATTTAAAGAGGAATAACCTGCCCCGAAATCATCCAGAGCAATACGAACGCCCAGTTCCCTGATGCTGCTTAAAATTTCCTTCATCCGCCTCATATCATTGATCGCAAGACTTTCCGTAACCTCCAGTGTCAGGTTGCGGGGCTCGATCCCCGTATCCCGAAGGGCGCTTCTTATAGCATCCACAATATCCTTCTGCAAAAGCTGCACCACAGACAGATTTACATTAATCTTATATTCAGGATGTCCGCTATCATTCCACTTTTTGCAGGCATAACAAGCTTCCCTCAAAACATAATTACCGATTGGCGTAATCAGCCCCAGATATTCCGCCAGAGGAATAAAATCTGACGGCGGAATAAAGCCCAGCGCCGTAGAATTCCATCTGACCAAGGCCTCTGCTCCCATACAGGGGTTCCCGGGCCTTTGGATGTCAATAATAGGCTGGAAATACACGTTGAATTCACTGCAGTCCGAACTGGTTGCATCACGCATGCTCTTTTCCATATCCAGTCTCTTGCCGGCACTTGTCTTCAAATTGTCAGAATAGCGGGCCACCCTGTTTTTCCCCTGACGCTTTGCCTCATACATGGAAATGTCGGCTTTTTTGATTAAATCCGCCACATTATCCCCGTCATCGGGAAAAATGCAGACCCCCATACTCATTGTACAGTAATAGTTACCATCCTTTAAATACCAGGATGCCTCAAAAATTGATCGAATCTCTTCAATGATACCATCCAGACGGGCGAATTTTACCGGAGGTACGATTACCACAAATTCGTCTCCGCCCACACGATAACAGTTTTCTCCGATTCCCTCAATTCTTTGGAATGCGCGGGATACGGATTGCAGCAGCACATCCCCGTATTGGTGCCCCAATCCGTCATTAATATGCTTAAAATCATCCAGATCCAGATAAAGCAGTCCGCCCTTTTCGTGGTTTCCTGCAGCCTTATCAATAAACGCCGCCAAATCTCTCTCACAGCATATACGGTTATACAGCCCTGTCAGAAAATCTGTGTAAACCTGCTGCTCCACCTTTTTTTGATAGATTCTCTTACCCGTAACATCATAAAGGGAGTACAGATCCGCCTTTTGACCGTCAGTCCAGGTAACAGGCACATAATATAATTCATACCATCTGCCGCTTTCTCCGTGACAGACCTCATAAAAGCCTTCTTTTGCCGTTAAAGGTCTGGCATTTGCCAAAAGCATATCCAAAGTGCCGTTATTCAACTCAATCCCAAAGGTCTTTTTTAACAGTCTGTTGGCTAAAAGGCACTTTCCCGTTTCCGTCTCTTTCACATAAATGCCAATACCTGTATTGTCCAGAATTTCATAAATTAACTTCTGATTATCCAAAACCGCTATTTTCTGCTGTCTGTTTTCTAAAAGCTTCTGCAAAATCCCCGCCGCAGTTTCTATAAATTCAATGTCCTCCGGCTGCCACGCCGTTTCCCGTTCTCTTTCATACAGACAGAAATAAAGGACAACTCTGCCCTCTATGAAAACAGGATAAGAGGCAAATGCCTTTAAATGATATTTCAGCATTTCTCCCCTGATTCCGGCAGACAAAAGCATATCCGAAGACACCCATAAAGGCCTGCTGCCTGTGAGTAAATCAGAAGAAAACCGCTCCTTTTCCAACGGCGCTTCGCAGATTCCGCCGTCTTTACAGGCGCTTCCTAATATGCTCACATGGGTTCCGTCCTCCAGAACCCGGAACAGCTTCCCGCCGCTGACATTCAAATATTTTACTGCAATGTCTAAAATTTTACTGCCAAGATTTTTGAAAGAGCCTTCCGTTCCCGACAGACGCACCATATCCGCTACAGCTTTTGCAGCCCCTGAAGCTATTTGCGCTTTAAAGCCGGCAATACCGGGCTGCACTTTGGTATCTTCCTTTAAAGCTATCCTGCTTGCCACAGCCAGCATTTTATGTTCTAAATCCGCAATCAAATCCAACGCTTCATAAAAAGTATCCGGATCCATTCCCTGCCCCGGCATTTTTAAGCAGTCCCCTTTTACAGGTTCATTCAAAACACAGCAAATCAGAAAGCAGTTTCCCTGCACGCCTGACTCCCTGACCGAAACAGCCGCAAGCCGTATGTTGTCATAGACGGTTCGCTCTACGACCATATCCTCTAAGCCGCTGCCGGAAACTCTTTTAAAAATCTGGTAAAATTCCTCTTCGGGAATATTTTTACGGAGAATTTCAACTCCTTCTTTATTTCCCGACATTTCCGTTATGTTTCTGCCCCGGTCATCTACGCAATATGCATATAAACCAGTTAAGGTGCAGAAATGATCCTGCACCTTTTGAAATTCCTGTTTATCAAATAATTGTTGCATTACCCCTGTCCCCATAAGCCTGTTATTTCTTTCAGAAGCTACAGCTTAGTTCCCGTCTATGCTGTAATTGGGCGCCTCTTTTGTAATATGAATATCGTGGGGATGACTTTCCTTTAAGGACGCGGCGGAAATTTTAACAAACCTGCCCTTTGTCTTTAAGTCCTCTATTGTGGGCGTTCCACAATAACCCATACCGGAACGCAAGCCTCCCATCAGCTGGAATACCGTATCCTCCACAGTACCCTTATAAGCCACACGGCCCTCTACGCCTTCAGGCACCAGCTTCTTGGCGTCTGTCTGGAAATACCGATCCTTAGAACCGTTTTCCATCGCTGCAATGGAACCCATGCCGCGGTATACCTTATATTTTCTTCCCTGGAACAGTTCAAAGGTTCCGGGAGATTCATCACAGCCCGCAAACATGGAGCCCATCATGCAGACATTTCCTCCTGCCGCAATGGCCTTTGTCATATCGCCGGAGAATTTGATACCACCGTCCGCGATGATCGGCACGTCGTATTCCTTTGCCACTTCATAAGCATCCATAATAGCGGTAATCTGCGGCACGCCGATACCTGCAACCACACGGGTGGTACAGATGGAGCCGGGCCCGATACCTACCTTGACCGCATCCGCTCCCGCTTCGATCAATGCCTTTGTGCCTTCTCCCGTAGCCACGTTGCCAGCAATAATCTGCAGATCCGGATACGCTTCTTTGATCATCTTAACACAGTTTAACACATTCTGGGAATGACCGTGGGCGGAATCCAAAACGATAACGTCCACCTTTGCCTCCACTAAAGCTGCCACACGCTCTAAGCAGTTAGCCGTAATCCCCACTCCCGCGCCGCAAAGCAGACGTCCCTGAGCGTCTTTTGCCGAAAGGGGATATTTGATCGTCTTTTCAATATCCTTTATGGTAATTAAGCCTTTTAAATTAAACTCATCATCCACAATGGGAAGCTTTTCTTTTCTCGCCTTGGCTAAAACAGATTTGGCTTCTTCAAGAGTAATACCTTCTTTTGCCGTAATCAGGCTTTCAGAGGTCATACACTCCTTTATCTTTTTGGAAAAATCCGTTTCAAATTTTAAATCCCGGTTGGTAATAATACCCACCAGCTTTCTGCCTTCCGTAATCGGAACGCCTGAAATACGGAATTTGGCCATTAACGCATCCGCATCCTTTAAGGTGTGGTCCGGAGACAAAGAAAAGGGATCCGTAATAACGCCGTTTTCCGAACGTTTAACCTTGTCCACCTCTTCCGCCTGCTGTTCTATAGACATATTTTTGTGGATAATACCGATACCGCCCTGCCTTGCCATGGCAATGGCCATACGGTGCTCCGTAACAGTATCCATTCCGGCGCTCATCATCGGAATGTTTAACTTAATTGTTTTTGTCAAATATGTGGACAAATCCACCTCATTGGGAATTACTTGAGAATATCCCGGTACTAAAAGCACGTCGTCAAATGTAATTCCTTCGCCAATAATCTGACCCATTTCCTTTTCCTCCGTTTGAATAAAATCAGTCTCAGTCTGTAAATACATTTCTGGGCGCCGCCATTCTGATTGCCTTTACCAGCTCTTTGGTAGTGTCAATAATAATGCGCTCCCTTCCGTCTTTCCCCTCTACAACCAGTTCATATGCATTCCCCTCTTCGCTCTCTGAAGAGAAATCCCTTACCTTAAGATTATTGTAGGAATCCAATCTGTGAGAACCTTTCGGCGCCATGACCTCCAATGTGGTAAGGTCATAAGATGCCGCCTTTTTTCTCTTAGACTGATTTTTTATCTTATCTATGGATAATTCCTTATCCAGATACAGATATTCAAACTCGATACAGGCATTCAGCATAAGCAGATAAGCTCCTAGAAAAAGCAAAAGCCCCGAAACCGTGATCAGAATATTCGTAAAAAGCCCTATTATAAACAAAACAGCTCCCAGACCGACCATAATATGATGTAGTCCCGACGCTGCTTTTAACTGAGGTTTTTTTACCAGTAATTCCACATATGTATCATTCATGAGTACAAATTCCTTCCATATTCAAAGGTACATGAAAATATCTTAGTACATTTCACGAAATTTTTCAATAAGGAAATTAGTTTTGAGTTTCCCCATTTTTTCAACTTCCTCATTTTTGCAAAATAAAAATGCAAAAACACTTGGTCTTTGTTATAATTGAATCACCACAAAACAACAAAACAAAGGAGTGTTT
>CAJTCE010000036.1 GCA_910574745.1 Lachnospiraceae bacterium | reverse complement strand
GACTGCCACAATATCTGCAAAATGCACTTGATTCGCGGGCAACCATTGCATAAATCGCATTTTGTTAGCTGAAATATTGAATTTTCAAGGTACGAAGTCCATTTTAGCTATGGGAAGTCTTAGTAATTTATAATTTTCCGAGAAATATATATTTTTTATAATCCTCCTGTAAAAAACTCTCCTCTCTTCCAAAAAAAGCATCCCAGCCTTCTTTTTCTTCCCTGAAGTAACTGCCCCACCAGGACATATCGGAAATTTTATCCGGCATCCTGTAGGCCGTTATGGAAAGGATAAAAGCAATGCCTACAGCCGCAAAAGGAACCATTCCTAAAAGCACGCCCTTTTTAACGGCCTTACTTTCTTTAAATTTCCTGCACATAAACGTCCCCGCCAGCCCATACAGAAAAGCGGCCGTTACAGCAATTTCCATTTTTATGATGGTGCCATAAAACCGGAAGGGAATTTCCATGAACAAGATGCCGCCCAGATTTTGCAATTCCGTGATCCTTTTGTCCTTTTGTATGGGAGTATCGCCCCAAATCCCCGCATAGGAAAAGCCGGCGTCTTCTCCACCTTCTATAACCAGAAGATCCCTCTCCTGCAAAATCCCCCTGATTTCATAGGTTTTGCCTGCATAGACAATTTCTTCTCCGATCACTTCCGTTCCCCCAAACAGTTCTCTGGCACTGTCTTCTCCTAAAAGACATCCATTTAAATCCCCTGCTTCTAAGGGATATCCGAAAGGAAATAGCAAGGTACTGTCTCCTAAAATTTCAACGACAGTGGTTTTGGTCCGGCGATACCAAAGGGGATTTTCCAAAGACTGTTTCTTTCTTTCGGAAAAAAAGATGATATCATGGGGATACCCTATCATTTCCCCGTCACTTCCCTTTCCTTTTCCTCCACTATTTTCGCCTTCTTCCCCCGGACCGGGGATTGTTTCTTCCTGCAAAAGCGCCGCCTGATTTAAAATATTTCCGGCAGTTTTCCTGTCAAGAGTCGTCTCCAAATCATAAACGCCAAGTCGTTCCAGCTTTTGTATTTCCAAAAGCCGGCTCCTTTCGCTCCACAACAGGAAAAGCAAAAGAATGACAACCGCCGCCTTTCCTATCCTAAAAAGCTGCCGCCTCATGGCTGTAAAAGGCGTATGGTATCGCCTTCCTCCACAGGCTTTGTAGCGCTTACAATGACCGGCTCCGATTCTGAAAGATAGCCGTCGGCAATAGATGCATAATTTTCGTTGCTGTCCGTTATATTCACAACCCTTTTTACCGCCACCAGTTCGCTCCCTAAAACGGTCTGCCTTTCTTCATAAACCAGCACATATTTTACACCCTGTCCTTGGTGCAGGGCCGCTAAAGGCACGCAGACGCTCCGTTCTCCTTCCTGTTTGCTGATGGTAACTGTTCCCGTATCTCCCAGATTACCAGCACTTTCATCCACCTTAACCAAAAGCGTATAAAATTCTCCCGCAGAGTCCTCTTCCAGGGAAAGTATCTGCCCCGTTACCCTTTCCCTATCCGTTCCTATACTTAATTCAGCCGGATCTCCTACTGTAACGTATTTCCGGTCCTCTTTTCCAATCTGCGCCTGGAATTTGTAGCCTTCTTCACTGTCCGCAATGAAGAACAGGGCTCCGTCCGGCACACGCCCGCTTTCCTCTGTTGTAATCCTCGTTACCGCTCCCTGGTAATCGGATTTCAAAATTCCCCCTGTTTCTTCCACGCTCTTATAAAGGGCGATTTCTTTTTCCATAACTTCTTTTTCCAGTTCCAAAAGTTCAGGCGAGCTGTCCTTTAACTGCTTTGCGCCCGCATCCTCCAAAGAACGCTTTGCGGCGTTTAAAGCGTCTTCATTCTGGCGCATGGTGCTCTCTGCCGCTCTCTGACTGCTTTCTACCGCCTGTTCCAACGCATTTTTTTGTTGCTGCCATTGTTCCTCCAGCTCGTTGGCGGAAACGGTTCCCGGGACGCCGCCATGTGCTTCAATATAAGCCTCTTTGGTAGGGAAGCTGTCAAGCTCCTGTCTCGCTTTGTTCAAGTCACTTTGTGCCCATGCCCCTTCCGCCTGGGCGCCGGACTGGGTTTTTGCATAATCCTCTTTTGCCCTTGCCGCCTGTCTGTTTTTTTCCTCCTTTTCAACGCCCTGGTTATAACGCAGGGTATCTATCTGAATTTCCAGCTTTTGCAGCTCGATTTCCTTCTTTTCTATGATATCCTTTAAATCCTCCAAATCGTACTGTAACAGGTTTTGTCCCTGCTCTACCCTTTCCCCTTCTTCTACAAAAATCCGTTCCACCCTAAGACCTTCCTGACCATAAACAGCATTCTCCCGGTCCGCGATCAGCTTCCCTTCCGCTTTTACCTGATGAGTCAAATTGATATAAGAGGGCAGTTCCGTCTTTACCTGGGGTAATGCCGCGGTATAAATGCCTCTGGAAATCATACTGCACAAAAGAAACAAGAGGCAAAACCAGACTGCTGCCTTTGCGGCCTTTTTCTTATTCCATTTTTCCATGGCGGATTTCCATAAGTTCTTAAATTCCATTTTCATACATTACTCCTTCATTCCTGTGGCAATAATGCCCTTTTCCAGGTAATCCTGCCCTAACAGGAATACAAAAACCGCAGGGATCAGTCCCATAACCGACGCTGCAAAGGCAAAACCCGCATCGGAAAGTCCGATTTGAGGCAGATACAAGGATAAGGGCCAGAGCGACCTGTTTTTTAAAAAAGCAAGAGGCTGTTCTATCAGACTGAAATATTCCAGAAAGCCTAAAACAAGGGCGGAACCGATTCCTGCCGACCCTAAGGGAATACCTATACGGAAAAAAACCTGAAATTCTCCGGCGCCATCCACCTTAGCCGCTTCTAACAGTTCCCGGGGAATTCCGCAAAAGCCCCTATACATAATAAAGACGGGAAAAGTGGAAAATACGCCGGGAAGAATAATGCCAAAGAGATTATCCAAAAGTGACAAATCCTTTAAAACCAGATAATTTGACAGCATAGTAACGGAAAAGGGCATCATCATCAGGGAAATATATACGATAAACAAAAGCCTTCTTCCCGGAAAGGAAAACCTGGCAAAGGCCCATGCGGAAGGAACGCCTACAAGCATCTGTCCCAAAAGGGTTCCTGCCACAATTTTCAGGGAATTGATGAAAACCACATAATATTCCGGTTTGTCAAATAAAAGTTCAATCCAGTGTTTTAAAGTAGGATACTTTGGAAAAAGTCCGAATTCCACCATAGCGTCCATATCGGACAAAACAGGACCAAGAGCGCTTTTGAGTTCATCCGTTCCTTTTAAGGAACCGCTTACCAAAAGAATCAGGGGCATTGAAATCATAAGAGCCGTCAAAAATAAAATTCCCGTTATGACAAGGTTCCTGGTCTTTCTTTTCAGCTGCGCCCTACGGCATGCCTTTTGCCGGATTCCATCCTGCCTATTTCCGCTTAGCTTCTGCTTTTTTCTTTTTTCCTGTTCTCTTCTCTCCCTGCTGTTTTCCATCCCTGTTTCCCGCCATCTTTCCGCCAGTCTTGTTTCCGCTTTCCTTTTTTGCTACTCTTTTTCTGTTATTTTCCAACATATTTTTATCCCGGCATTCTTAATTTCGTACCAATCCTTTACGCATCTTTTCTATCCCATAAAGCCTGCAAAATCAAAATAAATACCAGCATAACGCCTGCGGTCAAAACCGCTGCCGCCGCCATTTTATCCATATCCAGATTCAAAAACCAGTTGTTAAACAAATGCTGCAGCAGATACATACTTTCATGGGGATAGGCCCCTGCAACCAGATAAGCCTCCCTGAACACCTTAAAGGAATTTAAAAAGGACAACACCGTTATGGTATATAATGTGGGCTTTAAATTAGGCAGTATAATACGAAAAAAGCAGATTTGCTCCCCTGCACCGTCCACCCTTGCCGCATCAATAATTCCCTGGGATATTCCCATAATGCCCGCAAGCCAGAGAATAACCGTATACCCTAAATTTTTCCAGACATAGCTGATCACAAGAACCCAGAATGCCGCATTTGTTCCCATATAATCAACCGCCGTACCTCCAAAAGGTTCCCAAATGGCATTTAGGATTCCCTGTCTGTCAAACAACAGCTTCCAGACAAGCACTACTGCCGCCGCAGGAATCGCCATAGGCAGAAGATAAAGAGATTTTAAAAGCTTCATATATCGGCTTTTGCTGAGTTCATAGGCAAGAAACAGGGAAAAAGCAATGAGAAGGGGAAGACATACGCCCATAAAACGCAGAGTGTTTTTTGCCGCCAGCAGAAAAGCCTGGTTATTTAGTACTACCCGGTAATTGTAAAGCCCCGACCACTCCCCTGTAACTGCCGTGGAAAAGGAACGCCTGATGACATCCCCGAAGGGAACCAATACAAAAAGGCAGACTCCGGCAAAGCCGGGAAAGAGGAAAAGAAATACCTCTTTCCATGGCGTTCTATTTAATTTTCTTTTATTCCGCAAGATAGATCTGAACCCTATTAACGATTTCATTAACTCCTTCATCTACGCTCATACGTCCTTTTAATACATCTGCGCCTACGTCTATTACAGTATCCTTGACATTCTCATCCAGTTTTGCAGGCGTATCCAGACTTTCAAGCATTGTCTCGAACCGGGCCCGCTCTGCTTCATCCAGCCATTTAATCTCCAGATCAATCATGTTGCCGTCTTCATCAGACGAGGAAGTCCATCCGTAGGTTTCCTCCGGTTCATACTCTTCAAGCTGTTCTGCAACCGCCTCTCTGTTTACCGGAAATCCATCGTTTCTGGCCTCTGTCTGAAGCTCTTTGGAAAGCATACTCATGACAAAATCCGCCGCAACCTCCTTTTGTGAACCTGATGCGTTAACACCCATAACTGTTTTGGGAATAAAAACATTTCCGGAAAATCCGCTCAGTACCCTGATATCCATTTCCTCGTTAAGCGTCTTAAATACAGAATAAACGTCTGTATATCCCCACGCTATGGAGTCCTCTTCTCCAAAGATGATCCGACACTCTCCCGACATATACCCTGTGTCATACATCCCCACTCGTGAACACCAGTCGTCTCTTCCCAGCATCTCTGCAAAATAATCACTGTTTTCCGCTCTCTGCTTTACTTTTTCCGCATCCAGGTCTTCACTTTCCACATCCCAGATTCTCTTTGCCTGAGTCAGGTAATTCGTAAGACTCTCCTTGTCGATAGAACCGTCCTCTTTTATAAAACCCGGGGATGAAATATCATACAGCCTTGTTACAATCTCTTTTTCCAGATAGGAGCCCACGATATTCCCTTCCGGATTTTCTCTCCGCAAGTCTTCCACCTTATCCGCCAGCGCCGTCAGATTATCGATTCCGCTTACATCCTCTCCTGCACAGAGATGAAAAGCAAAAAACGTAGGAACCGCACAGATACCTTTATCATTTTTATAGGAATTTGTAATATTTTCATATAAGGAACCGGACGGATTCTTAGCACTGATATCAGCCGATAAATCCATCAGGATTCCCTTTTCTATATAAGATTCAATGGGAAGTCCATCCAGCACCAGAATATCCGGTCCGTCCCCGCTTAAAAGAGCGGTATTCAGGTTACGTACGGCATCCTCTCTCGTGATTCCATCCATTCCTGTCATTCCCACCTCATAGTTTAAATAGGTATCGGGATTTGCCTGCTGATACAGATTAATGGCCACCCTTAAGGCGCCATTCTCCCTTAAGCTGTAAACTGACAGTTCATGCTCCGGAATTGCTGAGATATCAGGATTATACTTATATGCTTTCATCAGATTTCCGTTATAGCAGATTAACAGGTTTTCCTTGTCCAAAAATGCCATCCCGCTCAGGTAATAAGCCGGGCTTCCCATGCTTGCCAGGCTCCCTTTAATTACCTCTTCCATAATGCTGCCTTTTATAACATGGCGGAACAATCCCTGTTGGCTCAAAACATACATGGAATCCTCCGTATCTCCTTCGCATATAAGAATAGGATAAGAGTCCGCATTTCCATAGTTTAAATCCGCTTTGATAAACTGCTCTAAAACATCATCCTTTTCAAAGCTTTTTGCGGTCAGATTATAGCATTCAATTCCTGTATCTCCCGCCAGATACAGATAATCCCCCACCTGCTTTATATACTGTACACTGGCTTTACTGTCACAAAGCTTGGTTACAGATCCGTTCTCCGGATTAATTTCGTATACGCCGTCACTGCTGCCGCCTACCAGCCTTTTGTCCGATAAAAAGGAATAAGTGAACATATATTGCTCTTCCTTAAACCGGGATACTTCATTTCCGTCTTTATCCACATAAATAACCAGATTGCCATCTTCCTTATAACATATAATTAAAAGACTCCCGTCTTTTCCAATGGCTGCACCGGATACATAATACTGGTTTTTCAGGATCTCATCCATAACCGCTATCTGTTTCATGGAAAAGCTTTCGCCGTTATCCTCAGAAATGTACATGCCTGAAAAGCCGTCAAAGCAAGCTATCCTTCCGTCCTCCAGCCTCTCCATAGCTTTGACCCCATCAACTGTTTCCGGCATCGTCACATCCGATTCCAAAAATCTTCCTTTTGCATTTTCAACTACATTGGGGTTACTCTCCGCAGGACGCCCTTCTGCCTGAACGCCATCTGTATTCCCGGAAAGAATACCGGAAGTTCCCCCTTCTTCTTTGTTTCCGCATCCGGTCATTACCAACAACAGAACTGCCAGACACAAAGATAAAATTTTACGTTTTTTCATAGCTACTGCCTCCTTATGTCATGAGCATAGCAAATCTGTCTCTAACTTTTCTCTAAAAATTAGAGATACTTTAAAGAAAATTTTGGTATACTTTAAATGAATTGCAAGGTCGGGGCAGAAGGACTGTAAAAAACCGGGCAGGGGGAGATATCTGTCATCTTTTTCTTGTGCGGTTACGAACATAAGTTTTTTTACAGCCGCCTGCTTCGAAGCTTTGCAACTCCTTTGTGGATGATAATTTTAAGGAAGTGATGGTTTAATATGAGAATTTTAATTGTAGAGGATGATAGGAGACTGTGTGAGCTGCTGTCGATTCAGCTGAAAAATGCGGGATATGAAACGGATTGCTGTTACGACGGGGAGGATGCTATGTTTTATATCATGGAACAGGCTCATGATATGATTCTTCTGGATAGGATGCTTCCTGTTGTGGACGGGCTTACGGTTTTAAAAAGGATGCGGGAGAAGAATATTATGACTCCTGTTATTTTTCTTACGGCTTTGGGGCAGCTGCAGGATAAAATAAACGGGCTGGATGCAGGCGCTGATGATTATCTGGTAAAGCCTTTTGAGTTTGAAGAGCTGCTTGCCAGAATCCGTTGTTTAAAAAGAAGGCCTGCCAAATGGAAGGATACGAATATTTTAAAGGTGGGCGATATTTCCCTGTCTTTGACGGAAAGCATCTTGACGGGTCCTGATTTAAGTCTTACTCTGTCTAAAAGGGAATGCAGTCTATTTGAAGTCTTCCTGTCAAATCCGGGACAGATCATGCCAAGATCCGTTTTACTGTCTAAGGTATGGGGCCCCGACGGAGAGGTGGAAGACGGTAATCTGGATAACTATATTTTCTTTGTAAGAAGGAGACTGAAGTCCGCAGGCAGTAAGCTTACCCTGACCACCATCCGTGGCGTAGGCTACCGCCTTGACGTATAGAGGATACTTTTATGATTAAAAAAGTTCATTTACGCCTTACCTTGTTATGTACTGCTGTTACCGGCGCCATTGTCATTGCAATGACGCTTTTATATCTCTATGTCTCGGAAAGCAATATGCGTGAAAATCACTACTACGCTTTCCAAAACGACGTGAATAATATCTTAAACGGACTTCAGAACCAGTCCGTACTTTCCAGCTACTATCTGGCTTCTTTGGAGGCAGGCGGACGGTATCTGATTTTTATTGAAGATAACGGTTCTCCCCTTTTATACGGAAACATTGTGGAAAATGAAGAAAGAATGGAGCTGCTTAACAAAGTAAAGGAATATTATCAGTCGTCTTATGAGATTATTCCCGGTTCCACGGTCACTTCTTTGTCCTCTTATCATTTAGAATTTATCTATACCTTACCGGAAGGCAAATTTCCCATGGGACAGGATTATTATGCCTGTGTCGCTTACCTCCCCGCGGAAAGCGGCAGCCTGACCGCTTACATTCTGGCTCCTGTTTCATCCTTTTATCAGCAGCTTTCCAGACAGCGGATGCTGTTTGCCACCATTAACCTGCTGGCATTAGCTCTTCTCTATCTGTTTTTTTACCGTTTTACAAGACATCTGCTACAGCCTGTTGTAGAAAGCCAGAAAAAACAGAATTCCTTTATCGCTTCCGCTTCCCACGAGCTGCGCACGCCCCTTTCTGTTATTTTATCCTGTGCCGCCCTGATTCCGGAAAGCGGCAGGGAAAAGCAGGAGCAGTTCTGCCATACGATCAGACAGGAAGGCAGCGTTATGAAGCGCCTGTTGTCAGAAATGCTGTCTCTTGCAGACTTTGACAGCAGAGGAATGGAACTTCATAAAGAAGCCCATGAGCTGGATACTTTAGTTTTAAACAGTGTGGAAACCTTTGAACCTGTGGCAAAAGAAAAGAATATCCGACTGACCTCCACCCTTCCCGACAGTTCCCTTCCCCTCTGTATTTGCGATAAGCATAAAATTGAACAGCTTCTCTCCATTCTTGTCCACAATGCCATCAGCTATACAAATGAGGGCGGCAGCATTCAGGTAACCCTCAAACATGCAAAAAAACATTTTATCATTTCCGTAGCGGATACAGGAATCGGCATTTCCGATGAGGATAAAAAGCGGATTTTTGAAAGATTCTACCGGGCGGACGCCTCCCACAATGCCAAGGAACACTTCGGGCTGGGACTGTCTATCGCACAGACCATTGTAAAGCAGCACCATGGAAAGCTCCGGGTAACGGATACGGAGGGCGGTGGAAGTACGTTTATTGTGGAGCTTGGATAAAAAAGCGAAGATATTTAAAAGATTTGTCCCGGCAGTGGTTTGGAAAAAGCTTATAAACATCTTCGGTTTTTGATGTATTTATTATATTACGGACTTTCTGTCATAATCCGTTAAATCGGTTCCTATTTTTTTTGCCAGTTCCGCAACCGTCATTTTCTTGTCCACAAGCATCTTGAGCTCTGCATCTGTAGCGCCAATCAACTGTACAAACTGCAGTTTTCCGTTGGGCGTCATAATCTCTCCCAACTCATCTTCTTTGGTAATAAACCCTGTAATAGCGGATTTCTGCTCTATATCCATTCCGGCTGTCTGCCCCGTATAAATATACTCTTCCGGTGCAAAAATATCGCCTTCTTTATAGGATATCCTGGCTAATGCCTGAAGAATCCCCGCCATGCACCGCAGTTCTCCTTCCTCATCTTCTACGCAGGATTTTTTCAGCTTTATGGTAAATTCAAAACCAAAGCCGCTGTAGTCCGGATCGTTTGTCTCCTTTTCATAAAGCTCGGAAAGGCCGAAGGTCACAAAATGATAATATTCCCCGCCGTCAAATATACTGATACCGTCTAAGGGATCGTTGCCGCCCAGTCTCCACGGCATCAGCACGCCATAATGCTCAATCTGCTGCGGTTCTCCGCCATACAGTTTTTCAACCGCCTCCTCGATTGCTTTCCACCCCTGCATATTTACATCATCGTTTTTCTTAAATTCTCCCATAACCTTACCTGCTTTCCTTTTATTGTTATCACATCCGGCTGCTGAATTCTTCCACGCTTTTTGCACGAGCCGCCAGTTTGATCTATATAAGATACTCTGTTATTCACGCCCTGTTCCCTTTACCCGGTTCACACTTTCCAACATGACCACCATCAACACCAGAAAAATAACCAGATACGCCGGATAAAAGCCTATTCCCAGCACTTCCACCAGCAATCCAAAAAGCGGAGGCATAAAAGTAGTTCCCACGTAAGCGCTTGCCATCTGAACCCCGATAACAGACTGGGACACATCCGCCCCAAAAGTCTTTGGCGTTGCATGAATCAAACTTGGATATACCGGCGCACAGCCCAGTCCCGTTAAAATCAGCCCCGCAAACGCCAGCTTGTTATGGGATGGCAGAAATAAGAGAGCTATGCCGCAGGCAATCAAAAATTGTCCTATGCGAATCATGTTTTTATCATTTATCTTAGCAGTTACAAATCCGCAGATAAAACGCCCTAATGTAATCCCCAGATAAAAAAGCGCCGCCCATTTTGCCGCAGTTTCCGCCGAAATCCCCCGGTTTACCATGTAGCTGGAAGCCCAGAGCCCGGCTGTGGCCTCTACGGAACAATAGCAGAAAAATCCTGTCAATACGCCCTTTGCTCCGGGAAGCTTTGTAACCTGTAAAGGGGAAAGAGGCTGCTGCTTTTCCTCTTCTTTGGCGCTTCCCCCTTTTTCCTTCCACAAAGGCAACGTAAATACCAGAACTGCTGTCAGTATGACCTGCAAAACGGATATGGTACGGTAGCCGGCATTCCAGCTAAGTCCTCTTGTCAGGACAAAGCCCATAATGTACGGTCCTGCCGTTGCCCCGATGCCCCAGAAGCAGTGAAGCCAGCTCATATGCTTTGCTTTATAATGAAGGGCCACAAAGTTGTTAAGGGCCGCATCCACGCTGCCTGCTCCAAGTCCGTAAGGAATCCCCCACAAACAAAGCTGCCAGTAAGAGCCCGATACGGAAAAGCCAAAAAGCGCCGCTGCCGTCATTGCGACGCTGATCGCCGTCACTTTACCCGTGCCTAACTTGTGGATCAGGTAATTGGAAAATAAGCTGGAAATAATTGTTCCTCCTGCAATAATAACAGAAATTCCTCCCGCATAAGAAACAGGCACCCCCAATCCGGGCTGCATACTGG
The DNA here is from genome assembly GCA_910574745.1 of Lachnospiraceae bacterium. Classification (GTDB taxonomy): domain Bacteria; phylum Bacillota; class Clostridia; order Lachnospirales; family Lachnospiraceae; genus UBA2882. The sequence goes on along the minus strand of CAJTCE010000036.1, from coordinate 23,389 downwards.
GCCACGCCGCTCCCAAAAGCGAATCGGGCAGCCCTAAACTGATAAATGCCAGATAAATAATAACCAGTAAAATAGAATACATTTTGCTCTTCCTTACATTCCTACAATTAAAATCCCTGCAAACAAATCTCTTAATCCCCTATAAAGGACATAAATACCCTAAAGGGCATAAATATAAATCTGCTTATTTATAAACCATCAGCAAATAAATGGTCGTTAAAATAAGTCCCACGCAAAACAGTATCAGTCCAAAGGAAAGACTTCTGGTAATGACCATTCTGTTTTCGCGTATCTCTAAATGAATCATGGCAAGCTCATGGATAAATTCATGGTGCTTACGCTTTTTGCTGGGAAATTTCTTCTCAAGCCATCCCTCGATTTTGTTCAACAGCCTGCCTAACTGATAGGTAAATAAAGTTCCTTCCGATAATTCAAAGGGAAGGGGCATATCCCGGTAAACGGTTTTTCTAAGCAAAACGACTACGCCATCCACAAAGCTGTCGCAGATTCTGGAGAAGAAACCTCCTAAAACACACACACAGGCAATGAGGGGACGATAGAACCGCTCCTCCAAATCCAGCCTGGAAGGCCAGAGATTCACATAGATTTTTCCGGTTTCCGTTCTTCTCATCAAAAGGGGACGTACAACCAAACTGTACAAAGCTGCTCCAATTATAACAGAAACAGCGGCTCCTTTCAAATTACCCAGGCTGAAATAATGAACCGGTTCTCCTAAAGCCTCCGCATTCATAAAACCGATGCTCCGTCCTGCCAGAAAATCCATGACAACGCCCGGAACAACCCCCATAAGGGGCAGGAAAACCGCACTGACGGTAAGTGCAAGCTTACTTTGCAGGTTCATATAATGCTTCATCCCGTCAAACTGCTCCTGCCTTTTTGTATCGGCATTTTTCTCCACAAACACCGCCACATAAAGCTTGACCATATAGGCAACGGTCATACCGCCGCTTATTAAGAAAATCCACTCAATACACTTCATGACGTTTATACCGAACATGGCGGGCATAAGCACGCCCTCTTTCAGCAGATGTGTATATTCCACAATGCTTTCATGAAGAAGAGTCTTGCTGATATAGCCGTTCCAGAGCGGAATACCGCCGATTCCCAAAGCACCCATAAGGAAAATGAAATGCAGCAAAGGCTTCTTTCTGCCAAATCCTCTGATTTCATTCAGATTGAGCATATGGATGTTCATAAATACCACGCCTGCCGCCATAAAAAGCACCAGCTTGATCAGGGAATGGTTAACCATATGAAGAACCGTTCCCATTGCCGCCATTGTGTTCTCTTCTCCCAAAAGTCCCTGCATTCCGATACCCACCGTTACAAAACCGATCTGGGACATGGAAGAACATGCCAGCGTTCTTTTTAAATCCACAGAAAACAGAGCAAGAAGCGCGCCTCCAAACATCGTAATGCAGCCTAAAAGCAAAATGACGCTGCCCCAATCCCCGTCTCCATAGAGTAAGTTACAGCTTACTACAAGCATACCGAAAACACCGGATTTGGTTAAGATTCCGGATAACAGGGCGGATGCCGGCGCCGGCGCAACGGGATGCGCCTTAGGCAGCCATATATGCAGCGGAAATACGCCTGCTTTTGCGCCAAAGCCTAAAGTAATGCATCCTCCTGCCACATATAGCATAGTCTTATTTTCACATGCTTCCGCCAGCTTTAAAAGAGATGCGATTTCCAGCGTTCCCAACTCATGGTAAAGGAGAAACAATCCCATTAACATGACCATGCCGCCGATAACCGCCACCGAAAGATAGGTTTCCGCAGCGCGCAGGGAAGCCTTTCTTTCGTCATGGGCAACCCACACATAAGAAGTAAAGGACATCATTTCAAAGAAAATAAAGGTGGTGTACAAATCTGCTGACAGAAAAACGCCCATGGTAGCGCCCAGAGTCAGCAGCATAAACAGATAATAACGGTTTCTGTTGTGATAATGCTTAAAATATTCCTTGGAAAACACCGTTGTCATCATCCACATAACCGCCGCCGCCAAAGCATAAACGCTGCTAAAGCCGTCCATTACAAAGCCGATACCAAGACCTGCAAAGGAGTCTATGGAAAAGCTCCGGATGCTGCTGCCGTTAAAAGTGCAGAACAAATACAGCGTTACCGCAAACTCACTGATCACAATGATATCCGCAAAATAGTCCCTTGCCGTTTTATGAAAACGCCCTATGATATAAGAAACAAAAGCGCCTATCATGGGATAAAAGACCAAAAACGCCAAAATCATGTTTGTCCTCATTTCTCCATTCTCCTTTCCTAAAGCAGTCCCATTGCAATATCACGAAAGAAATCCAGCAAAGGTACCGGATACAGCCCCAAAACCAGAATGCCCGCAGTAAATATTCCAAGGGGCAGAAGCATCAGCCAGTTAGGGTCACGCACCTCGCTGATCGTTTCATAATCAAAATCCTGTTTGGGGAAATACGCCCGCACCACGATTCCCATCATATAAATCGCCGTCAGCACAGCCGAGACCAGTAAAGCGCCGATTCCCACATACCCTAATATATTCTGACTTTCCACAGCCGCCTTTGCCAGATTAAACTTGGAAATAAATCCGCAAAGCCCCGGCACGCCCATTAAGGCAAGGGAGGAAACCGTAAAAATTCCAAAGGTCTTTGGCATCTTCCTTCCCAGACCGTCTAATTCATAAACATAGCTTTTTTCTGTCTTATACATAATCGCTCCTGCACAGAAAAAGGAACAGATTTTCATAACCGCATGGCAGACCATATGGGTTAAAGCCCCCACTAATCCTAAAGGCGTCATAATGGTCACGCCAAAAAGAATATAGCTCAAATTACTGATCGTGGAATAAGCCAGTCTCCTTTTAATATGCCGTTCCCTGACCGCCATGGAGCAGCCGAATACAATGGTAAAAATCGTAACTCCCATTACCGTATACTGTGCCCATGTCCCTTTCAGGAAATCCGTTCCGAAGCTGTAATAGGTCAGGCGCATAATAGCAAAGGCGCCGGATTTTACTACGGCAACCGCATGTAACAGCGCCGTAACCGGCGTCGGCGCCACGCCTGCCTGAGGCAGCCATGCACAAAAAGGGCATACCGCTGCTTTTACGCCGAAGCCCATAAACGCCAGCACATAAATAAACAAAAGCAGGTTCACATTTCCCGTATAGGGATTCACATCCATGACACCGCCGTATATGAAGTCCGTGGTGGAACCGTATATGATCACAAATATCATACCGATAAAGGCAAACGCCGCCCCGCCGATGGAATAATACAAATAGGTTCTGGCTGCTAACACCGCCTCCCTTTTCAACGTATGAAGCACAAGCGGCGTTGTTACCAGAGTCAACAATTCATAAAAGAAATACATGGAAAGAATGTTGGCGCTGGTTGCAATTCCCAGAGTAACGCCATAGGTTATGACATAAAAGGTAAAGAAAACCCTTTCATGATTTTCATGCTTCATGTACTCGAAGGAATATAAAGTGGCAAGAGGCCACAGCAGGGATACCAGGCCCGCAAAGACCATTGCCAGTCCGTCAATATGGAAAGTAACGGATAAGTTCCCTGAAAATTTGAGCATGGTAAAGGTTCCCGCAGGCTTGTTTAGCAAAATCATCCATACCATGATACTGTTTATGATGACCGCCGTTTCGATAAAAACAAGCATTGCCCTCCTGCTTTTAAAGGGAAGCAGGGGAACCAGAACGCCTGCAGCAAAGGGGAATAACACGATGATCAACAGCATGCATTCATTCATTCTTATCTCCTCCTACATAAGCCCCGCCGCAAAAGCGGAGATAAAGTCAATCAACTGCTTGGGAAACATACCTATCAAAACGGATAATGCCGCAAGAATCACAAGAGGAATTTTCATGGCCATACCCGCTTCACATTTTTTCAGCTTTTCATAATCAAACTTCTCTCCCGGAAAAAATCCCATGATGACAACCGGAAGAAGGTATCCTGCCGTCAAAAGCGCACTGACCAGCAGCACAATAGGCCCCGCATACTGAAAGCCCTTAATACCCGAATCCAACGCTCCCTCAGCCAGATACCACTTGCTGATGAACCCGCCTGTAGGAGGAATACCGATAAGTCCCAGGGAAACAATGGTAAAACACCAGATCGTTACGGGCATCTTCTTGCCGATTCCTTTCAAACCGTCTACCGTAGTAATTCCCGTCTGGAAAATAATGGCTCCCGCACAAAGGAAAAGCGCGCATTTTATCAATGCATGCCCTACCACATGTAAAAGGGATCCCGTAAGGGCTGTAGGATTTAAAAGAGCGATTCCGAACAAAATGTAGGAAAGCTGGCTGACCGTGGAATAGGCAAGACGCTTCTTTAATACTTTTTCCCGAAATGCCAGCATGGAACCCATAAACACCGTGATCAGGGAAAGAGTCATAAATAAATACTGCACCCAGGTTCCCCTGATAAAATCCGTACCAAACTCATAAAAGATCACACGGATAACCGCAAGAACCCCTGCCTTTACAATAACGCCGGACAAAAGCGCCGAAGCCGGAGCAGGCGCTACCGGATGGGCCGTAGGAAGCCATGCGTGCAAAGGAAACAATCCCGCCTTAACGGAAAATCCCACAATCATCAGGCCTGAGGCAACTAAAAGCACAGATTCGTTCCCATTTGCCAGACTCATATTCAGGGTCCCCCCCGGCGTAAAGGTAACCGTATCCGTATAACGGCACAAAAAGAACACGCCAAACAATGCCATATAAGCCCCAAACAGGGAATACAGCAGATATTTTAGTCCCGCCATAATGGCTTCTCTGGACTGATTATGAATAACAAGCGGAAAGGATGCCAAGGTCAGGAATTCAAAAAAACCATACATGGTAACCAGATTTCCTGCGCATCCCAAGCCTGCCATAGCGCCAAGAGTAATCAGGTAAAATCCGAAATATCTGCTTTCCTTCCCTTCATGCTTCATATAAGTAAAGGAAAAAATCCCCGCTAACATCCAGATCAGAGTCATCACTGCCAGGAACAGCTTTCCCATATTATCTAACTTCAGCACAATGGGGATATCTTTCGTCAAAGAAAACAGCAGAATTTCCCTCTCTTTACTAAAAAGAGCATTTACAACCAAAATCCCGGCAATCCCCATGGCCATTCCCACATAAGTCAGAATTTTTTTTCTGCTATCCGCTTTTTTTAAAAACAGCAGAATCGTTCCCGAAAGAACCGGAAACAGAATTGCCGCTAATAATGAAGCGCTCTCATTCATAACTTTCTCCCTCCCTATGCAAACATGGCAATTCCCGATTGAATCAGTTCCACAATGGGTTCGGAATACATGCCAAGCGCTATATTGAGAATGATAAAGAAAATGCAGACAATGCTGCAGGAAAGATTTTCTTTCCATTTGATGTTCTTATAATCTGTCTTTACCGGCGTATAAATACGCAGAACCGTTTTCATAAAATAAACCGTATTCAATATGGTGCTTACGGCGAGGCAGATTAAAGTAGGCAGCATCCTGTTCAAAGTCACGGAAACGCCTGCCCTGGCAAAAAGAATTTTACTGATAAAGCCCGGAAACAGAGGAACGCCTACCATAGACAAAGCGCCTACCGTAAAGGTAATCCCGGCAATGACATTGCGGTACCCCGCACCGGTTAAATCAAGAAACTTTTTGCTTTTTCCCGATACGTCGGTAAGCCCCACTGCCGAAATAAACAACATGCTCTTTGATGCCGCATGGGAAAAAATATGGAAAATGGAAGCGATAATTCCCGCTTCCGTTCTCAGACCGAAGCCCATATAAATATATCCGATCTGTGCCACAGAGGAAAAAGCGATCATCCTGCGGATATCATTTTCCTTTATGGCGCTTAAGGAGCCGAAAATCATGCCGCACAGGCCGAAAACAAACAATACGTTAAGAATCTTACTTTCTGTAATAATCTCAAAGCCGATCACCCTGTAAAAAATCTTAACCAACAGGAATATATATCCCTTAGACACAAGGCTTGACAAAATCGCCGCGCTGGATGCGGTGGAATACCCGTAAGAATCCGGCAGCCAGGAGTGGAAAGGAAACAGTGCGCTTTTAACCGCAAGACCTACCACTATAAACACGATTGCCACAATTAAAGGAATGTGAAACTGCTCTGTCGCCACAAGAAGCGCCACCTGTTCCTTGATATTGCTCATCAAAAGATGCCCCGTTATGCCATACAGGATACAAAGTCCGAAAAGCAGAAGTCCGGAACCGATCAAGCTCATGATCATATAACGGGTTGCCGCCTCTAAAGTATGGCCGTTTTCCCTGATCATAATCAGGCCGCAGGCAGAAATGGTATTAATCTCCACAAATACATAAGCCGTAAACAGATCATTGGTATAAATCAACGCCAGCAAAGAGCTCATCAAAAGGTTGACCAACACATAATAAAGATTTTCCTTAAAAGGATCCAGCTCTTCAAAAAGATGTTTTCTGCCTCCCAAAACGGAAAGCAGCATAACCACGCTGAAGAAAAGGGCCATTAAAGTCTCTAAAACGCCGAAACGGATTTCATTTCCCCACGGTGCGGGAAAGCGTCCCATTTTGTATACATAGCACTGGTTCGTCACAATTGTCAGGTATAAAGCCGCCGCTGACAACAGCCCCACTGTTGAAATCACAACAATATTCAGCTTTCTTGCCCATTTGCCGTTCATTCCCGAAGAAACAATGGAAGCACACATAGTCAGAATCACGGAGAAACAAGGAAAATTGCGTAAAAATTCCATTACAGCTCCTCCTTTTTCAAAATAGTGGATATCTCATCCATATCCAGAGTATGGTATCTCTGATACAGCCTTATGGTAAGGGACAGCATCAACGCCGTAACGGATACGGATACAACGATACCCGTCAAAACCAGTCCGCTGGGAATGGGATTAATGTAGGCGTTCACATCCTGGACCCCATTGACCACAATGGGCGCCATCCTTCCTTCTATATATCCCTTTTCCGCCAGAAACAGATAGGTTCCCGTATCCATGAAATTAAGACCTATGATCTTTTTTATGAGATTTTTCTGTAAAAGAAGATTTCCGAAGCCTATGGCAAAGAGCAGCACTGCAACCGCTTCGCCGTAATTGGATATCAGTCCGTCAAACATCCTACAGTCCTCCTCTTCTGAATAATGCATAAAAGGCATACATGGTACATGCCACTTCAATTCCCACAAAAATATTCAGCCACAAAATAATGCCTGAAGAAAAAATCATACCCGGCACGCCCAAAGGAATATGATTGTCAAAATCGTTTGCCCCCATAAACAAATAATAAGTAATGACAACACAATAAGTACACAATGCCGCCACCTTTACCACCTTGTAGGTATGCTCGTTGAAAAACTTCTGCATTTTATCAAAACCGTAGGCGCTTACGTATAAAATCATGCCCGCGCCGATCATGGCGCCTCCCGAAAAGCCGCCGCCCGGCGATAAATGTCCGTTTAAAATCACATAGATTCCAAAAATAAACACAATGGGAACTAAAATAAAGGCAACCTTTTGCAGGATCACATCGTTTTTCGGCTCAAAGCGACGGTCATTCAAGGTCTGGTCCGCCCTTATTTTCTCCTCCTCCTTCATCAAAAGAATCATGACACAGGTGGTGGCGATAAAAAGGACGCAGGTTTCCCCGAAGGTATCAAAAGCACGGTAATTCAAAATCATGCCCGTAACAATATTCACAGCTCCCGTATCCTGGATGCCGTTTTCAATATAAACCTTGGAAACCTCATTATTAACCGGTCTATCCACCGTACCTGCCGTCGGAAGCTTTGCCACCATGTAAAGCATGACTGCGGCAAGCGCCAAACTGAAAACAACGGAAAGAACATTATAAAGCTGTTTAAAGCGCCGTAACCACCTGTTGGAAGCCGTATTATAGACCTTTTCCAGCGTCTCCTGCTCTTCCATTAGTATTTCATTTACTGTACGGCTGTCCTGAAAGGGAACTCCCGGCTGCATTTCCACTTCATCCAGATAGGGGTCTTTCTCGCCTTTCATCCACCGAAAAAAACGGAAGGCTCTTGTCTTTTTATATTCCTCATCATTTTTCAGTCTGCTCATCTTTATGCCCCTTTCTGATCGCTTCAATCTTCTTTAAGGTAATAAAGAATAAAATACTGGTTACTCCCGCACCTACCGCAGCTTCGGTAATGGCCAGATCCGGCGACTCTAACAGAATCCAGATAATGGACATGATCAGGCTGTAAGACATAAATACTAAAACCGCATTTAACAGACTTTTTGTAAAGCTGACTGCCAAAGCGCAGACAACCAGGAAAAACAGCAGTACATACATGAAATATTCCATCATTTTTCCACCTCTCCGTACTTATCTTCTCCCTCATGGGTAGCAACCTCCAATTTTGCAATCAGATGGGAGGATACCGGCGAAGAACACCACAAAAACACCACGATCAGCAAAAGCTTTAAGGTGGTCAGATTCAATCCGTTTAAAATCATCAGTCCCGTAAGGGATAAGCCGATGCCAAAGGTATCTCCCGTGGCAGCCGCATGCATTCTGTCCAGAACATAATCCAGTTTATAAACACTGATGATCTCCACCACAAAAAGCAGCATGCCCGCCAGCAAAAACAATGTTCCCAAAATAAAGCGAATCCATAATAAAATTTCCATTCTATTCGTCCTCCCTTTTTTCTTTTCCGTATTCTCCCAATGCTTCCCTTACTTCCTCTTCCATCATTTCTTCTACAAATTCCTTCTCTTCCATCATTTCTTCTGTAAATTCCTTCTCTCTTGGCGTTTCCCCCGATTCCTCTTCTTTTCGGACTCCCATAATAACCTTGGATAATACAATGACCGCAAGAAAACTGATCATGGCATAGATAATACAGATATCCACCAGATAGCTTTCCTCCATCATAACAGCCAGCGTTGCAATGATGACCATGACCATGGTTCCCATCATATTAACGGATACCAGACGGTCGGCAACGGTGGGCCCCATGCAGGCTCGCAGCAGACACAAAAAAAGCATGATGCCCAATACCATAAGAATCCCGATGAAAAGAAAATAATATGTTGTTTCTAAAGCATGAATCCCGCTACTCATCCTTTTGTCCTATCCTTTCCGCCCGTTGAAGCCACTTTACAAAAACGGAATCTTCAATTCCCTCTACAAAATCCTTATCCAGAGCATGCACCATAAAGGTATCCCCTTCTAAAGAAACCGTAATGGTTCCCGGCGTCAACGTAATGGAATTTGCCAGAATAACCCGTAAAACCGGAGATTTTAATTTTGAACGGAAAGTAACCAGAACCGGTTCCCTTTCATATCTGGATGTGAAAATCATTTTTACGGTGTCCATATTGGCTTTTATAATCTCCCGGAGCAACACAAACAGATAACAAAGCATGAACCCTGTATACTGCATCATGAAAATATCCTTTTTGGGGCTCCATCCCATAAATTTACAAATAAAGGCATACAAAAGCGCCGCAACAAATATACCGATAATTCCTATTTCAAAAGTAAGCTGTCCATTGAAAATAACCCAGAACAGAAAAAATAACAGATACATAGAAATCTTCCTTTCTATTCCATTTTACAACTGAATATTCTACACCTAACAATTTCAAAAAACAACCCGGATACTTCCTAAAAAAAGGGAAAATTTTACATTCTTTCAAAATCTTTACAATATTTTTACATCAAATATTTTTCCCGTTTTTATGTAAAAAAATTACCTCTCCAAAAACCTTGGTTCTTGATTTTTTTGCTATGCGTGTTATAATAACATATGCATCAAGGACAAAATCTGTTTTTGCGGGGTATTAGCGCAGTTGGGAGCGCGCAACATTCGCATTGTTGAGGCCACGGGTTCGAATCCCGTATACTCCATTGTATAAAAACGAAAAACAGCGTCTCACTCCGACAAAGTGAGGCGCTGTTTTTTCGTTAATTATTTCGCCGGAAACGGATAGGTGTACGCTATCGTATCGGCTGTCTTGTTAAACATATTACAGGCAATAGAGCCTAATCTGTCAAACTCCATTTTCCCTGGATTACACGACCCGGAAGCCCTTTGCTTTAATGCAGTCTTCCACCTCTCCGATTTCCTCGGACTGGAAAACCAGAACCGGCAAGCCGGAATCCCTGTTAAAAGACAGATAAATATAATTTACATTGATATTGCTCTCTAAAAGGGCGCCTAAAAGCCTGTCCAGGTTACCGACCTCATCTGCCATTTCAACGCCGATCACATCCACAAGCCTGCACATGATCCCGTCCGCTTCCAGAGCCTTTACCGCTTTTTCCGGGTCCGAAACCACCATCCTGGTAATGCCGAATTCCGCGCCGTCATTGGTAACAGAACCCCAGATATTAATCTGCTCTTTTTGCAATATGGAAGTGATCCGTTTCATGGTTCCTTTTTTATTTTCCGCATATACTGATATTTGTTTTAACATCGTATCTCCTCTTTCATCTTTTTCAACATCCCGCTTATGCCCGATTTATCATTTTGAATACCGTAAAGCGATACTGCCATCACAGCGCAAAAATTTAAAAGCCTAGAAAACTCTAGGCTTTTAACGTGCGGAAGATGGGACTTGAACCCACACGACTGCAATAGCCACAAGATCCTTAGTCTTGCTCGTCTGCCAGTTCCGACACTTCCGCAAAATGATGCAGGAAAAGGGACTTGAACCCTCACGATATTGCTACCACAGGCACCTGAAGCCTGCGCGTCTGCCAATTCCGCCATTCCTGCACGCAAATGATATTTTATCTGTTTTTTTGACTTCTGTCAATCCCCTTTTTGCAAATTTTATAGAATTCCTCTTGTACTTTTTTCCAGTATCTGCTATATTGAAATTGAATTATGGGATATTTCGTCCCGTTTTTAATCAGAAAAGGAGCGTGAAGAAAGAAAATGAACATTTTCACAGGTAATTACGGTTATTCCAACTTTTTTAATTCTACATCCCTTTTCTCCCAGAATTCCAACAGGAATTCCGGCTTAGGTATTGAATCCTTATTATCGGATTATTCCTCCATCAAGACCGGCTCCTACGGCAAACTGATGAAATCCTACTATCAGAAAAATCCTGCCGCAACAGCCATTGTTGGACAAAACAATACTAAAGTCAGCAAAGGCGCCAGCGCCGATACCACTGAACAGATTCAGAAGCTGAAAAGCACTTCTTCCGAACTGTCAAAATCAGCATCGGCTTTATATTCCGCCTCTGCCAATTCACTTTATGAAAAGGGAAATGAAGATAAGCTGTTCAATGCAGTATCTTCTTTTGTGGATGATTACAATAATGTTGTCAAGGCTTTTGGGGATTCCGAGAACACGAAGATTCTCCGCAGTGCATCCACTATGACAAATGCCGTTTCTGTTTCATCCAAGCTGCTCGGTAAAGCAGGCATTACAATCAATTCCGACAATACCTTGTCAATTGATGAAAAGGCATTTAAGGCCGCCGATACTTCTACCGTTAAAACACTTTTTAGCGGCAATCGTTCTTTAGCTTACCAGACGGGTACATCCGCTTCCTTCATCAATATGTATGCAGGACAGGATGCCGCCAAATCCAGCGGTATTTACAACGGAAGGGGCACTTACAGTTCTTCTTTAAGCACAGGAATGCTCTTCGATTCCATGTTTTAAAGAGACAAACACAAAAATATAAGTACATAAAAGCCTGCCGCATTATGATACGACAGGCTTTTTTATGTACTTTTATCTCACGATTACAAATGCCCGGACACCGGTTTACCCAGCAAATATTTGGTAAGTTTTCCGGCGCAGCAGCTTTGCTGCCTTTCTGCTACTCTTCTTCATCCGTAAATTCCATGTAGGAAATATTGCTGTAAGGCACCGCTAATTTAGTTGCCCCGCTGGTTTCCCCCGTTACTACATCATTATAGATATAGCTGGACTTGCTTTTTCTGGAAAAAACGGCAAACCCCACATCCGTAGACACCAGTTCTATGTTGACCCTGGTTTCCCGATTACCGTCATTGATCAATTCTCTCTGGATTTTTGTCCCATCCATTAACCCCACGCAGGCTATTTTCATTCCGCTGTGTACCTGCATCATAAGTTCAAATACTTCCTGTAACATACCCCTGACCTTTCTCTTCCTTTTCATTGTATTCCCGGCTAATATTCCCGGGTCTGTCTTTTTGAACAGTATAACACAATTTTCCAAAAGAAACATCATATACTGAATATAACTTTATAAAAAAGGCGATAAAAATGTCAATACGCTTTATTTTGATCGTGGGAAGAGCCGGTTTTGTGGAAAATTATAAAAATGCTGTTGCCAGCGCCGGTTATATTCCCGTTGTTACCGATTCCTCCGATTTGTTAGCAGAATGCAAAAAGCATCCCACCGGAAGCATTCTCTCCCGTATGGACCTGCTCCTTCTTCCCGGAGGCGGAGATATTTCTCCCGACTTGTTCCATGAAAAAAATCTGGGCTCTTACAATATAGACCGAGATCTGGACCGGCTGCAGTTCTCTTATCTGGATTATTTTCTACTACAAAAAAAGCCCGTACTCGGAATCTGCAAGGGAATGCAGATCATTAATGCCAAACTGGGCGGCGCCCTGATTCAAGATATGAATCAAGAAGCGTTGGCAATCCACGCTTATCTGGAAAAAGAAGATAACCGCCACGGCTGCAGCTATGTCCCCCTGAATGAATTTGAAAATTTCCCCATGCTCCCCGTTTTAAAATGCCTTTACAAAAGTCCCTTGCTGCCGGCCCAGATCAACAGCGCCCACCACCAATGCGTTCACATACTCCCCAAAGAGCTTTTGCCATTCCAGTATTCTTCTGACGGCGTTGTAGAAGGCTTTATTCATGGCTCCCTGCCTGTCATAGGCCTGCAATGGCATCCCGAAAGACTCTTCTGTCCCGAGGGAAGCTTCTTAAAGCTCTTTCTGGACGCCCTTCTTTTTTCGGCATCCGATAAGGCGGCATTGACTTAGAACGTACGTTCTTGTATAGTATCAGTAGCAGCACTTATAACAAAAACGGGGCAATATAAAGAGGAACAGGTAAAAAAGATGGCAGATACAATCATTTTTCATGTAGATGTAAATTCCGCTTTTCTGTCATGGGAAGCGGCATACCGAATTGAGACATTAGGCGAAACGGAAGATATCAGAAGTTTTCCTTCCGTTATCGGCGGAAATGAAAAGCAGAGACACGGCATCGTTTTAGCCAAATCCGTCCCTGCAAAAAAATTCGGCGTCACAACCGGAGAACCGCTTATGAGCGCCCGGAAAAAATGTCCGGGCTTAAAAACCTACGCGCCCAACTTTTCCCTCTATGTAGAAAAATCTAATGCGCTTATTTCTCTGCTCAACCGCTATGCCCCCGTAGTGGAACAGTTCAGCATCGACGAGGCCTTCTGTGATTTTACAGGCACCACAGGACTTTACGGCCCTCCCGCTGAATTCGCCCTGAAGCTAAAGGATATGATCCGGGAAGAACTGGGCTTTACCGTCAACATCGGTATTTCTTCCAACAAGCTGCTGGCAAAGATGGCTTCAGATTTTGAAAAGCCCGATAAAGTACATACTCTGTTTCCCAATGAAATTCAGGAAAAAATGTGGCCTCTTCCGGTTTCCGACCTTCTTTATGTAGGCCGTTCCAGCATCCGTACCCTGCACAACCTGGATATTTTTACCATAGGCGACCTCGCCAATGCGGATGTGGCAGTTTTAAGGCAGCATTTGAAGAAGCACGGCGAGGACATGTGGAAATCGGCAAACGGCATGGACGATGCTTTAGTAAGGGATACTCCGCCTGCCAATAAAGGATATGGCAATTCCATTACCGTAGGCACTGATGTGACAGACCGCGAAACCGCTTTCACTATTTTACTCTCCCTGTGTGAAACCATCGGCGCCAGACTGCGGGCGGATCACGCTTATATCAGCGTGGTAAGCGTCTTTGTTGTGGACACCGCTTTCCACCGCTCCTCCCACCAGATTACCTTACCGTCCTCCACAGACATTACAGAAAAAATCTATGAAGCCGCCTGTGAATTATTTATCCGGCTCTGGGACGGAGAACCTTTGCGCCTGCTGGGCGTCCACACCTCCCGGGCAACCTCGGAAAATTTTGTCCAGTATGATATGTTCGGCTCTACGGAAGCGGACAAGCTCAGCAAGCTGAATCTGGCTATTGACCAGATCCGGAACCGCTATGGCGACGAAGCCGTCAAACGCGCCCGCTTCATCGACAGCGAGCATACCCATATGACAGGAGGCCTTGGCAAAGCAAAGCGCGACCACAATAAACCCTCTTCCCATGCACCCCTTCAGGATTAGTCCTGCGGCTTAACAAAGCCTGCCTCCCAATCCCTTACGCTCACTCCACAACGGAATACATCATAAATTCATAATGAAGCTTTGTTCCCTCTGCAATTTCCTCCGGCAGAAGGGCACGGGCAACCATTTTCTCTTCCTCTTCCGGTATATCCGTTCTTTTCAGATAGGCATAATCTCCATCGATCCGTTCTACAACATAATCAAAAGCATTCATTGTTTTTTCTCCTTTTTAAACCTGTTTTTTGTCAGCATCAAACAACAATACGCAGTTATCTTTGGCGCATTAGAGGATTCTGCCCGCTTTTGCAGCTGTCATAATTTTCCCACGATTTCGGCAACGATTTCCCGAATCGGCTTTCCATTACAGTCTATGACAATTTCCCCGTATTTTTCATACAGGACTTTTCTTTCCTCCATCAGTTCCCTTAAGGTCTGTCCCGGCTTCAGCACAACGCCCCTCTCGTTTAAATCTCCAAGCCGCTCCTCTAATTCGTCATAGGGAAGAAAAAGATAGATGACTGTTCCCATAGAAGTAAAATGCTTCATGGCACGCTCTCCGTAAACCGCACTGCCTCCTGTGGCAATCACGGTTCGTTCCGCCTTTATGGAAGCATTGATTTCATCCTCTAGCCCCAAAAAGCCTTCTATGCCCCTTTCTTCGATAATTTCATGTAAAAGCTTTCCTTCCTTTTCCTGAATGACCAGATCGGAATCCAAAAAGCTGTATCCCATATGCTTTGCCAGCACAACGCCTATAGTGCTTTTGCCCACGCCGGGCATTCCTGTTAAGATAATGTTATTCATAGTTCTTCTATAACCTCCACCAGAAACTTCCATACCCGGTTTACGGAGGAAATGCTCATGCGCTCCCTTGTGGTATGAATATCCAGAATGTCCGGTCCGAAAGAAACGCAGTCAAGGCCCGGCTTTTTAGCCGCCAGAATGCCGCACTCCAGACCTGCATGAAGAGAAAGCACCATGGGCTTTTTCCCATACTGTTTCTCATATACTGAGATCATTTTTTCCCTTAAAGGCGATACCTTTTTATACTCCCATGCCGGATAATCTCCGGTAGCCGTTACCACTCCCTTATATTTCTCTATAAGGCCGCTTACCCTTTCTTTCAATTCTTCTTTTTCCTTTGCCACGCTGCTCCTTAAAGAAAAAGACACCTGCAGTCCGTCCTCTTCCAGCTTCATAATGCCAAGATTTAAAGAAGTCTGCACCAGTCCCTTGGGTTCCTCACACATAGCCTGCACTCCGTTTGGAGCCTCTGACAGAAAGGCAAGTATTTTCTTACAATCCCCGGCATTTAAGCAGGATAATGGAACCTTTCCCTCCTTATCCTGAGCGCTCCAATCATCGACAACGACTCTACACTCCGGATCAGTAGCAGAAAACCGGCTTTGCATTTCCTTCTCAAGTCTGTTACAGCAGTTTATAAGTTTGTTCTCCCACAAATTCCCGTTCTCCGTAGGACATTCCTTTTTACCCGCTCCCAAAGCCCCTTCCGGATTCACATTCAACTTCCCATCCGACTCTGTTCCCTTTGCCACAACCGCATATGCTTCCACAGGAATGGCATTATCCTTCAGCCCTCCCTGCAGTTCAATTATACTTATGTCAACTTTTTCGGATAATTTATTTAGAAACCATCCCAATACCACATTGGCGTTTCCGCCATTTTTTCCGATTTCCGTACCTGAATGACCTCCTGCAAATCCGGTTAACATAATTTTCTTCCCAAAAACTTCTCTTACAGCTTCCGTCTTTGTAGAAACCCTTTCCACAGGAATCCTTCCGTTTACACGAATTCCTCCGGCGCACGCCGCCACAAACTGTCCTTCTTCTTCTGAATCGATATTCAGCATCTGCATTCCCTGACAGGGCGAAAGATCTATTCCCGTTGCTCCTTCCATCCCCACCTCTTCCTCGGTAGTTATAACCAGTTCTATTCTGGGATGGGAAATGCTTTCATCGGAAAGCAGAGCCAGGCCATAAGCCAGGGCAATGCCATCGTCTCCTCCCAGGCTGGTGTCTCTGGCATACACATAATCCCCGTCTATTCCCAGCCTAAGTCCATCCTTTGTCATATCAAGATCCGCATCAGGCTCCTTTACCGCAACCATGTCCATATGCCCCTGTATCATAACAGCCGGTCTGTCCTCTTTGCCTTCGGAAGCCTCCTTTATGATAATTATATTTTTCAATTCATCCTGCGTCCACCATAAGCCCCACTTTTTAGCAAACTCCACCAGATAATCACTGATGGCGTCCACATTACCCGAACCATGGGGAATAGAACATATCTCCTCAAAATATTGAAATACCTTTTTCGGTTCCAGATTTTCTAACATAACGATTCTCCTTATAAAGGTTTACTGTTTTTCTCTATGCTTATTGTACCAAAAATATTTGCTTTTATCATCAGATTTATTGAGAGAAGCTATACGCTTTTATCATCCGGCTTATTGAGAGATATCATACTCTTTCGTTACCAGATTTATTGAGAGAAACTATACGCTTTCATTATCAGGTTTATTGAGAGAAACTATACGCTTTCATTATCAGGTTTATTGAGAGAAACTATACTCTTTCATCCTTAGATCTATTGCAAAAATAAACGCTTTCATCCTTTTGGAATTAAAATATCAAAAAAAATCGCAGCATCCGAAGACACTGCGATTCTGGAAATCAAACCTATATCACGCTCAATTAAGCGATTTTGCTCTTAGCCACTTCTGCCAATGTTGCAAAGCCTTCTGCATCGTTTACTGCCATCTCTGCAAGCATCTTTCTGTTGATATCAACCTCAGCCAACTTCAAACCATACATAAATTTGCTGTAGCTTAAGCCGTTTAATCTTGCTGCTGCGTTGATACGCGCAATCCATAACTGTCTCATCTGACGTTTTCTCTGCTTACGTCCTGCATAAGAAGATGTTAATGCTCTCATGACAGACTGTTTTGCCACTCTGTACTGTTTAGATCTTGCTCCTCTGTAACCTTTTGCAAGCTTTAATACTCTGTTATGTTTCTTTTTTGCGTTCATGCCGCCTTTGATTCTTGCCATTTTTCTCTCCTCCTAACCAATCTTATAAATAAGGTAAAATCTTCTTCATATTCTTCTCGTTCGTTGCATCCGTCATTGCGGGCTTTCTAAGATTTCTCTTTGTCTTAGCAGATTTCTTGGTTAAGATATGACGTTTATAAGCTTTATTTCTCTTTAACTTTCCTGTTCCTGTTACTTTGAAACGCTTTGCTGCGGATCTGTTTGTTTTCATTTTTGGCATCTTAAATTCCCTCCTATATTTGTACCTATCTATTTTAACTGCTGATTTAACCTCTGATAAATCCAGTTAAAAACGAAATAATCAGTGCTTTTGTGTAAGCACCATGGTCATACTTCTTCCCTCTACCTTGGGAGCTTTTTCAATTACCGCAATCTCCGACAACTCTTCTGCAAAATCATCCAAGATATGCTTACTGTTAGCCATATGTGCCATTTCGCGTCCGCGGAAACGAAGCGTTACTTTTACTTTATCGCCCTTTCCGATAAACTTTCTGGCCGCATTCATCTTTGTATTCAGGTCATTGGTATCGATGTTGGGAGACAGACGGATCTCCTTGATCTCGATGGTTTTCTGTTTTTTCTTTGCTTCTTTTTCTCTACGAATCTGCTCGTATCTGTACTTTCCGTAATCTACGATTTTACAAACCGGTGGTTTTGCCGTAGGCGCTATCTTGACCAAATCAAGCCCTGCATCATCCGCCATCTTCTGGGCATCCCGGGAAGACATAATGCCTAACTGTTCTCCGTTCTCTCCTACCAGACGTACCTCTTTGTCCCTAATCTGTTCGTTAATCATTAAATCGCTAATAGTCGTGCACCTCCAAAAAAGAATTCAATAAAAAAAGTGGATTCGCACAGTAATCCACTAAACTTCCACATAAAATAAGATTGTGAAAAATTTCCAACGCCTGTCAGCCCGATTGCCACAGGGTGAGAGTGGATACTCTGCTTGCATTGTGTTTCACACACTTGAATATGTTATCATGTAAATATTTCTTTGTCAACAGCAAAAATATTTTTTTCTGTCCTTTTTCCCGCTTACTTTTACTGTCCACACAAAATGAAGGAATTAAATTGTAAATAATATAACACGATATTTAAAAAGCGGCAATGAAGGGATTCAAATGCCCGTAATATCTGACCAGTAAAAATTTAAATTCCACATCTTTATGTAAAAGGGACGCTTCCTGAGCATCCCCGTTTTATCAGCATTTACATTCAAAAGTTCCGCAAAGGGTCTGTCCACTTTCCCTTGCATGTCCGCCCTGTATGGAAACGGTTTCCGCATAGCATTTGTAATTGGAATTGTACTTACATTTTGTTGCCTCGCAATCAATACTGATGGTCTGGCAGGGATGGTCTAATGCACTGGTGTAGCAGTCGCATCCTTCGGGACGGAAGGAATCGCAGCAGGTATCTTTCTCCTGATCCGCATGACTTCCTCCCACCATAATATCTCCCTTGCAGCAGCACTTTTCTTTGTTGTAGCCGCAGGTTATAACACCGCAGGTTAATTGTGCCATAAAAGAAGCCTCCTTAAATCATATTATGGATGTAAAGTTACCTCTATAGTATTGACCTCTTCTTAGCGGATTATGCCACAATCCCAAAGTGTTTTACTTTTCTATTTTACTTTTTACTTTTACTTTTCTTTTTGCTTTTATTGTCCTTGTGCTTTTTTAAGAACCTCTTCTTAAAATTTTACAATAATGACCAGCTTGCCCTTTTCATACTCCGCCCGTATTCTGCCGCCCATTCTTTCTGTCAAAAGCCTGCTGATAGAAAGTCCCAGCCCTGTGGAATTTCTGCCTGTCTCTACCGTATAAAAGCGGTCAAAAAGCCGTTCCGTCGTAACGGAATTCAATTTTTTAGCAGAATTTGAAAAGATAATGGTTCCATCTTCTTTTAATTCTACCTTAAAATCTCCGTCGCTATATTTCATGGCATTGTTTATAATATTCCCGAAAATCCTATTCAGCGCCATAGTGTCCAGATTTCTCTCGATCCGGCGCTCTGTCATAAAGATTTCCGGTTCTATTCCGCTCTGTCTTATGGCGCCGTAAAAGGAAGCTATGCTTTCCTCCAAGGCTGCATTCAGACATACGTTTTCCTTTTTATCTTCTTCCGCATATGAAAGAAGGGAATAATCGAATAGCTCCTCCGTCAGCTCCCGCATAACCTGCGTGCGGTTTTCAATGATATTAAGATACCCGGCAGCCGTTTCACTTTTTTCTTCTTTTTTTAACAGTTCCAGATAACCGAAGACTGCAGTCAGGGGCGTACGCAAATCATGGGAAATATTGGTTACCGCATCTTTCAGCTCCTTGTCTCCCTGTTTAAAGCACCGGCGTTCTTTTCGAAGCTTCCTAAGTTCTACATTCAAGGTATCTGCCAGCCTTCTCAAATCACTATCCCGGCTGGAAATATCTATGAGCGTATTCGTCTCTATCCGAAGCTTTTCCGAAAGCTTTTCCCCGATTTCCTTTACAGACTTCTTCATCAAATAAATTTTAACAGAAAGAGCGCATATGATAATCGTGAGAATGCCGCAAATGACCGGTAACCAGCTTTCCATAAATACCTCCTATGACAAGTCATAGTCCATGATTTCTTTAGGCCTGCCAATACTTTCTGTCATAAAAGCGTCAGACTTAGCCGCTTATTTAATATCCTTTTTCTGAAAAAAGTACATCCCTGCTGCCGAAGAAGCAATCACAATCAAAACGGAATAGGCCGCCATTTCCCCCGCATGTGACAACTCTCCTCCCGCAATCAAAAAGGTCTGCCCGCTTGGAAGAAACAGCATCAGGAATTCATAAACCTCCCTTTTTGTTCCCGATACATAAAAAGGATTAGGCTCCGCCGGTTCTGTCACAATCTCTCCTGTTTCTTCATCAACATAAACATATTCTTCCCACATTTCCGGATTGCTCAGTTCGTTGAAAATAAAAGCTGAAAACATCAGCATCACAAAAGCTCCTATAATCGCAATCACACAGTTCAATGCCTTATTCTGGTTCAGCATACCGCACATGGTAAAAATAGCGCTGAATGCCACAGTCATCAGCATAATCAATAACAGCGCCTGCAGCATCACTTCCACTATAATCCCCTCCGAAAAACCGAGAAGTATTATTCCGGGAATCATTGCCGATAACATATAGCTTACGCATATGATAACGCCTGCCGTTATACTGATTATGAGAGATGATAAATAAATATCTCTTCTGGTATGCCCGATTACCAGCTTATTCCTGATGGTTCCTTCACTATACTCAGTTCCAATGAAAAGCCCCGAAAAAGCCGCTGTGAGAACTCCCATAAACATAATATGCCTGAAAAGTATACTTTCCAATCCTACAGAACTTCCCCATTTCTTCATGTTCAGATAGCTATTGATGACTACAAACCATGCCATAACTACCATAAATCCCACAAACACCCAGAAAACCTTGTCCTTTTTTAACCGGGTTAATCCCGCTGATAGCAATTTATTCACGGCTGCCACCTCCAATCAGATTCATGTAATAGCTTTCCAGGCTTTCATCCTTTTCATGGACGGAAAGAACCTGACAGTCCTTTGGAAGAAGCGCCGTTACCAACTCCGTAATATTCATTTTTTCAAAAATATCAGCCTTTGTATCCGAAAGGATGCTGTATTCTATCTTTCTTTCATCCAGCACATTAGAAAGCGCCTTGATATCCGTCACTTCCACACGTACACATTTCCTGCAGGCATTTTCCAATTCCTCCGCACTGATTTCCTTTACCATACGCCCGCTATCCACAAAACCGTAATGGGTGGCTAACCTGGAAAGCTCATCCAGAATATGACTGGACATCAATACCGTAATCTGTTTTTCCCGGTTCAGCTTCAAAATCAGCTCCCGCATCTCTACAATTCCCTGAGGGTCCAGACCGTTCGCCGGCTCATCCAATATCAGAAAATCCGGATCTCCCGCCAAGGCAACGGCAATTCCCAGCCTCTGGCGCATACCTAAAGAAAAATTTTTCGCCTTTTTCTTTCCCGTGTCCTCCAGGCCTACCAGCTCCAGAATCTGCCTTATTCCGCCAAAAGAGGGCATTCCCAAAATCCGGTACTGCTCCTGCAAGTTTTCCTCCGCCGTCATATTCATATAGATGGACGGGGTTTCCACAATAGCCCCCATCCTGCGGCGGGATTTTAAAATATCCTTCTCCTTATTATGAATTCCATAAATGGTATACTCTCCCGACGTAGGCTCCTGCAATCCGCTGATCAGACGTATCAACGTTGTTTTGCCTGCGCCGTTCTTCCCTACAAAACCGTAAATAGCACCTTTAGGAACATGCATGGAAAGGCCGTTTAAGGCTTTAAAATTCCGATACTGCTTGCACAGCCCGTTTGTCGTCAAAACATAATCCATCCTGACTTCCTCCTTATTTTTCATTCTCGTTTTCTGACTCTTCCATCCTAGCAAAAGACAGTTAAGAAAACGGTTAAGAAAAAAGTAAAGATTCCGTTAAGTTTTTATTCCTCATCCTCCCGCAGCTTAAAGCCGATTCCCCACACTGCTTCGATATACTCTTTCCCGCCGGATTCCCGGATTTTCTTTCGCAGATTGCTGATATGCACCTTTAAGGAGCCTTCCACGCAGTCCGGCGTATCCTCACTGATTTTATCCAATATGGCGGACTTGGTAATGATCTGTCCTGCATTTATCATAAGCAGTTTCATAATGGCATATTCTGTTTTTGTCAGTTTTACGGGCGCCTCTCCTACAAAAAAGCCGTGGGAAGCATCATTTAAAGATAAATCTTCAAATGTCAAAATATCCGATTGATTCTTTCCCCCATTTCGAAGCTGTACTGCCACCCTTGCCAAAAGCTCCTCCGCATCAAAGGGCTTGGTCATATAGTCCGCCGCTCCGTTAAGCAATAATCTGACCTTATTCTTCACATCCGCCTTGGCGCTCAGTACAATGACAGGTATCTCTTTGATTTTTGGCAAGATTTCTTCTCCCGGCAATCCCGGAAGCATCAAATCCAGCAATATTAAATCAGGCTGTTTTCCAGACAGCAGATAAACCGCCTCCGTCCCTGAATAAGCACGCTTTACGGCATAGCCCGCTCCAATCAGCAGCTTTTCCAGCATATCCCCGATATACACATCGTCGTCTATAACCGCTATTGTCTTCATCTCACAGCCTCCGGTTCCTTCTGAAATATATGGATTCATAATGTGTTACGTTTGCTGCTATTCATTATAATTTATAGGTGGATAATAGTCAAAAACTTATCTGTCGGACTTTATGAAATTCGTCTGCCTGCTGTTTGGTGTTAAGGGATTGTTTTCTCCTGCAAATGTAGTTATCATAGTGTTGTAGCCCATAGGAAAACCTATGGTGTGTGAATGAGGCAGGAAACCAGAGAATATAATTACACCTGACAAAAACACTGCTTTGACAACATAATATGCTTATATCTGTCAATAAAACACCGCCTCCGTATTAATGTACCAAAGGCAAGACAGGATCTTACCGGAAAAACCATCCCTAACAGGCCCTTTGAATTTGCCAAGATAGGCGCTTACTATATAACACAAAATTTGATGATAAAACTCTTAATTGTTTTGAAACCATGCAACATGAAATGCCACACAAAAAAATAAAAGCCTAGTATTTACCAGGCTTTTAACAAGCACGAGACGGGATTCGAACCCGCGACCCTCGCCTTGGCAAGGCGATACTCCACCACTGAGCCACTCGTGCATCTGTCCGCATTTCTTACGGACAAGTATTAATATATCAAAGCATTCTCCATTTGTCAATATAAATTTTTTTATCGTTTAACGCATTTTTCCAACTGGTGATTTGCAAAACTAAATTCCACCCCTTCTTCTCCTGACCATGGAAGTTATCCTTACAAAGAATAGGGTGGATTTTAATCTTACATTTTTTAGTGTATCATTCTCTTGTG
>CAJTCE010000035.1 GCA_910574745.1 Lachnospiraceae bacterium | reverse complement strand
GCATACCACAATTTCAAAAAAATCTCATCTAATATCAAGGGAAAAGTGCGCCCTTTTTTCCACATTTATCTGATATCTTTCCAAAACTTCACAATATTCAGTTATCAAAATACAAATCTAAGCCAACTCATTATGAATCCGAGAGGCTATTTACTAATTCATCCTGCTTACCATAACGTCGTCTACGTTCTGGAAGGATTGTGCTGCTGTGTCTATACTGCCTACAAGCTGCAGACATGCCTGTGACATGGCTGTTACTACTTCTTTTTCTGCGGTAATCTGATCTTTTATGGCTTCTAACATATCTCCTGCAGATTTGGTCATATTGCCGGCGAGCTTTTCATAATCCGATACAATGTCATCGAAGCCGCCGCCGTTGGATGTACTGATATCTGCAGATAACTGCTGGACTTTTCCATAATCTATTGTAATATTTTCTTTTCCCATTTTAGTCTCTCTCCCTTAACAGCAGGTATCGACATTATCGATTGCCTGCACAAAGCTGTCTATGGTTTCATTTTCAGAATTTTGCAATTGTTCAATGGAACTCTTGATCGTTTCAATCGTGTTTAAAAGCTTCTCTACATTTGGCGTCAGATTATCACTATAAAATCCCCCATCCTTGCAATTTACCTGTTCTATCTTACTTTTTACCGTCTCAATCTGCTTTACAAAACTGTCCTGTGCACTTTTAAACTCCGAACAAAATGTATTATATTCGTCTTCTCCCACGCCAACCTTTATCGCTGCCATAGCTATACCCCTCCTTTACTATAACTGGCTTACCAATCCTGCTCTTTTAGCGGAAAGCCTGCCTTCATATGCGGTCAATGCGCTAATCTGCGTCTCTAATTCACTCAACAGATTAGAACTGTCCGAAATACCCGTATTGATATCAGAAACTACTGTACTCATATAAGTCTTAAGCCTGTCTGCCATTTCTCCTTCAAAAATGTCAGTTGTCACGATCTGCGTATACCTTACATCGCTGTTTAAGGTAGTCCTGACATTTTTCCAGCTTTCAATTTCCGAATCCAAGGAGGACTTACAACTTGAAAGCGTTCCCTTTACCCTGTTGCATTCACTGAGCTTTCGATCAATTTCATTTATCTGTGCCATGATCGCGGCTACTCTCCTCCGTTCGGCCTCGGCTGCGGCCGCTGCCTGTTTCTCTGCATCTGTCATTTACTACACCTCCGTATACTTTGCTAACATGATTTTTTTATTTAAACCGTTTGTATGCTGATAACCAAATTCTATTTTCCGGTTTTCTTCCCTAAGGCCTGTATATCCAAAGACCTTCTGCTCTTTGATATTTCCCAGGATGATACCTGTTTTACTTTGACCGATCATTTCCATGAGCTTTCCTGAACGTAAGGGAATTTGTGGTTCCGAAGAAGCAATGACATAAATCCCCCATTTCGTCGCTTCTTCTAAAATATCCAGTTCGCCTTCCGTTCCCTCTTTACGGAACAGACCGTATAATTCCTGAATAATATCGATCACAACGTATAACGGTTCTTTTGTCTGAAGGAAGTCGTACAATGTGATGGTAAGATTGTCCAGCTTTTCTTCCTCATAGTCTTCTTTTCTGTTTTCACATTCTCTTTTAATTTCCTGTAAAATACTGCGGATAGAATCATAATCTGCTCCATATATATACTTTTCTTTATTCATGAAGTCAGCAGATGAACGCTTTTCCTGATCCAGGATCCACACCTTGTTCCCTTTTAAATGATTCAGAACCTGATGAAGCACATTTGTCCGTCCGCTGCCTGCTCCTCCGATGATCAGGCCCGTGCCTTTACTGATATCCAGATATTGCACATCCAGATCATTGACTTCAATTCCTACAGGAATCTTAACAGGGCTTTCTTCATAGCCGGGATATTGCGGCAGCATTTCGTGGTACAACTCTTCCGGCAATACCGGGATGCCCTTTGCAGCTTCTTCCGTACTGGCCTGTGCCACACTGCTTATTAATTTCTTCAAATTTTCATTATAGGAAAGCTCTGACTCACATGCTACGGGAGTATATACCTGCATAATGTTCACATTATCCCGCTTTACCAGCACCCTTCCTTTTTTGTCCTCCGGCAGATTATAGTCGCTCCGCCCAATCAGATTCCGGCTCTCTCCTTCTTCAAAATTATATCCGGCAATTCTTTCCTTGATATTATTTAAAACAGCTCCTTTCATGGCATTGATCCTGTTCATAGTGATCAACAGATAAATGCCCAGGCCTGCCCCATCCCGGCATACCTTCTGGATAAACTGGTCCGCCTTATCTCCCAGCTCTTTAAAGGAATCAAAATTATCGATCAAAAGGATCAGTATCTTTAGCGGCTGGGCCTGACTGGAATTGTAAACAGAAATGCTCTGTGCCATGGCTTTTGCAAATTTCCGCTTACGGTCTGCTATTTCATCCAATATCAGTTTCTGGAACTTTTCAATTTTTTCTCCGTCATCCAGTCCCATATAATCCGCCACATGAGGCAGTCCCATGAGAGGGATCAATCCACTGTTTCCCAAATCCAGAATATAGAAGTTCAGATTTCTGACTGAATTTTTCATGGAAAGCCCTACTGCAATATTTGTTAACAGCATCGTTTTTCCATAGCCGCCGGATGCCATATACAAAAGATGACCGTTTTTCATCAAATTTAACTGGTACTCTTCCTGCAGCTGTTCCTCCGGCACATCGATCATCCCGATTCCTAAGGTATAATCGCCTTCCTTAAACTGAGCGCTGTCTACAGCCTCCTTTGTATAGGGAGATTCCATAAAATCCGGTAAAGAAGGCAGCCATGGCTTTTTTACTTCTACCGCCTGTTCCTTCTCATAAATGTCATGAAGATATTCTACAACGGCATCCAACTGGGTAGCTTTTATCTGATTGCTTTCTACCGTACCGCTTAAATCCTGATTGATCAACCTGCCCTGTCCCAAAGGACTGATCAGATACACCCTGTCATCTTCTTTTTCTTCTTCCGTCTGATTGCTGCTGTAAGACGCCCCGCTCCATGCAGATTGGAATAATTCATATATTTCATTATTTCCTACCTGAAGATAGGCCCTTCCCGCCTGGGTTATATTAGCGGCGTCAGGCGTCTTTAGCATCTCCTTACTGTCCCCTGCATTTTGTACCTTTAAGCAAAGGCGGAATTTACTGTTTGTCCATATCTGGTCGTCCACTACGCCGCTGGGTTTTTGCGTTGCCAGGATCAGATGTATCCCAAGGCTTCGTCCGATACGCGCCGCCGAGACCAGCTCACTCATAAATTCAGGCTGCTCCTTTTTCAGCTCCGCAAACTCATCACTGATCAAAAACAAATGCGGTAAAGGCTCGTCCACCTTTCCCAATTTAAATAATTGGTTGTAACCGTTAATGTGATTTACGTTATTCTCTCCGAAAATCCGCTGTCTTCGTGACAATTCACTTTTAATAGACGCCATTGCCCTCATGCTTTCCGCTTTATCCAGATTCGTAATGGTTCCTAAAAGGTGGGGCAGCTTTGCAAACAGATTCGCCATACCCCCTCCTTTATAATCAATCAGTAAAAATCCCACTTCATGAGGATGGAAATTCACTGCAAGAGACAGAATATAGGACTGCACGATCTCAGACTTTCCCGAACCTGTTGTTCCCGCCACCAGACCGTGGGGGCCATGGGCCTTTTCATGAAGGTTTAACTCCACATAATCATTTTCAGCTCTTACCCCCAGAGGCACTGCCAGAGACTTATGGGATTCATTCCTCCTCCAGCGTTCCTTAACCTGCAGTTCTTCCGGATGTTCGATTCCATACATATCAAAAAATGTTATGGACTCCGGTATTTTACTGCTGACGCCCTGTTCATGAATCAAGGCGCTTAAATTTCGTGCCATTTTTTCCAAATCCACTCCATCTATGTGCTGGACTTCAAATTTTCTGTCCTTCTTTTCCCCTTCCTCCATAAGCAGCGTTCCGCTCTGGGAATCACAAAGCATGCAGACCGTTCTGATATTCTCCGGCAGATTTGCCTTCTGGTCTGTAGTATAAATGATGCTGAAGCCTAAGGTCAGCCGCTTGTTTTGCAGGTATTCCATAATGGCATGATTCAGGATCAGCTTCGGTTCATCAATGATGAACAGGTAATAGGGCGAGAATACCGCTTCCTGTTTCTCTTCATCCAGCTTCATTTTCCTTTCCTTTAATATTTGCTGAATGCTTCCTAAAATCTGGTCTCTTGCCTGCTCCGAACTGATTTTTCCGTATACGTTTATTGCATGGATCCTCAGATGAGGATACCAGTCAGCATATTCAAACTCTTCATCATAGGCCTTGTTATGTATCAGGATAATCTGTAAATCCCTGTAACTTTGAAAAAAGGTTATCTGAGCCAGCAGATATTTAATCTGTTCATGTACATTTGCCTTGGAACCCACAATGCCCAAATGCGCTCTCTTTAAATCAATCTGAACGGGAATATGATCTATTTTCCGAAAATCTTTCGGTATTGTTTTTGCCTCATCCGTCAATTCATCTTTTTTCATTTCCAATTCGTTGATTTGTGTTGATACTTCTATTTTGGATTTTCCCCTGTAATATCCCAGATTTACAGTTAAAAAATCATCATCCAGCAAACTTCTTTCATAAATACGGCTGCTGTATCTGTTAATCATATGTTCCAATTCAGGAAGCGTAGGATTCTGATATTCTAAAGCCTTTTTCTCTTCTTTTCTTGCCTTTATAATGCGCTTTCGTACATCTAAAAGGTAATTTCCGTACATAAGCTCCCGTTCTTTGTTTTCCCGCTTGATATCTTTTGTGTCCGAAATAAACTTCTGTACAGAAAAAATAGTCGTGATGATCGTCATTCCGATACTCATGAAAATATATGCCCCGCGCCTCAACAGAACGCCCATAGCAATGGTAAATGCCAGCATACAGACCGGAGGAATGATCATCTGTGCCAGACCGCCCTTTGACAATTCCTTTTTCTGGGGCGGATTCTGTACCTCTATTTTCTCTTTATTTATTTTGTAAATAACTCTGGGAGAACGCTTATAAAAAGGAAACCCTTCAAAATAATTTTCCTTTTCCCTGCAAGGTATCAAATTAGCACGAATTCTTTCTTCTTCTCCGTCAACCTCAATATAGGTATCAAAAAAAGTAATTGCAATCTGCTCAAAAGATAAAGTATCCCCTTCTTCAATTTTAATTTCATTCGTTGATACAGCTGTGCCATTTAAATAAATTCCTTCTTTTAAACCGCCCTTTATCATAATCTTTGTCGGGTTTATTAAAATCTGTACCGGTAAATCATAAATACAGATATCTGTTTGAAAGGATTCCTTCTGGTTTCCAATCCAAATATTTTCTTTTCTTTCGTAGCAGCGCATTTACCTTCTACTCCTTTGTTATATTATTCCTCTGTCTTGTATTTTTCCCCCAGTGCTTTAATTTCACTGTTTAATGTATCGAGCCTGGATTTTTTCTCTTCTCCGTCCATGTTGCTTTCATTTTCCAGAATATCAATTTCCTTCATATATGCATAAATCAGCAATTTATCATCGGATAACGCCAGCGCCAGATTTTCCGCCTCCCTTACGTCAAGACGTCCTAAGCTGATCCAGTATTCCAGCTCCTTTTCATTGCTGTTAACAGATAATCTGGATACAATATTGCTGATCTCCTCCTGCTTAAAGCTTTCCGTGCTGGCATAAGCTACCGCAAGTATATATTTCGTGTGGACATCCATCTCTTCTATTTCTATTTGTTTTACACTGTCAATACACCCAACATAGTCTCTGGTAATAAATCTTTCATTGGCCATAACCAGAGCTTTCTCTCTTGGGATTATAAATCCTCCGTAATAAATGGACAGACCGCCTGTTGTGATTCCTAAAACCAGCATCACAATGGCTGTCATTTTCCAGAATGAATATTTTTTCTTAGAAACCTCTTTCATTTTTTCTTTTTTATTTTTCAAGAAAATATCCCGTATATTTTTAAGCGCTTCTACAAGCTCCTGTACATCATCCGCCTGGACAATCCGGTTCAGGCTTTTTTCTCTGTGGAGGATTTCCAATCCGCTTTCTAAAACCTGATCTATCTGATATTTTCTGCTTAAAAGCCCTCCTGCAACACATTTGTATTGATACAGAAACTCTTTTTCATCCGCCTTTTTTTCTCTTCCATACAGGTCTCTTGCTTTTACAAAGGGAATCATATTATCATCGTAAAAAATATTGTCTTCACTGATTTCAATACGGTATTGCATAAAAATTTCATATAGTTTTACAAAGTTAACCAGAAACTGCCTTTGCTTTTCTTCCGCCTCATGCTTAATTTCTTTTAAGGCCTTTAAATCCGTTAAATCATATGCAAATGTTACTTCCTCTAACGATTCCTGAAAAGAACACGGTATCAGTCCCTGCACGTTCGCCGTTATTTTCTGATAATCAAAACTATCCTCTGCCGCTAATGATGATTTCTTAATCACTTCTTCTACCTGATATTCATTAACTGTCGTACTTTCCACTTTCTGCACTCCTTATCCTTTGTTATTCGTTATAAAGCATAATAATATCGCCGTTAAAAATCATTTCCTGTTCATAATTCTTATGAAGGTTTAAACGCCTTTTGCTCCTTTGGGATCTGGCGGAAAAAGGCTCTTTAAGCTCCCACATAATATCCGGCATATTTTCCTTCAAAATTCGAAAAGTTGTTGCAATTCGCTGTTTATTATCAACTTGTATATTTACTTTTCTGTTATCTACGCAATTCTGGATTGTGATAATAATTTTCATTTCTTTTTTCTCCTATGTCCTATGAGCCACAATATAATTCCCGCAGCAGCTATTCCTCCAAAAATATACATAAAAGGCAGAAAATCAAAATGATCGGCTCCTGCAGTTCTGTAATCACTCTTTATAACCGTTTCCATTTCTAACCCCATTACCGTTTCAAAAATCTGTTCATTTTCCAGATTTCCATTTTCTTCTCCGGATAGTACATTCTCAAAAACAGCTGTTCTGCTTTCCTGATCTCTTTTCGTAACTTCCTGTTCTGCCTGTTCAAATTTTTTGTCAAACATATGTATCTGAAAGCGGTCGCAAAGGGAAGTCGATTGTTTTTCCTGCCAGTTCAAATCCTCTACCCTCAAATCTAATGCTGCATCGGGGTCCATATCATTCTGACTGACAGAACCGGTGTCAGTTGTTAAATTCATTTTATTATCCTCTTATGCTGTTTCCCATATCAGTATCTACACGAGATAAGTTGACCGCTACCTTTACAATTCTTTCCGCATCCCTATTTGTGATTCTGTAATAGGAATTTAAAATACCTATAGTTTCGCCATAAATTTTACAACACTCTTCATTTGTACCATGATTGGTGTCTCCCGCTCCTATAGAAGAAATACTTGCCAGTTCCTCAGCTGATAAATTTAACTCCCGTGCACACGATACTGCTGTTTCATAATCACTAATTAATGCTTTATGCTCCATCCTCTGAAACTCCCCCTTCTATTGCCTTTGTATCGTCATGAGCCGTTCCCGCTGTCCGCCTTATTATCGCTGCAATCATAATAAGTATGAAAAACGCTATCCCGTCTGCTAATAGGTTTATCTTGTAAAACCTCCACTCAAAAGAATAAAAGCGGGGGACAAAGACTACCGCAAGCTGAACCATAATAAGCGTTGCTATACTGCCTGACAGGAACTGTAAAACACTTTTAGGCAGATTACTTCCTGTATCCGTCCTATCTGATTTTTTATCGGCAAGGCTTTTCCAAAACAATCCAAATACAATGGCAGCTATAACCGCAGAAATTCCATACGCCGCATACTCTTTTGCAGTCCCTTCCATTGAAAACAGCATAAATTCAGAAACAATAGTTTTTAAAATATAAATCCAGAAAGCCATTCCGATTCCTGACAGCAGATATCTTCCTTTAAAAAGTTTCTCTTTTTCTTTTACGATTGTCTCTTCCAGGACCTCCTCAAGGTACTTATCTTCTATATCTGCCCTTCTATTGATGCCTGCCCATTTAATGAGCAGGTAGGGCAGAAAGAATAAAAGGAAAGTGATAAAACAAAAATTAGTGAATTTTTCCCGCCTTTCTTTAGCCCTCACAATCTGGTATTGATGCATTTTTGCCATTTCTTCCTCAAAGGCAGTCCGCATTTTATCCGCCTGTTCTACAATTTCGTCCGTGGTAAAGCCGGTCTCCTGTTCCATCTGGAGGTTGGGTATATAGCTGCCGTTTTGGTATTCAATATTATGTTTTGTATAATTACCTTTATAATTACTTGTAACTTTAATATTCAAATCCGTCTTATAAAAAATCCATATTGCTGCATCGTTATTGCCCTTTTTCATATCTATTTGTGTAATCTGATAACCTTCTCCCCATAGAGGAGTTACCCGCAAGGTTCCAACATCTGATGATAGTTTTAGCATATGTTCTGAAGATCGCCAGTCTATACTCTCTAAATAACTTCCTAAATCTGGCCAATCCATAAAATATTTCCCTTTCATATATTGGTCTGCAAACTCCATTGTTGTCTGAAGACCCGGAATATCCCTTTTTTCTTCTATTTCTTTTGCTCCAATGGACAATTGGACTATAAAATAGCTGATAAATATCAGTAAAGCAAATTTTATTACAAGTAAAAGCAGGCTTTTATTTCTTGAAATTGAATTATTACGTGTCATTTTTTTCTTCACTATGGGCTCCCCTATGGAATCGAAATATACTTGCATCTATTTCTGTCTCAAATACACAGAAACTGTTTTAGAAAGATAATTCTCATCTACTAATAGCAGTTCCTGTCTTTAACTTTTTTACTACAGCAATAATGCTGAATATCAAAAACGCTATTCCATCTGCCAAAAGATTTATTTTGTAAAATCTCCATTCCGGGGAATAAAAACGAGGAACAAAGATAATTCCCAGTTGGATTATGACAAGCGTTACTATACAGCCCAACATAAACTGAAATATACTTTTTAGTATTTTTCTCCCTGCCATATCCGGCTTTCCGGTAATAGGTCTTTTCCAAAAAACTCCAAATACAATAGCAGTTATAACAGCAGAGATACCATATGCTACAAATTCTATTGCATTTCCTTCTATTATTGAAAACAACAAATATTCAGAAACAATAGGTACCAGCATATAAATCCAAAAAGCCATTCCGCATCCTAACAGCACATATCTTCTTTTTAGAAATATCTCTTCTTCTTTTGCTATTGTTTCTTCCAAGACCTCTTCGGGGTACTTATCTTCTATATCCGCCCTTCTATTGATGCTTACCCATTTTAGAAATAGATAAAACAGCAAGAATAGCAGAAAAGTAATGAACCCAAAATCAGCAAACTTCTTCCGTCTTTCTTTTGCCCTTCCAATCTGGTATTGATGCATTTTCTCCATTTCTTCTTCAAAGGCAATTCGAATTTTATCTGCTTGTTCTACAATTTCATCTGTAGTAAAACATGTCTCCTGTTCCATTTGTAGATTTTTAATATACCCGCCATTTTCGTACTCAATATTATGTTTTGTATAATTACCTTTATCATTACTTGTAACTTTAATATTCAAATCTGTCTTATAAAAAATCCATATCGCTACATCGTTATTGCCCTTTTTCATATCTATTTGTGTAATCTGATAATCTTCTCCCCATAGAGGAGTTACCAGCAAGGTTCCAACATCTGATGACAGTTCCAAATGACAAGACGGTGATAAAGCGTTTGGATATACAATTTTACTTCCAAATTCCTTCCAGTCCGACCTATATTTTCCCTGTATATATCGATTTGCAAATTCCATCGTTGTCTGTAGACCCGAAATATTCCTTTTTTCTTCTATTTCTTTTGCTCCAATGAACAACTGGATTATGAAATAACTGATAAATATCCATAAAATAAATTTTATTACAAATCGAAGTGCTCTCTTATTTATTGAAATTAATTTGTTATAAATCATTAGTTTCCTCACTACTTATTTCCCTTAAAGAATCGAAAAATCATTACAAATTTATGTTAATAAAATTTTTACATTTATTTTTCTTTTTCTCCTGTTTCAGCTAACCCTATATTAACCTCCTCATATTCCACATAGTCATTACTTCCTTCCATCAAACTTCTGTAGAAATTCCTCTGTACTTTCTCCTTTTCTACATAAACCTCACTCATTAAAGGTATTCCGCCTTCCTTTATGACATTCTTGCCCGCCTCAATTCCTATTTGAGTAAAAACTCCTCCTGCAAGCAGAAAATGTAATTTATTTTTATTAATTTGGCTTTGAAGATATTCGATTCCTCTTTCATGGTCTCCTTTACCCAGATTTATAACAAACTCATTTGCCCTGTTAATATTTCCATTTGATATCCCCATATAATAAGTTCCCATTACATTGATAAGATCAGAATCCTTTTCCAGACGATTATATATATTGACGGCATCTAAATCCGCCTTATAATCATCTTGAGTTAATTTAGTCCCGTTACCTAAAGTCCCATATATATCTCCCACATAACCCGCATTTGCTTCTAAATTGAATATCCCGTTAAAGATCCATCCGGCAGCGCCCCCTGCAAGCTTCCATACTGTTTCATTATCTTTTAGCATAGTTGCACATATGGCCGACATATGGCTCAGATCGCTTTTACTGTAATAAATGTCAGCAATAGTTTTATCTTTTTCTTGAGAATAATGATAATTGTTATTTAAATCCGTACGTAGTTTATCTCTTTCAGCTTTTGTCAATCCATATTCCTCTAAAATCTGCTCCCATGACTCTTTATCATAAATTCCTGCTATTTTTTCCCATGCCACAGTTTTAATATCGAATCCTTCCGTATCTCCGTAAACCACTGATGCAAGAATCGCAAAATACTTCTGGTTAAGATCCGTTACCCCGGCATTCCGCATCCGGTAATACAGATTATATAAAATTTGTGATGTCTCATCATCAAAACCATAGCATTCCTTCATTGCATTTATATATAATTCCTTTTCCCGGATTTCTTTTTCTATCCATTGGTTTTTAATTTTATTGGTCCATTCCCTATCTATCTGTTTCATCCGGTAATTTATCATATTGTTATCAAAGGTTGAACTGTCAATGCATGATATCGCTCTTCTTAAACTTTCCTTAGCGGCATCTGCATTTTGATAGATCCCTTTTGTTGAATTAACAAATCCTTTTATCTGCTCCAGCTTTTTATCCACCAGACGAAGCGCGTCTTTCAAGCTCTCCAGCATTGCAGAATAGGACCCCCTTGATACACACATTAATTCATATACCTGATTGATCTGCTCTTCAATACATTTTGCATCCCGCTCCAATGCATCTTCATCCACATAACCGATTCCCCCTAGCTGCCCGGATATACATCCCTTATAAGCGTTATTTGCCTGTATCATTTCCTCTGCAAACAAAATCGTTCCCTGCATTACTACAGCGTGGAATGTATTGTAATATTCCCGTATATTGTCATATGATTTCCCACATAAAACATCTGTTGTATTTTCCAATGCCATAATATTGCGCAATACTTTCCCCGCATTGTCAATTACCCGATTCATTTCTCCGTTCATGGAATCCAGCTGTTACAGTCATAATATAATTGTTTTGCTCTCTGAAATTCATCTCTGAGTTCTTCTTCTTTTCTATAGGAATTGCGTTTTTCCGTTTCTAACGATTCTTTCTCTTCTTCCAGTTCATTTTCAATTTTTCTCCGACTGTCATAAAAATCATCTTCATGCCATTCCATTTCCGCAAGAAACTGCTCTTCATCACAATGCTCTGCTACTTCCTTAAATATCCATCTCATTTTTTCATAAATATCATCAAGCAGATTTTGATCTGCATTTATTTCTTCCATTTCCCGGGTTATAGCATCTCTTCGAATTTCCAATGTATTGATTTCGGTCCGGAATTCTGCATATAAATCATCTATGTTTTCTTTCTCAAATTCCCTGTCCATATTGTGTTTTACAATTTCCCTCCTCATTTCGTACACGGCCTGCCAATCACAGGCCGCGTACTTTGTTGCATAAATTTGTTTTTACATCTGTCCTGCCATGTCTGCGTCTGCCTGTGCAAAATTATCGGAAATCTTCTGCATCTGCGCTGACATATCCTCGATTAACTGTCTTACTCTTTCCAATGTGGGCTTTGCTTCATCAAACTGCTCCACATATCTGTCGCAGGTTTCTGCCTCCCAGATATCAGGCAGTTCACTGACAACCTGTGACATTGTGTTGATGCAATCTTCAAAAATATCTCCCTGCTGGCTTAAGGTCTTTGAAGATGTAGCCAATGCTTCGTAATCAAGTCTTAACATTTCTTTTCCTCCTTTTTTCTTTTTCTTTATAACCACATAAGATTTATCTTATGAAAAGTTATCCGCTTCCTCTGTGTCCGTTTTTTCCCTTCTTTTCAAGGCCAGAGAAAATATCAATGAAAACACTGTTAAAACGCCCAAGACTGCTATTGCAATTAAAATATAATTCTGATAGTTGCTTTGTATCTCCAAAATCGTCTGCTCCACACGGTTTTCGTTAAATTCTACCGGCGAAACGATAAAATCATAAGCCTCTATTTTTCCGAGAGACCCCAGCCTTGTATAGGCAAGTTTTTTTGTAAAAGCTTCCAGCAATTCCGTATTCTCTTTTGTAGTTGCAGATTTATTTTTTTTAAGTGACGCAATGGTGCTTTCCACATTTGTACGGGTTATTTCCTGAGATTCTTTTAAATTTTCGTCAAACGCCTCCTGATTGCTTCCCGTTACTTCATAAACCTCTTTCATCAGTTCCCAGTAATCTTCATCATGTTCTCCCTGCTCTGTTTCAATTCTGTCTATATTCTCCTTAAACTTTTGAAGCCTTTCTTCTATCCAATCCTCATTAATATATTCATAAGGGTCAAACTCCGCAATTGCTTCATCATATAACCGGATTTTCTTCTCCAATTCCTTCTTTTGATCCCTGATCAACCGGTTTGTATTTTGCTGTTGTTTTACTAATTCTCCTACCACCTGCTGGTCTATAATTTCCATAATATCGTTGGAATTTACAGTGGCAGCCTCATCCACGGCGATACAGAATTCCTCTGACAGATTCTGGTCTCCTGTCAGCTGTCTTATATCATTTTCACTTATGCTTCCTGCAAATTTCCTGATATTTATCCCGACGCTATCGGGTTCGGGTACGGCATTCATGCTGATGCTTAGAGCTTCATAATCCGGCAGATCATTATCGCTTACTCCTGCTGCTTTCAACCTTTCATTTATGTATATAAAATATCTTTCAATTTCCCCATTTACCGCAGTCCGATATTCCCTTAATGCTTCCTTTTCAATATAATTTCCGCTTATGGAACCTTGGATTTCCGTTATTTTCCTGTCTACCGCTACGGAGCCTATTCTGTCCGCTTCATTTCTTGCCAGCCTTTTTATCTCCTCGACGCTCTCACTCCGTTCCTGATCATATCTGACAAAATTTTCACTGATAGAAGTGATTCCATCCCGATATACTAATTGACCGTCCTCATCATATCCCGGCGAATAGTTTTCAATGATCAATAAAACCTTATCCGTTGCTCCGAATACTTCCGTACTTTGATTCTGTACCTCCTGATATGCCAGTCTGCTTTCCTCTATATCATTTTCAAGCCCCTCTTTGATTTCACTGCCTAAAAAACGGTTTGTTTCAAATATTTCCCAAAAATCCAGTTCTTTAATTTCTTTTTCCACCTGCAGCAATTCAGGATAGGTAAATACCTCAATAAGCTGCTCTGTATCCACGGCAAGCAGTTCTTCTTCATCTGATAAATCATTGGACAAAACTATTTTTGAGGAATCCTGAACATCATGGAACTCACTTAAAACCGCACTCACATACATATAAGAAATATCGTAATTAATATCCGCATTAAAGCTTTCCAGATTTTTAATGACTCTTTCTTTTGCGTTGCTGTTTAAGTAGGGATTAATAGCATATGTCAAAGCCGCTTTTTCCGGATTATAGTTAACACTTTCAATTTTCTCCGAAAAATCAGCCGGAAGAATGACATAAGCTCCGAAGCGCCCTTCCAAAATCCCGTTTCTGGCACTTTCTAAGGAAACAACTTCAAAATCTGTATGATTAAATTTCAACAATTCATTAGAATAATAAATAATTTCATCCGGATCGCTTTGTTTATAAGCGCCTTCATCCAGATTCACAACCGCTATTATCTCTGTCTCCTCGTTCGCCACTGTCAACAATTTTTCTTCCACGTTTGTACCCGCATAAAAGCAAGAAAGCATTAGTATAATTCCTATCATTCCGGCTGAAATTTTTCTGAGTATGGATGTTTTCATTGGATTAATCCTTATCTTTTGATTTTTTGAATGATTATAACAGAATTATGAAACAACTCCACATTTTCCTACACGAACGGCTAAAAATAGGGACTGAAAATCTCATTTACACCTATTTTTGCTCTTTTCGGGCCTTAAACGGATAAAAATAATTTTTCAGTCCCTATTTTGGGCGGTTTTCGTAGGATTTTATGGTTTTATATTAAATTTATGATATAATATTTATTTAAGCCTCTTTTACTTATGCATACATATAGTTTATATTATATATTGTTGGTTGCAAAATATCCATATCTATGTAAATCCTTTTGTAAAACCCTTGATTCTCCCAGTTTTATCCCAGAATTCCAAATGAAATTTCAATTGTCGACGAATAGTTCTTTACAACAAAACAGGATAATGCTATTTTAGTATCATAACCGCGCATAAAACACAATATCTTGTATAAGAAGAAAAGAGGAAATACAAATTATGACAAACGAGATAAGTAAATGCGTGGAGTTGGAAAAATATGTGACTAAGATCATGCTGGGTTTAGGGGTCCCGGTGCATCTTGGCGGATATCGTTATATCAGGGAAGCAATATTAATTTCTATTACAGATATGGAGGCAGTCAACCGCGTGACGAAGTATTTGTATCCGGAGATTGCGGAAATGTATAATGCAACACCAGTAAAAGTTGAGCGGGCAATCAGAACTGCTATTGAAGCATCGTGGGCAAGAGGGTGCCGCGGGGTCATGAAGGAAATCTTCGGATATTCCTCTGCTTCAGGGCAAAAAAGACCTACCAATAGTGAGTTTATTGCCGGAATAGCGGACAGGGTCCGTTTGGATTGCGAGGGAAACATCCTTGTATCATGACATGACTTAAAAATTTAAAAATACCTTCAAGCCCTTGGCGCGGTTGGCTTTGAAGGTGTTTTTATTACCGCAAAATATGGGATTTTTACGAGCATCTTTAACATTATTGCAAATTATAATTATATTCAGAAAAAAACCAAGGCATCGAATCAGTTTTAAACCCTTCTCCGCCTTGGTAATTTATCATAATAACTATATTGCTTTTACAGATCCACTTTGGGAAGCATTGCAATGGATTTTGCCAAATCTTCATCTGAAGGAATATAGTCGCTCATTTCTCCGTCATTGTATCTCTGGTAAGCAACCATATCAAAGTAGCCCGTACCGGTCAGACCGAATACAATGTTCTTTTCTTCGCCGGTTTCTTTGCACTTCATGGCCTCGTCAATGGCTGCCTTAATTGCATGACTGCTTTCCGGAGCAGGTAGAATGCCTTCCACTCTTGCAAAGGTTTCCGCAGCTTTGAATACTTCTGTCTGCTCTACGCTTCTCGCCTCAAGGATTCCCTGATCGTACAGCTCGGAAACCGTTGAGCTCATGCCGTGATAGCGGAGTCCGCCTGCATGGTTGGCAGAAGGAATAAAGCCGCTTCCCAATGTGTACATTTTAGCGAGAGGGCAAACCTTTCCTGTATCACAGAAATCGTATGCATAAGTTCCTCTTGTAAGGCTGGGACAGGATGCAGGTTCCACTGCAATCATCTTGTAATCCGCTTCGCCTCTTAAAATTTCTCCTGCAAAGGGAGAAATCAGACCGCCTAAGTTGGAACCACCGCCAGCACAGCCGATAATGATGTCCGCTTTAATACCATATTTATCCAATGCTGCTTTTGTTTCCATACCGATTATGGATTGATGCAGTAATACCTGTGCAAGAACGGAGCCTAATACATAGCGATAGCCCTCCTGGCTGGTAGCTGCCTCAACAGCTTCCGAAATAGCACAGCCAAGGCTTCCTGTCGTTCCCGGAAATTCCTCATTAATCTTACGCCCTACGTTTGTGTTCATGGAAGGGGACGGGGTAACCTTTGCCCCATAGGTACGCATAACCTCACGACGGAAGGGCTTCTGCTCATAAGAGCATTTAACCATATATACCTGACAATCCAGATCAAAGTAAGAACATGCCATGGAAAGAGCCGTTCCCCACTGACCTGCTCCGGTCTCGGTAGTTACGCCCTTTAA
The DNA here is from genome assembly GCA_910574745.1 of Lachnospiraceae bacterium. Taxonomy (GTDB): domain Bacteria; phylum Bacillota; class Clostridia; order Lachnospirales; family Lachnospiraceae; genus UBA2882. The sequence goes on along the minus strand of CAJTCE010000035.1, from coordinate 18,606 downwards.
TCCCTGTTTCTTTGCATAGTACGCCTGAGCAATAGCGGAATTTAATTTATGGCTTCCTGACGTATTGTTTCCTTCGAATTTATAATAAATATGGGCGGGAGTCCCCAGTTTTTCTTCCAGGCAGTAAGCTCTTACCAAGGGCGAAGGACGGTACATTTTATAAAAGTCCCGGATTTCCTTGGGAATGTCGAAATAAGGCGTTGTATCGTCCAGCTCCTGTTTTGCCAGCTCTCTGCAGAAGATACCTGAAAGTTCGTCCTCGGTAACCGGCTGCAAAGTGGCCGGATTCAAAATCGGTGCCGGTTTTTTCTTCATATCAGCACGAACATTATACCATTGTTTAGGCATTTCCTGTTCTTCAAGATAAATTTTGTAGGGTATTGTTTTGTCCATTTTCTTTCCTCTCTTTCTTGAATTTGACTGCAGGCAATTACCTGCCGCATTTAATTACTGGTCGGGGACGGGACTTATTGATTATGATATACCGCAGCCGGTAAATTACCCTCTGCTTATCATAAAAAAATCCCGTCCTATCAGTTCAATCGATAGGACAGGAGTATTGTATACTTCTGCGGTGCCACCTAACTTCATTCTAATGAATGCTCTCTGCCGTGTACTGACATACACGCTCTGCTGTAACGTGCAGCTACGTCTCCCCTACTCCCTGATTGCAAGTGGTTTCGGTTTGCCCTCACGGGTCCATTCTCCAGACTTCCCATTACCGCAATCCCACCGCCTGCGGCTCTCTGAAATGTTTCAAAAGGATACTTCTCCCGATCAAAGGTTTTTATAATTGTAAATAATGTATACGATTTTTTTCGTTCTGTCAAGTACTTTTATACCTTAGTTTCTCGCATCTGTACTGCCATTATTAATCAAAGAATATCTGACCCCATATTTCTTCTCATCAGCCCCGCCGCTTTCATATTTAACCCTGATGGAAGAACTGGGTAAAACCCCTGATTTGCCTTCTCATACTTTCAGATATGGATAACCCGGCCGCGTCATCCGCCGCCCTGTTAATTCTATAACCGGATGACAATTTTCCGACATTTTCGCTTTGCAGTCCGAAACAATCCGGTATTGGCGTTGTGCATTCATAGCCGATAAATTATGCGCAACAATTTTCATCTTATCCTCTTTTTAACTGAAATGATTTAGGAAATTTTCCTATATGACATATCGGTCAAAAATATTATCCCGTCAAGTATTTATTTTGTAAAGCCTCTACCAGATTGATATTTCATGTCCTACCAGATATTTTCCACCCTGCAATTGTTCCACCTGAAGGCTCATACTGCAGGAGGTTGCATTTAGAGCTGTCATGGCAGCTTCCAGATAGCCCTGTTTGTAATTTTCGGCCTGATAATTCCCATACCATTCATCAAGGAGCTGCTCTCCTTCCAGCACATTGTAAAAGGTATAATTGCCCATTCCCTTCTGAACAATCTGGCTGTAGCAATCATCATAATACGCCTGTAAGCCGGAAATGACCTGATTTTCCTCTATGCCCGTATCCGCCAGATTCCTCAGGCCGCTTTCCCGCGAATCCGGCTCTAAATTACGGTATGTCTGCCCGTTGCAGGCAGGGAGATTGACCGACATATCCTGCCTGAAATGGCTGTCGGCATAGTCGGCGTCCGTTTTGTTAAAGAAGTCATAGCTGCCGTTTGCCTCATCGTCCCAGGTTACGTCCACATGATAATATCCGTCGTCTAATGCTACAATATTCCATGCATGTCTTTCCTCCGCATAACCGGTACAATAATAACAGGGAATTCCAAGCTGCTGCAAAAGATATTGAAAAGCTCTTGCATATCCGGCACACACCGTCTCTCCGTTAACCATAGCGCTATAGGCGCTCTGGTTCATTTCTGCCGATGCATTATAAACAATCTTTTCTATTAGGGCGTCGTGTACGTATTTCTCTTTTTCATAATCATTTAGCAGCTTCCCGGCTTCCTCCAGTATGTATCCGGCATTCTCATCAAAAGCCGCCTTTGCGCTATCCAGATTATTCATAGTCCGGTTAAACTGCAAGTCTATTTCCACACAGGTTCCCGTCCCGGTATATTTACAGGCATATGCCGTGTCCATCCAAAATAGCTCGGGATGGTCATTATATACGGCGGAAAAAATATTCTTCAATTGCTCCGGACTAACCGACTCCACAGGCGCAAATGCATCATATCCTGCGCCCGCATTGGCATAAATCTGCCGGTAAAGATGCTGTTCCTTTTCATTCAGCATGGCATAATAGGGATAATATACGGCGTCAAACTCCAGACCGTCTCCTGTATTTCCCGTTCCCAGCCGGTTCTGTAGCTGTCTGGCAGTCTCCTCGTCAATCTGTTCTTCTTCATCTTGTATTTCCTGATAACCGTTTCTTCCTGAAACTGTTTCCGGTACAGATGCAGAGTCTTGTCCGGGCATAGGCATATCCGTAATCCTATCCTCTGACGCATCTTCGGTTTCCACCATATCTGTCGTATTTTGTTTTTTTCCACTATCCCCGGGAAGTCTTGCTACTATTTCCGTTTCCAGACTTCCCTGCACCTCTTCCATCGCAGGCTTGTTGCGGCCGGTATATAAAAATGAGGCAATGTTCCCCGCTACTTCCGGTCTGAATGCACATACTATAATCAGCGCGCAAAAGACTATAAGCATACCTGCCAGAAAATAAAATATTTTTTTTATAATCTTCATACTTGTCTTTCCATTTACTCCCGCAAACAATATCCCGAAAAGTACATACTAACTTTGCGGACAGAAGCTCTACAAGGTACCGACTGCTGCAAAATCATTGATTCAGCGTGTAAAGTTAGTCAGAACTTTTTCGTTTTCCGGATGTTCTAAACCATTTGCCTTGCCAAGTTCAATACATTTCAGCATCCATGCCATATTTTTCCCGATATTATACATGGTCATCAGTCCTTCCTTATCCTCTGCAACATCTTCCGGCTGAGCGCCGTACACATGATTCCAGTAGGTTGAGGACACAACGGGCATAGAGCAGATGGTAAAATATTTGTTAATAACATCAAAGGATGCCGTAGTACCCGCCCTTCTTGCACTGAGAACCGCCGCAGCCGGTTTGAAGGAAAAATACTTCCCTCCGGAATAAAACGCGCGATCCATGAATGTCAGCAGCCTTCCGCTGGGATGGGCATAATAAACGGGAGAGCCGAATACAAAGCCATCGGCAGTTTTTGCTTTTTCCACAAATTCGTTTACCGCATCATTAAATACGCAGCGTCCGATTTCACTGCATTTACGGCAGGCAATACAATCGGGCAGGGCTTCATTGCCGATAAATATCATTTCTGTATCAATTCCTTCTTCCGAAAGCGCCCGCGCCACCTCCGTAAGGGCTTCATTTGTGCAGCCGTTACTCCGGGAACTTCCGTTAACCAATAATACTTTCATTCCAAATACCTCCGCATTTTTATTATATAATATTATTGTATCAGTAAATCATTGCTGCCGGTTAATTATATTTAAGAAATATTTGAACTTTTTGTGAACAAAGAAGAGTAACTGTTCTTTCTTTTCCTTCATATTTTAGTTATATAGCATATAAGGAGAATGATAAATTTATGGCTATCGGTTATTTAATCATACAGGCCAGGACTGCCCATGAAGCAGTTCCCTTAAGCGGCGTGCAAATCCGGATTCTCAATAATGAAGGACGAAGCGTCTATGACCTTACCACGGATGAAAGCGGCGAAACGCAGGCAGTTCCTCTGGAAACATTAAGCAAAGATTTTTCACTAAATGAAAACTATGCCGGAACGCCTTATTTAAGCTATGACGTATATGCAAGAGCTGCCGGCTTTAATTCCACACATGTTTCCGATATTCCCATTTTTGAGGGAGAAACGGCTGTTCTGCCTCTGACGCTTCTACCTATGCAGGAAACCCAGAGAGGCCCTTTACAGGCGGAAATCTCCGTTGGAAAGCCTGCTGTGGCAATGAGGGAAATGCGGCAGCAGGAAGGAAGCACACTTGCAAGCCCTTATATATTGCGTCAGGTAGTCATTCCCAACCCCATAACGGTACATTTAGGAACTCCTTCCTCTTCTGCTTCCAATGTTCAGGTATCTTTTCCCGATTATGTAAAAAATGTTGCCAGCAGTGAAATTTATCCTACCTGGCCCGATGCGGCGCTCCGGGCAAATATTTATGCAATCATTACATTTGCTTTAAACAGAGTTTATACGGAATGGTACAGAAGCCGCGGCTATGATTATGACATTACAAACAGCACCGCCTATGACCAGTATTTTATATACGGCCGCCCGATTTATGACTCTATCAGCAGGATTGTGGATGAGATATTTAATGAATATGTCCGCAGAAGCGGGCAGGATTCCCCTTATTTTACCTCCTTCTGCAACGGAACCACCGCTACCTGCCAGGGTCTGTCTCAATGGGGAACCGTTACGCTTGCCAACCAGGGGCAGTCGCCTTTGCAGATTTTGCGTTCCTATTATCCTAAAGATATAGAAATCGCAGAAACAAATATTATTACCGGAGTTATTTCATCCTATCCGGGCACATCTTTAAAAGTGGGAAGCAGGGGACTTAACGTCCAGACCATACAGACTTATTTGAACAGAATCAGAAGAAATTATCCCGCTATTCCTGCCATAACCGACGAAACGGGCGTTTTTGGAAACAGTACAAAAGCCGCAGTAACCAAATTTCAGAGCATTTTCAATCTGGCGGCAGACGGCGTTGTGGGCAAAGCCACCTGGTACAAAATATCCAGCATTTATGCCGGAATAACCAGATTGGCGGAATTAGACAGCGAAGGCACCTCCTTAGGAATCGGAACCGTTCCTCCTGACAGCGTACTTCGTCAGGGCTCCACCGGACCGGATGTCATTACCCTTCAGTATCTTTTAAATGTCATATCCGAATATTATCCCGGTATTCCCGCGCCTTCCCAAAACGGCAGCTTTGACAACAGCACCAGACAGTCCGTCATTGCCTTCCAGCAGATGGCAGGGCTTAATCCCGACGGCATTGTAGGCTCTCTTACATGGAACGCATTATATGGAATCTATCTGGGCATAGAGCAGAATGTCCCCTCCCCCGATCCGGGTACAGATACGATTGAATATGTTGTACGTTCCGGAGATACTCTTTGGCTGCTTTCCGAAAGATACGGCACCACGGTAGATGCTATTAAAGCATTAAACGGACTTACCAGCGATACGTTGCATATCGGACAGATTTTAAAAATCCCCTCTTCGCAGGTCAGCCCTTATTTTGAATATACTGTCCAATCAGGTGATTCCCTTTGGCTGCTTTCCAGAAGATACGGCACCACGGTGGATGCTATCAAAGCATTAAACGGACTTACCGGCGATACGTTGCATATCGGACAGATTTTAAAAATCCCCTCTTCACAGGTCAGCCCTTATTTTGAATATACTGTCCGCTCGGGAGATACTCTTTGGCTGCTTTCCAGAAGATACGGCACTACAGTAGACGCGATTAAAGCATTGAACGGATTGACAAGTAACACATTAAATATAGGGCAGGTATTAAAGATCCCCGCTTAACAGTATTTTATTTTTCAGCATTTTACTGCTTGAAAGAATGACATGGCAACGCCGTCCTGAGGCTTGCTTAGCAGCCTGTCAGGACGGCTATTGGAGGTATTCAAAAAGGGATTATCCCTTTTTGTCAGGTAAAATTGTTTATTCTTTGGTAGTATGCCCTTTTCTCCTCATACATCCGTTCATCAGCCTTTGCAAGGAGTTTATCCATGTTCTCCCTGCTGTCGGCCCGCCAGATACAGCCAAGTGCCATAAAGGCTTTATCCTTCCTCATTTGTTCTCTCAAGGCATTCACTCTGCCAAGCAGCTCTTTTTCCTCTATTCCCGCGCACAGGGCAAGAAATTCATCTCCGCCTACGCGGAAAAGCTTATAATCTCCAAATTTCTTTTTTAAACATCCGCTGGCGCGAACCAACAGATCGTCCCCTGCCTTATGTCCTTTTGAATCATTTGCCTTTTTCAGACCCATAACGTCACAATACAAAATCCCTATGCTTTCCTCCGGATCCACAGCTTCCATATAAGCATGCATAGCCCGCCGGTTTCCCAGCTCTGTCAGTTGGTCATGGAAGCTTAAGTTTTCCAAATGTCTTACAAGATTCCTTCTCTTTAAAAGCGAAACTATAAAATGCCCCATGATCTGAAACATGGTGGAGATATGATCCATAAACTCCTTTGGCGGATTATCCACACCGTAAAAACCAATGATTTTATTATCGCTCATAAGGGGACTGACCACCAGCGTGCGGATATCCTGAGGCTTTAAAACCTCATACATGGCCGGGTCTTTCTCTTTGGTAATTTCCAGATTTTTAATCATGATATTTTCCTGTTTACGGAATTTGCCGTACCATATCTTTACAACTTCAAAAGGCAGATTTTGTAAATTCTCCTTTTGCGACCGGACATTTTTTGCACACCACTCATAGGTATTTGAAAATATGCCTGTTTCCGTTTCTTCAAAAATGTATACCCTGTCGCAAAACAATGACTGTCCCAGATATTCCAACAGGATTTCAATGGATTTTTCCGGCAGAGGCGCCGAAAGGGAAAGCCGCAAGCCTTCGTTTATCATGGCCTCATTGCCGGCACATTCTCCGCTATGTAAACCGGAAGCGCCCATATCAATGGCGATTTCCAAGCGATATGATCGTCCGTCTTCTTCTATCAGGGTATCCTTTATGGCAAGTACTTTTCCGAGCTGCGGATTATAATGCTTCCATTCCAGAAAGTAACCCTGCTTTAGCTCTTTATTATTGCAGATTGCACAGGGGGCAGAACCGCCCCCCAGTATTTCATAGCATTTCCTTCCTTTTATTTCTTCCATTGATTTTATTCCGTATACTTCCCGTGCACGGTGGTTCAGATAAACCAATTCATACTTTTCCATATCCACAGCGCATACAATTTCATTCAAATGCTCGTAAAAATCCCATATTTTTCCCATGATTATCTCCACACTGTACTCATTTTCCGTTTTGCTGCATAGCTGACTAGTGTAATTATAACAGAAAAAATAATAATTAAGGTCATTTGGAATGCATCGCATTTTTTTCGGTATGATTTGCACGTGCACACAAAAAGGAGCACGGGGTCGGTCGATTGCTTATTTCTTAAAATTAATCATATATTTATGACATGATCAATTCAATTTCCGATTGTTCTTTTAAAAATTCCGCCGGAATATAATTCCCTTCCATTTCCCTGCCATCCACGATTAGCTTTTTGCATCCTGACTCCGTATGTCCCGGATTATTGACCACAATGTGCAGATGACTTCCCCTGAAATCTTTCTCAATTTCAAAGGATTCCCATTCCTTCGGAATAGAAGGGGAAATTCTAAGCCCGCCAAAATCAGGGCGCATGCCCAGTATTCCTTCCACACATCCTACCATAACCGTGGACGCCGTTCCCGTAAGCCAATGCACATGGGAGCGCCCAAAATGGGGGCTATGCTTTCCTTCCGTAAACTGTCCGTAACAATACGGCTCCAGCCTCCGGATTTCCGCCCTGTCATTTTGCGCCGCCGGGGCATTTTCCATAAAATAAGTAAAGGCACGTTCCCCATGTCCGCGCAATGCTTCTGCAAGGATGATCCAGCCCTGTGACTGTGAAAAAATCCCTGCATTTTCCTTGGTTCCCGCATTATAGATCACGGCAAGGGCGCCATCAAAGGCATGCTCATGATAGGGCGGATCCATTAAAGTCACTCCGTATTCCGTATTCAGCCGCCGATATACCGTATCCAATACCGTATCTGCCTGTTCATCCGTGGCAAGCCCGCTGATGACCGCCCAGCTCTGAGGATTTAACCACATATTTGCTTCTGCATCCGTGCGCTGCCCTATGACCTCTCCTTTTTCCGTAAAGCCGCGGATAAATCGGTCATCATTCCAGCATAATTTCTGTATTACCGCCCCAAATTTTTCCTGACTTTCATCCAGATAACCGATATAATCCCTGTCTCCTTTATAGGCGGCAAACTTTTTCATAATGGACATGGCAAAATAGAACTGTAACGCCACAAAAGTGGATTCGCCGTCTTTGCCGAGCCTTAAGCAGTCATTCCAGTCTGCATATAGCCCGGCAGGCATACCATGAGGGCCCAGATGATTGACGGAAAAATCAATGGCACGTTTCAAATGCTCATACACCGTTCCCTCGTCCTTATTGGCAAAAGGGATAACCTCGTCGATAAAGGAAAGGTTCCCGGATTCGGAAACATACTTATAAATCGTGGGAAACAGCCACAAAGCGTCATCTGCCCGGTATGCAGGATGTCCCGTCTCCTGTACATAAGAGGGATCATCCGGCGTGTCTTCATGTCCGGCATTATGGTTAAACTTTACAAGAGGCAGACCGCCTCCGTTATCCACCTGTGCAGAAAGCATAAACCGGATTTTTTCTACAGCCATTTCCGGCGCCAGATGAATGACTCCCTGAATATCCTGTACCGTATCACGATATCCGTATCCGTTACGGAGACCGCAGTAGATAAAAGAAGCCGCACGGGACCAGATAAAGGTCATAAAACAGTTATAGGCATTCCAGGTGTTGATCATGGAATTAAATTCCGGGCTGGGGGTTTTTACCTGAAAATGAGAGAGCTTTCCGTGCCAATAGGCAATCAGTTCCTCTAAGTCCTTTTTGCAGGATTCTTCAGGCTTCTGATATTGCTTCAAAATGCTTTCTGCTTCCTTATCGCCTTTCATACCCAGAATAAACGCTATATGCTTCGTTTCTCCCGGCGCCAGCAAAATCCGCGCTGAAAGGGCGCCGCATCCGTTTTCATTATAATTAAGGTCTCCACCCAAATCTCCCCGGATTACACCGGCAGGATTTCCATAGCCGTGATAACGTCCGAGAAATTTTTCTTTATCTCCGCAATATGAGGAGACTTCCTCTCCTGCCAGACCGAAAAACCGTTCTATCAGATTTTTTTCATCTACCGTTTCCCCTTCCTTCAAACAATCCAGATTGCCATGAATCATCTGACGAATCCGGTTACCGGCAAAAGCAGTTCTGGTTATAAACTGTGAATACTGCAGATTTACCTGATCGTGCTCGTAGTTATTAACATTGGTAAACTCCGCATATCCCGTAACCGTCAGGCTTCTTGCGGTTTCAGAAAGATTCGTAAGTTTCAGGTTCCAAACCTCATATGCCTTATCAAGAGGAACATAATACAAAGCTTCTGAATGAATATCGCTGTAATCCGCAATCATTTTGGTGTATGCCGTCCCATGACGGCACACACTTTTATAATCTTCAAGATCCTTTCCCACCGGCTGCCACGAAGCAGACCAGTAATCCTTACTCTCATTATCACGGATATACATATAACGTCCCGGCTGATCAAAATGATTAAAAATATAACGCAAAATCCTGCCATTAGCGCCAGACTTGGCAAAGCTGTAGCCGCCTGCATTATTGGAAATAACAGCCCCGTACTCCGGGGAACCCAGATAGTTCGCCCAGGGCGCCGGCGTATCCGGCCTTTCAATTACATATTCCCGTTTTGTATCATCAAAATATCCAAATCTCATTCTTTTTCTCCCTTAAACAATAACTCCTAAAATCAGTCCGCCCATATCCGTCTATTTTTCAATCTTTTCCAGACTGATATTGTCAATACATATACGATGCTTCTGGTCGATCTGCGTTCCGTCAACAGCTCCCATGGAAATGCTCAGTACGGATTTAAGGTCAGTCTCCCCCTCCATCAAAAACTCAATTTCATATGTCCGGTAATCCTTGCCAAGCTCAACAATTTCCTCTCCTGAATAGGGAGTCCAGTCGTCGTCCTCCGTTCCGTCTCTTTGAATGGCAAACATAAGCTTTCTGTCCGTATCAGACTTGGCATCCAGAGAAAGTCTGTACCACTGCCCGTTCTCCAATTCAATATTATTCTGCTTCAGCTGAATCTTCCATGCCGCATCTCCTGTATTGCTGATGGTAAAGTCCGCCGCATTGTCTTCATTCAGGCTGTCTACCACATACTCAATATCAGAAGCCGTATACGCATAGACCTCATAGCCTGCAAATCCAGCATTAAAGCTTCCGTTCTTGATCAGACTGTCCTCCTCGACACGGACGTCATCCAGATAAAATACTCCCGGTTCGCCAAATTCAAATATAATACCTGTGTCACTTGCCGCACCGGCGTTAAATTTCTGAGAATAGCTCTGCTCTCCGCCTGTCAGCCCTACTTCAAAATCCTGTCCTACTACGTTTACCTTGATATGCTTTCCCGATTCGCCTTCAACAAGGAAGCTTAAAGCATAATCGCCTTCTGCCAGTGAGAGTCCTTTCTGGGAAACAACTACGGGATTTTCCTCTGTGGTTCCTTCCGGAACTGATACCTTGAGTTTTCTGATATTATCTTCATTGGTTACGGTAACCTCGGCGCCATCCGAAGCTTCCACTTCCCAGAATCCCAGACGGCCCTTGCCCTCCTGGAAGCTTCCGTTGTAAACATAGTTTCCATCTGCTAAAACGCTGTTTCCGTCATCGCCAAGATCCGTTTCTCCGGTTTTAACAACCGATACATTGCTTAAATGAATGCCTGCGGTCGAACCGTCTTTTCCCATGTTATATTCCAGGCGTCCCCTGGCGTCATCATCGCCTGTCATGGTAAATTCATAAGTAAACGTCTGCTTTGTAGTCGTCAGCTCCACCTCCGTATCTTCCAGATAACGGATCCAGTCACGGGTCGGCGCCGTTACAGCCACTTTCATGATCCTGTCCTCCTCTGCATAGGCGTCAAAGGTAACAAGATATGTAGCTCCTTTTATCACGGGGACATCCGGCTGTACCAGCTGCACGCTGTACTCCTCCGTTCCTTCCGACGTGGAATCTATAAAAATCTCATTGTCTTTAATCTGAGCAGTAGCCGCACCACCCTGTGCCGTAAGGAATATCCAGCCCTCTTCATCCGTCAGTTCCTCTGCATCTGCAAAATTGCCGTTAATGATGTAATTTCCGTTTTCATCCGGCTCCCGTAAGACAACCTCTTCCTCCTGCTTTTCCACATTCTCATCGTAGCTGTCCCTCTGGTATACCCTTACATAATCAATTCTGTACTCTGCGTTCTCAATATCTGTGGATTCATCCGGATTTCCTACCCAGCTGCCGCCAACGGCCAGATTCAGAATAATATAAAAGGGCTGGTCAAAGGGAGCCGGATATGTGATCTCTCCCTGTCCTTCCGTTGCAGAATACCAGTTGGTTTCCGTATGGATGAGATTACCGTCCACATACCAGTCAATCCTGCCCGGTTCCCAGTCTACGCTAAAGACATGATATTCATCGGAAAAACTGCCTTCCTCCAGCACACAAGTCCCCTGACTTTCACTATGAGGATTGCCGAAATGAACTGTCCCGTAGGAAGTATCCGTTGCCTGGCCCATGACCTCCATAATGTCAATTTCTCCGCATCTGGGCCACTGTCCATAGAGATTTTCGCTGGTGGGCATCATCCAGAATGCCGGCAGAAATCCCTGCCCTTCGGGAACCTTTACCTTTGCCTCAAAGCGTCCGTATTTAAAATCATGCTTGTTCTGGGTATTTACTCTGCCTGATGTATAACCCCCATCCTCCGTTTCTATGGGCTTGAGCACCAATTCTCCGTCTTCAATATAAATGTTATCAGGAGAATCCACATATGCCTGCAGCTCATTATTTACCCATCCCGGTTCATGCGTTTCGACATTCCAGTCCTCCAGATTCAAGGAATCTCCGTCAAACTGCTCCTCCCACACCAGCGTATAGCCTTCGTACTCTGCCGGCAAATCCTGAGCCTCGGAATTATCCTCTTCCTCTATACTACTTTCCGGAACCTCCACATTTACCTCTTCCCCGCCTTCATTTTTACCACAAGACACAACCAATGGAATCACTGCCCCCACTACAAGAAAGGCTGAAATTTTTTTCAACAAATCTCTTCTCATACCAACACTCCCTATCCGTTTTAAATAAATTTTAATTACAGTTTAACAAATTATAAATTCCCATCCGATTTTGATATACAAGGTTCTATACAAAAATATCAAAATCATGATATAATGTGCGCGTAATCAATGAGCAGTGCGAAAACCGTCAGGGACAAATCGGCTGCTTGCAGACGAATTTGGCCATGTCGGTTTTCATAGGGCGAAGCCCGCGAATGAGAAAAACCGCAGGTTTTTCGAATGTGCACTGCGGGTTTCCGAACATCCACTACGCTCCTCGAACATCCCCTGCGGGTTCCCCCATACACCATGACCACCCAAAATACCCCCGCAGGTTTTTTAACCCCCCCAAGAGGAAAACACATGAATCTTCGAAACGAATGGTTCCAGACGGAACTGCAAAAAAGTGAAGAATCTCTTTCACACCGCCCATTAGAAGAGGAATATACCTTTTATCAGGCAGTCAGTTCCGGCGATATGGACTTTGTACAAAAAAACTGCAAAGAAAATATTTTTACCAATTCAGAAGGCATGGGCGTACTATCTACAAATCCCCTGACCAATATAAAATATCACTTTGTTGTTACAACTGCCATGATCACAAGACGCTGTATAGAGGCAGGCATGGAATTGGAACAGGCATTCCGTCTCAGCGACTTCTATATTTTAAAAATGGACGCCTGCACTTCCATCGAAGCCATCTCAAAGCTTCATACACAAATGGCTCTGGATTATACCCAAAAAATGATGCTGGTTAAAAAAAGCGCCATTTTGTCAAAGCCTGTCATTCTTTGCATGGACTATATGTACACTCATATAAACTGCCGGATTACCGTAAATGACCTTGCCGATCAGGTGGGACTTTCTCCCAGTTATCTCTCCAGGCTTTTTAAAAAGGAGCTTAACATTTCCATTAGTGATTATATTTGTGAAATGAAAATCGAAAAAGCACAGCATCTGCTAAAATACTCTGATTACAGCCTGATTGAAATTGCCAATTACCTGGCATTTTCTTCCCAGAGTCATTTTATCCAATCCTTCAAAAAACTGATTGGCATAACTCCAAAAAAATACCGCGACCACTATTACCGCACTTCTTGGTAATAATGGCCGCAGCTCTTAACCTGCTGTTTCTATTTTTCGGAAAGCGGGACCAGCTCTACTTCAATTTTATGCAGCCCCTCATCCATGGACTCCACCGTCCCACGTTTTATAATAACCTGTGCCTTATCAACGATTTGCAAGGCTTCTTTGTCACAACTTGCCCTGCCGGTTTCATATGCTCCATATTCCATCCCATCCGGATTTTTAAAAATAACTTCAAGGTTCTTTTCTGCAAAACGGCATTTGATAGAAGCTATTCCTTTGCTATCAAATTGCTTTTTCAGAAGCTTTGGTCTGATTACCAGATCTCCCGCATCCCCACGGATCCCGAATACTTCTGTTATCATAGTCATCATATACCAGCTTGCGGCGCCTGTCAGGTAATGATACATTCCTCGCCCATCGCTGTTGAAATATTCCGGAATGCCGGGATAAATTTTACTTGTATCAAAATCCAGAGCCGTGTCAGCCAGAGTCTGAAGCGCCTTATATCCTTCTTTTACAAACCCTCTTTTATAAAGTGCATTGGCATACATAACTGTCATATGGGAAAATACGGCTCCGTTTTCTTTTTCTCCGTAAGCAAATCCAAACATTCTTCCCATATCAAACTTTAGTTCCTTAAAATCCGTATTCAACCGGTAGCCGCCAATGGCAGCGTTATACAAATAACGGTCTGCGCTTTTACAGATTTGACTTATCTGACCGGCTGTGGCGGTCCCGCTCATAATGGCAAAAACCTGTCCTGTCAGCATCATACGGACGCTTTCATCGAAAATGCCTTCCACCGCATTCTTATGATTATCATAATAGCTGTTAAACCAGCCTTCTTCATTTTTTCCCTGAATCCATTCTGTCTTGCGGACATGTTCCATGATCCAGTCTGCTTTATGCGTCAGATTATCGATCAGACTATGGACGGGCACCTGTATCTTCTTTCCGCTGATCTCATGCCTGCACAGCCCCGTATATTCTTTTAAAATCTCCCGTTTTGCTTCGGCATCTTCATAAAGCCCTTCCTCATCTTTAAGCAAAACATTTATTTCCTCTATAAGCTCTATTTCCGTACAAGACAATCTGTCTTTCAAAAGACGGAGACACTCTGCCAGCTGTTTTAAATTTCCCGCATATGCACAGGTAAATGCCACACTCTCTCCATTGTCCGCCGCCATATCCAGCGCATCATTCCAATCTGCACCGCGCAGCCGCATTTCATTATGTTCCCCTACTTCATAGAAGGCGCATAAATGCTCTACCAGGAGATGTTCCAGAATTGTTCCTGCATATACGCTGCCGTCAGCTGTTTTCTGCCACATACCGTAACCGTCGTTCCAGTCCTTATCTATAGCTGTTCCACGTTCTGCCTGGGTATCCTTAAAGTACCTTACCTTTTCCAGCAGAACCGCAATATCCCCTGTCTGGTCAAGATAGAGCCGGGTTGTCATAAACGGCCAGACCGCATGATCCATCCATACACGGCTGATACCATTCCTGTCCGCGATAAACTCTCCCTGCTTATTACCTATAATCGTAGCATTGGTTCCGTCAATTCTCACTCCGCCATAGTTGCTGACTATCATTTGGCGTACATCTTTAGGATCCATCAGAAGAAGAGAAAGACAGTCCTGCCACAAATCCCGCCATCCTCTTCCTCCTCTTCCATAATCATGATGAGGCAGGAAGGAACATCCGTAAATACGTCTTAAAAACGGCTGAAAGCTTACCCACCGCATAAAAAGGTCAAAGCAGCTGTCGCCGGTATGATATCTGACGTTAACCTTCTCCTGCCAGTATTCCTTTACCTTCTCCAAAGCCTGCTCCACTTTGGAAGAGGAGGCATATTTTAAAACAGTATTATCTATCTCTTCTTCCTGTTCCGTGATTCCTATTATAATGACATATTCCGCCGTTTCATCCGCTTCCAACGTTATCTGCCCGAAACGGATACCGCCCATAGCCTCTTTTCCTCCGATTTCCGTTTTCGCAGGCATACCCTCTTTATTTCCGTAAATCGCCGCCGGGTGTGTAAAAGAACCGCCTTCCCCGATAAAGGAATCTACCGTAGGATAAAAGGATACGGGTTTTTCTCCGGTTCCTGAAGCTCCTGCCGCAAAATATGTCAAATGATTTCTCCGATGGCCTTTTTCATCAAAAGACATAGTAGGTTTTACCGTTACGCCATACTGCTGTGTATGGATTCTATGCAGCATGGATGTGACATTTCTATGATCCCGGATATTATCAGCGCTTCTCCCGTAAATCGGAACAGCCGCAACCGGCGTGATCCTCTGCTTTGCTTTTGACGTATTACGGAGGCACACCCGCATGATTTCCACATTTTCATCCACCGGTACAAAGGAAGTAATCTCACTCTCCAGATTATATTTTTCCGAGCTTCTTTTTACTGTCTGCCACATAAGTCCTGCGGTCAATGTGCAGGCATCCTGTTCCGGGGAAAATTTTTTATCCTCCGCTTCTGCCGATGCTCCTGTAGCGGACCAGCATCCGATACCTTCTACAATACACCAGAAATTTCTTGTAGACCTGTTATTATGCAAATTTTCTGAGCTTACAGGCTCCAGCAAAAAAGTTTCCTGATTGATTTTACTATCGCCGCCTAAATTTGGCGTTATGGAACTCTTTAACCCTTTTTCCCCTGCAATGGGAAAATAAAGATAGCTGTAATTCTCGGGCCGTTCTATGGAAAAGGTTCCATCATTGTCTAAAAAACGTATTGTCTCCATCCTAATTCTCCAATCCTGCACTCCGGTTTCTGACAAGTCGGTTTTAGAAACACTCTCAGCTTAAGAGCTTTCTCCCTGCCTGTCAAAATACGCTTCGGTTATTTATTCTGATTTTACCGACATTCCCAGAGCACATATATCAAAAAAGAGGAAAAAATATTAAATATATGACATTCATGACAGTGAAAGGACGAAGATATACGAAAATCATTCCCATAGATTCAGGAATCATTTTGATTTCCGCCCATGGACTGATATTGCTGCTTCCGGCTGTTCCGGTATTCCCTGGGCGTCATACGGTAGCTTTGCATAAAGACCCTGTTAAAGGTTCTCTGGCTTTCGAAGCCGGATTCCATACAAATATCCGTAACCGTTCGGCTGGTATATTCCAGCATGGCGCCGGCATAGTTTAACCGTGTTTCATTTAAATACTGATTGAAATTCCTGTGAAAGGTGCCGGAAAACACCCTGGAAAGCACGTATTTACTGACTCCTAAATCCGACGCCATTTTTTCTAAGGAGATGTCTTCCCTAAAATGGGCGGCTATGTAGGATACCGACTGATAGATGATGTCCTCACTTCCCACGCTGCTCTTTTCCACCATTTTCATGCAGGGTATACTTTTTGCCAGAAATATCTGTACATAGGCCTGCTGCACGATAAACTGTTCCTTTTCCGATTTTGTAAGGCATTTTATTCCGTTTACAATGTCCTGCGGCACCATGCCTTTGGAAATAACGGGATTTTGCGGGCAGTATTTTTGCAGCTCCTCTTGAAAGGGCTCGCACATAGCCGGCGACGCCAATATGTAGTAAGCTTTATTATTTCCCGGGGAAAATACCTGATAATGATGGATCACATTGGGAAACACAATGGCAAAATCCCCTTCCTCCATATGATACAGCTCCTGTCCTACGCCGATTTCCAAGGTTCCTTTTGTCACATATACAAATTCAACAGCATGATGAAGATGAGGCGGTACATGCTTCGAGGTTCTGTAAAGTATGCTTAGGCTTTTCTGTGTCTCTTCGTAGAATGGATACATATGATAACCTCCTTGCAAAAATTGGCTACTTTTTATTCTTTTTTGGCACGTATTCTCCTTAAAGATAATATACAATAAGTTCAGAAACAAAGAAAGGAGGCGGCACAATGAATAAAATCAAAAATTTATTAAAAAACTACAGGGATACCGTAATTGAATTTTATGCAACTTACTTCGATTATATTTACCATGCATAGCAGATATCCCGCCGCAGGAGCGGCCATCCGGCCGGTAAACGGCCGGAATCAACCACACCCATAAGAGCAGCAGCGTTTTAAACGTCGCCTTGCTGCTTTATTTTTTTATTAGCAGCTTCCACATTCATTCTGGAAAGAATAAACGTCATGGCAAGACTGATGAGCATCGGAATCCAAAGATAAATAAAGTACAGCATTCTGATACAGGAATCCGATTGAACGGCAGCCGTTCCAACAAATCCGCTGGCGGCAAGCAGCCAGCCTGCCACGGCAGTACCCAAACCGCCGCCCAGCTTAATCCCTAAGGACGTACAGGAATACATTGTTCCGTCCACTCTTTTGTGTTTTGTCAAATAGGTATATTCCGAACAGGCCGCTATAACGGCGTTCATATCGCCCTGCCAGGGGCCCTGCCCCAATGCGGCAATTCCCGTAAATAAAAGCATCAAGGGAACGCTTCCCAAATAGCCCGCCACAATTACCAAGGCCCTTCCTGCAGTAGAAATCATATATCCCCTTAAATTCAGCTTATACATCCCGTTCCATTTTACCACAAGGGCAGGCGTGAGCAACAGCGCAATGATCAGCGGAATGTTGACCGCCCATGAGAATACGCCGTATAAGTTCTCATTTTTTAAAACATAGGTCATGTAGTAAATGCCCATATTGATCATAGCGGTATAAATCTGCTGAAGAATATAAACGCCGCAGATCATCAGATAATATTTATTGGCAATCAGCAGTTTAGCCGCTTCCATAAGACCGTATTTCTCTTCTACGGTTCCTTTTGCCTGAATATCACCGGCTTTTAAATTGTTTCCTGCCTCCGGACCATTTTCCTCTTCCATATCAGACCGGCTCAGCTCCTCTTGTGAAAGCTCCTTTACCGATAAAACCGATATGGTATTGACCAAAAGTCCGATAATCGCATAAATAATGGCTATGGTTCTCCAGCCGAAAGCGCCGCCGCCAAAGGCTGCTACCGCACCTATTGTAATGGACTGAATGAGCAGACTGGTTGCAAAGGCAAAAATGAACCTGTAAGATCCCATCTGTACCCGTTCCTTGCTGTTTTTGGTAACCAAAGCTGTCAGGGCCGAGTATGCAATATTGTTAGCCGTATAAAATACTGCGTTCAACAGTGTATAGGCGATAAAGAACCATATATACTGGGAGGTCCTGCCCATATCCAGGGGCACCGCAAAAATTGCCACAAGAGTTACGGCGCATCCGATATAAGCATAGAGCATCCAGGGCCTTGCCTTTCCCATCCGGCTTTTTGTTTTATCGATCATGGCTCCGAAAAAAATATCCGTCACTCCGTCAAAAAACTTGGAGGCCGCAATAAGAGTCCCTACAATACCGGGATTAAGTCCCACTGTATTTGTCAGGTAGATCAATAACTTCTCGGAATCTCAATGAATGAGATTCCAACCGAAAATTGACAACTGAATATCGTGCAGGAAAAGAAGTTTGAGAAAAATGGACATAAACATTGG
>CAJTCE010000034.1 GCA_910574745.1 Lachnospiraceae bacterium | reverse complement strand
CCCGTGCCTTTATCCATAAAGCAGAATGAAGGAATGTCAGGGCACAGACCCAGCGAGAACTGATAGGGTAAGCATATGGATATACATCGTCAGAACATTATTTACCAGTAACTACATCCATTTATGGATGATGATATAAAAATTTAAAAATATATCGGGAGATGTATTGACAAATTTCAAATTTTGAGATAGGGAGGGCTCAGATATGTTAAACAGGAACACGGATAAAGTATTGAATTTAATTGCGGCTTTAGATGATGAAAGAAGAAATTACCTGAATAAATATCTGGAGAACGCCCCTATCAGTATTTTGGAACAGATTGAAATTGTGAATATGAAAGGCGGAACCACTTTCATTTATGAAGGTGAAGAAATTGAAAAAATATACATTTTAGTGGATGGAAGTGTGAAGGCTACGGACCAGTATCGGGATGGAGTAAGCTTTGAGTATATGTGGTTTAAGCCCATAAAGGTTTTCGGAACGATGGAAATTTTACTGGATATGGATACTTACCGGACTTCGCTTACCACGGTAACAAACAGTAAGTTTCTGGTAATTTCCAGACGGGCTTTTGAAAAATGGCTTAATCATGATGAGAAAGCGCTGCGTCTGGAGGCAAAGACCATGGGAACCTATCTGCTGACACAGGCGAAAATGGCACGGGCGTTTCTGTTTTTTGAAGGAAAGCAGCGGGTAATGGTATTCATTGAAGCCACGTTAGATATAGACGGAGGAGCGGACTCCATACGTTTAAGCCGTCAGAGGATTGCGGACAGTACGGGACTTTCTACCCGTACAGTGGACAGGGCAATACGGGAATTGACAGCGGACGGATATCTGCGATGCAGGGGAGGACGCCTGTACATTTCGTCGGAACAGAGAAAACGTTTGAAGAAAGATACGGCTGATTTGTGGCAGGGACTGGATTCATGGGGCAGATTACTATAAGAATCGGGAGGGATTGAAATTGACTCAATTAATTATTTCGATGATAAGATGTGCAACGCCGATTTTACTTGCGGCACTGGGCGGGATTATTTGTGAACGTGTGGGTGTTTTCAACATTGCCCTGGAAGGAATGATGCTGTTTGGCTGTTTCTTCGCCATTTATGGGTCATATTTGACCGGAAGCGCATGGATTGGAGCCTTGATAGCCATGGCGGTCTGTGGAGTGGTAGGTTTCATTTTTGTTAAATTAACCGAAGATCTGGGCGCCGAGCCAACCATCACGGGCATAGGAATTAATACGCTGGCGCTGGGCATGACAACCTATCTTATGAAGATGGTATTCGGGGAAGGCGGTTCTATCTCAGCAAGCAATAAGATTTCAGGCTTTCAGCGGATTGAAATTCCTTTTATTAAAGATATACCCGTTATAGGGGAAATCTTAAGCGGATATACGCCTTTGGTATACCTTACATTTATTCTTGTACCGGTTTTGGCATTCCTGCTGTACCGGACCCATATGGGAATCAGTTTACGCGCCGTGGGAGAAGAGGCGCACGCTGCCCAGGCGGCAGGCTTAAGCGTAAGCAGATTCCGGGTAATATCCCTAATTGCCGCAGGTATGCTTTGCGGTCTTGCAGGGGCCCATCTTTCTTTGGGATATGTAACATTATTCAGCGAAAATATGACAAATGGCCGGGGCTTTTTCGCATATGTGGCGGTGGTTTTCGGTAAAGCGGACCCTGTATCCGTCATGATAGCGGCACTGGTCTTCGGACTTGCGGATACATTGTCCACCAAGGTTCAGGGAAACGGCATTCCTTCATCCCTGGTGCTGATGCTTCCTTATGTGGTAACTATTTTAGCGCTTATGGTACGCAGCACAATGACAGGGAATGGAAGAAAGCTTTTTCATAGCAATTTAAAAACTAAGGAGGTAAAACAATGAAAAAGAAATTAGCGATTTTATTAACAACAGTGCTGGTTTTCGGCATGACACTTACCGGCTGCGGAAATGACGGCGGTGCAGCTGCGCCGGCGGATGACGGGCAGAAGGTGGAAGAAGATGCAGGAGATGCAAAAGATGAAGAAGATGCAGGAGATACGGAACAGCCTGCAGATACCGAAGAAGAGAATGAAGGGACAAGCGAAGCATCTGAATTAAAGGTTGCATTTATTACACCCCAGGCTACCGGCGACAATGGTCCTGTAGACGATATTATGCTGGCAGTTGACAGAGTAAAGAATGATTATGGCATTGAGGTACAGGTTGTTGAAGCATTGGATACTACGGATCAGGAGGATGCGGTTCGTTCCTTCGCAACGGAGGGTTATGATGTAATCTTTACACTGTTCCAGCAGTTTGTAGAGCCTGTAAGAAAAATTGCCCCTGATTATCCTGACACCAAGTTCGTTATGATTTATGCAACAGATGATTTGAGTATGGATAATGTGGTTGCTTATGCATATGATGCATGGGAAACTTCTTATGCCGCAGGCGTATTGGCTGCATCCATGTCAGAAAGCGGCATTTTGGGAAATGTTGTAGGCTATGAAGATGATACAATTATCGCAAACTCCAACGCATTTTTAGCAGGTGCGCAGACGGTTAATCCCAATGCTACCGTAAAACGTATTAATGCGGCTTCCTTTGAGGATCCTGCAAAAGGAAAAGAAGTAGGTAACCAGTTAATCGCTGACGGTGCGGATGTTATCTTTACAGATGCAGCAAGAACAAGCTTAGGCGTTATTGAAGCAGCGCAGGAGGCTTCCGGGGATGTATTCATTATCGGCGATAATGCAGACCACAGCGCATTGGCTCCCAGTGCTGTTATCGGCGACAATATTTACGGATATGGCAATACTTTATACAACCAGATCAGCGATATTGTAGCAGGTAAATTTGAAAGCGGCGTTATTGTATGCTCTGTCGGAAACGGTATTTCCGTTTTACAGACATATGACAACTTCGGAAGCGACGGTGCGTCCGATGAGTTGAAGAGCAAATATACGGCAGCTGTGGAAGCTACCAATGCGGTAATCGAACAAATCAAAAACGGAGAAGTAACCGTTGAGAAGGACACAAGCGCTAAATAAGTCTTGTCTGTACAAACAGTAGCATATAGCAACAAACAGTTATAACCAAATACAATTGGTATCGTATTGATACTATCAGTATATATAATTTACAACCGGTATAACTGTAAGAGTCATAATAAACTAAAGGCGCCCTGTCTTTCAGGGGCGGGGTGCCTTTACTGTTGATAACTTTTTTGAAATGGATGTGCATACTATGGATGAAATCATTAAATTAGAAAATATCGAAAAACATTTTGGCAGCGTATATGCCAATAAAGATATTAATCTGACAATTAAGCGGGGAGATGTACACTCGATTGTCGGCGAAAACGGTGCGGGAAAATCAACGCTGATGAATATTCTCTATGGTATGATCCGCCCGGATTCAGGAAGCATCTATTATGACGGAGAAAAAATAGAAATAAAAAGCCCTCATGACGCCATTGCCCGTGGAATTGGGATGGTTCACCAGCATTTTATGTTAGTTCCCTCTTTTACGGTTATGGAAAATATTGTGCTGGGATTGCCTCCAAGAGGCGAAAAAATATGGAGGCCGGAAAATTTTCGCCCGGAAATTACAAAAATCATGGAGGACTTCGGATTAGAAGTTGATTTGAACGCAAAGATTCAGGACATTTCCGTAGGCATAAAGCAAAGGGTGGAAATTCTGAAGATTTTATACCGTGGGGCAAAGGTTATTATTCTGGATGAGCCTACGGCAATCCTTACGCCTCAGGAGACACAGGAGCTGTTTTCAACAATCCGGCTGTTAATTAAAAACGATCATACGGTTATTTTTATTTCCCACAAATTGAAAGAGGTAATGGAAATATCCGACAAAATCAGCGCCCTTAGAGACGGCGTGCTGGTCAACACGGTAAACCGGGATGACGTTACCGCAAAAGATGTGGCATACATGATGATAGGACGGGAACTGGAGCCGTTGCAGAAAACTTTAGAGGACGGGGAAAAAGAAGTCAGCTTAAAGATAACGGATTTAAAGGCCGCAAATGACGGTCATGTTGCCATTGAAGATATTTCCTTCTGTCTGCACAAGGGAGAAGTTGTAGGCGTTGCCGGTGTAGAAGGAAACGGTCAGAGCACACTTGTGGACGCCATTGTGGGAGCTCAGGGGACAGGCGGCGGAACCATTGTTTTTGAAGGGGAGGATATTACTGGCTGTTCCATTGCGGAAAGAATGCAAAAGGGCATTGCCCATATTCCCGAGGACAGAATGACGGAAGGCCTCGCATTGCCTTTGTCGGCAGAAAAGAATCTGATATTGGGAATTCATAATAAAGAGCCCATTAAACGAAGGGGCAGACTTAACTGGAAAGAAGCAGAAAAAATCAGCGAAGAGCTGATAAAATCCTATTCTGTTAAAATAAAAAGCCGAAAAGAAGCTGTTGCCAATCTTTCCGGCGGAAATATGCAAAAAATTGTTGTAGCGAGAGAGCTGAACAGAGAACCCAAAATTGTAGTTGCCTGCCAGCCTACCAGAGGCGTGGATATAGGCAGCAGCAAATACATCAGGGAATGTCTGTTGGATGTGAAAAAGAAAGGCGGCAGCGTTTTGCTGGTTTCTGCCGACCTTGATGAGATTTTGGAACTGAGCGACCGCATTGTAGTTATGTATGACGGAAAAATCAGCGGCGTATTAGATGCTAGAGAAGCCACGGAAGAGCGGTTAGGCGAATTAATGTTCGGAAGGGGGTAAAAAGATGAAAAAACAAAAGATGATTTCTACTATTATGATTGCGGTTTTCGTAATTGTGTGTGCCCTTGGAATCAGTATCATAATGCTGCTTATCGCCCATAAGGATGTGGTACTTGCTTTTTCAAAGCTGGCGCAGGGCGCAGTAGGAAATAAAATGAATTTTGCCCGTACAGTCCGGATGATGGCGCCTCTTATCATGCTGGCGCTGACATTTTCGGTGGCCTTAAGAGGTCAGATGTTTAATGCGGGAGGACAGGGACAGTTTTATTTAGGCGCTGTCTGTGCTACTGCCGTTTCCCTGCTGTTTCCTAATCTTCCGGGATGGCTGCTTATTATTTTAGGCATAATTGCCGGCATGGCGGGCGGTATGCTGTGGGCGTTGATCCCTGCTGTATTAAAGGTTCGTTTTCGGTGCAGTGAAGTTGTTACCACTCTGATGTTTAACTATATCGCCGTGTATTTTACGGAATTTCTGGTACGCGTGCCGTTTTATGTTCCCGGTGCAGTAGGAGAGAGCGGTTCCACTGCCAATATACCGGAGGGTGTTTCTTTGACAACGCTTGTCAAGGGAAGCGAGCTGACAACGGAGATCATTTTTGCCCTGGTTGTAACGGCAATCGTCTGGTACTGGAGCAGATGGATGGTTTCCGGGTATGAAACGGAAGTAGTAGGCGTCAATGCCGTTGCCGCCCGCTATACGGGAGTTAATGTGAAAAACAGGCAGCTTCTGGCCATGGCTATAAGCGGAGCCATAGCAGGAGCAGGCGGGGCTTTGGAAATCATAGGCGTTTTCCACCGGTTTGTTATAGATTTTGCTCCCAGCGTTGGTTTTGACGGCATTGTTGTATCCCTTATGGCAGGGAATTCCTTCCCTCTGATTCCGGTTACGGCATTTTTCTTAAGCTGCCTCCAAAGCGGTGCGAAAACCATGGAAATGTTCGGAAAAGTACCCCGTTCGCTGGTTGACGTTATGATTGGCGTTATTATCGTCGTGGTAACGGTAAAGAGACTGCCGTTTGTCGTGAAAGGAACAAAAAGGGCCGTAAAGGAAAATAAAGAGAGTTAAAAGGTAAAAAGCACTAAAGATAGAAAGAAAGAACAGAAAGAAATGGAAAGAATCAGAAATAAATGGAAAAGGTAAAGGCTGTGAAGAACGACAGAAAATTTTGAGGAATTGAAAAGTATTGCGGGAGGGTAAATCATATGGCGGATTTGTTTTCAGAAATTCAGATAGGAAATCTTACTTTGAAAAACAGAGTTGCTTTTGCACCGATAGAAAACGGATATGCAAATGCGGGTGGCTTGATTACCGAAAGGCTCATTCGCTTTTTTGAAAAGTGTGCGGAGAATGAATGCGGATTGGTATTTACCGGTTCCGTAGCCGTTGATTTTGACGGAAAAGGCGTGCCTTCCCAGCTTGAAATCTTTGATGAAACCAGACTGCCCGGCTTGCGGGAATTAGTGGAAAGACTGCATAAAAAAGGCTGTAAAGCGGCTACGCAGCTGTATCATGCCGGCCGTCAGATCGGACATGACAAT
This sequence comes from Lachnospiraceae bacterium, assembly GCA_910574745.1. Lineage (GTDB taxonomy): Bacteria > Bacillota > Clostridia > Lachnospirales > Lachnospiraceae > UBA2882. The sequence continues at coordinate 32,730 of CAJTCE010000034.1, read as the reverse complement.
CTTTTTACTCCTATTGCCCCCAGCCCGGTAAATTGTAAGCTTTTTGAAAATCTGGCGCCGCCGAAGGAAATGGATAAGGCGGATCTGGAAAGAATCCGGGAAAAATTCAGAATTTCCACGAAAAGAGCATTAGACATGGGTTTTGATTTAATTGAAATTCATTTTGCCCACGGGTATCTGCTTCACAGCTTTTTATCGCCTTATTCCAATCAGAGAATGGATGAATACGGCGGTTCGCCGGAAAACAGAATGCGGTATCCTCTGGAAATCTTAAAAACCGTTATAGAAGAAGTAAATGGAAAAGTGCCGGTAGGAGTCCGATTAAGCGTTGAGGAATATTTGGAAGGCGGATTGGGATTTGAAGAAGCCATAGATATTTGCAAGGCTGTCCAGGCGGCAGGTGCGGATGTCTTAAGCGTAAGCGCCGGAAGCTATGACAGTATGGAATATATGATACAGCCCATGCATGTTCCCGCAGGATTTCTTCGGGGATATGCGAGAAAGCTGAAGGAGAAATTATCCATTCCGGTCATGGTGGCAGGGCGTTTAAATACGGCGGAGCTGATCCGGGATGTCATTGAGAAAGACGATGCGGATATTGTAGCCGTAGGACGGGGTTTTATTGCAGACCCGGAGATCATCCGTAAGATTAAAGAAAACAGGGATGAAGAAATACGTTGCTGCACCGGCTGTAATCAGGGCTGCCTGGGGCGTATCTTTATATGCAAGGATGTAAAATGCATCTTTAATCCCCAGACAGGATTTGAGGGAATACGTGAAATTGAAAAGGCAGAGAATTCTAAAAAAATCGGAATCATAGGAGCCGGTATTGCAGGCCTGAATCTGGCACGTTTTCTGGCGGAGGCGGGACATGAGGTTACGATTTTTGATGAACATATAGGAGGAAAACTCCGGGCCATGTCTGTTCCAAGGGACAGGGAAAACTTTGCCCTTCCTATTTTGGAAGGTAAGCAAATGTTAAAAAGGCTGCATGTAAAATGGATACAGAAAAAAGTATCTTCTGGTAAAGAATTGGAAGAATACGGCTTTGAGCAGGTGTTTGTTGCCACAGGAAGCATGCAGGATAAAATCAAGGCAGAAAAGGTTCCGGTTGTGGAAGCTTCGGAGGCATTGCTTGCAATTCCGGCGGAAAACAGGATTGCTGTGGCGGGAGGCGGATATATCGGCCTGGAAGCGGCAAGACATCTGGCAATGCTGCATAAGGATGTTACCGTATTTGAAGAAAGTGAAACCATTGGACTTGGAGTAGGGGATACGGTCATCAACCGGATGAAAGAGGAAATAGATACTTTAGGTATAAAAATATATACAAATCATAGAATTGATTCGGAAAAAGATATTTTAAAGGTTTGTCCGGATACAGAGGTAATTGTCCAGAGCTTCGGTTATGTGAAAAACCGGACAATGCCGGAAGCTTTTGAAAAGGCTGTTTTTGTGGGAAGCGTTAAAGAGGCCATGAGTATTTTAGAATGCAGCGAGGATGCGTGGAAAGCATACGAAACCTATGAAAAGGGCTGAAAAAATAAGGAGTCTGTTTGTAAGCTATCGGGTTCAGGTAAAATCTGAACTGTTGCTTTATAGAATAATCATTGAAAGAAAAAAGTTTTATGAAGTATTTCGGGAGGAAAAAGAATGGGCGAGAAGCTTTATCATATTGGTTTTGGAGATGAACACGGGGCGAAATATGTGATTTTGCCGGGAGACCCGGGAAGAGTGGAAAAAATTGCCGCTTATCTGGATAATCCGAGATTTTACGCTAAAAACCGGGAGTATACTTCCTGGATTGGGACATTGGAGGATGAACCGGTACTGGTCATGTCCACAGGCATGGGCGGACCGTCCACGGCAATTGCGGTGGAGGAGTTATACCAGTCCGGAGTCCGTAATTTTTTGCGGATTGGTACCTGCGGAGGAATGGCCACACGGGTAAAGGGCGGAGATTTGGTAATTGCGACGGGCGCTATCAGAATGGAGGGAACCTCTAAGGAGTATGTTCCTATTGAATTTCCGGCGGTAGCGAATCTGGAAATAACGAATGCTTTGGTTGAGAGTGCAAAAGAGTTTGATATGACATATCATACGGGAATCGTACAGTGTAAGGATTCCTTTTACGGACAGCACAGTCCGGAGCGTATGCCCGTAGGAGATGAACTTTTGAGCAAGTGGCAGGCGTGGATTAAAGCGGACTGCCTGGCGTCGGAAATGGAGAGCGCTACATTGTTTATTGTGGCACAGATTTTAAGGGCGAGAGCCGGCTGTGTGTTGAACGTTTTGTGGAATCAGGAGAGGGAAAAGCAGGGGCTTGATAATCCTACGTGCGCGGATATGACGAAGACGATTCAGGTTTGTGTGGAGGCGATTCGAAGGTTGATCAGAGAAGATAAGGGGGAATAGAAAGGGGGACGCCGACAGCGAAAAGCTGCGATGCGTACCGAAAAAAAGTCCTGTTATTTTCTGTAGCTGTAGATGAAAATCGGATTTTTCTAACAAAATAATCAGGGTTTTGGGCGTCGGACGGGTCGCCGTCTGGGCGGCGTCCTGCCGCAAGACGGCTAAAATTGCCATCCGTGGCAATTTTACCCTGGGGTTGGAATTATTTTGTAAGAAAAATCAGCGATTTTCATCTAATGCTACGGAAAATAACAGGATTTTTTTCGGTACGCGTCGCAGCTTTTCGCTGCGGCTGAAATTGGTGGAGAGGAGGGGTTCTTAAATATAGAATATATAGGGAAACACTGATTAAATCATGTTCTGTTATTGTACATTCTGTTCTCGTTCTTAGTAACACCGAATTATTTATTAAAAATAATATAGATTTGTCTTATGATGTTGTAAGAGCAGATGAATTGGAAGAATTTATTACAGCTTATAAAGATAGTTTGTCAGAAAGTGACAGAATGTTTATATTACAAGATATAGATGAATGCAGAATCAATTAAAAGAAAATCCTTCATAATAAGTGGAGGATTTTTAATATTTATTAATTGAGCAGATTTAATTTTATGTACCTGATCAGTAAGTGATTTTAGGAATCAATTTTATATTAGGCTTGTATAATTGAATGGTTTCGGCTAATATATAATTATAGTTAAAATCAGCCGAAGGAGAGGATGTATGAATTATATACCAAGAAGTCTGGAAGCAGTGGTAAAGGAAGTAACGAAAGAATATCCTGTTGTACTTGTTACCGGGCCGAGGCAGGTTGGTAAAACGACAATGCTTCAAAAATTGATGGAAGGCACGGAGCGCAGTTATGTATCTCTGGATGATTTAAATGAGAGAGCAATGGCCAAAAATGATCCGGAGCTTTTTTTACAGCTGCATCAGCCCCCGGTGTTGATAGATGAGGTTCAATATGCTCCGGAATTATTTACTTATATTAAAATTTATGTGGACAAATATCATGACCCCGGAGCGTTTTGGCTTACGGGCTCTCAAGTGTTTAAATTAATGCAGGGAATGCAGGAATCTCTTGCCGGGAGAGTAGCGGTTCTGTCTATGACATCTTTATCACAGGCAGAGGTATACGGACAAAATATGGAGCCTTTTCAAGTTGCTCTACAAGAATTATCTGTCAGAAAAGAACAGCGAAAACCAACGGATGCCAAAGGGATTTTCGAAAGAATATTCAGAGGATCGATGCCGGCAATTGTCAGCGGTGCATACAGTAACAGTCAGATTTTTTACAACAGTTATTTAAGCACTTATATCGAACGGGATGTAAGAGAATTATCAGAGACAATAGATTCCTTAAAATTTCTCCGCTTTATAACGGCAGTTGCTGCAAGAAGTAGTCAAATGCTGAATGTAGCAGAGATTGCACAGGATGCTGATATTAATCAGGTACAGGCAAAAGCGTGGCTTGGTATTTTGGAGACTTTGGGAATTATTTTTTATCTGCACCCGTATTCCAATAATCTTTTAAAAAGACTTGTGAAAACACCGAAGCTTTACTTTTATGATACGGGTCTGGTTTGTTATCTGACGAAGTGGAGCAATGCCGAGACTTTGGAGTGCGGTGCCATGAACGGGGCAATATTGGAAAATTATGTAGTATCCGAGATTGCAAAAACTTATTTGAATTGCGGGAAAGAACCGTTTATGTATTATTATCGGGATAAAGATGCCAAGGAAATTGATATTGTTATAGAGCATGATGGGGTCTTAAACCCCATTGAAATTAAAAAGACATCCAATCCCGGGACAGAGCTTACGAAGGTATTTGCGTTGTTGGATCGTGCGTCAGTGCTTCGGGATAAAGGTGCTGTCATCTGTATGAAGCCGGAATTTGGGGCGATTGACAGGGATAACTATATTGTTCCGGTCTGGATGATTTAAAGGCAGGATGGCGTTCTATTTTGGATAAATTGGTATAAAGTTTTTCATACTGATGCCGGAAAGCTTGTTTCGCAGTAGTTTTCCCGTCATATGCAAGAAAATATAACAGCTCTGTAAGATAGAGCATTCTGAAACCGCCATCGGATTTGATTCTTTTAAAACCTGGTGTAATAGCTGCTATAAAAGGTCTCCTGTCTTCGTAACAGCCCATGAGCTGATACACAAACCAGAAAGAGCTTCCTTCGCATTGCACATCAAAAGCCAGTTCATGGCTGCAAGTCCATAAAACCAATTGATAATACTTTTCCGATTTTACCTGTGTTACCAGAATGCAGCGTCCTTATCTGCGGAATAATCCCTCTTTGAATTGTGATGACGCTGTATACAAACGCCGCAATTGTGCCATTGAACAGGAAAGGGCAATCAAGGAAAATGAGTTGAATACGGAGATTAAGATTGCGGAGAAGGAAAAAGAGAAACACGAAAAGAATATGGAAACAAAGCGCACGATGCAGGAAAAGCAGGCGGAACTTGACGCAAAGAAAATAGCCAACGATATTCAGTTAGAGGAAGAAAACCGCAAGCTGGTGGATTTGCAGACAGAAAACGAGAAAAAGAAATCCGATGCCAAGGCATATGATTCGGAGGTGCTGCTGCGTACCTTTGCCGGAGTGGATACAGAGATTATCAAGGCCCTGGCGGTAAGCGGTATGGACAGCAGATCTTTAATCGCAAAGGCATTTGTGGAAATCGGGGATAAGGCGGATAAAATCGGTGTACTGAATGTTTCGCCGGATTTGCTGGAGTCTTTGACAAAAAAGTAAAGGTAAGAAAAGCCGTAGAAGGATTTTGTAAGTGAAGCTATAAAAGAGAGCATCAACGAGCATGTTAATGGGGAAATCGAAATGGAACAAAACAGATTAAAAGTAAATCCAATAGAATCAGCGCCCGTAAAAGGACGGGGTATGAATAAGATTATTATCGTAACCAGAAAGACAAGACTGACAGAGCTTGTAATTAAATATAATACCCTGGAGCAGGCAAAATTCTATATTGAACATCTGGGCGCTGACTTTTCGGATTATGTCTTAGAGGATGAAAATTACCGGAAAGCGGTGGAAATCGTAAAATCCATTGCGGAAAAATATGCAAGGGTACAGGAGGTGGACAGAACCTTTTTTCCCAACATGATTCTGGGCTGGAAGGGTATTTCCTGCGTGGATAAACCCATTGGCTGGTCGGAGGATAATCTGACATTTGTCGTAAGAGAACCTTATAAAAGCAAGTCTACCCAAGCTGACATTGTATATGGTAAACTGGGAAAAAAGGATACCTTTCGGATTGTTTCCAAAATGGCAGTAAACGGCGTTTTATTTTCAGACAGTATGGAAAGCGACGCTATAGAATCCATGCGGGAAGCGATGCATGGGAAGCAAAGTGGTTTTCTGCTTCCATAGAAAAAAAGGAGTTATGCAGGGAAATGGAGGAGGAGCAGGCTCATATCAGAACCGGTTATTCTGTAAAGCTGATTTGTGAGGAAAAAAAGGATCCGGGCTTGGTAAAAGGCGGATCTGAGACCGGTAAAAAGCAGATTGAGCTGAAGGCGGAAGTCATAGAGGATAGAAATTTTCAAAATTATCATGAAACGGTGGATTATGATATTGTCTCTTCGGAGGGAATCGGTTTTGACCATGCTAAAATTATTTTATGTGCTTTTTTAGCTTTGCAAAATGTAACAAGAGATGAGGATGGCATTACAATTATGAGTATTTATGATTTTCTTTTGAAAGAGAATAGTTTGGAGCTTTAATTTATTAAGTTTTGGTTAATAATTTTTGTGGCGTTTTGCGTTTGGGTAAAGGATTGGTTATTAGGTATGCAATATTTATATCATTGTACAAAGGGAGATTTTTTTGTAACATTTATATTATTGATGGTTTTAGTTTCTAAAACGGAAAGTTTTTACACATTGATAACACAAACTTAAGATTTTGAGAAGTTTATGTGATTCATTTTTTAAAATAGGTACTAAAGAATGAGTCTGCAGGTTTATATATAAAAATTAAAAATGCAGATTGCAATTGACAAATCCCCGATTTATGCATAAAATACCCAATAGACAGGCGTTGAAGAGGATTAGTACGATAGGAAAGCCTTCAGAGAGGGAATTACCGGACGGAAATGACCGGTTGCTGTGAAATTCCCAGGCGGAAGCATCGGAACCTGCCTTGGAGCTTCGTATGAAAATACGACGTAAGCCGGCGTTAGCGGCAAAGAGAGAGCGCTATGAAAAAGAAAGCATAGGCTAATTAGGGTGGTACCGCCGATCTTCGGTCCCTTTTGGGATGAAGATACGGCGTTTTTTATTCCCGATAGCAATCCTATTTAGCGTTGTCGGGAGAGTTAAGTATCCTATTGTCTATTTGAATATTGGAGTAGACTGCAAATATATCAGGAAAAGAAAAGGAGAAAGAAAATGGCGGACAAAAAGTTAGTAGAAGCAATCACTTCCATGGAAGAGGATTTCGCACAGTGGTATACCGATGTGGTAAAAAAGGCGGAATTAATTGATTATACCAGCGTAAAGGGCTGTATGGTTTTCAAGCCTGCGGGCTATGCAATCTGGGAGCTGATTCAGAAACAGTTAGATGAGAGATTCAAGGAGACAGGTGTGGAAAATGTATACCTGCCCATGTTTATTCCGGAAAGCCTTTTGGAAAAGGAAAAGGATCATGTGGAAGGCTTTGCGCCGGAGGTTGCATGGGTAACCCACGGAGGGCTTCAGCCTTTGCAGGAGAGACTTTGCGTCAGACCCACTTCCGAGACTTTATTCTGTGATTTCTATAAAAATGACGTACAGTCATACAGGGATCTGCCAAAGGTATACAACCAGTGGTGTTCTGTTGTACGCTGGGAAAAGGAAACAAGACCTTTCCTCCGGAGCAGGGAATTTTTATGGCAGGAGGGCCATACGGCGCACGCTACGGCAGAAGAAGCAGAGGAGCGCACCATTCAGATGTTGAATGTATACGCCAAATTCTGTGAAGAGGTGCTGGCGATTCCCGTTATCAAAGGCCAGAAAACCGATAAGGAAAAATTTGCAGGAGCAGAAGCTACCTATACCATAGAAGCCCTGATGCACGACGGAAAAGCCCTTCAATCCGGCACAAGCCACAATTTTGGCGACGGATTTGCCAAAGCCTTCGGCATTCAGTATACGGACAGGGATAATAAGCTGCAATATGTGCATCAGACTTCATGGGGTATGACAACCCGGTTGATCGGTGCCGTTATTATGGTTCACGGAGATGATTCCGGTCTTGTGCTGCCGCCTCTGGTAGCGCCCACACAGGTTATGGTTGTTCCGATCCAGCAGAAAAAGGAAGGCGTATTGGATAAGGCTTATGAATTGAAAGAGCGCATTAGCAAATATGAAGGAAGCAGAATGCGCGTTAAGGTAGATGATTCCGATAAGAGTCCCGGATGGAAATTCTCCGAATGCGAAATGAGGGGAATCCCGGTAAGAGTTGAAATCGGTCCCAAGGATATGGCGGAAGGTAAATGTGTCCTTGTGCGCCGTGATACCAGGGAAAAAATTTCATGCACATTGGATAATGTAGAGGAAGAAGTGGCAAAGCTTTTAAGGACAATGCAGGCAGAAATGCTTGAACGGGCCAGAAACCATCGGGATGAGCATACCTATGTGGCAAAAACCATGGAAGAATTTGAAAAACTGTTTACGGAAAAAGCAGGTTTTGTAAAAGCAATGTGGTGCGGAAACCAGGAATGCGAAGATATTATTAAGGAAAAGCTTTCCGTAACCAGCCGCTGTATGCCTTTTGAACAGGATAAACTGGCGGATACCTGCGTCTGCTGCGGAAAGCCTGCCGCAAAAATGGTATATTGGGGAAAAGCATACTAGATTTTTCCATAATGAATGTGTACAATAGAGACAGAACCCCGCCGCATAATTTATATGGGGCGGGGATATTTATGTAAAACAGGAAAGAAGGTAAATGGAAATGAATATTCTGGTTATTAACTGTGGAAGCTCTTCCTTAAAGTATCAGTTAATTGACAGCGATAGCGAAAAGGTACTGGCAAAGGGGCTTTGCGAGCGTATCGGCATAAACGGCAGCGCCATTACCCATCAGCCCGCGGGGGGAGAAAAAATAACGACAGAGGTTGAAATGTCCAACCATACAGCTGCCGTAAAATATGTCATCGAAAAGCTGGTCGATAAAGAAGTGGGAGTCGTGTCTTCCTTAGATGAAATCGGAGCGGTAGGACACCGCATTGTACACGGAGGCGAAAAATTTGCCAGCAGCGTCGTAATCGATGATGAAGTAATAAAAGCGGTAGAGGAATGCAATGATTTGGCGCCTCTTCACAATCCCGCAAATCTGATCGGCATCAATTCCTGCAAGGAAATCATGCCGGGCGTGCCTATGGTGGCTGTATTTGATACGGCATTCCATCAGACTATGCCGAAGAAAGCTTATTTATACGGGCTTCCTTATGAATATTATGAGGATTACAAAATCCGTCGCTATGGCTTCCATGGGACAAGCCACGATTTTGTAAGCAACCGGGCGGCTGAAATCCTCGGCAAAAAGCGGGAGGATTTAAAGATTATTGTCTGCCACTTAGGAAACGGGGCTTCCGTATCAGCGGTACAGAATGGGAAATGCGTGGATACTTCCATGGGATTAACGCCGTTAGAGGGCCTGATCATGGGAACCCGAAGCGGAGATTTAGACCCTGCTATTATCAGCTTTATTGCGGATAAAAAGGGAATCAGCGCAGACGAAGTGATTAATGTATGTAATAAAGAATCCGGCGTCTTAGGCTTATCCGGCGGACTTTCCAGTGACTTCCGTGATTTGGGAAATGCGGCAGAGGAAGGAAATGAAAAGGCAAAAGCCGCTTTAGAGACATGGAGCTACCGTGTGGCAAAATATGTGGGAGCTTATGCAGCAGCCATGAACGGGGTAGATGTGATTGCATTTACAGCCGGTGTAGGCGAAAACAATTTTACGGCAAGAGAAATGGTATGCGAATATTTTGGCTACCTTGGGGTAACGATTGATAAAGAGGCAAATAAGATACGTGGGGAAGAAGTGATCATTTCCACGCCGGACAGCAGGACGACAGTCATGATAGTGCCTACGGATGAAGAACTGGCTATTGCAAGGGAAACTGTGCGCCTTGTGAAATAAAACAGGTTTAAAAAGAACAGACTTTGAATTTCCGGATTCGGGTGTCGGGTTCCCATATATTTCATGAGGCACCCGGCGCTTTTGAATATTGTTTAGGGAAAATTTAATCATAGAAAGTATAGAGAAAAAATATGGTAGATAATTTTTTACGCGGACTTGTGAATAAGGAATGGAAAATCGGCAGAATTACAATTGGCTTTCTGGATATTCTGTTACTGGTTTTTGCTACGGTATTCGGCTGTGCAATCCGGTTTTCGTTAAGAAATGTGGTCGCCGGGGATTACAAAATGTTTTTTGAGCCATGGGTTGCCACTTTGCGGGAAGCCGGCGGCGGCTTTAAGGGACTGGCGGCAGAGTTTGAATATGTGGATTATACCACGCCGTATCTGTTGATTCTGTCTTTTATCAGCATCTGCCCCTTTTTCAATACGCTGTACTTAATGAAGATGGTTTCCATATTTTTTGATTTTGTGGCGGCTATAGCGGTTGCATTTATTGTTTTAGAGGAAACCGAAAGCAGAAAGAAAGCGATTATGGCATACGGAGTCATGCTTTTTCTGCCGACTATAGTGGCAAACGGTTCCATGTGGGCACAGTGCGACATTATTTTTACCAGCTTTGTCATGCTCTCTCTATTGTATATGTTAAAGGACAAGCCGCGGGTTTCTTTGATCTTTTACGGCATCGCTTTTGCCTTTAAGCTGCAGACCTTCTTTATTCTGCCTTTATATGTGCTGCTGTGGGTAAAGAAAAAAATGAAAATCCAGCATTTTTTATGGGTTCCCCTTATGTATTTTATCGGCGTGATTCCCTCCTGGATTGCGGGAAAGAGTCTGTGGGAGCTTTTGACGGTATATTTGTTTCAGGCAAACGGGGAAATGGATATTTATGCCTTGTCCCATAAGTTTCCCAATATTTATCAGATTATCGGCACAGACAGCTTTTTGCGGGAATACGCTGATGCGGGTATTTATTTCACTCTGGCTGTATTAATGATTCTGATGTATTATATTGCCGGGAAAAAATTTATATTTACCAAAGATTTGATCATCAGAATGGGTATGTTTTTTGTTATGGTAGTGGTATATTTCCTGCCCCATATGCATGAGAGATACGGAATCCTGGCGGATGTGCTTTCCGTTGCGGTTGCTTTTTATAATTCGAAGAAGTTTTATGTGCCGCTTATTGCGGTTATCTGCTCCTTTGGGGGATATACCCTTTACCTGGCACAGAGCACGGTGGTTCCTATGTGGGTCTACGCCGTACTCTATTTAGGCCTTATGATTGATTTGGGAATCGGAATATATAAGGATATCAATGGAATGGGGGATAAGAACTGCATTATGGATGCTGCAGGAGGAAACTAATTTATTACATTGGTTGTATCCGGGGTGCTGCTTGTATTCAGAGCGTCCAAGGTCAAATTATTTCCGTTTTCCCTCAGCCATTTCCGACGTTCCTTGTATTCGGGCATAAGAGATTCCACCAATGCCCAAAACTCTTTGGAATGATTCATTTCCTTTCGGTGGCAGAGCTCGTGGATAACCACATAGTCCAGCACATCAGGAGGCGCAAGAATAAGCCGCCAGTTAAAGGAGAGATTTCCTTCGCTGCTGCAGCTTCCCCATCGGGTTTTCTGATCCCGGATGGATATTTTTCCATAGGTTACGCCCAACATACGGGCATAATGGGAGACTCTTTTAGGGAAATATTCTCTGGCAGCCTTCCGGTAAATGGCTTCGAGACGCTTTTCAGAAGGCGTCTTTTCTCTTTGAACAGGAACATTCTGTAATTTGAGGACACAGGATGCAATCCAGTTCTTTTTAGACTCCGCAAGGGATATGGCAAACTTTTCACTGCCCCGCAGAGGAATACGGACAGTTACCTTTCCTCCGGGGGCGACATTGATGCCATAGGTCTTACGTTTGCTTCGGACTATTTCATATGGAATTGTCATTTCCTCCACAATTAAAGTATATTGTGACATATCAACATTTCCTGCCTATATCGTTTTGGCTTTTGCGACAGATGGAAACAATGGCGTAGGCCGTGTAAAAACAGTTTTTCAGAGTAGCGGCTGAGAGAAAAAAATTAGTAATTTTCCGCTTTAACCTGAAAATAGGACTGGGGATGTGCGCAGACCGGACAAACTTCGGGCGCCTTTTTGCCGACGCAGATGTGTCCGCAGTTAGAACACTGCCAGATCACGTCTCCGTCCTTGGAGAAAACAAGATCTCCTTCTATATTGGCAAGAAGCTTTCTATATCTTTCCTCATGTTCCTTTTCAATAGCGGCAACGCCTTCAAATAAATCGGCAATATGGTCAAAGCCTTCTTCCCTGGCTTCTTTGGCAAAAGTTTCGTACATATCTGTCCATTCATAATTTTCGCCGTTAGCAGCTTCTAACAGGTTTTCAGCCGTTGTGCCGATTCCGTCGTTTAACAGCTTATACCACATTTTTGCATGCTCTTTTTCATTATTGGCGGTTTCTTCAAAGATATTTGCAATCTGTACATAACCGTCTTTTTTAGCTTTGCTGGCAAAATATGTATATTTGTTTCTTGCCTGGGATTCTCCTGCAAATGCCGTTTGTAAATTAGCTTCTGTCTTGGTTCCTTTTAAATTTGTCATGTCATATCTCCTTATCAAAATCAGTAATTGTTACTATTTTTATATTTTATCATTTTGGAAATAAATGTCAATTAAAGATTTTGGCTTCAGGATAAATCTTTGCCTGCAAAGCGTCATATTGCTTATACATATACTGCACGGAATTCTCAAGAAGATAATAGTGCATGATATATGGAATAAGCAGTATAAGGAAGGCGGCGAATAAAAGCAGCAGGCCTATGGAAAAAGCAAAGCAAATCATAAAAAAGGTTCCGAAGGCCAAAATAGCAAAGGTCAGGGTAACCAAAAGGTGGATCAGTCTTTCGTGCATAAAATAAGCAAGTTGTTTTTCGTGTTGAATGGACAGTTCTTCATATGTAAGCCCGCTGTCATTATTTTGAAGAAGACGGTCCATATATGCCATGTAGGCTTCAATGCGTTGTTTCATAATCGGTCATCCTTTCATTTTTTATTTTCATAAGGCTCTACACCCTGCCGTTTACAACAGGAATACAGACAAATTTTATCCTTTTAGTCAATACTTTCCATGCTTCCGATAAATAGAATAGTTCCGTCGGCGGTATCGCTGATATAATACATGAAAGGAACATCCGCTTCAAAGGAAATGATATCTCCTTCTATCAGGGACATTCTTTCTATCATGGCAGAAGTAACTGCTGCCGCTTCCGTACCGTTTTCGTCCACCCGGATAAAGGTCTTATGATAAATCTGGCTGATAAAGGCTTCTTCACTGATCAAGGAAAAATCAGCGCCGGGGGAAAGGGCTTTTGTCATTCCCAACCGGATCAGATAGTCATTTAAAGAAATGTTCTCTGTGGAAAATTCGAATTTGGGAATTCTTATCATGGAGATTAAATTTTCTTCTGAATCAGAGAGTTTCTGATACAATTCTTGTTTTTCCTCAAAGGTAAGATTGTTAAAAAGCTCTGTTACGTTCTGTTCTTTATCAACAGGAATCAAAATATCCATTGCCATATCGCTGCTTTCATAATTCATGCGAAGGGCCCGGATTCCTTTATATTCCACGTATTGGAAATAGCCGTCGCTTAAATGCATAAAAGGAACCATCTGATCTCCCGAAGGGCTGTAAAATACCTTATCTGTGGTTCCGTCCTTGGGAAAGGGAACCTCCCAGTGGGCATTGAAATAGACGGCGTTGAGCAATATTAAAATGGTATCCTGTGGAATTTCCGAAACAATATTGGTTATTTTGTCATTGGTTGCCCGGGAAATCCAATCGTTCATAGTGGAAAGCGTGGAGCTGTCGGAAAAATTCTTTTTAAAGGCTTCGGCGTTATAGGAATCTTTTAATAAAGGCAGATAAGACGCCTCAAAGCTATCGCTGAAGAGCATGTTCTCATCATACCAGGCGGAATTGGCAATGCGGATATCCATGGCGTCGCTTTCTAACTTTTTCCCGGAGGCTGTAACAGCCCGGTTAAAAGCATCCAGATCTTTTACATGCATAACGTTAAGCATTTCATCCCGGGTTGTTCCTGAAGAGCCGTTGGCCGCCATTCCAAGAGCAAGCTCTATGCTGTAAGGAGAAATACAGGTATTTTTATTCGGGGAAGACATCTTTGCAAATAAATCATAGCCCAGGGCGTTAATGCTTTCGGCAGCCGAGGAATATACTTCCGGAGAACCGGATTCAGAAGCAGGAGTTTCCGGAGAGATATCTTCAGAAGAGGGATCTTCCGAAGGAGGAGTTTCCAAAGAAGCGTCGTCGGAAGGAACTTCAACCGAAGGCTGTTCCAAAAGAGGCTGTTCTTCTGCCGGCTGTCCGCCGCAGGCAGAGAGGAAAAGGGTGGAAAACAAGAGGATTGGTAATAATAAATGTTTTTTCATGGCAAGCACCTCGTTATAAATATTGATATTTTATAATAACACGGATAGAATGCATCAAATTTATGGAATAAATATAAAAAATGATAACCATAGTATATCATTTCCCCCAAAAATAAGAAAGGCGGATAATGAGAGGGTGGCAGGTTTTTCCTGAACGCATTGGGCTATAGTACTTGCGGATGAAGAAAACTATGTGTAAAATTATAAAAGCAAAGAGTTTGGCGGTCTATGGAGCCGGTAAAAGAGGTAATGATGAAAAACATAAAAAGAATCAGTCTTCCTGAAGATGTGAGGAAAATTATTAATACAATAGAAGAAGCAGGCTTTGAAGCATATGCGGTGGGCGGCTGTGTCAGGGACTGTCTGCTTTCCCGGGTTCCGGGTGACTGGGATATTACCACCTCGGCAAAACCGGAGCAGATTAAAGCATTATTCCGTAAAACCATAGATACGGGAATTGCCCACGGAACGGTAACGGTCATGATGCATCATGTGGGCTATGAAGTGACAACCTATCGGATTGACGGGGAATATGAAGATGCAAGACACCCCAAAGAAGTTATTTTCACACCGGACTTAAAAGAGGATTTGCGCCGCAGGGATTTTACCATTAACGCCATGGCCTATAATGAACGAAACGGCATTGTGGATTTATTCCACGGTGTGCAGGATTTGGAGCAGGGAATCATCCGGGCGGTGGGAAATCCCGTAGAGCGTTTTGAAGAGGATGCCTTGCGTATTATGCGGGCTGTCCGCTTTTGCGCACAATTGGGATATGAAATAGAAGAAGAAACGAAAGCAGCCATTAAGAAGCTTTCGGGAAACTTAAAATATATCAGTGCGGAAAGAATTCAGGTGGAACTGGTAAAGCTGGTAAAATCCCCTCATCCCGAAAGAGTCAGGGATTTATATGAAACAGGCATTACGGCGGTCATTATGCCGGAATTTGATGTGGTTATGGAAACAAAGCAGAACAATCCCCATCATAAATTCAGTGTGGGAGAGCATACCATCCATAGCATGACGGCTATAGAGGCGGATAAGGTTTTAAGACTTACCATGCTGTTTCACGACTTTGGAAAACCCCTGTGTAAGACAACCGACGAGGAGGGAATTGACCATTTCCACGGACATGGCTTAAAATCCGAAGAGCTGTGTATCGATATTTTAAAAAGGCTGAAATTCGACAACGATACCATTCGTCGGGTCAGCAAGCTGGTTAAAAACCACGATTATGACGTGGTGCCGGAAAAAAAATATGTGCGCAGAGCCATAAACCGTCTGGGAGAGGAAATCTTTCCTCTGCTTTTGAAGGTAAAACAGGCGGATACAAAAGCCCAAAGCGATTACCTGCGAAAGGAAAAGGAGCAAAGGCTTCACGAGATAAGCGGGCTTTATGAGGAAATTTTAAAAGACCGCGAGTGCGTCAGCCTTCAAAGTCTTGCCGTAAAGGGCAGCGATCTGATTGCCTGGGGAATGAAGCCCGGAAAAGAAATGGGAGAAATGCTTTTCCTGCTTTTGGACGAAGTGTTGGAAAACCCTTCCTTAAATCATAAGGATAAATTATATCATTGCTATTTGAGAATCAAAGAAAATAAAAGCTGAATCATTGCAAATTTTCAAAATTGGAAAAGCCGGCATTGGCATATCTTGCATTTCTCTTTCATAAGATAGGTATGACCTATTAAGGGGGATGAGTAGAAGTGAATGATAGAGCGGTAGCTGTGCTTGAGCAATATGATTTAAATGTAAATAGTACCAGAAAAGCCAGAGGAGCCATTATTGCGGAAACGGATAAGGGAATGATCAGTCTGTGGGAATATACGGGAAAGCCGGAGA
This sequence comes from Lachnospiraceae bacterium, assembly GCA_910574745.1. Classification (GTDB taxonomy): domain Bacteria; phylum Bacillota; class Clostridia; order Lachnospirales; family Lachnospiraceae; genus UBA2882. Next base: position 16,834 of record CAJTCE010000034.1, on the reverse strand, counting down.
GGCTTCTTTTGTGCAAGGCTGTCTGCGACCGGATGGAAGAAAGCGGTTTTTGCGGCATAGATAATCTGATTCCCAACCAAGAAGAAGGCCTTTTTGTAACGGATACCGACGGGAAAAATTATGTAGTAAAGAAATATGTGGACGGCAGGGAGTGCGACGTAACCGACGGCAGGGAGTGCCGTTATATCATAGGGGAAATCGCAAAGCTGCACCGGATTATGGAGTTTGGGGAAATACCGGAAAACCAGGGGGCGGAACCCTCTATCAGGGATTTTTCCAAGAGAGAAGCAGAATTAAACAGGGTCCGTTCTTTTATCCGCAAGCAGTCCAAGAAGGGCGAATTTGAGCTGAATTTTTTAAAGGAATATTCCTACTTTGAGAATCTTGCAAAGGAAGCGGCAGACCTGTTGGACGAAAGCTGCCTGGCACGGTTGTCAAAAATGGTCAAGGAAAGAGGGATGTACTGCCATGGGGAATGCAACCAGCATAATATCCTGATAAGCGGGAAGAAGATTGCGGCAACTCATTTTGAGAAATGCTGTATGGACATACAGATTCGGGATCTGTATTTGTTTTTAAGAAAGATACTGGAGAAAAACAACTGGTCGGTTTCCCTGGGCTTGTCTATTTTGGCAGAATACGAAAAAAACAGGCCTTTGAATGCGGATGAGAAAAGGTATCTTTATGCAAGGCTGCTCTATCCGGAAAGATACTGGAAAATAGCAAACGCTTATTTAAATAAAAGGAAATCCCTGCCTCCTAGAAGACAGCTTGAGAAACTGGATGCGCTGATGGTCATTGAGGCGGACAGAATGGAATTTTTAAATAATTTGGAAAAGGAATTACTTTAGCATTTCAGAAAATAGTGGTATACTTTAATTTAGGTAAAGAGGTACGAAATGAAAAAATTTATGTTAAAATGCGCGATGGTTCTGGGGCTTTGCACCTGTGTATTTACAGGCTGTCAGAATAACCCCAAAGGACCGGAGGCGGAGGAAGAAATTATCATACAGGGAACCTATAAGGAAACTCTTGCGGATTCCATGGATGAAGCCGTGATCATGTCGGTGGATGAAGAGAAGAGTCAGATTCAGTTTTATAATCTGACCATAGGAAGAACTTATACCCTGTCCTATGACGGGACTACCGGAATGAAAAACAAATTCGGCGATGAAATGGTGGCGGGCCAGTTTGCCAGCGGAGATATGGTCAGGGTAACCTTTATTAAGGATCAGAAGGCTGCTAAATCCCTTCAGCTTCTGGATAGTGTATCAGTCAGCCGGATAGATTCCGGTTATGAAATTAACAAGGCGGCGTATACCATGAGTTTCGGAGGGAATCAGTATTCCCTTCACAAAAATACGGTGGTGTTGTCCCAGGGCAAACAGATTCAAATGGAGGAAATCAATCCTGTTGACGGGCTTAAGATTATAACCAGGGACCATGAGGTATATGCCATTACCGTAGAAAAGGGACATGGTTATGTACGGCTTACGGGTCATGAATCCTTTGTAGGCGGCTGGATTGAAATAGGACAATCCGTCATCAGGGAGGTCACGGATGAAATGCTGATCGTGGTACCTGAGGGAGAATACAGCTTATATATCAGCAATAACGGCGTTGCAGGAAGCAAAGAAATCGTCGTTACCGGCGATGAGGAGACTTTGGTGGATGTATCCGAGCTCCAGACGGAGAAAATTAAAAAGACGGGGAAAATCATTTTTACCATTACCCCAAGTACGGCAAAGCTTTATATTGACGGAAACGAAACCGACTACAGCGGCGAGGTGGAGCTTGATTACGGAATCCATCAGATCAGCGTCAGGGAAGAAGGCTACAGCACCCTGACCCAGTACATTAAAGTCGGCCAGCCTATGGCGAATCTCAACATTGCGCTGGAGGAATCCAATGGCTCCAATGAGGATGATAAGGACGATACAAAAACGGAAGAAACCAAGCCTTCTGTCAGCGGGAATTCCACTACGGCCGGCGCATCCGATTACCGGGTATATGTTGATGCGCCTGTAGGGGCGGAATTGTATTTAAACGGAAATTATGTGGGTGTTGTTCCCGCAAACTTTGAGAAAAAAGCGGGAATCTATGTTATTTCCCTTCGAAGGGACGGATATCAGACCAGAAGCTATACTCTGCAGATAGATAGCAGCAATAAGGATATCAGCTATTCTTTCTCAGAGCTTGAAGCGCAGTAAATCAGTAAAACAAAAAAGGAGGACAATTGCATGAGTTACAAGGAAGTGTATGAAAGCTGGTTATCAAACCCCTATTTTGATGAGGCTACAAAGGATGAATTAAAGAGTTTATCCGGAAATGAAAAAGAAATCGAAGATCGTTTTTACCGGGAGCTGGAATTCGGAACCGCAGGACTCCGCGGCGTGATCGGAGCGGGGACAAACCGTATGAACATTTATACGGTCCGGAAAGCCACCCAGGGACTTGCCAATTACATTTTAAAGCAGAATGAAAGCGGAAAGGGCGTGGCAATCGCCTTTGATTCCAGAAGGATGAGTCCGGAATTTGCTGATGAAGCGGCTTTATGTCTGGCAGCCAACGGTATTAAAGCATATGTTTTTGAATCCCTGCGCCCCACACCCGAGTTATCCTATGCGGTACGCAAATTAGGATGTATTGCGGGTATCAATATTACCGCAAGCCATAACCCTCCGGAATATAACGGATATAAGGTTTACTGGGAGGATGGCGCACAGATCACACCGCCTCACGACGGTGGTATTATGGCAGAGGTTGCCGCTATTACCGATTATAATACAGTAAAAACCATGGATAAGGAAGCCGCAAAGGCAGCAGGACTTTATGAAACCATCGGGGCCGATATAGACGATCCTTATATTGAAGAGCTGAAAAGCCAGGTCATTCACTGGGATGCTATCAAGGAAGCCCAGAAGGATATCAAAATTGTGTATTCTCCTTTACATGGAACAGGAAACATTCCCGCGAGACGCGTTATGAAGGAGCTGGGCTTTGAAAATGTTTATGTGGTTCCCGAGCAGGAGCTTCCTGACGGAGAATTTCCTACCGTTTCCTATCCCAATCCCGAAGCGGCGGAAGCCTTTGAACTGGGACTTAAGCTGGCAAAGGAAGTGGATGCGGACCTGGTGCTGGCAACGGATCCGGATGCAGACCGTTTAGGCGTGTATGTAAAGGATGCAAAGAGCGGAGAATACATTACTTTAACGGGAAATATGTCGGGATGCCTTCTGGCGGATTATGAAATCGGACAGAGGAAAGCTACAAAGGGACTGCCGGAGGACGGCGCCTTGATCAAGACGATTGTTACCACCAATATGGCAGACGCTATTGCAAAAGCTTACGGCGTGGAATTAATCGAAGTATTGACCGGCTTTAAATATATCGGACAGCAGATTCTGGGCTTTGAACAAAAAGGAAAGGGCACTTATCTTTTCGGCTTTGAAGAAAGCTACGGCTGCTTAATCGGAACCCACGCAAGGGATAAGGATGCTATTGTGGCTACCATGGCTCTTTGCGAGGCTGCGGCATATTATAAGACCCAGGGAAAAACTCTTTGGGATGCCATGATGGATATGTATGAAAAATACGGCTATTTTAAGGATGACATCAAATCCATTACCTTAAAGGGAATTGAAGGCCTTGCCAAGATTCAGGAGATTTTAAATACGTTAAGAGAAAACACTCCCGAAAAAATCGGCGCTTATACCGTTTTAGCCGCAAGGGATTATAAAGCGGGCACCATAAGGGATGTAAAGACAGGAGAGGAAAAGCCTACAGGACTTCCCTCATCCAATGTTCTCTATTATGATCTGACAGAGGATGCATGGCTTTGTGTCCGCCCTTCCGGTACGGAGCCTAAGGTAAAATTCTACTACGGAATTAAAGGGACTTCCCTGGAAGACGCCAATGAAAAATCGGCAGCTTTAGGAGAAGAAGTACTTGCCATGATAAACGGGATGTTAAATGAATAAAGAAAAAGAAGAACGGAAAGAATACTCTTTAGATGATTTTAAAGGGATCATAAAGGTTTTGCGCAGTGAACATGGCTGTCCCTGGGACAGGGCCCAGACCCACGGCTCCCTTACAGGATGCATGATCGAAGAAGCGGCGGAAGCGGTTTCGGCCATTAAGGTTTATGAAAGAACCGGAAATAAAGAGAGCATGCAGGAGGAGCTGGGGGATGTGCTGATGCAGGTAGTGCTTCATGCGCAGCTTGCAGAGGAAGAAGGGCTTTTTACGCTGGAGGATGTTATCAGGGGAATCAGTGAAAAGATGATTCGCAGACACCCCCATGTGTTCGAGACCGACGGCACACCCTTAAACGGCAGAGAACCCGACCCGGAAAAAATAAAGTCATGGAAAGAAATTAAAGCTTCGGAAAAGGAAAGTCTGGATTATGAAGAGCCGTTTGTAAAAAAACGATTAAGAAAAATCTTTGCGAAATTTTATAAAACTATTTTATAATATGGCAAGATGGAAAAAATGCCTAAAAATGCCTATTTTTCGCAATTATTCCTTGACAAACGCATGAAAAGATATTATAAATATTTGTAGGCGTTTGTAGGTAACGCAGAAAAATTATGATATATTCAGTTAAGTAGGAGGAGTTCACGATGAACAAAACAGAATTAGTTGCAGCTATTGCTGATGAAGCAGGTATCTCTAAAAAAGATGCGGAGAAGGCATTAAAGGCTTTTACAGATGTTGTAGGGGAAGAACTGAAAAAAGGCGGTAAAATCCAGTTAGTTGGATTTGGAACATTTGAAGTATCCGAAAGAGCAGCAAGAGAGGGTAGAAATCCCCAGACAGGCAAGGCAATGAAGATTGCAGCATCCAAAGCGCCTAAGTTCAAAGCCGGTAAAGCATTAAAGGATTTAGTAAACGCTTAATTTATGAGTAAATGTACAGAGCCCTTTTGTATCCTGCAAAAGGGCTCGTTTTCTTTTTGAATTGGCAATTTATAGACAACTGACGGATAATGCGTCCCTTAGAGAAAGAGTGATATGGAACAGACGCATTTTCGCAGCCCCCACAAATAAAGGGAAAGGATATTCATTATGAGATTGGACAAATACTTAAAGGTTTCCAGACTGATCAAAAGAAGGACGATAGCAAATGAAGCCTGTGACGCCGGACGGGTTATGATCAACGGAAAAGTGGCAAAGGCAGGAGCAGAGGTAAAAGAAGGCGACGAAGTTACTGTCAGCTTCGGAAACAGGGTTATAAAGATAGAAGTGCTTTCTATTACAGATACCGTGAGAAAAGAAGAAGCAAAAGAAATGTTTCGTTATTTATAGGCATATTTTAAAGCCCTCCTAATATACTTTAATATGCAGATGTAGCAGAGGAAGCTTTGTATATCTGTACCGTATCAGGAGGAGGTATGCAGATGGAAGATATGAATGCAAAACAGAGAGCGCATAAACTGATGCTGACCAACAGAAGGACATGTATGGTAAGCGGAGTGTCGGATGTGCTTTCTTTTGATTTGGCGGAAATTTTATTAGAGACCGATCAGGGAATGTTAATGATTAAGGGAAGCGATTTACACGTAAACAGACTTACTTTAGAAAAAGGAGAAGTGGACGTGGAGGGAAAAATCGACAGTCTGACTTATTCGGAGGTGTCGGGATACGGAAATAAAGGAGAATCTCTTTTAGGAAAGCTGTTTAAATAATGAGCGGCCAGATTGTCAGTGAAGGAAGATTCCTGCTTTACTGTTTCCTATCAGGTATTTGCATTACCATTGTCTATGATTGTCTGAGAATTTTCCGCAGAGTAAAAAAGCACAGCACGGGATTTGTGGCATTAGAGGATTTGGTTTTCTGGTTTGCGGCGGCGGCTTTTTTATTTTACATGCTTTATGAAACCAATAACGGCATCATCCGATGGTTTTCCATTGTGGGAGCAGGAGTCGGAATGCTGATATACAAATATACCATAGGAGAACATCTTGTAGAAATTATGTCAACAATATTGAAACACATACAAGATATGGTGGCAAGGTTTTTAAAGTGGCTTTTTAGGCCTCTTAAACGGCTGATTAACAGGGTTTGGAACAAGTGTAAAAAGCAAAGAAGAAAAATGAAAAAACAATTAAAAAAGAAGTTGACGGGCGACATAAAAGAGGTTAAGATAACATTATGTAAACACAAAAAACAGAAGGATAAGAGGGATAGCCATGAGCCGTAGAGTCGCGTTTCGGGGAAAAAGGCAAAATCGTCTCGGCATGTTTCTGGTTTCTGTAGTAGTTGTTATGCTTTTGGTAGTGGTGTCTGTTAACAGTTTCCTTTTAAAGCAGAAACAGGATACTTACAAGGAAAGGGAAGCGGAGCTGGATGAGCTGATTGCCGCGGAAGAACAAAGAACAACTGAATTAGAAGAATTGAGGAAATACACTCAAACTCAGGCCTACATAGAAGAGGTGGCAAAGGAGAAGCTGGGGCTCGTGAAAGAGGGCGAGATTGTATTTAAGATGAATTAGGGCATCGGTTAGAAGCGCTTAAAAGTGCGGATAACGGATGTCCTTTTTATTTGTTCGGATAACATGAATCATTGATAAAAAACGAAAGAAAAATAAAAAAGTAAATTATTTTTGTTTTTGCTCCCTTATTTCGACAAAAAAAGCGGAAGGTATGTTATATAATGGGGCAGGAATGAAAGAAAATCGGAAAGAGTGATGTATATGAAATGGAATATTATGGAGCGGGAAGATATCAGTCACAGCGTAGTGCCGGAATATGGAAGAAGAAGACTGATTTTGTATGCGGACACCTTAAAAGAAATTGCGGAAAGCTTTGAAGAAATTCCGGAGGTGGAAGGAAAATCCCAACTTCAGCTTTATTTATACAAAACAAGGCAGGAACAGAACGTGCTTCTGGCAGGACAGCTGGACGAAACCGCAAGGGTCTTAAGCGAACTGGCCAGTGAAACCTACGCCACTTCTTATTTAATGGACAGGCTTCGGAAAAAAATATTAAAGGGGTTAAAGGAAAACGGCCTGATCGTAAAAGATTTGTATGTAGTGGAGGCAAAGGAGCACTTGGAGGTGGGAATGAATATCCGGGCTTCGGATGAGGAGATTTACCACACAGATGATTTAATGGAATTTGTTTCGGAAATCTGTCACAGAAAGCTGCGCCATAACAGCGCCAATGCTTCTTATGTACACGAAGAGCCGGTTACTCTGATTTTTGAAGAAGAAGTAAATTATTTTGTAATAGAAGGAATCGGAAAAGCAAAAAAAGAAGGGGAAAGCCATTCTGGAGATAGTTATCTTTTGAAGGAATTCGGTAAAGGTATGTTTTTAGCTGCATTGTCCGACGGCATGGGTTCCGGGGAAGAAGCCGCAAGGGACAGTGAAAAAATGATGGATTTATTGGACAAGTTTATGGAAACGGGATTTCATATGGAAAAGGCAACCTCCCTTCTTAATACCATGATGTTTTTAAGGGGAGCCAAGGAGCGGACTCTTACACTGGATTCCTGCGAGCTGGATCTGTACCAGGGGACATGCCGCTTTTTAAAGTGCGGGGCGGCGGCTTCCTTTCTAAAAAGGGACAAGAAGGTATTTAAAATAGGAGCTAACACCCTTCCTTTAGGAGTATTTGCCAAAACGGAGCCGGAGGAATTTGTCTATGGTGTGGAGGACGGCGATTATATTATTATGATGACGGACGGCGTGGTAGACGCATATGAAAGCAGTCGGAGTGCCATTTCACTGCAGGAGTTCATCGGACAGCTGGAATATGAAAATCCCAGGCAGATGGCAAGCATGCTTTTAAATATGGCAATTACCAACGCAGGAGGAAAGGTAAATGATGATATGACGGTAATTGTTTTGGGAATCTGGTCCAATACCTGATTGACAGGTCAGAGTAAAGGGCGGGCAATTGACTTTTATAAATATTGACGGTATATTAGAATCAATCGGAAATTAATGAGTCGGAAAAACTGCTCCGGGAGTCGGAATGATTACAAAAGTAAAAAAGTACATGAAAAAACATCATATGGTTCATGCCGGAGATAAAGTGGTAGTAGGGCTTTCGGGAGGGGCGGATTCTGTCTGCCTTCTCTTTTTATTGCAAAGATTACGGGAAGAGATGGGTTTTTCCTTAGAAGCAGTTCATATTAATCATAAATTAAGGGAAGAAGCCGATTCAGAGGCGGAATTTGTGAAGGAGCTCTGCGGCAAATGGGAAATTCCCTGTAAAGTGGCAGAGGTTGATGTAAAGGAATATGCAGCATCCCGGCATTTGTGCATAGAAGAAGCGGCCAGAGCCTTGCGGTATCAAGTTTTTGAGGAATATGAAGGCGCTAAAATCGCCCTTGCTCATCATGAAAACGATCAGGCGGAAACGGTTCTTTTTCATTTATTCAGAGGAAGCGGCATAAGAGGGCTTACGGGAATGCGCCCGGTAAGAGACTGCTATATTCGTCCCCTGTTGTGTGTAAATAAAGAAGAGATACTTGAATTTATAAAAGAAAATCATTTGAAATTTGTCACAGATGCCAGTAATTTTGATACGACTTATGCCAGAAATAAAATCAGACAGGATTTACTGCCTGTGGCAGAAAAGGAAATCTGCGAAGGGAGCGTTGCCCATATTGCCCACAGTGCCGAACTGGTAAGAGAAGCAGTTGATTTTCTGGACGAAAAACTGAAAGAAGAATACAAACTGATTGTACAAAAACATAACTGCGAGTATTATATAGAGAAAGAAAAATGGAAGGATCTGCACCCTTATTTGAAATCCGCCATTGTTTATGAAACGCTGGCACAAGCCTGCGGCAAAAGACGGGATTTATCAAACGCCCATGTGGAAAGCGTTTTAAGGCTTTTAAAAGGACAAAGCGGAAAACAGATTATTCTGCCGTATGGATTGACGGCAGCAGTGGATCAGTACGGACTTCATATCGGGAAGGAATCTTTAAAAGAAGAGATATCCATAGAGGAATTTCCCTTAAGTCTTCAGGGAGAAACCGAGATCAAGGAGCTGCGGGAAGGTTCGCTTTTGCGAAAAATCATCCGATGCAGGATTTTTCCTTATAAAAAAGAAGCTTCTATTCCTAACAAAACATATACGAAATGGTTTGATTATGATAAAATAAATAATTGTCCGATAGTCAGAACCCGGCACAGCGGCGATTATTTTTATTATAGTGATGCCCATAGAAAAAAGCTGAAGGATTATTTCGTCAACGAAAAGGTTCCTGTGGGTATGCGGAACCGGATTTTAGTGATTGCGGACGGAAATCATATTATATGGATTCCGGGATATCGAATCAGCGCTTTTTACAAAGTTACGGAGGAGACAAAACAGGTTTTGGAAGTTACCATATTTGGAGGAGAAAAAGAATGAGTGATAAAATCAGAGTTTTATTACCGGAGGAAGAGGTCGAGGAGCGCATCAGACAAATCGGAAAACAGATAACGGAGGATTATGCCAATGAAGAAGTTTTTTTGATTTGTACCTTAAAAGGAGCCAGCTTTTTTGCCTGCGAGCTGGCAAAGAGAATTGATCTGCCCCTGACTCTTGACTTTATTGCCGTGGCCAGTTATGGCAGCGGAACCCAGTCCAGCGGAGAGGTCAGGATGATAAAGGATCTGGACCAATCCATTGAAGGGAAAAATGTTCTAGTAATCGAGGACATTGTGGATACGGGAAGGACCTTAAGTTATCTTTTAGAAATAATGAAGAAAAGAAATCCCAAATCCTTAAAACTCTGCTCTCTTTTGGATAAGCCGGACAGAAGAGTCGTGGAAGTGGAAGTGGATTATAAGGGGTTTGAGGTTCCTGACCTATTTGTAGTAGGATATGGTCTGGATTACGCACAAAAATACAGAAATCTTCCCTATATCGGCGTATTGGAATTAGATGTATAACAGGAGGCAGCATTGAAAAAGAGAACAGTCAACATGGGATTCTTTTTGATTCCCATCATTATTTTACTATTATTTTGTATTTATCTGGAAATGACCAAAAGCAACTCCAGGGCATATACGAAGGTACAGTTCCTTGCGGATGTGGCAGAGGGCAATATTTTTCAGGTAGAAATCCAGCCCAATGAGCAGACTCCTACGGGACGTCTGGATATCCAGTTTACGGATGGGACCAGAACGGTTTTGTATGTGGCTGATGTGGAAAAGATGGAAAGCCTTTTAGAGGAAAACCAGATTCCCGTTTTGATGAACAATATTCCACAGGATTCCTGGTTCCGGTCATTGGCGATGCCGATTTTGATCGTTGCCATCGGAGTTGTATTTGTTATGGTTATTATGAATAACCAGATGAATAATAACAATGGAAACCGTGCCATGAATTTCGGAAAGAGCCGTGCAAGGCTCAACGTGGGGGGACTGGACAGAATAACCCTTGCGGATGTGGCAGGGTTGAAAGAGGAAAAAGAAGAACTGGAAGAAATCGTGGATTTCTTAAGAGAGCCCGGGAAATATACCAGGGTAGGGGCCAGGATTCCCAAAGGAGTTTTGCTGGAGGGACCGCCCGGAACAGGTAAGACGCTGTTGGCAAAGGCTATAGCCGGAGAAGCGGAGGTACCTTTCTTTTCTATTTCCGGTTCGGATTTTGTAGAGATGTTTGTAGGCGTAGGCGCTTCCCGTGTCAGGGATTTATTTGCCGAGGCAAAAAAGAATCATCCCTGTATTGTTTTTATTGATGAAATTGATGCGGTGGCAAGAAAGCGCGGAACCGGAATGGGCGGAAGCCATGATGAGAGAGAGCAGACCTTAAACCAGCTGCTTGTAGAGATGGACGGTTTCGGGGAAAATGAAGGAATCATAGTACTGGCGGCTACAAACCGGGTGGATATTTTAGATCCGGCAATTTTGAGGCCGGGACGTTTTGACAGAAAGATTGCGATTGGCGTTCCCGATGTAGGTGGCAGGGAGGACATTTTAAAAGTTCATGCCAAAAACAAACCCCTGGCAGACAATGTGGATTTAGAGCATGTGGCGCAGACCACGGCGGGATTTACCGGCGCTGATCTGGAAAATCTTCTTAATGAGGCTGCTATTATAGCGGCGAAATCCCGCAGGGAATTTATCAACACAGAGGACGTGAAAAAAGCTTTTATTAAAACCGGTATCGGAACAGAAAAAAGAAGCCGGATTGTTTCCAAAGAAGAAAGAAAGATTACTGCATATCATGAAGCGGGTCATGCCATTTTATATCATAAACTGCCGGATGTGGGACCTGTTTATACGGTTTCCATTATTCCTACAGGACAGGGCGCGGCGGGTTATACTATGCCGCTGCCTGCAAAAGATGAAATGTTTTTGACCAGAGGGAAAATGCTTCATGAGATTATGGTTGCTTTAGGCGGCAGAATTGCAGAGCAGTTGATTTTTGACGATATTACAACGGGGGCGTCCAGCGATATCAAAAAAGCTACGGAAATTGCCAGAAAGATGGTTACCCGATACGGTATGTCTGAAAATATCGGTGTCATCAACTATGACGAGGAAGGGGAAGATGTGTTTATCGGACGCGACCTCGCCCATGCCAGAAACCACAGTGAGCTGGTAGCGGGCCGGATTGATGCGGAAATCAAGGCTATAGTAGATGATTGCTATGATAAGGCAAAAGAAATTATTATGCAAAATGAAGAGGTGCTTCATAAATGTGCGGATCTCTTGTTAGAGAAAGAGCGAATTACTATGAAAGAATTTGAAGGCCTGTTTTGATTTTGTGCAATTTGACCAAAAATGAAGTGTATATTTTGTAATATTTGTGAATGGTGAGTCTAGACGTAACAGGGGGGCATTGCTATAATGTACTTGTAACCCCCCAATACATTACATAGTTTTTTGCTATACCCCAAAAGAAAGAAATACCTTCTCGAAAAAGACAGCTGTGCGACTGCTGTCTTTTTTCCTGTCTAAAAATATGTGGATTGTCAAAACTGATTATGATAGAATAAAATATAGTAGATGAATCATGGGAGGTTCATAGATGTTTTACAATCAGTTATCCAAATTAGAACAGAAACAGCAGTACATTTCTTCAATGCGTCCCGTTTTGAATAAAAGGGCTCTATTTTCGGATATGTCATCTGAATTTGTCAGTCCGCCGGATCCTAATCCTTACAGTATCGTTACTATTAAATTCCGTTCTGCGAAAAACAATATTGATAAAGTCTATTTTGTCTGTAAGGGCGAAAAACACCTGATGATGAAATTTAAGAGTGATGATTTGTTTGATTACTATGAATATGATCTGCAGTTGGATGATGAAAAAGTAACCTATTATTTTGAAGTTACTGCGGGACGAATTGTATGTAATTATGATTTCCGTGGCGTGGCAAAGGATGTACAGGATTATTATAAATTTGTGCTTGTTCCCGGACAGCATGTTCCAAGATGGGCAAAAGGGGCTGTAATGTATCAGATCTATGTGGACCGGTTCTGCAACGGGGATCCTTCCAATGATGTATTGACGGATGAATACAATTATATCGGCGAGCATGTTACAAAAGTGGATGACTGGAATAAATATCCTGCCATGATGGGTGTCCGGGAGTTTTACGGAGGAGACTTACAGGGAGTTATCGATAAGATGGATTATCTTCAGGATTTGGGAATTGATGTTATTTACTTTAATCCCCTGTTTGTATCGCCCTCCAATCATAAGTATGATATTCAGGATTATGATTATATCGATCCTCATTTCGGAAAAATTGTGGATGACAAAGGAGCGCTTTTAGAACCGGGACAGCAGGAAAACCGATTTGCTTCCCGCTATATAAACCGTGTGGCAAACAAGAAAAACCTGGAAGCCTCCAACGAAATGTTTATCCGTGTGGTTGAGGAAGCCCATAAAAGAGGTATGCGGGTAATTCTGGATGGCGTTTTCAATCACTGTGGGTCTTTCAATAAGTGGATCGACCGTGAGAGGATCTATGAAGAATTTGAAGGATATGAAAAGGGCGCTTATGTATCTGCGGACAGTCCCTATAGAAAATATTTTCATTTTTTTGATGAGTGCAGATGGCCTTATAATCCTACCTATGACGGCTGGTGGGGGCATGATACACTGCCCAAACTAAATTATGAAGCATCGAAAGACCTTTATGATTATATATTATACATTGGAAAGAAATGGGTTTCCCCTCCTTTTAATGCCGACGGCTGGAGGCTGGACGTAGCTGCCGATTTGGGGCACTCTCCCGAGTTTAACCATAAGTTTTGGAAGGATTTCAGAAAAGCGGTAAGGGAAGCGAATCCGGAAGCCATTGTTTTAGCAGAGCACTATGGAAGCCCCAAGGAGTGGATTCAAAACGGAGAATGGGATACCGTTATGAATTATGACGCTTTTATGGAGCCGGTAACCTGGTTTTTGACAGGTATGCAGAAGCACAGCGATGATTACAGGGAAGATTTGTATGGAAATGCGGATAGTTTCTGGGGAGCCATGCATTATCACAGTACGGCCTTTTCCGGGGAATCTTCTTATATCGCTATGAATGAGTTGTCTAACCATGACCATTCCCGCTTTTTGACCAGAACCAACAGAAAAGTGGGAAGAGTAAATACTCTGGGGTCTCAAGCGGCAAATGAAGGGGTAAATAAAGCAGTTTTGCGGGAGGCGGTTGCTATTCAAATGACATGGCCGGGAGCTCCCACTATTTACTACGGAGATGAGGCAGGCGTCTGTGGCTTTACAGACCCCGATAACCGGAGGACATATCCATGGGGAAATGAAGATAAGGAATTGATCAGATTTCATAGGGATATGATTAAAATTCATAAGGAAAGCAACGCCTTTTTATACGGCAGTCTCAAGTATCTTGCTTCTGATTACAATCTCATAGGCTATGTGAGATTTTGCGACAGAGATCATTATATTATCATAGTTAATAACAACGACCACGAAATTGAGAGAGAATTTTCTGTGTGGGAGTCAGGAATTCCCAAGAGATGCCAGGTCGAACAGATCATGATGACAGATGATACGGGATATACCACCAAGGTAATGCCTCATTCGGTTCTTGCGGGTAAATTAAAGTTAAAGCTCCCTAAAACCTCCGTAACGATTTTAAGGCATAGGGAAGAGCTGCATTGATAAAGAAAAGTTCAATAATAAAATGCCAAAAACAGTAAGGAAGGGAAAGGACAGAAACGGGTTGCGATGAGAGGGTTGCAAAGAGAGTAAAAAAATTCCTTGCAATTGATAAGAAACTGTGATATAAATTTATATTGTCAGGGCAATTCAGGATAAGCTTAATTGCCTTGCGTGGATGGATTCCCGAGTGGCCAAAGGGGACAGACTGTAAATCTGCTGCAAATTGCTTCGGTGGTTCGAATCCACCTCCATCCATTTTGCGTTGATGAGGGCAATGGAACAGTGCTTGCGCGTATGTCCATGCAAAAGCCTATAACGCAGATGCCGCAGTGGCGGAACTGGCAGACGCGCAGGACTTAAAATCCTGTGGTGGCGACATCGTACCGGTTCGATTCCGGTCTGCGGCATGTATATTTCATAAAGTAAAGTCTGAAGCAAAGGTTTCAGGCTTTATTTTTTGGTTACATTTTAATGGGAATTCATTACAATCTGCCTGAAAAGTTTTTAAATATGCCGATAATTAAAAGAGAGAAGTAAGTTAATAAGCGCATAAATAGAAAACCGGAGTTTGCCAACCGGCTTGATTAAAAAGATTAAAAAATGTGCCAAGTCAGGAAATGCAGGCATTCGGTTTTGTTAAAGAAGGGATAAGTTAAAATGGAAATGAATTCTATATTTCATTATAATTATCAGACAACAGCCAACGGACAGAGTGTAAAGGAGGAGAAGCAAACCGGGATAAGGAAAAGCGACAGTGAGCAGAAGCTTTTAGAAGCGGCAAAGCTGGCAGAATTTAAAAGAAAGTTTTATGATGATTTATCCAAAATAGTTCCTTATAAAACATCAAGAGATACCACCCTTATTATATCGGAAGCGGCATTCCGGGAAATGAAGAAGAATCCGGAATACAGAGAAAAAGTTCTCGCCTTAATCAGGCGGGACTGGGGAAATTTTTGCGGTCCCAGAAAGTACAAGGTTCTTATAACAGTAGGAGCGGACTTAAAGGATTACCGGGCGTCTTCCTGGCCCGCAACGACTGTCAGCCAATCTAAAAGAAGAAAATACATAAGGAAAAAATTTTATAAAAAGCTGCAAAAGAAACGGCTGGAGAAAAAAGAGCGGATGAAAGAATATATGGAAGACCAGATAATGGTAAAAAGACTGGCACAGGCGCTGCGCAACGAAGAGGCTGCAAATGAAATGCTTCTTCGCAGATATAGGGAATTGAGGGAATGCCCGTAATAGGCATCCCTCTTTTTTTAATACGCCTTTTTCAGAAAAGAAACCAAGGGCTCAATGTATGATTTGGATGAAATATCGTAAGAGCCGGTAATGGCATGTTCAAATTCTTTATCAAACGCATTTTTGTCCTTTTTATGTTTCATTATGAGGGCGGCAGCCTTCATCAATAATTTGTCTCCAAAAGACATTTTTTCATAACATAAGCCGCTTTGTATAAAAAAATGGGGAATATCTGACAGTTCATCGGCAGTAAGGTTTTGCTTCCAGAATTCTTCTATCACATCTTCGGCGGCATTTGGTGTAGCGCCTGTTACGAACAGGACAAATTTACGGGCTTTACTCTTTTGAAACATTTCTTTGGCCTTTTTATAACTGTCAATCATGCCTGCATGCGCCCGGCTTCCGAAGACTACTATGTTATATTGGGAAAGTATCTCGGCAGTTACTGTCTTATAATCAGCAAGAGTACATTCCATTTCCCCGGCTATCATCTCTGCGTATTTTTTTGTAAAACCGGTCTTGCTTTTGTAAATGATGATCATCTTACTTTCTGTCATGATTTTTCCTCCTAATTTTTCAATACATGCTGTAAAAATGCTGCATAAGCCGTTTCCTGCTGGTCAAATATTTCATCGGTTGAAATATCCGGCGCAGCCGTTGCCAGAATTGTGCCGACGCCTACTGTATAAATCAGCATGTTCAAATGAAGCTCCTTTGCCTTGGAAAGACTGACATTTAAATCCTCGGCAATGAATTGTGCTACTTGCGGATTGGTTTCATTTTGGTATAAGTCCTCCAGCGAATGAATGGACTCCCTTTTTCGCAGGATAAACATTTTGAATATGTAAGGCTCTTCTTTTGCTAATTGAATATAAGCACGACCGGTGCTTTGAAAAAATTTCTTTTTATCAATATGGGAAGAAAGATATTCCTGAATAAAGCAGGCAGCCTTTTCCTCCACAGCCCCATAAAGTCCTTCCATATTTTTGCAGTAGCTGTAAATAGGTTGGACGGAACAGCCTAGTTTATCGGCAATGTTTTTAACCAGAATTTGTTCCGCGCCTTGGGTTCTGGCTATTTCAAAGGCGGCATTTACAACCATTTCCTTGGTAATTCTTTGTTTGGGCATAAAGCACCTCCTAAAATATAATCCACTTATATAAATGATTTATATAAACGGATTATATAATTTGGGATTGAGTTTTGTCAATGATGTATTTAGGATTTTTTATTCTTTAAATTAAGACAGTATGAAACATATAGTCATTGGTCATATTGCAGGGAATAGTACCTGAGCATCCTAAAGGAATTAAAAAGCCACGGCGGGGTCGGATGTTTGACACAAACTTTATATAATGAAAAAATTGATATTCATAGTCGAATTATATATAATCCTGTCTTTGACAGTTTACCGAAGATAAAATCGCTGTAAGTCCAGCAAACATGGACACTACAGCGATTCTTTTCTCTGTTACGGACTATAGTATTTTATTCTTTGACTT
>CAJTCE010000033.1 GCA_910574745.1 Lachnospiraceae bacterium | reverse complement strand
TTGCACCAATAAATCCTACAATATCACCTGATGGGATTGTAAAAGAAATATTATTTACGGCAGTCATCAATGTATAGTTTCTGGTTCCAAAGTCTCTAGGGAAACACTGATTAATTAGTTTTATTTTCAGCATTATCCCGTTTTGTCAAGTTTTTAGAAAGCCAGCGGAAATATCATTGGATATTTCCAGGTTATAACCCTTTATTTGGGGGTGCTTTCTTTGAAATTGGGCGCACTTATGCCATGCACCCCAGAAAATCTTGGGTTCGTCCAGCCCTGCTACACATTATAAGGTTGGCACTGGCAAACAGCATGTGGAACCGATTCATATTCTTTTCAATTCCACGATATACAACTTTTGCATATCCCATCTGTTTTTTGACTATGAGAAATGCGTGTTCTACTTTACAACGAATAGCTGACTTATCATGCTCCATCTTTTTATCCCAGTTTATGCCTTGGAAATCATCAGCAGTTTTAAGGCTGGATGGACGTTTATTGATTCGGAATTCTATCTTGGATAACACCTCATCATCTTTGATTTCGTCCCGCATGGCAGCACCCAGATAACCTGAATCACCATAAACCACATGGTCATCTTTTCGTATCAGTTTTGATGTTTCAGATACATCATGCATGTTTGCAGAAGTACCCGTCAGCGAATGCACATAACCGCTGCCGGCATCAGCACCGGCGTGAACCTTCATTCCGAAGTACCATTCATTTCCTTTCTTCGTCTGGTGCATTTCCGGATCACGTTTACCGGTTTTGTTTTTAGTGGACTTTGGTGCTGCAATCAGGCTTGCATCAACGACAGTACCACCGTGCATGATAAGACCGGCTTCGTCGAGACGGTTGTTTACATCTGCAAAAATCTTCCCGCCAATCTTGTTCTTTTCAAGCATATGGCGAAACTTGAGCAGCGTTGTAGCGTCAGGTACCTGTTGCTCATTAAAATCTATGTGCATAAACGTACGCATGGCATAGCTGTCGTAGATGGAATCCTCGATTCCTTCATCGGACAAGTTGAACCAGACCTGCATAAGATACATGCGGAGCATTGTTTCAATTCCAATAGGCTTGCGGCCGCGTTTATTGTTGAAATAGTATGGGCGGATTATTTCTACCCAGTAAGGCCAGGGGATTATTTCATCCATAGCATCGAGAAACTCTTCTCGTTTGGTTTTCTTTTTACGGTTGGAATATTCCATATCTGTAAGTGTCATTTGATTCATAGACGTACCACCTTTTGTTTGATACTTAAATTTTATCATATATTATCAGGAAATACTTGAATTAATCAGTGTTTCCCTAGAACTAACTGAAAGAGGGAAAATACTTGATTTAGTTCTAAAAAAATATATTGATTCTAGTAAAACGGGGGGGTGGCTATGGGAAAAGTTTATTCAGTATGAAGCACTTAATGATAATATGGCATGGGGGTATATAAAACATTTTGTCAGTAATAATGAATGTGTTATGTTTTTTAATCAGGAAGAAGAAAAGGAAATGTTTTTGGTACAATCGGGAGAGGATTTAGATTATATTTTATCGGAGACATATGGTTTTGAATTTTATGTAACAGATAAGCAATGCACTTATTTATTTTGTTTTAATCATCATGATATTTTGTACGGATGTGGAACTGCAGAAAGTTGGGTAAATAGTATAAAAAGGCGCTCTATAGAGTCAAAGTAATTTCAGTTATATTATAAAAGTGGCAATATCTATGGTAAAAAATTATTGTTTATTTTTTGCAAGATTATTATGGAGAAGTACACTTAGAACAATCTAGAGAAGAAGGTAAATCTTTTTGGAAACAATGCGGATTTGAAAGCGGGTGCAACTTAGATAGGAGAGGCAAATGAAGATTATTGATTTAGATATGGACTATTTTATGGAGTATATAGCTACAGGGATTGTAGAAAGCAGAGAAGAGCGTTTAGCAGAGGAGAGGTATGGAGATTGTGTTTGGAGTGAGCAGCGAATAAGAAAATTTCTTGAAGATAACCTTGGAATTTCAAAAAAGAGAAAAATTAAAGGAAGAATTGTAACTGGACACAACGAAGCATTATTCTTTTGGCGGGAATTGATAAAAAAAGAAAGTTTGCAAACACCATTTGAAGTTGTGCATATAGATTCACATGCAGATTTAGGTTTTGGTTATCTTTCATATACATATATTTCAGATTCTTTGCTACAATATCCAGTTGATGAACGTTGTATGCATACAAAATATGTGGATTGCTTTGGAAAGATGAATGATGAAGGAATAGGTAATTATCTTCTATACGCTATTGCCTTTCGATGGATAAATAAGTTGACTTATTGTGCCAATCCCAATGGTAATAAAAATGATTATATGTGGGAAACTTTGAAAGATTTTGAAGAGAGACTCATTTGGGATACTCCTGTTGAGAATATAATACAGCTTGTTTGTAATCCGGGGTTGGCGTTTCCTTCTTATGATGCAGATGAGCAAGAAAAACAAGAATATTTGAAAACTGCTATAAAAGAACCAAAAGTTCCTCTTTTGATTATTCCGTCTATTCAAGATGTGAAATATGAGGGAGATTTTGACTTTGTTGTACTGGCTCAATCTCCTAATTATACACCGGCAAGTGCTGATTTTATAATGAATATAGTAAGAGAATACATTGTGGAAATTTAAAAAAGAGGTTTTTGATGTAAAAAGAATTACAAGACAGTTTCGAAACGCATTAGATGTAGCGTGGAAGGATGATAAGTTTAGAAAACTATATCCCTATAACAACCTTTCGAATGACTTTCGTGGGCATACCTGCGATTTAGTAAGTCAATATTTGATGGAATATGGTAATATGATTGTTATACAAGATCATAGTGCAGGATATGAAAAGGGAAATCAAAGAAGTCATTTTAACGTGCAGCCAGGTGGAAGAACAAGAAAAGGAAAGGTTCCTAGAACACAGGGATACTATCCCTTTGAAATTTAGATCGGAGAAGCATATATGTGGCATGAGCATTTAATTAATAATGTATTTATAAAACAATTATATAATAGAGTTCCTGAATTAAGAGATTTGGTAATTGAGGAATTTAACGTTTCCTATTATGGACAATCTATTAAATTGTCATTTGATATGCCCAAATGGATAGATATTGTTCCTAAAAAATGGGAATTAAAAAAGTATAATTCAATTATGGTAGAATTGGATTTTTGGGATATTAATGATTTGACTTTTACATTAGGAAAGAGTAAGAAAAATGATATTGATATTAATGTATTAGATAACAATAAAATGAAAATTATTATGAGGGGAGGAATTAACGCTGAGTTTATAGCGGATGCTGGAATTATACAAAAAATAGAGGGATATGCTAGATAAATTTTAGGATTTAGGGATCTTTTGGGACGGGCGGACCTGATCAAAGCCCTTTGATATAAGGCGGAAGTACCTGAACAAAGCGGAGACGGTGGCAAAATATCTGACGCTGGGGACTAAGCTCGTATCCCACACAGCCCAGGCGACCATGAGTGGGATAGATACCTACTATGCTGCGGTGGACGCCTATGAAGCATACCAGACGGGCGAACTGGGAGCGGAAGAAATCGTAAACTTGGGATTAGCGGCAACAGGCACGATCCTTTCCACAGGAGCGGCAATAGGCAGTGCAAGAGGCCTGTATAAGCTGATGGGCTCCGACGGCGTAGGCTGTAAAGCCGTTACAGGCATAACCGGGGAGCCCCACTGTTTTGTGGCAGGTACGCTGGTATCCACGGAGGATGGACAGAAAGCCATTGAGGAAGTGGAAGCCGGGGATAAAGTCTGGGCTTATGATGAGGAGACAGGAGAAAAGGCACTAAAGGAGGTAGAAGAGGTCTTTGTCAGTGAGACGGACAAGCTAATTCATGTGGAGACTGACAGGGAAGAGATCGTGACCACAGAGCTGCATTCGTTCTACGTGGAAGGGCTTGGGTTTGTACAGGCGGGGTGCTTACAGGAAGGCTATAAGCTTAAATGTCTGGATGGAAGGAAAGAGACAGTAACAGGCATAAGGGTGGAATGGCTGGAAGAGCCGGCAGAGGTATATAACTTTGAGGTGGCGGATTACCATACCTACTATGTGGGGGATGGGGATGTGCTGGTGCATAATAAGTGTGCCAATCCGAGTGGGAGTGATGGAAATACAGAAATAGTAAGAGTAAGGCATTATACAAATACTAAAGGATTAAAGGGAATCCAAGAAAGTGGAATAATTTATGCAAAAGATAACAATAGAGTATATCTTGAATTAGCTGATAGAAAACCATTGAGCCGTATAGAAGCAGAGGAATTATATCAATTGGGTAAAGGAAAAGGTAGAAATTATATTGAATTTGATATTAATACTTCACAACTTGTTGAATGGATAGAAAATCCTCGGTATCATGCATTAGAGTTAACTGTGAAAGGAGATGTTAAAATTGAGAATGCCAGGTTTGTCAAGAGAAAAGATTAAATTAAGTTTATCTAATCAGAATATAACATATGATGGCAGAGATATTGCTTTAATTTACAAAGAAATAGATTTCATTTTGTGTTCTTTACATGCTATGGGTAGCTTTTATTATGATAAAGAGAGGAGCTTATATGAAAATGAAACTACTAAATTTATTGATAATAGTTTGATATGTGAGCGTTTAGCAGCAATTAGAGCAAAACTTGATATAAAAATAGATTCTCAAATTGGTAATGATGAAAAGGATGATTTGGAACGTATATGTGAGAGTACGCCATACTGGAAAAAGCCTGGAGATTATTGCAAAGAAATTTGGATATAAAAATATTAATGAAATGCTGTAAGAAAGAACGGATGGCTGTATTACCACTATGACCACTTAGGTTCCACAGCCGCTTTAATGGGACAGGACGGGGAAGTCCGCTTAAGGTTTGCCTACAGCGCCTATGGGGAACTGACCGGAATCACTGACGGCGCAGTATCGGAAACAGGGATCCGCTTCTTATATAACGGACAGCTGGGAGTGGCCACGGACGGGAACGGCCTGTACCATATGAGGGCGCGGTATTACAATACGGACATCAAACGGTTCATCAACTGGGATATCCTGACAGGAGACATCACAGACAGCCAGAGCTTAAACCGCTACAGTTATGTACAGGGCAATCCCGTGAGCAGCACAGACCCCTTTGGCCTGTGCCCCCTGGGATTCTTAAACCTTGACTGGTCAACCATCGGACATGCCCTGCTGGACGTAGTGGGAATCGTATGGGACGGAGCGGACCTGATCAATGCCCTTTGGTATAAGGCGGAAGGCAATGACTTCATGGCGGGGGTATGCCTGTTGTCGGCGCTGCCCATGCTTGGAAGCTTTGCAGGCGGGACCATCAAAGCTGTGGCAACAGGGACGAAGTACATCAATAAAGCGGAAACGGTGGCAAAATACCTGACATTGGGGTCTAAGCTCGTATCCCACACAGCCCAGGCGACCATGAGTGGGATACCTACTATGCGGCGGTGGACGCCTATGAAGCATACCAGGCGGGAGAACTGGGAGCGGAAGAAATCGTAAACTTGGGATTAGCGGCAACAGGTACGGTTCTTTCTACGGGAGCGGCAATAGGCAGTGCAAGAGGGCTGTATAAGCTGATGGGCTCCGACGGCGTAGGCTGTAAAGCCGTTACAGGCATAACCGGAGAGCCCCACTGCTTTGTGGCGGGGACACTGGTGTCCACGGAGGATGGACAGAGAGCCATCGAGGAAGTGGAAGCCGGGGACAAGGTCTGGGCTTATGATGAGGAGACAGGAGAAAAGGCACTAAAGGAGGTAGAGGAGGTCTTTGTCAGCGAGACGGACAAGCTGGTACATGTGGGGACTGACAGGGAAGAGATCGTGACCACAGAGCTGCATCCGTTCTATGTGGAAGGGCTTGGGTTCGTACAGGCGGGATGCTTACAGGAAGGCTATGAGCTTAGGTGTCTGGATGGAAGTAAGGAGACCATAACAGGCATAAGAGTGGAGTGGCTGGAAGAGCCGGCAGAGGTGTATAACTTTGAGGTGGCGGATTACCATACCTACTATGTGGGGGATGGGGATGTGCTGGTGCATAATAAGTGTGCGAATCCGAGTGGAAAAGATGGTGGTATTCGATCTAATGAAGTTGTTTTACCTAAAGAGCGGACTCATGATGCTGCAAGAAATACATTACTTAAAGAATTAGATAAAACAGGGGCATTTGTAAATGGATCAAATAGATATGTTGGAAGATTGGAAAAAAGTTATGGATATAAAAAGCAGATAGGTAGAGAATCTTTTGATAAAAAAATTAGATGGCGCTTGGATTTTGATGAAATTATCGGGGTGCATTATAATATTGATGATTTTTCTGCTGGTAGAGGCACTAATGCGGTTAAAACAGTAATTCTAATAGATATATCTTATGATGAATATAAAAAAATAATTGATTTGTGGAATTAAGGAGAACTGTTATGAATGAAGAAACAAGAAAAAGGTATCAGTTATTGAGAGCAAGAAGCAAAAAAAAAATTGAACAACTATATTGGCAAAATGATGTTATGTTTCAAGAATGTATTGAAGCTTTAAAGTTGTATAAAGTGCTTACTTTGGAAGATACTGAACTTATTTTTAGACAGATGGCAAGTAACTTCCCAATGACGGATTATGGTTGTATTTGTTGGAAAAAGATAGATAGTAAGATTGTAATTGAAAAAATATCTGATATTTTTAATATCTGTTGTGGGCAACAAGAATTCTATATTCTTTGGGATAACTGGGGATTACCAGGTGTACGATGTAAGCTGGAAACAATCATAGAAAATATTGATGACGTGTTGGCAGTAGCATTTGATACATGGTTGCTATCAAGTGATAAAAAAGAAGTAATTGAATTTTATCACGAAGGATCTATAGTTTATGGGAAAATAAAATAGCTTTAGAATCCAATATATAGAAAAGGTGTAGTGACCACAGAGCTGCATCCGTTCTATGTGGAAGGGCTTGGGTTTGTACAGGCGGGATGCCTGCAGGAAGGCTATGAGCTTAAGTTTCTGGATGGAAGTAAGGGACAGTAGCAGGCATAAGTGTGGAATGGCTGGAAGAAGCGGTAGAGGTGTATAACTTTGAGGTGGCGGATTACCATACCTACTATGTGGGGGATGGGGATGTGCTGGTGCATAATAAGTGTGCGAATCCGCAGAACATTAATCCTGACAATCCCTATTATAAACAAGGTGGGGGATATGAATTAGATGACTTTATGACACTTCATGCGCAAAAGCATGTACATAATCCACAGGTAAGATCTACAAGGAATAAGACTCAATTTGGAGAAAACGTAAATGTGGCTAAATTAATGGAAGATACGATAATGTATCCGGATGAAATTATATATGATTCAGAGCATAATGTAATAAAATATATAAAAGAATATGATTTTAATATTAGTACAGAAGATACACCAACAGGAAGTCATAGGGGATTTATTAATTTGGCTCCCAAAGCGGGGAAAACTAATAGAAATTCTCAATTTCCATATTATGGAGGTAATAAATAATGTATAGTTTGGAAAGTATTGAAAAGAAGCAAAATATTAAATTACCAGAGGAATATAAAAGATTATATCAATCGGGATTTAAGAAAATTGATGGTAAGAATAAAATCTATTTTGAAGATGATGTCTTTTGTATAAGTAAGTTCTTGACTGTTTCTGAGATTAGTCATATTTTGGAAGAATTCTACGATTTTTGGGGATATGATATTATACCGATTGCAGAAGTGGATTATGGTGATTACATATGTTTATATTATAAAGAAAATAGACAAAAACCATTAATCATATATTGGAACTATGAATTGGCTTTAGAAAATTTGAAAGAAGGGATAATAGTATTGTATGATTGTATGTATGAATTTGAAACTGCATTGAAATAAACAAATAATTAAGAATATAAATCGAAATGGGGGCTAAAGATTTTTATACAGCCCAGGCGACCATGAGCGGCATTGATACCTACTATGCGGCAGTGGACGCCTATGAAGCATACCAGACGGGCGAACTGGGAGCGGAAGAAATCGTAAACTTGGGATTAGCGGCAACAGGTACGGTCCTTTCCACGGGAGCGGCAATAGGCAGTGCAAGAGGCCTGTATAAGCTGATGGGTTCCGACGGCGTAGGCTGTAAAGCCGTTACAGGCATAACAGGAGAACCCCACTGCTTTGTGGCGGGGACAATGGTTTCCATAGAGGATGGACAGAGAGCCATCGAGGAAGTGGAAGCCGGGGATCAGGTCTGGGCTTATGATGAAGAGACAGGTAATTGCGCGTTAAAGGAGGTAGAAGAGGTCTTTGTCAGCGAGACGGACAAGCTGATACATGTGGAGACTGACAGGGAAGAGATCGTGACCACAGAGCTGCATCCGTTCTATGTGGAAGGGCTTGGGTTTGTACAGGCAGGATGCTTACAGGAAGGCTATGAGCTTAAATGCCTGGGTAGTAAGGAGACCATAAAAGGCATTAGGGTGGAATGGTTGGAAGAACTGATAGAGGTATATAACTTCAAGGTGGAGGATTACTGGAAATGATATAATAAATCTGACTTTTTTGGTACAAAAATAAGAAAATTTATTTTTTAGCAGACAATTTGTTAAGGAAAGAAAAGATATTCCTTTCTGATTCTGCCGATGATGGGATTGTAACATCAAGACAATACAGCAATGAGATCAAAGTGGAATTTTGCGGCAATGAAACAGAAAAACCATTCCCCAAAGCTATATTATCATCAAAATTCGGAATAATAAATATAGCATAATATCATCTTTTTTATGATTGGGAGGGCATGTTTGTGGAAAGCATTCTGTGCATAGATATTCCCGTGCAGATGATTTCCTGCA
This sequence comes from Lachnospiraceae bacterium, assembly GCA_910574745.1. GTDB lineage: Bacteria > Bacillota > Clostridia > Lachnospirales > Lachnospiraceae > UBA2882. The sequence continues at coordinate 33,353 of CAJTCE010000033.1, read as the reverse complement.
CGGATACAAATGGGAAAATCACGCCCATGAAATTCCGCTTTTGTGACAGGAATGGCGAAATCATTACCATAAACATAGATAAGGTTCTTTCAACGGACCAGGAACACAGTTCCCTTGGGGCAAATTTTGTCTGCTCGGCGCCGCTGTATGGTACACAGCGGACATTTCATCTGCGCTATAATTATTTTTCTCATGAATGGCGCATGTCAAGGATTGGCGGGTAACATCAATCCTTTTCAAGATATCCAAAGACAGAGCTTTCTATTTCAAGGATATCGTTTATGGGAATGACTGTACCGTTTTCCATAATAATGGTATGCCCTGCTTCGTTAAATTTCTTTACAGTTCCTATTGTCTGATGATAAGAGCCACCCGCTTTTTTTGCGTCAGGAACAAAATATGTGATCGCAGTTTCCGGTTTTAGTGAAATATGTTCCAGAACAATTTGTAACCGGTCGTTCAATTCCGCTTTCCTGCTTTCATCAAGAACCGGCCTTGTGTCAGTCAGACGGGCAGTTTCAGCAATTGCCGCTTCATGCCCCGTTAAGGCGGCAAATGAAGAAAACTGGGCCGCTCTGTCGACCGCAGACATCCGGGGATGCTTTGCGGATTCATGATGGGGAAGATTGATAATATCGTCATAGTTTCCCATTTATGCTTTATGCCCTCCAATCTGATGGTTTCTTTCCTTGGTCGTTGCGCCTTCTTCCAGATTCATTCCCTTCAAAATAGCATTTTTTCCATATTTTTTCCGGGCGGACAGAATTGCTTCCTGGATCGCGCGTTCTTTTTTTAGATTAGCTTCCTTTTCTATTTGCTGTTTTTCCAAGTTTTCGTAATCCGTAAACAAGTCCATCTGGATAAAAGAATTCTGTTCTTGCTCCTGTGCGGTGGATTCGTCAATGAGATGATTTGCCGTTACGTTGATTCTGCGGACAAGTATTTTTTTATCTATAATGCGCTCATACAGAGCCATAACTGCATCCATGATAAGTTTTGTGGATGAGGTCATTTGCTCCAGATTGGCAGTGCCGTGGGCATGCTTTGGAACTTTGCGCCCGTAATGGTCTATGGTTATCTCTCCCGTGTAATATTTGCTGATTTCAGGGTTTGTCAGATTTTCAATATCATATCCGATGGTAAGGACAATCTGGTCTGTAACCAGCTTTTTTTCTACCAGATCCAGTACAAGCAGGTCCGTCATCTCTTTCACGATCAGCTTTGCCTTTGCGTAATCATAAGGACATTGTAATACCTGGCCGGAACTCAAACAGTTGGTTTTGGGCTTATATTGTTTTACAAGGTCAAGGGTTGCAGGCTCCCATCCCCATGCGTGGTCGATCAGAAGCTCTGCGTTGACGCCGAATAATTTGTAAAGCAAATCCTCGTTATAACAGCTCTGTTCGCTGCCTATGGAGCATCTTGCGATATCGCCCATGGTAAACATGCCGTTTTCCGCCAGCTTTTTGGCATATCCCGGTCCCACCCGCCAGAAGTCGGTAATTGGTTTGTGATCCCACAGAAGCTCCCGGTATTGCTTTTCATCCAGTTCTGCGATCCGGACCCCGTTTTTATCCGGTTCCACATGCTTTGCCACAATATCCATGGCGACCTTACACAAATACAGGTTTGTCCCTATCCCGGCTGTAGCGGTAATTCCGGTCTGTGTAAGAACGTCCTGTATTATTTTCGAGGCAAGTTCTCTTGCAGAAAGGGAATACGTTTTAAGGTAGGCGGTAACATCCATAAATACCTCATCAATGGAATATACATGGATGTCCTCCGGAGCCACATATTTCAGATAGATTTGATAAATCCGGGTGCTGTATTCCATGTAATGGGCCATACGGGGCGGTGCAATCACATAGGAGAGTGCAAGCTCAGGATGATTTTGCAGTTCACTTAAGAGATAGGATTCTCCGGAAAACTTATGTCCGGGTGCTTTTGATTTCCTTAAAGCATTTACTTCTTTGACCTTTTGGACTACCTCAAACAGTCTTGCCCTTCCTGAAAGGCCAAAGGATTTTAGAGACGGGGAAACGGCAAGACAGATGGTCTTTTCCGTTCTTGACGCATCTGCAACCACCAGGTTCGTGTCCATTGGGTCTAACTGCCGCTCTACACATTCCACGGAGGCATAAAAAGATTTTAAATCGATTGCAATATAGATATGATTTTTTTCCATAATCCGCTATACCTCCCGATTACATTTATTGTTCCCTGCCTGATTGGTTTCTATATTATCATATTCAAATTTATTTTTCCATTTGGGGATAAAAAGCAATCCGCTCTATTCGATTTTATGTATGGCTGTCTGCTTTTTGGGGAGGGAAAGCGGATGAGTATAGGTGCTCCTTTGAAACATTCAAAAGTAATATCTGTCATCAGGTAAAGGAGCTTGGGGATATTGACTTTATAATCGAAATTCTTGAGGCAGATGGAATCAGAAAATTGTATGACAGACAATGGTATCGTGAATCATTGAAAGGCTGTAAGACGAAAAAGGAAAAAAGCGGCCAGCCTCAAAGCCGAACCGCAATCCCCTTTACACAATTATTATGATACGGTAAGATAATAGGAAAGTAAAGGAAAACACGTCGTCAAATTTCGGCAAAACGGCCGGAACCGCAATTGATACAGCAGCGATATTGACTTGAGGGGAATTACCCTGAACCTGCCTTCGGACCTGCTGGGCCTGGACGAGGATCAGCCTATTTATCCTTCAGTCAAAAACGCCATGAAGATTTTTATAAAAAGGGACGTCATCGAGTGGCAGTTAGATGAAGTGCTTGATATAAAGGGCTGGGGGAAGAGGTAAGATATAAAAAATGTCTATGCCTTAAGGCCTTTATTGGTCTGCCTTTAATCAGAAAGTATATTAAGGACGAGATCGTCCGGTACGGATAGCTGTCAAAGGAAATGGAAGACGACAGGAGGCAGGAGTGGGAAACGCTGGATGCCGTGTTTTTAGAGAACCTAAAATACACAGCGGAAAAGCGATAAGGAAACATCAGGTAATCTGTGAGAAACCGGCTTGGTTAAAGTTATTATTCATGGAGGCAAAAATGAAGATCACAATGTTGGGAACAGGAAACGCAATGGTAACGGAATGCTATAATACCTGTTTTGTCATAAACCGTGAGGAAAGCAATGGAGAAAGGCATTTTCTAGTTGACGGCGGCGGGGGAAACGCTATCTTCCGACAACTTAGAAGCGCCGGGTATGATTGGACGGATATGAAAGAAATCTTTGTTACCCATAAGCATATTGACCATATACTGGGGATTATCTGGCTGATCCGGTCAGTCTGCCAGGCCATAGGACAGGGGAATTATGAGGGAGATGTGAACATTTACGCCCATGATGAAGTCATTGCTCTAATAACGAATTTGACGGTTCAGCTGTTTTGGGAGAAGCAGACCCGATTTATCGGAGAGCGAATTCATTTGATTACGGTTCATGACAAGGAAACGCGGGAAATCAACGGAAGTAAAGTGACCTTTTTTGACATACAGTCCATAAAGGACAAACAGTTTGGTTTTTCCATGGAACTGGACGGGGGAGAAAAGCTGACCTGTTGTGGAGACGAGCCTTATAACCAATGTGAAAAAGAATATGTGCAAGGCAGCAAATGGCTGCTGCATGAGGCGTTCTGTCTTCATTCCCAGGCGGATACTTTTAAACCATATGAAAAATACCATTCCACCGTAAAGGACGCCTGCGAGCTGGCAGAGAGATTAAATGTTCAAAACCTGATTCTCTATCATACGGAGGACAAAAATATACGGAATCGCAAGGAATTGTACTATAAGGAAGGTAGTCAATATTTTCATGGCGGCTTGTATATTCCCGATGATTTGGAGAGCATTTCCTTATAGGATGAATGTGAAACACTTCCCAATATTTTTTCAAATTTTAGCGGAATCTGCCAAAATCCGTCAAAATGGAAGAATATGGACGTTGTTTATCTGCAAAAAAGATGTTATACTTTTTTCAGAAAGAACCTGATTTGGAGCAGAAGGAAAAGTACTACTTTTTACAAAAGATAAAATGCTCTGAAACGGGTTCTTTTTATTTTTGCAAGTATGGTCTAAAGACCACAAGTAGTCTAAAGACTTATGATCCTGTAAAGGCCGCGAGTTGTACAAAAGAGTAGCTTTCTCAACCTTCCGTTTACCCCTGTAAATTGCGACATTTGTCGATATTTTGCGACCGACAATGATAGACATTTTCATATATAAATGGTACTTTAATTACATAACCGTGCAAGATGTTACATAATGTTTGCAGAAAAAGAAAAAGGGGAAAATAAATATGATAAATGAATTGACAAAGCGTGTAGAACTGGAAAAATATGTAACCAGGATTATGCTGGATTTAGGGATTCCGGCACATCTGAAAGGTTATCATTACGTGAGAGAAGCAATTTTGATTTCCGAAGCTGATATGGAGGCAGTCAGCAGCGTTACAAAGCTTTTGTATCCGGAAATTGCAAGAATATACAAAACGACGCCGCAGAAGGTGGAAAGAGCAATACGAAATGCCATTGAAGTATCATGGACAAGGGGAAATTGTGAAACGATGGAAGAGCTTTTCGGATATTCCCATGATTCCGGAAAAGGCAGACCTACCAATAGTGAATATATTGCCAGAATAGCGGATAAGATTCGCCTTGACTATAAGGTAGTAACCATTGCATCATAAAATAATAATGTTTCAGATACCTGGGACCTGCACGGTTGGTTTCCAGGTATTTTTTATTTTATTGCTTTGGGCTTTTGTTGTTTCTTTTCTCTTTTGAGCCATTTCTACATAAGCTGGCCTGCGTTACTATAAAAATGTTTAAATTGCAAATTTAAACAGCAAAATAAACAAGAAAATAGTTTACATAAAACATGTTTACATAATATTGAATAGGAATCAAAATATAAAAATAAAAAAGGTATAAAATACAATATATAGTGTTATTAGGTCAAAAAGCAAAAAAATTATGTAAAGTTAATAAATACAAGAAATATTAATAAACTACAAATATGACAGTAAGTTTCTGAAAAATGATTAATAGAGATGGAGAATATAAATAGCAGGAACAGCTTTTGTAAAAAGCTTATATTTAGACATATATTGTCACATAGTAAATGAAAAACGATATAAATGTCGTTTATTTTAAAAGATATAGGAAAAGAAAATATATAGTTAAATAAATACCGGCACAATACCAGATATAGTATACATAAGAATAGGTGTTTTAGCAAATTATGCGTAAACCGGATCATAGACCCGGAAAAACAGCTGATTTTTGTACCACAAGGCAATATAATAGTAAATATTATTGTAAACTATATTTTTGTATATTCACAAAAGATTATTGAAAAGAAAAACCCCTTATTTGTTGAAAAAAGGCCTGAATTTTGTATAATAGAAGTAGTGTGCAAAATGAACAATGAAACATATGGAGGAAATACCATGGCAAATGTAAAGCGTATTTACGTGGAAAAGAGGGAAGATTTTGCGGTTAAGGCAAAAGAACTGCAGGAGGAGTTAAAGAGTTATCTGGGAATTTCAGGGCTTACAAAGGTCCGGGTTTTTATCAGATATGATGTGGAGAATTTATCCGATGAAATTTTTGATAAATCCTGCAGGACTATATTTTCAGAACCGCCTGTTGATATTTTATATGAGGAGTCTTTTGAGGTAAAACCGGGAGAAAGGATCTTCAGCGTGGAATATTTGCCGGGACAGTTTGACCAGAGAGCGGATTCGGCAATGCAGTGCGTCAAGTTCTTAAAGGAAGACGAGGAGCCTGTGATTAAGACGGCGGTAACCTATCTTCTGTCGGGAGAGATTTCCGATGAGGAATTTGCGGAAATCAAAGCTTACTGTATCAACCCTGTGGATTCCAGGGAAACCGATATGGTAAAGCCGGAAACGCTGATTACGGAGTTTGAGGAGCCGGAGGATGTTAAGATTTTTGACGGCTTTTTTGCAATGGATGAAAATGCCTTAAAGGCTTTATATGATTCTTTGTCCCTTGCCATGACATTCAAGGACTTTCTTCATATTCAAAATTATTATAGAAATGAAGAGCACAGAGACCCGTCCATGACGGAAATCCGCGTGCTGGATACCTATTGGTCGGATCACTGCCGCCATACTACCTTTTCTACGGAATTAAAAAATGTGGAAATTGAGGACGGCTTTTACAAGGCGCCTATTGAGAAAACCTATCAGGAATATTTACAGACAAGGGAAGAGATTTTTAAAGGAAGGGACGATAAATTCGTCTGCCTTATGGATCTTGCCCTTATGGCAATGAGGAAACTGAAAAAAGAAGGGAAGCTGCAGGACTTGGAGGAATCCGATGAAATTAATGCCTGCTCTATAGTAGTTCCCGTTGAAATTGACGGAAAAGAAGAGGAGTGGCTGGTGTTCTTTAAAAACGAGACCCACAACCATCCTACGGAAATCGAACCTTTTGGTGGTGCGGCAACCTGCCTTGGAGGCGCCATCAGGGATCCCTTATCGGGAAGAGGGTATGTTTACCAGGCAATGCGTATTACCGGCGCGGCAGATCCTACAGTTCCCGTAAAGGATACATTAAAAGGTAAATTATCCCAGAAAAAGCTGGTAAGGGGCGCGGCAAGCGGCTATTCCTCTTACGGCAATCAGATCGGGCTTGCAACGGGATATGTAAAGGAGTTATATCATCCCGATTATGTGGCGAAGAGAATGGAAATCGGCGCTGTTATGGGTGCGGCTCCCAGAAAAAATGTGATCCGTGAAAATTCCGATCCGGGGGACATCATCATTCTCTTAGGAGGAAGGACGGGGCGCGACGGCTGCGGCGGCGCAACAGGCTCTTCCAAGGTCCATACGGAAAGCTCCATTGAGACCTGCGGTGCAGAGGTACAGAAAGGAAATGCGCCCACAGAACGCAAGATACAGAGATTATTCAGAAGGGAAGAAGTCAGCAGGCTCATTAAGAAATGTAACGATTTCGGCGCAGGCGGCGTTTCCGTTGCCATCGGAGAGTTAGCGGACGGTCTGGTGGTGGATTTGGACAAGGTTCCCAAAAAATATGCGGGTCTTGACGGTACGGAGCTTGCCATTTCCGAATCCCAGGAGCGTATGGCGGTTGTAGTAGACCCTAAGGATGTAAAGGAATTTCTGCAGTATGCGGCGGAGGAAAATCTGGAAGCCGTTGAAGTGGCGGTTGTGACAGAGGAGCCCAGACTGGTGTTGAAATGGAGAGGCAAAGAAATCGTCAATATAGCAAGAGCCTTCTTAGATACCAACGGAGCACATCAGGAAACGGATGTGGCTGTGGATGTGCCGAAAAAAGAAGATAATTATTTTGATAAAATCGCAGTTCCCGCAGTGGATAACGCCTTGAAAGGAAACGGCGGTGTAAAGGATGCTTTCTTAAACACTTTAAATGATTTGAATGTATGTAGTCAGAAGGGACTTGTGGAGATGTTTGACGCTTCCATCGGAGCGGCAAGCGTTTATATGCCTTACGGCGGTAAATACCAGTTGACAGAGATCCAGACCATGGTTGCAAAACTGCCTTTATTAAAGGGAGAAACAGAAACCGTTACCATGATGAGCTATGGCTTTGATCCTTATTTATCCGGCTGGAGCCCTTATCATGGGGCAGTTTATGCGGTACTGGAATCCTTAAGCAAAATTGTTGCGGCAGGCGGGGACTACAAAAAGGTACGGTTTACCTTCCAGGAGTATTTCCGCAGGATGACAGAGGATAAGCACCGTTGGAGTCAGCCTTTTGCGGCTCTCTTAGGCGCCTTTGATGCACAGATCGGTTTTGGCCTGCCCAGTATCGGCGGCAAAGACAGTATGTCGGGTACCTTTAACGATATTGATGTTCCGCCGACACTTGTGTCATTTGCTGTAGATGTGGCAAAATATCCTGAAATCATTACGCCGGAATTGAAGAAAGCAGGAAATAAGCTGGTGGCTTTCCGGATTGATAAGGATGAATATGACCTTCCCGTATACGAAAAGGTCTGTGCTTTATATGAGGTAATTGCAAAGCTTATTCAGGATAAGGTCATTGTTTCCGCTTATGCTTTGGATTCCAAGGGTGTGGCGGCAGCAGCGGCAAAGATGGCATTCGGCAATAAGCTAGGCGTTACTTTTGACGGCGGACTGGAAGCGAAAAAATTATTTACGAACCAGCTGGGCAACCTGTTAGCAGAAGTACCTGCGGATAGACTGGATGCAGTGGGCATTCCTTATGTATTAGTGGGAGAAGTGGCAGAAAGCGGCTTTACCTTTACAAAGGAAGGGGTATCCGTCAGTGAAGAGGAAGCGCTTTTGGCATGGACCTCCAAGCTGGAGAAGGTATTTCCGACCAAAGCGGTAAAAGGATGCGAACCGGTGGAATCCAAAGTTTATGACACCAGTGACATATATATATGTAAGCATAAAGTGGCAAAACCTACGGTATTTATTCCTTTATTCCCCGGAACCAACTGCGAGTATGACAGCGCAAAGGCTTTTGAGAGAGCGGGCGCTGACGTTATAACCAAGGTATTCCGGAATATTACGGCGGAAGATATCAGAGCTTCAGTGGATGAATTTGAGAAGGCGATCGGACAGGCGCAGATTATTATGTTCCCCGGCGGTTTTTCCGCAGGAGACGAGCCGGACGGAAGCGCTAAGTTTTTCGCAACGGCTTTCCAGAATGAAAAAATCAAAGAAGCGGTTATGAAGCTGTTAAAGGAAAGAGACGGACTAACGTTAGGTATCTGTAACGGATTCCAGGCGCTGATCAAGCTGGGACTGGTTCCTTTTGGGGAAATCGTGGGACAGAAAGAGGATTCTCCGACCCTGACCTTCAATACCATTAACCGCCATATTTCCAAAATGGTTTATACCAAAGTGGTGACCAACAAGTCTCCATGGCTTGCGAAAGCGGAGCTTGGAAAAACCTATGTCAATCCCGCTTCCCACGGGGAAGGCAGGTTTGTAGCGCCTAAGGAATGGCTTGATAAGCTCTTTGCAAACGGGCAGGTAGCTACCCAGTATGCGGATTTTGAAGGAAATGTTTCCATGGATGAGGAGTGGAACATCAACGGTTCCTACTGTGCAATTGAGGGAATTACTTCTCCCGACGGAAGATGCTTTGGAAAGATGGCCCATTCCGAGAGGCGTGATAAGGCTGTGGCAATGAACATTTACGGCGAGCAGGATATGAGAATCTTTGAATCCGGCGTGGAATATTTCAAATAGATGAAATGGCTGAAAATGCGGAACTCTTAATTGAAGCAAAAGCTTTCTGTATCATTATTTAATTGGTGTGAAAGCGTTATGAAAATTCTTAGGCATGGAAAAAGTAAGAGTAGAGAAAAGAGAAAGGGAGAAAAATATAGAGAAAGAGAAGGGAAATATGCAAAACAAAAAATATTTTATCATTATTGCTGTACTGGCAGCCCTGTTAATGGGAGCGATAGGCGTCATTGTAGGAATAACCATGCAGCAGAAAATGAACGCTTCATCAGATGAAATCCAAATCGTACAGTCAGAGGACGCTATGGCTAAAGAGGGTCAGGTAAACGAAGTGAAAAATGATGAAGCAAACAACGACGGGACTGAGGCAGAGGGGCAGGAGGAAAGCACGGAGGAATCAGGCGGCAATCAGAACGATGCAGATGTAGATGGACAGGAAACAGAAACGGAGGTTAAGGGAATGATAGGAAATACACCGGTTGAGCGTTATGGCGCATTACAGGTAAAGGGCAACAGGTTGACGGATCAGAACGGAAATCAGGTGCAGTTAAAGGGCATCAGTACCCACGGGCTTTCCTGGTATCCCCAGTATGTCAATGCCGACTTCTTTGCACTGATGCGGGATGAATGGAATGTGGAGATTGTAAGGCTTGCCATGTATACCGCAGAGTATAACGGCTATTGTACAGGGGATGAAAATAATAAACAGACTTTAAAAAACGTTATCAGCGAGGGCGTCAATTATGCCACGAACCTGGGAATGTATGTGATCATTGACTGGCACATTTTAAGTGACAGCAACCCTTTACAGAATAAGGAAGAGGCAAAGAAATTCTTTGGGGAAATGGCGGAGCGTTACCAGGGCTATGACAATGTGATTTACGAGATCTGCAACGAACCTAACAGCGGTGCAAGCTGGAATGATATTAAGAATTATGCAAACGAGGTAATTCCCGTGATCCGTGAAAAGGATCAGGATGCGATCATTCTGGTGGGAACGCCCAACTGGTGTCAGTTTGTGGATGAAGCGGCGGCAGACCCCTTGACAGGATATGATAATCTGATGTATACGCTTCATTTCTATGCGGACACCCACAGGGATGATCTGAGAAATACCATGCAGAATGCTTATAACAGAGGACTTCCCATATTTGTCAGCGAGTTCGGCATTACCGATGCATCGGGGAACGGCGCAGTCAACAGGGAGGAAGGCAATAAGTGGATTGAACTGATGGATCAGAACGGTATCAGCTATTGTATTTGGAATCTTTCCAATAAGGATGAATCCTCGGCATTCTTTAAAACGGACTGTAATAAAGTCAGCGGTTTTACCAGTGAAGACTTGTCAGATGAAGGACTTTGGTATCTGGATGTATTGAAGAAATAAGAAGAGCGTCGCTCAATCATCTGATTTGATGATTTGGCGGCGCCCTTTTACGTTTCGTTCAATTTTGCTGCGGATGCGGCATTTATCGGCATGTGCCTTGCCCTTTGCCTAATTGGCGGCGTCCGTCTCGGTTCCGGTAACATCATTTCCCGAGACATCGTTACCGGAGAGGGAAGAATTCAACAGTTCCATTAATTCATCCATATCCACGTCGGAGTTTTCCGAAGCAGCCTGATTGGTTAAAATCGGAATATAATAAATACCTGCGCCGATACCGGCAACAATGACAAGGGCCAGAATCGGGCCTATAATCTTCCACATTTTTTTGCGCTTTTTCTGTTTTTCAAGCTGTGCTTTTCTGTTCTTTTTTTCCTCTTTGTATTTGTCTACTTTTGCCTGACTCATATTAGTTTGTTCCTTCCTTATATATTATGAAATATTATTTTGACTGTCTCTCCAATTGGTAAAGACAGGAATTAAAATTTTCATTCCGTTTGTTACCTGATTACCACTCAATTTCCTCTATAGGAGTGGGATGTTCGTTTACGGTTATATCCGTAACTTTGCCGCTCTTAAAACGGATTACCTTATCCGCCATGGGAGCAAGGGCCGAATTGTGGGTAATGATCAAAACGGTCATATTTTCCTTGCGGCAGGTATCCTGTAAAAGCTGAAGAATCTGCTTGCCGGTAGCGTAATCCAGCGCACCCGTAGGCTCGTCGCACAGTAAAAGCTTGGGATTTTTGGCAATGGCTCTGGCAATGGCAACGCGCTGCTGCTCGCCGCCTGATAACTGAGAGGGGAAATTGGATATGCGTTCCGAAAGACCTACCTTGTCCAGAACGGACGCCGCATCCAGAGAATCCTTGCAAATCTGGGAAGCCAGCTCTACATTTTCCAAAGCGGTCAGATTGGGCACCAGATTATAAAACTGGAAAACAAATCCGATATCCTCCCTGCGGTATCTGGTCAGCGCCTTTTTGTTGCAGGCGGTTAAATCCGTGCCATCTACGATCACGCTGCCGTCGGAAGCCGTATCCATGCCGCCCAAAATGTTGAGGGCTGTGGTTTTACCTGCCCCTGATGAACCGAGAATCACAGTCAGTTCGCCTTTTTCAATTTCAAAATTGACATCCGCAAGCGCCTGAATAGTTACTTCGCCCATTTTGTAATCCTTGCGGACATGGGAAAAGGAAATAAAAGACATTGAAAAAACCCCTTTCTCTATCTGTACTATAACAGTTTAGTAGATTTGTCCGCAAAATGCAAATGAATATTTTGTGTACACCATTGCAGATATAGATTGCGGTTTCGAAAGAGTTTCTGATGCGGAAAAATCCTGCGTGGAGATTCAGTTACAGATTCATGGATTTGGAAGGAGAAATAAAGGAGGAGTTGCGGAAATAAACAGAATTGGATAAAATGAAATAGTGTTCGTGGACAGGCCTTTTGTCTGCCCCGGGTTATGGAGATAAAATGAACAAAAAAGTTAACCTGCTGGAATATCAGATTCCTTTTTCACAAACAGAATATGTACAGGCATTGCTTTGCAGCCACTTTCAAGAGTCGGATTTGCGGGAATGTTTAAAAATTGAAAAAAAACTGGCGTTTTCTGATTTGAGGGCAAAGGCATGGTATTGTCCCAAGGAGGAAAACAGGATCTTGGTGGTTATGACCCTTGGACAGATTTTTGACGATCTGATTGAAGAATATGAGCAAAAGGAAGAACTGCTTTTAGCGTACGCCGCAGAGTGCCTTGCCATGGAGGCTTTAAAAAAAGCATATGAAATGTTTGGCGGAAAGCTTTATGAAATAGAAGGAAAATATCCCGGGGAATACCATTTTCTGGATGATAAAGCCATGAGGAATGTGCCGGAAATTTTGAAAGGAATGGAAATAGGGGAAGTGTACTGTAATGAGGCTTTTGCATTGATCCCGCAAAAGACGGTTGTTTTTCTGACAGAGGTGTCATATGAGAAAAATGCTGAATGTATTAAGCTTTGCGAGAGCTGCAGCCAGAAAAATTGTTCCAACAGGATGGAGAAGACAAAGAAGCATTTGGCGGCTCTGAATTACGGTTATCAGAGGATATTGGGCAACGGAGGAAACGAATTATGGAAAAAGGATTGATTCATTTATATTGTGGAGACGGAAAAGGGAAAACGACCGCTGCAGTAGGGCTGTGCATGCGGGCGGCAGGAAATAAAAAACGAGTGTTGTTTACACAGTTTATGAAGGACGGTACTTCGGGAGAGCTCTCTCTTTTGAAGAAAATTCCGGAAATAAAGGTTCTCTGTGGCGATATTCCTCCTGGGTTTTACAGTAGAATGGACGATAAGACAAAAAAGCTGTTTGCAGGGGAGCAGGAAAAACTGCTGGAAGCGATCATAAAAGAGGTAGAAAAAGAAATTGAAAATATAAAAACTCAAAATGAGGAAACGATAAAAGAAGCTCCCGGAAAAAAGGAAATCAGGATGTTGCTTGTCTTAGATGAAATCACTTATGCCTACAGCTGGAATCTGATTGACAGGAAAAAACTTGAAAACTTAATAAATAACAGACCGGATTTTTTGGAAATTGTGATGACGGGAAGAAATCCTGAGGAATTCCTGGTAAAAGCGGCGGATTATGTAACGGAAATGAAATGCGGGAAGCACCCTTTCGAAAAGGGCATAGCAGCAAGAAAAGGTGTCGAATTTTAGCGGGTTTTGAAGGATAACAAACGGTTGCAAGATTTTGCCCAAATTATTTTTAACAGTATTTCGGGAAAAATAGAATGAGAATAAGACAAAAATGAAATGAAAAAAGCATGTGATATTTTACTTCACATGCTTTTTGATTGCGTCAAAGCTTTCTTTGCTAATAACGTGTTCTATTTTGCAGGCATCCTGATTGGCAATTTCAGAAGGAACTCCTAAACGAGTCAGCCATTCCGAAAGGAACTGATGTCTTTCGTATATCATTTCTGCGATTTCCCTGCCGGAATCAGTCAGGTAAATAAAGCCTGCGTCAGTAACCGTAATGTGGTTTTTCTCCCGAAGATTCTTCATGGCGATGCTGACGCTGGATTTTTTGAATCCCAGCTCTGTAGCGATATCCACAGAACGGACAACGGGAAGCTTTTTGCTTAGTATTAAAATGGTTTCCAGATAATTCTCCGCAGATTCGTTTGTTGCCATTCTGCATCTCCTTCCGTATTATCATTGCTTTCGATAGGGGCTTTTAGAAATCTGTCCTGAATCATGATCAAATAATAATCAGTTAAAATGCTTATTTTAAATCATAGCATATTTTTACTGAATAATCAAATTGCTGAAATATTAAAATCTTAGAAAGAGATATAAAAAAAATATAAAAAATTATTGACAACTAATTACGGTTAGAATATACTAACAATGAAAGTAAATGAAAATCATTTTCAACAAAAGAGAGGGTGATGATGATGCCTTTATCAATGGTTAAAAAGGGAGAAGCTAATATAATCAGAAAGGTCGGAGGAAAAGAGGAGACCAGGAGGTTTCTGGAGAATCTCGGTTTTGTGACTGGAGGAAAGGTTACCGTTATTTCTGAAATGGGAGGTAACATGATTGTTAACGTAAAGGATTCCAGAGTGGCTATCGGAAAAGACATGGCCAATAAGATTATGGTTTCATAATCAATAAGGAATCGTGAGGAAGGAGTATTTTATGAAAACATTGAGAGAAGTTGCATGCGGGCAGACTGTGAAGGTAAAGAAGCTGTCCGGAGAGGGTCCGGTAAGAAGGCGGATCATGGATATGGGAATCACAAAGGGCGTGGATGTTTTTGTGAGAAAGGTGGCGCCTTTGGGAGATCCGGTGGAAGTTACCGTAAGAGGATATGAATTATCCCTGCGGAAAGCGGATGCAGAAATGATTGAAGTGGAATAGAAAGCAATGAATGAAGGGCTATGGAATGAAAGAGCTATGGCATGAAAAGTTACAGCATAAAGAGCTATAGCATAAAAAGCTATAGTATAAAAAGCTATAGTATGAAAAATTATGGCATAAAAAGAAATAAATAGTGCCAACAATAGTAATAGGAAAAATAAAAAAAGAAAAATCAAAAAAGAAAAATGAAACAAGAAAAATGAAAAAGGAAAAATAGAAAAAAGAAAGATAGAAGAAAAGGAGCATAGAAATGTCTATTAAAATTGCGTTAGCAGGTAATCCTAACTGCGGTAAAACAACATTATTCAATGCCCTGACAGGTTCCAACCAGTTTGTGGGAAACTGGCCGGGCGTTACGGTAGAGAAAAAGGAAGGAAAGTTAAAAGGCCATAAAGATGTTACCATCATGGATCTGCCGGGAATTTATTCCCTGTCTCCCTACACACTGGAAGAGGTTGTGGCAAGGAATTATCTGATTCACGAAAGGCCGGACGCGATCATTAATATTGTTGACGGTACTAATATTGAAAGAAATTTATATTTATCCACACAGATTATGGAGCTGGGCATTCCGGTTATCATGGCTGTGAACATGGTTGATATTCTGGAAAAATCCGGCGATACCGTACATATTGATAAACTGAGTAAAAAGCTGGGCTGCGAGGTAGTGGAAATTTCGGCGTTAAAAGGAACCGGCATTCAGAAGGCGGCAGAAAAGGCAGTCGGTCTGGCGCAGAAAAAGAATGCGGCAGTTCCGGTTCATGAATTTGCACCCACCGTGGAAGCAGCGATCACAGGAGTGGAAGATATGTTAGGAAGCGATGTTTCTAAGGAACAGAAACGCTTCTTTGCCATTAAGCTTTTGGAAAAAGATGATAAAATCGGGGAACAAATGTCACAGGTTCCGGATGTATCCGCATATATCAAGCAGCTCGAGGAATCCTTTGACGATGATACCGAGAGCATTATTACAAATGAAAGATATATGTACATTTCTTCTATTATAGGAGAATGCTGCACAAAGAGGGATGCTAAAAAATTATCCATATCGGATAAAATCGACCGTATTGTAACAAACAGATGGCTGGCTCTTCCGATTTTTGCGGCGGTTATGTGGCTTGTATACTTTATTTCCGTAACCACAGTGGGAACATGGGCGACGGATTGGGCAAATGACGGCGTATTCGGAGACGGATGGCATCTGTTCGGCATCGGAAGCAGCGCATATGAAGAAGCTGCAGGCGATTTTGACAGAGCGGATCAGATTGTGGCAGCCTATGAAGAAGGCGCAACAAGCGTTGATATTGTAGATGAAGAAGATGAAGTAATAGAGACCGTGGCGCTTTCGGAAGGAACTGTAGAGGAAGCAGAAGCAGTTTTGGCTGAATTCGGAGAAGAAGGACCGGATACGGCAAAATATGGCGTATGGGTTCCCGGCATTCCTGTATTGTTTGAAGGCGGATTGGACGCTGTCGGCTGTGCGGACTGGCTGAAGGGGCTGATTCTTGACGGTATTGTTGCCGGTGTAGGCGCGGTTCTGGGATTTGTACCGCAGATGCTTGTACTGTTTATTTTCCTGGCATTCCTGGAGGCTTGCGGCTATATGGCGCGTGTGGCGTTTATTATGGACAGAATTTTCCGCAAATTTGGTCTTTCGGGAAAATCCTTTATTCCTATGTTGATTGGTTCCGGCTGCGGCGTTCCCGGCATTATGGCGTCCAGAACCATTGAAAATGACAGAGACCGTAAGATGACGATTATGACGACAACCTTTATTCCCTGTGGAGCTAAGCTTCCTATTATCGCTTTGATTGCAGGCGCTTTGTTTAACAATGCGGGATGGGTTGCGTGGAGCGCATGGCTTGTAGGCTTTGCAGCAATTGTATGCTCCGGCATCATTTTAAAGAAAACAAGAATGTTTGCAGGAGATCCGGCTCCTTTCGTTATGGAGCTGCCGGCATATCATATGCCTACTGTGGGCAACGTTTTAAGAAGCATGTGGGAAAGAGGCTGGTCCTTCATTAAAAAGGCAGGTACGATTATCCTGTTATCCACGATTGTTCTTTGGTTTATGATGAATTACGGATGGGTGGACGGTTCCTTCGGTATGCTGGAGGCAGAGCAGCTTGACAGCAGCATTTTAGCTGCGATCGGCGGTGTCATTGCACCGATTTTCGCACCTCTTGGCTGGGGCGACTGGAAAATGGCGGTTGCGGCAGTTACCGGATTGATCGCAAAGGAAAACGTTGTAGGTACCTTCGGCGTACTCTTCGGATTTGCAGAGGTTGCTGAGGACGGAAGCGAAATCTGGGGACAGCTTGCAGGCAGTATGACACAGATTGCGGCATATTCCTTCCTGGTATTCAACCTGTTGTGCGCGCCTTGCTTTGCGGCAATGGGAGCTATTAAGAGAGAAATGAACAATGCAAAGTGGTTCTGGTTTGCTATCGGTTACCAGACAGGGCTTGCATATCTGGTTTCCCTGTGCATTTTCCAGGTCGGCAGACTGTTTTCAACAGGAGCTTTCGGAATCGGAACGGTAGTTGCAATCCTTATCATCATCGGATTTATTTATCTGCTGTTTCGACCATACAAAGAAAGCACTACTTTAAAGGTAAATATGAAGAAGCTGGCTAAAGCAAGATAAGTATTTAATTAAGAAGCAAAGGGAATCTGCATGAAAATCGCAGGTTCCCTTTTTATGGGGGAAAATAAAACGAGACAGCATAAGAAATATTTTAAATTGTATTGATAAGCGGGAGGAAAAAGAGACTTTTGTTTTTAAATATGTTATGATTAAAGTCCGGGATAGCATATATAGCTGTTAAACCGACATAGGACGGCTATTTGGGAAAAATGAGATTGATATGATAAAGAGGCGTAGCATGAGTGAAAAGAAAAAAGCGATGATAGCCATGAGCGGAGGCGTGGATTCCAGCGTGGCGGCATATTTAATGACAAAAGCGGGGTACGACTGCATCGGAGTTACTATGAAGCTGTACCGCAATGAGGATATCGGTATGGAGCAGGGAAAGACCTGCTGCAGTCTCAGTGATGCAGAGGATGCGGGGGGCGTGGCACGTTCCTTCGGGATGCCCTTCTATGTGCTTAATTATACCGATGATTTTGAAAAAGAAGTGATACAGCGCTTTGTAGATACTTATATAGAGGGAGGAACTCCCAATCCATGTATTGAATGTAACCGCTATATGAAATTTCAAAGATTGATGAAACGGATGTATGAGCTTTCTTTTGACTATATCGTTACAGGGCATTATGCCAGAGTAGAATATGATGAAAGCGCAGGACGGTATTTCTTAAAAAAGGGCGTGGATGCTTCCAAGGACCAGAGCTATGTCCTTTATAATCTGACCCAGGAGCAGTTGTCCCACACGCTGTTCCCGTTGGGAGAATATCACAAAACAGAGATTCGGGATATTGCACAGAGGGAAGGCTTTGTTAATGCGGATAAGCCGGACAGCCAGGACATCTGTTTCGTGCCTGACGGCGATTATGCCCGATTTATTGAAGCTTATTGCAAAAAAAGCTTCCCGGAGGGAGATTTTGTCGACGAAGAGGGAACGGTTTTGGGCAGACATAAAGGAATCATCAGATATACCATCGGCCAGCGGAAGGGACTGGGACTCGCCTTACCGGAGTCTTTGTACGTCTGTGAAAAAAGAATGGACGCCAATGAAGTGGTGCTGGGAAAAAATGAGAGACTGTTTCATGATACGCTGGAGGCCTCGGATTTAAACTGGATTGCCTTTGAGGATGTGACCGAACCGGTTCGCTGTAAGGCAAAAATCAGGTATAAGCAAAAGGAAGCTGACGCAGTCGTCGAAAAAATAGGAGAAGATAAGGTCAGAGTTAAGTTTGACAAACCCCAGAGAGGCATTACCTGCGGACAGGCAGTGGTATTTTATGACGGGGATATTGTTCTTGGCGGCGGAAAGATTGTAAACTGACGGAAGGAGCCGCCCCGGGGCCGAGGGCGAAAACATCGGCCCGGACTTTAACGGACTCCGGAGACTTATTATATACCGGCGGCTGTTAGAAAAACCAAAAAACCAAAATAACAGAAAAACAAACAAGGGAAGCCTATGAACAATAAAAAGAAACTTCGGCTTATACGGGCTGTGCTGTTTATGATTGTATTCATATGTCTGATTTTAATAGTCAGGGAGTATGATTTGTCCGTAAGCCACAGGGCGCAGCAAGAGGAACTTTGGGAAAAACTTCAGACGGAAAACGAGGGAGACGGAAATGGAGAGAATGGTTCGGATAAGAGCGCTTTGGGCCGGGCAATGAAAGCCATGTCTGCTCCGGTTAAAGAAATGTGGCTTAATTCTATGGCAAAATGTCAAGAGTTGTGGGCGATAAATCGGGAAGATAAAAAAGAGCAGGCTAAGGAGCATGTTATTCTCAATAAATATGCCGGTTTATATGAGGAAAATTCCGACTTTACAGGCTGGCTTTCCATTGAAGGAATGAAGATTAACTATCCGGTCATGCAGTGCGGGGATGATGAATATTACCTGCATCATGACTTTTACGGGAATGAGGATAAATACGGCTGTCTGTATGTGAGAGAACGTGCGGATTTGAATACGCCGGGGACCAATGTTGTTATTTACGGGCACAATATGAGAGACGGCTCCATGTTCGGGGATTTGGATTTTTATAAGGATGAGGCATTTTATGAGGAGCATTCCATCATAACCTTTGATACCCTTTATGAGGAGCGAAGCTATGAGATTGTTGCGGTGTTTTTATCCAGGGTATACGGGGAGGATGAGGAGGTCTTCAAATATTATGATTTCTATGAGGCCCGTACACCGGAAGAATTTCAGGATTTTTATGAGAATATCAAAAGCATGTCGCTCTATGACACAAAAGTAACGGCAGAGTACGGCGATACGTTTATTACCCTTTCCACCTGTGCCTATCATGTGGAGGACGGACGGCTTGTGGTAGTGGCAAAGAGGGTAAAGTAGTGAGTGGTAATATTTGTCATTTTCAGTAGGTTGTGACACTTTTATATTATAAAGTGTTTTGAAATTAGGCGGGAGAAATGGTACGGAGAATGATGATGAACGCGGAATGTCGGAGGAAGACAAGCGGGAACTGATGGCACGGTTAATCGGCTGGGCAAAGAAGGGCGGATATTTCCGCAGAATAATTACGCTTGGAGTTATTTTCTGCGTATTGGTTTATTATCACTGTATAGGAAAGAAAGCTTATGTGAAATGGAAAGCCCTTTGTGAAAGGTAATTCATGAACATGAAAAACTGCCTGTTTAAAAGAGAAGCAGGCATAAAAGGATATCTATGGAAAAGCCTTCCGGTTTCGGAGGGCTTTTTTGCTATGCTTGAAAAAGGCTTTGGATATTCCCGATTATGATATACAAACTTTTACGCTTACGACGGAATTATGCCCGTTTAGGAAACAAACGGGAATCGGAGCCGGGAATGTTTATAATAAGACTAAATCGAAAGGAGAAGCATAGTTATGAAGAGGACAATAAGCATTACATTACTGGAATTGGAAAAAATATTGAAAAAAAGAGAATTCCTGTTAGGCCTGATCATGGTAATGGTCATGGGCGGAGGAATGGCATACGGTGCGTATGCGTTTCCGGAGAGCTTTGGAGTACATAATGTAATCGCGTTTTTTGGAAACTTTTCCAGCATTTTGATCATGTTTTTGGCAGCAAAGAGCTTAGGGGAAGAATTTGATTTAAAAACAGCCACATTTGTTTTTACGTCAAGAAGCAGCAGAATTCAGATTATCGCGGCAAAAATTATGAGCGTGGCGCTTGCCAATATGCTCATTGGTTTATGCGGTGGAATTTTATATGACATTGCATGGATCATCTGTAAACAGCCCTGGACAGTTCCGGTGTTATTTGGAATTATCGGGAAAGAAATCCTGATTTATATGATCTACGGTTTTGCCATAGGCGCAACGGCAGTGATGCTCGCATGTTTTCTTAATACAACCATTACACCTTTTATTTATCTGATCGTACTGTTTTGGGTCATGCCCAGTGTTTTACAGATGATGGGAAGGAAAATAACGGGACTGGAAAAAGTAATGGATTATGTGTTGTTTTGTTTATCCGATCAATTCCTGATGTATCAGGATTGGAGTATGAAAAATATTGCAGTATTTGTTGTCACAGGTATTGCATTTTCAATTGTCGGCATGACTGTTTTACAGAAAAAGGATTTATAAGGAGCAGGTTGGGGGACGCATTTATGATATCTGGACTTGTTGTATGAACAGGCCTTCTTTAATCAAGGTTTCATGATAAATGTTATCATAGCGGTTCAATATTTCAGACACATTATGAAGGCCGATACCATGACCATCCCCTTTTGTGGTTACGTCCTTTTTGTGCATCTGCGAGATGGAAAGTCCCTTGTCAATAAAGGTATTTGATATAATAAATACGATATCCTGATTCATTTTACCCAGATGAAAATTGATGATCGGATGTTCCGTTTCCAGACATCCCGCTATGGCATTATCCAGATAAATTCCAAGCACTCTGGTCAGATCAACGGAATCCATGTTAATGGAAGCAATTTCATCCGGAATATCGATATTCACTTCGATATCCTGATTGACGGCTAAAAGCAGTTTGGTATATACAATGCTTTTTAATTCCAATATCTTGATATGGAGTAAGTTGTTCAATGCTCCGTTTTTTTGTGTAAGATTTTTTTGCATTGGCAGAATATGTTCATAGAAAAAGATTTCCAGCTCATCATATTTTTTCTCATCAATGTATGCAGCAAGGGAAGTCATGATATTGATATAATCATGCCGGAAGGAACGCAGGTTATTATATACTATTTCCAGGTTTCTGGTGTATTCATTCAGGTTTTCCAGATATTCTACTTTTTTCCGGGCTTCATTATTTTTTTTGGCGCTATACAGTACGAAGAGAATCATACTGATTGTACATACAGAATAAAGGATAAACAGAGAAAGCATTAAAAGGAACTCCACGTATGTAGCTTCTAAGATGTCCAAAAAAGAACCTATTATGAAAAGCAAGCATGCAAAAAACAAAATGGGGAAAGTGACCAAAGCCAGCAGTTTTTGGTTCATTTTTTCAAAAATTTTGATAAGATATCTCTGAAGCACACGCCTGATCAGATAAAAAACGGGGCAGCCTGCTATGATGGTACAGATGGAAAATATGATAATGGAAATTTTAGCAGCCCCAAAATCATTAAGGGGAAGATTCCACAATGTATTGGCGGCAAACCCTATTGAATCAAGTAAAATGCAATCTAAAATATAACCAAGCGGAATATAAAAAATCGAATATAATTTTTTAGAGAATTTTACTAACAGGATAGAATTTACCGCCAGCATAATTAAGAACATAGGAGAAAAGTTCAGATACCATTGCATAAAATAAAATGCCGTAAACGATAAAAAGAAAACAGGGTACTTTTTTACGGAAAGATGCGGATGGATCAGTATAAAAATATTGCATATCAGCATAAGTGCATTACATATGGCAGAGATAAAATACAGTGAAATCATATAAACTCCTTTATGCAGCAAGATAAGCAGACAAGTCCCGGTTTTGGTTTTATTATAGTTTATTGCGGGCTTATTGTGAATAGCCTGATTGGATTGAAAAGCAAAACTCATTTATGATTTAAAAATGGCCGTTTACGATTGAAAAGGGCAATCAGTGATTTTTACTATATAATAAAGTTGTTAAGAAAAAATGAATAACAGAATTAGGAGGAGAGCTATGAATTGTGTATTAAGAGTTAATAATGTCAGTAAAAAGGCAAAAGATTTTCAAATTTTAAATAAAGTATCCTTTGAACTTGGAAGCGGAGAGATTGTGGGGCTGATCGGCCCGAATGGAGCCGGAAAAACCAGTATCATGAAAATCCTGGTAGGACTGACCAGAAACTATACCGGAGAAGTGGATCTAAGGGGCGTTAAGGATATTGGCTGCATGATTGAAACCCCTAATTTTTATCCGTACAACACGGGCTATCAGAATCTGATGTATTTTGCCGGATTAAACGGCGTGGGAAAAAAGAAGGTCGGGGAATTACTGGAACTGTTAGGCCTTACGGATGCCGCAAATAAAAATGTCAAGGCATATTCCCTTGGTATGAGACAAAGATTGGGAATTGCCCAGGCTCTATTAAAGGATCCCAACCTTCTGGTATTGGACGAACCCACCAATGGACTGGACCCGGAAGGAATCTATGAAGTCCGTGAATATATCAGGAGGATTGCCAATGAAAAAAATATTACGGTATTGATCTCAAGCCACTTATTGGGCGAGTTGGAAAAAATGTGTGACAGAGCGATTATGATCAAAAAAGGGGAAATCATTCAGTTTATGGATTTCCGCAGCGACGGGAAGGAGAAACGGATTACTTATGTGATTGAAAGCATGGATGCAGAAGAGGCGCAAAAAATCCTTCGGGAAAACGGATATCATGTGGTTTCACAAAATGACCGGGAGATACGCATCAACATTGACGCTGATGAAAAGAACGATGTTGCAACATTACTGGCGTCACACAAGGTAATAATGACCGGGCTTTATGAGGCAAGCGAAACTTTGGAAGATACATTCTTAGAGCTTATGAAGGACTAAGGGATGATTATCATCGACAATTCCCCGGTACACCCGGAAAGCTTTATTTTTGCTGTGCAAAGGCAACGAATGCAAGGAGGGGTGCAGCATGTTAAAAATATATGTATGTGAAGATATAGAAGTGCAGAG
The DNA here is from genome assembly GCA_910574745.1 of Lachnospiraceae bacterium. Classification (GTDB taxonomy): domain Bacteria; phylum Bacillota; class Clostridia; order Lachnospirales; family Lachnospiraceae; genus UBA2882. The sequence continues at coordinate 10,030 of CAJTCE010000033.1, read as the reverse complement.
AGAGAAAATACAGCAGGTAATTGAAAATATTGTTTTGATGGAAGATTTGGACATGGAACTTGGCTGTGTTTCCGGGAATCCCCATAGGATTCTGGAAAAGATAAAAGAAACAGGGGAGGTTGGAATCTACTTTCTGGATATTGATCTTAAGACGGATATGACAGGATTGACCTTGGCCCAGGAAATCAGGAAATATGATCCCAGAGGGTTTATTATTTTTATTACCACCCATTCGGAAATGAGTTACATGACATTCATTTACAAATTAGAGGCGTTGGACTTCATTTTGAAGGATGACCCTGAAGAATTGGGAAAAAGAGTATATGAGTGCATTCTGAAAGCCAATCAGAGATTTGCCTCTGTGAATAATAAAGTGCAGGTAAATTTCTCCGTGAAAGTAAATGAAAAGGTATTTACGGTAGATTATGACGAGATTCTCTTTTTCGAAACATCCCCCAATGTTCATAAGATTATTTTACATTGCAAAAACCGGCAGATGGAATTTTTGGGGAAAATCAAAGAGATTGAAAAAGAGGTTGACGGGCGGTTTTATCGCTGCCACCGCTCGTTTTTGGTCAACAGGGACAATATCAGGGAAATTGATTTTCATAATCGGTTGATTTACATGGTCAATGGGGATGAATGCCTGATTTCGTCCCGTATGATGAAAGGATTAAAGTAAAAATAATCGGGTAGGAGGCGGATAAAACCATTATTCCTTTTGAGTTGATATTGTTCCGAAGGTAGGCTATATTATTGAGGGAAGAGAGGTCGGTGGCGGAGGTAACTGACAACCGAAATGGATATGGAGAAAGATACCTTGTTCTTGAGAGGTTCCGCCTTCAGAAGAATGAATGCAATATTTTTCCCGTCTGCCACCCATTGTTTGTAAATTTCCAAAGGAATTGAATGCGGCAGAGAAAGAGAATCGTGATTATAAGGCGGCACGTACAGAGTGGGAGAAGGTCTATGAAGACAAAACGGCGGATTCCATGAGCATCGGGGATAGGCTCCGGCAGAAAGATAAAGGGGCGAGGTAGCAAAGAATGGGTAGAAATTCTATTTGAGAACGTAGAAAAATCAATGGACAGCAGGGATTATATTGTATGCCTATGTCCATTGATTTTTCATTTAAGCAAAGTTTTATCAATTTCCAACCGGACAAATTCAAATCCAAAGAAGAAATTCTGGACGCAATGATCAGCCGCATGATGGGCAAGCTGGTTGAAAAAGCGGAAGCGATTGCGGCACAGAAAAATGTACCTGTTCTGGAGCGTCTTACTATGATGATGTTTGCATGAAATGTGAGCGATGGTAATTTTGGACAGGAACTTTTGAAACAGATACATAAGCCGCAGAATGCCCTTATGCACCGGAAAATGGAGAAGTCCTTGCTATCCGGTATCTATCCGATCATTACAGATTTAATAAAAGAGGGAACACAGCGAAGAAGAAAAGCAAAGAAGAAAAGCAAAGAAAAATAGCTGCATTTATTTATAATCTGGAACGGCTGCTAAATATGGAACAAGGCAGCTTGAAATCGGCTGTCATTCCTATTTTTCAAAACAGCAATAAGTAATACAGCATAGTACCGATGATGCTGTTGGATATTGCAAAGATTTGATTATGAATAGGAATTGTCATATCTGTCAACAGGGCAAAAACTGGTATTGCGAAATGGATAATGTAAGGCTAACCGTCAATTCTTACACATATACAATTATTACTGCACACACCATGAAGTAATTTTCCATTGACGGATTGGATATCATGTATAATTAAAGGACACAATTGTCCCTCAATCGTTTAATCTAATATAGACAGGCAGACGGTCAAAAAGAAAATATATTGATCAGAGAAGGTAAAAGTTCTGTAAATAAGGAAATGCCACGCAAAGTAGCGGAAAAAGGCAAAATGTAATTCCTGCTTGCTTGTAATGCAAAATGTGCTTTCCTATACTGAAGGCATCAAAACAAGGAGGCAAAATCCTGCACAGCTTGCCGGGCATTGTTCCATGTAATGGCAGTTGTATTTTTGCTTCATAAAACAAAAAGTTAAAAATTTAGGAGGATTCATATGACATTTGCAGAAAAATTAAAATCTATCCGTAAGCAGGCAGGAATGTCACAGGAGAAGTTGGCGGAGAAGCTCGGCGTATCAAGACAGGCAGTTACCAAATGGGAAACGGATGCAGGCATTCCGGATATTGAAAACATTATGGCAATCTCCGCCCTGTTTGACATTTCCATTGATGAGCTGCTCTTGAATGAAAGAGGGGCAAAAAAGGCAGCGGACTATCTTTATGAGAGCGTTACAGAGTATGACATTGACGAGCCAAAACGCTACGATATGAAATTCGGCGGGGCAAAGCAATTTACACTGTCGGGATATGAGGGCGAGAAAATCCGTGTCCGCCTCGTATCCAATACCATGCCCACGCTTCAGAATGATTTTAAGGTCAGGATTGATGACACCAGAAAACGGATTGATGTGGATGTAAATCGTAAAAACGGGGTAACAGAAGCAACGGCAAAAGAAGCGGTTAGCATCTTTGTCCAGATACCAACGCCATACATCGGAAAAATTGAATGTGCGGTCAATGCGGAAACGGTGGAAATCCGTTCTTTGGAGTGTGACAGCATAGAGCTTGATATAAAGACACCAGATGTTATCCTTGCGGATGTTACCGGAACGGTAGAGATTAACTGTAACCTTGATATGGAAGTGTTCTGCCAATCCTTAAACGGGGAGGTGGCAATCAACCAAGTGTCTGCAACTTCAAAAATCCATGTTCCGGAGAATGTGGCGTTTACTGTGATCGCAAAGGGGATCGGCACAAGCATATCTTATGAGAAGGATGGAAAAAAGACCGAGCCTTTCAGTGTGCCGGAGGCGGAGAACATCATTGAACTAAATGGAATCAAGAGCGAGCTTGTTATCTGCACGGACAGGGAAAGGAGCTGACGGTATGAAAACAAATTATTTGAAGAAATACATCATCAGTTCCTATATTCTGGTATGGGCGCTCATTATTTTTGTGGCAGGTACGGCAAGTCTTGTATTCCATGCACCGCCTGTCATCATGTGGATTGTCCGCAATCTGATCGCATGGTCACCAACGTATCTGCTTCTGATCGGCTGGAAACATTTCAGACCGGACGAAACAAGAAGGGTTTTCATAAAACGGTGTTTTACGGGTAAAGTGAAACTTTTTCCGTTGTTATGTTCTTTTGCACTTACATTTGGGATTAGTGTTTTGGCGTTGTTCCTCTTTTCCGCTGTCATGGGAAAGCCTATGCTGTCCTATATCAATTTTGGAATAGTAGCATTGCCGCTCAGTATTTTCCTGTCCTTTACATCGGGACCGACAGGAGAAGAATTGGGCTGGCGTGGCTTTATGCGGGAGGAATTTAACAAGAAATATGGTTTCTTAAAATCCTCTGTCTGTCAGGGTTTGGTATGGTGCTTCTGGCATACCTTGTTGTGGGCAGTGGATTCAGAATTTACCGACTGGAGGGCAGTCCCCTATGTCATTTCCAATATTGTCGTCATTACCTGCATGACCGTTTTGATGAATATTTTTTTGGAACGGCATAACAATCTGCTTTACTCGGTATTGCTGCACTTTGGCTTTAATATCATTTATGTGTTTTTAGAGGCAGATATAGGGTTCTTTGTGATTTTGACTGTTCTGTATTTGGTAATCACACCGAGTGCCATACTTGTAAGGAATAAGACTGCTGAAAGATTATAGTTGAGACAGGAGGACAACAGATTATGGCATTTTCAAAGTGCAACTTGTCGGTTTGAAATGCACTTCATCGCCTAATAGTTGATATTGGGAAAATAGCTTGTTAAAATGTAGGAAAAAGCCAGTGAAAGGATGTGATTTGTGCGGATGAATGTCAAAATCAGGACTGTTTCATCCAAAGAGGAAGGACAGGTAGTACTTAAATGCGTGGAAATGACCTAAACAACAGCAACAGCTGCAATCATTGCCACGCTCATAAAAATGTCGCGCAGTGGTCCCATGACATAAGAAATAAGGAATACTATCAATTCAATCAGTACAAATTGAATGATTTTTCTTATCACCATCTGTTTCAAACTCAATTCTTTTTTTGAGTAAACAACCAAAGATGGCAGTGTGCAGAAAAAAGCATATATAAAAGGCATAAAAAACATAAAACGATCAACTCCCATTTGTGGTGGCTGGAGCAAAATAACAACGGTAGATTTTGCTAATAAGTGATATACACATGGGAAAATCACATTGTTTTTAGAAATATATGCCGGGTAGAAAATTAAAATTTAGAAGAAGAAAATGAGAATTATGGAATAAATAAAGGAGCCTGTTATGAATTTGAAGAATACGAAAAAATACATATGGATATTCCTGCTGTGCTGTCTGCCGCTTTCCAATATACTGTGGTATGTTGCATATTCATCGGGGGACGAGTCCGTGGCGGCTTCACTTGTCATTCTGACCTCATTTCTTCCGGCACTGACTGCGCTTATTCTATGTAAGATAAGCAGGGAAGGATGGGACAATCTTATGATTCTCCCCAATATCAGAAAGGCTTGGAAAGCCTACCTCTTTGCAGTAATCGGTGCGCTGGTCATGAATTATTTAAACGAGCTGCTCATGTATCTTATGTTCAGGGGAGAGGTATCTTTTCAGGCAGGAGCATTTACCCTGCGTGGATTGGGAGAGTTTTTGGGAATGACAATATTGGGCGTTTTGGCTTCGGTTGAGATGCTCGGAGAAGAACTTGGGTGGCTTGGCTGGCTGTTTCCCAGGCTGGAGAAACTGCATGGCACGAAAGCTGCAATGCTGTTATTGGCGTTGATACGGACGCTGTGGCATTTGGGAATCCTGATTTTTCTCCCGCACCCGCTGATCGGGCTGTGTGATTTATTTCTTTCCAATTTGTTGTCACAGGGATTTCTGGTCTATCTGACAAAAAAGAGCGCATCGCTTTTTCCAGCGGCGGTGGTACACGCTGTAACGAATCTGCTTCCGGCATTGGTGGCATACAGCGATTCATTTTATCAGGCGCATATCGTATCCATGAATTGTGCAGGGTTATTGTCGGCGGCTGTTGTCGGTGGAATCAGTTATAAGTTGATGTGGAAAGAGAAAATGTTTGGCAGGGGGACAGGAAAAAGAACGGAAAGGACAGTGTATAAGCTATGGAAACGGTAATATTGGAAATCAGCGCTGCTTATGCTCGGGCTGAATATCTGCCTTGGCAGGAAGAAGCATCGTCTGTGCGGACTGATTCAGATGCTGCCGTTTCCGGGCATTTTTAACGGGCTTCTCGTCCCGACACTGATTGTGCCTCCGTATTTTTTTGCGCTGTCGGCACAGCAAACTGTAGTTTATCAGTTTATCCTATATGGGGTATTATTCATGCTGTTTCTTTTATTCTATATGAAAGGGAAAAGCTGGCGCAGTTGGTTTCAGGAGAATATGCAGCACAGGAGTCTGCGGAAATCGAATAGTATCTGCTTTGAATCATCGGGATTCCCGGTGTTTCTGCCTTTGTTATGACGATTATGATTATCGTGCTGATTATAAAGGGCAATAGGCGTTCTTTTTACCATGAAAAGGTTTCCCGTATGCAGTCGGGCATACTTACGTTCATGGCAGAGGTCGTGGAGAATAGGGACGATAATACGGGCGGACATATCAGATGTACAGCGGCATATGTGGAGTGCATTGCAAAGAAGTTGAAAAGGCGTATGCAATCATCAGGAAGGAATCCGGCATGGAAAGATCCGTCCATATGCACACAGATGATTTTCCCACTATCTTAGCAAGGGAGCAATGCCACCACATCTGCCGGAATCAAACGAGCAAAATCTGATTGTGATTGATACAACAGGTGGTTCTGTGCAGGAGGCAGTATCCACGATAAAGGAAATAATTCTAAACAAAGCGGCCCTGTTCCGTTGGTAGTATTTATAAAGTGGTATATATCTTTAAATCTGTGGGAATAGAAATGGAGGAACGATGGAATTTTCAAGAGACGATTTCGTGGAAGCAAAAAGACAGATTGATTCCACTCTGCATAAGTTAAAGGAAACAATAAAGACTTTTGAATCCAAAGAAAATGCGGAAAGGTACAAGTCGCAGATCACGTTGGCAAAGAGACGGGTAAAGGCTTTTGAGATTGCAAACTGGTTTATTGAAAGTGAACTTGAGAAATAGGCATTTTTTGCTTTTTATGAGTTGAATAGGAGGGTTCAGTCAGTGAAGAATATATTGGTCGTGGCAGGAGGCGGCCGCTCGAAGGGGAATAAGGCACAGCTTGTTGGTGCGTTTATAAATGGTGCGGAGGAAGACCCCAATCCGCCGTATGGGCGATATGAGAAATATCCGGTAAAGGACAGCGTGCTGCTTCCGAATCCTGAACCACATTGCGTGAAATGGAAAGGCCATCTGTAACTACATCTGCATCAGGCTCCATGTCTTTGATCGTGCTGATTGCGTCAGAAAAACCGCTCCCGCCGGATGTGACAAAAGGAACCACTGTTTTCCCTGTCAGATTGTACTGGTCAAGAAAACTGTACATAATCATCGGCATATCATAATACCAGTTGGGAAAACCCAAAAGGATGGTGTCATATTGGTCTATATCCTCTACTGTTCCGGCAATTTCGGGACGGAAATTGTCTGACTGTTCTTTCTGCGCAAAATTTTCAAGCTCCGAATGGACCAGCGGATATGGTGTAACCGGCTCAATCCGGAAAATATCTGCCCCCGTATTTTCCGCAATGATATAAGCAACATACTGGGTATTTCCCAAAACCTCGCCGTCAATAACAACAGTGCTGTATTCTTCCTCCCTCGACATATTCTCAGGCTCCGTAGTTTCCGGCATGGAAAAATATACAACCAGATTTTTTGCTGTAGAATTAGAACCCATATTTTCAGAACCCTCCGTTTCGTTTGAAAGTGTCGTTTCTGTATTTTCCTCCGATTGCTTCTTACCTGAACCAGCATTAGAATGATTGCTGGAAGGAGAAGCACCACAGCCGCTGAACATGGCAGTCACAAGCAGCAAAGATAAACATAAAGCAAATTTTTTTTCACTGTCATTCCTCCTAATACCAATCATGTTTTTCGCCCCATTCAAGGGCGCCTATCCGTGCCATTTCATCCTCGGTAAGGCTGAATATTTTTTTCATTCCACAGCCTCCCTTATCATGATTTCAGATTTTTTCCGAAATCCCGGAGTTCTTTCAGCTTTGAAGCCGAACCGTTCTCCATGCCGTATGCTGTAAACACTCCCATATCTATAAGGCCGAGATATTCCCAAAAATCCCCTTTGTATGAGAACATTGCGCCATCATACATTTTAGGATCGCCGGAGCTTAATATCATAGCCACCTTTTTCAGATTCCGGGGTTTTCTCGGATAAGCGGCAGAATAGAAGTGGTCAAGAGCATATTTTAACTGCCCTGAAACACCGTGATAATAAATCGGCGAGGCAATGACAAGTATATCCGCCTCCCCCAGCAGGGAATAGACTTCCTGCATATGTCAATTACATCCACCCGATGTCCTGCGGATTCCGCACCACTCCGGAACGCATCCACCATTTGTTTCGTATTGCCCTTTGGACGGGGGCTTCCGTTTAATACCAAGATACGCATATACTGTTACCTCCAAATTTTCACTTACTTTATGCCCGGCACCACAATGCCTCATCAAAAGCGGGACGCCCTGGCATACGGCATCCCGCTGCAGCATGATAACGCTTTGGTCTGTGCTGCCTTTAAATCCCCTGCTTCGCGGGACGGATCATAATCTAACTCACAGACATTCGGTCCGGTGTTTCGATGGCGTAAGCCACAGCGGTTGCGATATCCTCCGCAGTCAGTGAATCAATTGGCTTCCTGAAATCCAGTTCCGCCTGCCGGGCGCTCTCACTTTGAATTCCACCCGGCCATGCAATTCCACAGCCATGTCGATCACAGCTTTTATGTCTTCATAGCTGGCCACATCCGCCGCCTTACAAGCAATGGTGCATCCTTCGAGGGAATCTGCCGGCTCCCTGCCAGTTGCCTTTTGTCCGGCACCTTATAGCCGCCATCCATAATCAGTGTGCTTTCAACAATTCCCAGAAGCATCTCCTCTGTTACCCCAAGCTCTTTCAGATGCATCGTAAGGCCCAGTTCTTCCATATAAGACTCCATTTTTTTCAAGCCTTCCGCTGCAATCTGTTCATCACTTTTTCCTTCCGGATCTACATCCCATACGTTCATGGCAAATCTCTTGAACTTTGCCAGCCCAAACGGGCAGATAAAGCGATAGTAGGCCATGGATACCGCCGCAAGGGTCATGCCATGGGTTGCATCCGTATGTGCCGCAACTGCCTGCCCAAGCATATGCACCATCCAGTCTGTAGATTTTCCTTTTGCCATCAGGGTATTTAACGCCCAAGTCGCAATCCACATAATGTTGCTCCTTGCCTCGTAATCCGTAGGATTCTTCACAGCGATCCTGCTGGAATGGATCAAAGACCGCAGCAGCCCCTCCATCAGATAATCAGAAGTATTGTCGTCCTCCCCGGAGAAATACTGCTCCGTAATATGGTTCATGATGTCATAGATTCCCGCAACCATCTGATACTGGGGCAGCGTGTAGGTATATACCGGGTTTAAGTTGGAAAATTTCGGATATACCCTCTCATCAAATACATGGCCAATCTTCAGTTTCTGCTCATGGTTCAGTCAGCGAAGAAAAAGTGCAGTTCGTGGAGAGCCTTACCCTTTCCGCACCCTGCATGGTGCGCGTATCCATTCCCGATTTGAATATCCGCCGCGGTCCCGGAACTTCATACCCAAAGACGGGGAAATTTACTGGTGCCGGCGTTTTCACCGTGGTCGAGGAAAAGGACGGCTGGGGGCTGCTGAAAGCCTATCAGGAAGGGCGCAACGGGTGGATTTCTCTTGCGTTCACCACACGGATTTAAGGGAATGTAAGGCGGCATCTATATAGGAAGAAAGCGGCCAGAACGCTTGACTTTACGGACTTTCAGAGTGATTAATAGACTACCCAAAAAGAAAGGAGCGCGGACGGTCATGGCAGATAATGAGGGAAAAAAACTGAGGGCGTCAATCTACTGCAGGGTGGGAAACCCAAAGGATGCGGGGCCTTGTTTTAAAGAAAAATGCGGGAGTCCCGCAGGGCAGGGACGGAAAGGAGCGGATGCAGATGCGCATAAGGAAAGTTGCGATATATGCAAGGGTTTCAACAGAGCATGAGGCACAGCTTTCAGCATTGGAGAACCAGGTGCAGTATTATGATGACCTGATAGACAGGCACCCGGACTGGGTATTGTACCGCCGGTATATCGATGAAGGGATTACCGGCACCTCCATATCCAAACGGAAAAACTTCGTGCGGATGATGGAGGACGCGAAGGACGGCCATTTCGATTTAATCGTCACGAGGGAGGTATCGAGGTTCGCAAGGAACACGGTGGACACCCTCCAGCAGACGAGATTGTTAAAGCGGATGGGGATTGAGGTGTATTTCACCGAGGACGGGATATGGACCATGAACGATGAGGACGGGGAGCTGTGGCTGACCATCATGGCGACCCTTGCGCAGAACGAATCGAAAAAGACCTCCATGCGGGTAAAGGCGGGGCAGATGGTCTCCTTCCAGAACGGGGTGGTCTACGGCACCGGGAACGTGCTTGGCTATGACAAGGTAGGGCCGGAGTACGTCATCAATGAGGAACAGGCAGAAACGGTCAGGAGGATATTCGACCTGTACCTTGCGGGCAACGGCTACCACAAGATCATGAAGCAGCTTGAAAAGGAAGGCCGCCGCACGGCGATGGGGAAGACGATGTGGCATTACGCCACCGTCGGCCACGCCTTCGCAAAGACCAAGTGGCATGAATATTATCCCCCTTGGGAGCCACCAGTTTCCCGCTTCAGAGCCACCAGGAAATTTCTTCCTTGAGAGCCACCCCAGACACAAGATATAGTAATACTGCCCCTGTCGCTT
>CAJTCE010000032.1 GCA_910574745.1 Lachnospiraceae bacterium | reverse complement strand
CGCTATGTCCAATGTTTATGTCCATTTTTCTCAAACTTCTTTTCCTGCACGATATTCAGTTGTCAATTTTCGGTTGGAATCTCATTCATTGAGATTCCGAGAAGTTATATTAGTAATTAAATTTTAACTGCTATCTCCAAAACAAAGGCCTTGTTGTGCAATAACATAATTTCATTATACTGTTTACAGCTTTTTATTCTTTACAGTTCTTGCTTTTATTTTAACAATTATTGCTAAATTCGGAAAACAGACTAACAATTTAAAATGCTTTTTAGTATACTTTATCTATGGATTCGGCTTAATTTTTTACAAAAATTGCCACATCAGCAAGCAAAGGAGGAAAGTCATGAAAAACCTGTTTCATCCCGAAAACCCCATTATGAAATTTTTATCCCATTTTTATGATTTAATGATGCTGAATTTCTTTTTCATAATCAGCAGTCTCCCGGTCTTTACCATCGGTGCATCTATTTGTGCCGCCTACCATATTACATTGAAGCTGTCTGACGGAGAGGAACCCTACATTATTAAAGGTTACTTCAAAGCCTTCCGGGAAAACTTCAAGCAGGCGACCCTTCTCTGGATCGCCCTTTTGTTTGCTATTATATTTTTCAGTGCAGATTTATTTATCATTTATAATGTAATAGATAAAAGATATGAATTTCTTCAGATTCCTGTATGGGTTTGTATCTTTGTGATTGTGTCCCTTATAATCTATGCCTTTCCTCTGCTGTCTTCCTATGAATGCTCTACAAAACAGCTTTTGAAAAATGCAATACTGTTAAGTCTTGCCAACTTTCCTACCACTGTTTTCATCGCAGTACTCCATTTAGGCATTTTGTATATTGCCTCCACCTCTGCCCGTAATCTGGTAATCGTGGGCAGTCTGGCATTATTCTTCGGTTTTTCCGGCGTTATGTATTTCTGCTCCGTTTTTCTTCTCAGAATATTCCGGAAGTGTGAAACCATTCAATAAAGGCAGCCGCCTCTTCCTTTCTTTTGCTGTATGCAGAAACCGTCAAAACCGGAATTCCGTCTTCGTAAAAGTCCCCCAGACGGGAGGCGCTATCTAAACGGATTCCCACAGGCACGCTATTGCCACTTTGGTCTTGACAGAAAAATATGTCCTCTTCCAGTTCTTCATACAAATCGGAAGAAAGCAGTTCTTCCAGATTACAGTAAGCATCCGCCTTTTCATATTCCTCGACTGCCCAGGTTGTCGAAATTGTCACATCAATAATTCCGCCCGTCAGCATCGCGCTATATCTTTGGATACCGGCTACTGTAGCGCTGTCCGCCGAAGCCGTTTCATCCATAACCTTAGGATGCAAAAATCCGCTTTCTATGCGAAGCGGCGTCTTTTCCACATCAATCCTGCGTTCTTTTACATACTCTTCCCATATCAGATTCTCCGCTGATTCCGTATCCCGACCGTTTACAATTGCAATTACCAGAGCCGGTTCTTTCGTTTCTTCCAGATAACTGCTAAGGAGGGTAGTAATAAAAATAAGGATTGCTGCGGGAATCAGCACCTTCCATTTGTTGTAATCCCAAAAATATACTATTTTTTGTTTTACTGTTTTAAAGCCGGTCTTTTGTTGGTCCATGACGCTCCTTTTCGTATCGTTGTCAGGTCTTTTCAAGAAATAATTTTATATTTAATAATGTTATCATAGCATGCAGCGGCAGAAAGGGGCTACACAATTATTGCGCAACTGCCGCTGTTGACTGCCGCCTGCAAAAAACAGACCATTTCTCCTTTGACTTTTAACCGCAGGCTTTTAGAATCCGAAAACCATCAATTGTCGACGGCTTTTTCTTTACAAGGGAATCAGAAGATGCTACCTTAGTATCATAACCGCGCATAAAACACAATATCTTGTATAAGAAGAAAAGAGGAAATACAAATTATGACAAACGAGATAAGTAAATGCGTGGAGTTGGAAAAATATGTGACTAAGATCATACTGGGTTTAGGGGTCCCGGTGCATCTTGGCGGATATCGTTATATCAGGGAAGCAATATTAATTTCTATTACAGATATGGAGGCAGTCAACCGCGTGACGAAGTATTTGTATCCGGAGATTGCGGAAATGTATAATACAACACCAGTAAAAGTTGAGCGGGCAATCAGAACTGCTATTGAAGCATCGTGGGCAAGAGGGAGCCGCGGTGTCATGGAGGAAATCTTCGGATATTCCTCTGCTTCAGGACAAAAAAGACCTACCAATAGTGAGTTTATTGCCGGAGTAGCGGACAGAGTCCGTTTGGATTATGAGGGCAGTATCCTTGTATCATAATGTGATTTAGAAATAAAAAACACCTTCAAGGCTTGGCGCGGTTTGCTTTGAGGGTGTTTTTATGTCAGCGCACCGATGTCATAGATCGGGTACTTATTTATCATTTCTATTTTTCATCCGTTCTTTCTCTCAATATGTAAATTTAGGCATTTTAATTAACTTGATACTTTTTCATAGCAATTAAATTATATATTTCGTATGGAATAAATGATAATATTCCAATGAGACAAATCAACATAAACGTTATTGGGAAGAAGATACACATAATAATTTTAGTAAATAATTTTTGGCGTTTAACAAAATTTGAAAAAAGGAAAATTCCAGAAATCAAACCTCCTATCAGTCCCCCGCCTCCTAATCCATATATCAATAAAGCCCCAAAAATATGTAAAGTAATTCCTAACATTCCTTGTTTGCTACTATCATGCCTCCAAATATAGCAAATCCCATTCCAAATGAAACAATGGTTAAAATTAAATATTCTTTTCTTTTATTAAAATCCATAAAAGTCTCCATGCTCTAAACTAAATAATTTTTTACATCTAATTTTTCTCGCAAAATATATCAATATCTTTCGTATATACGAAAGGAACCGGCTACAAAAATTTTTTATAAATTGCATCCTAACCTTTTTCAACATTCACAATGCTTTTAGCATTAAATAGAAGAACGATAACCAAAATATAAATGCGCTGAAAAAGCTACTTTTACCGTATTCTTTTCATTATCTTTTAACAAATTCTATAAATATGCACCAACCTAACTTAATAATTCTCTATTACCTAGCACTGATAAAAACTCTTCGTAACCAACGTACATAGGACTAATAGTCATTATTTTTTTATTATTATCTCTCAATACTATTTCCTCTATCTCACAATTTATTTTTACTTCTATATCATTCCAGTTTATCTCTTGTTTTTTCCCAAGAAGAGGAACTACTATTATTTTATCTTCTTCTACTTTAATCTTTCCTCTGGTAAAAATTGAACATACCGGAACAAACAAAAAGCATATACAAAGCATAAATACCATTACTTCTTTACTATCTTCAATTCCGAATCGTAACAATGTCATAATTGCCAATATAATACATGCTATTGTACATCTCATCATGATCTTACAATATTCCCTTGGTAATATAAAAACATAATCCGACTCTTTTTCTCTTTCTCTCCTCCGTGTCATGAAAAATTCTAACAATAACGGAACACACATACCCAATAATATATTCATTCCCGCATTTCCTTACTTAATAATACTTCCATATTTGCTGCAAGGCAGATAACACACCCTCACATAGTCTCCTTTATGAAGCCCTTTACTATAAACAGTAACTGATATTCTTTCTTGTGTTTTTTCATCAATTATCCCAATTGCTCTTTCTTTCATTTTATCCTCGTTACTATAATTCCATGATTCTACTACCCCACTCACTTCTAAATAATTTTCATTCAACACATTAGGAATGTCAAAAAATGCAGGTAATATAAATACTATAAAGCAAAACAAGAATAAGGCTCCACTTATTAAATATAGCATACTATTAATTTTTTTCTCATTTCTTTTGATTTTACCTCGAGTCTCTCTAGGTGCTTCTTCCCATTTAATAAGTCTCTTTTTTTTAACAATCCAAATAAATAACATATTATTGCAAAAACCAAAAACAAAACTTTAGCATATAATCTAATTATAACACTTTGCATTTATGCTCCTCCTTGCAACTCACAGGGTTGATCCGGATCAAACGATTCTTCAATCGAATCTTCCATTTTTTCAAGAAAATTAACTAATCCTGAATTATTCACGGCTGTGCCGTGAAAGTGGCTGAAAGCCACGTGGTTACTGTATTTAAGCTGTTTATTGCATTTTATCTGTTAAGTGAATAAAAAAGAGCATCCAGTTGTGGTAAAATTAAGGTGTTCAACGTCTTAATCATCACACAAAGGAGCCCTTTATGGATATTTTAAACACCTTATCACTGAAAAGCAATAGACAGATTAAAATAAATTTTGATGGAGGCGATCTATCCTCCGATGCAGGTCTTCTTCTGATAAAAGAATTCGCTGCAAAGACCGGCTTTACCAGGCTGATCAAAAAGAATTTCAAAACCAATGATAAGTCGGTCCGCTTCCACAAAGATGACGAAAATCTTATGCAGATGATCTATCAGATCATCTCTGCATATTTTAAGGATGACTGCGCTGATGAACTGACCCTTGATCCTGTTTTCAATGCCATTCTTGAAAAGAACAGTCTGGCTTCACAGCCAACATTGTCAAGATTTTTCAACCGTATGGACGAAGATACACTCCTTCAGTTTGATGACATTGATAAATGCTCATGTACGGTAAAGAAGCAAGCAACCGAAAACAAGAGATAGACCGCCAGCACCACACTATTCCGAACCAAAGAAACCAAAGACCAAAAGACAAGCACCGTGGAAATGTGTATAACTTGCTATTCCGTCATGGAAAAGTCCGTTCACAGAACATGGAAAAGCTAAAGTGCAGCTTTCCCACATTCTGCAAACAGACTTTCCCACAACTCCATAAGATAGCAAGTTATGCACATTACGCACAGTGCCGACTACTACGGAATCCCCCCCTATCTTTCATATCTTTTTATAAATTCTTAAATTTCCTTTAGGGTATTGCATTATCACCTACAAAGTGTTAAGATATTCATACACCCACAAAATGTTAAGGTAAAAGGAGGACAAAATGGCACAGCAAATTTCTGAATCCGAATTGGTACTAATGAAAATCATTTGGAGGAATGGAGGGGCAGCTTTATACTCCGTCATCATGGAGGAATTGGAGAAAGACAAGAACGAATGGAAGAATAATACCGTACTCACACTGCTTTCCCGATTAGGAGAAAAAAAGTTCTTAAAAGTCAAAAAAATCGGCAGGAAGAATGAGTATGTGGCTATGGTAACAGAAGCAGAATATCAGACCATGCAGACCCACAGCTTTCTTGATAAAGTCTACGGCGGGAATGTGAAAAATTTAGTGTCAACTTTGTTGCGGCAGGATATTCTTTCAGCAGACGAGTTGAAAGAAATTGAATCGTTTTGGAGAAAAGAAAATGAATGAATTTATGAAAATATTATTGTCGCTGTCTGTTTCCGGCACACTGTTATTACTTCTCATTTTGGGATTGAAACCGCTATATAAAAGCAGATTCAGCAAGCGATGGCAATACTATATCTGGATAATTGTTGCGTTGCGGTTTTTACTTCCTTTTACTCCCGATACTACGATTGTTGGGAGCCTGTTTGAAAAGCCCGGCACAACAGTGATAACAAATGAAATCCCTACAAGCCCGAATGTACCAGCTCCCGCAAATACAGATAACAGTAAAACAGAGCCAATACAGGCAGACCGGGATATAGCCGCCGCTATGCGTGAGCCATTTAACAGATACGTCTGCCTGTTTTTTATCTGGTCAGTATTTGCATTGGTTCTATTTGTGCGTAAGATAACGATTTACCAAGGCTTTATCCAATACATCAAAGCGGGTAGTACAGAAGTATCGGATATTAAAACCTTGAATTTGCTATCTGATTGTGAAGAAAAACTGAATATCAAAACAAGAGTGGAGCTATCCCGCAATCCGTTGATTGCTTCCCCTATAATGATTGGCTTCTTTCGTGCAAGAATTGTTTTACCAGCCTGCGAATTGGACGATAAAGAATTGTCTTATATCTTTGTGCATGAGCTGATTCACTACAAGCAGAGGGATATGTTCTACAAATGGCTGATACAGATTGTTGTCTGCGCCCATTGGTTCAATCCTTTTGTATATTTGTTGGAAAAGGAAGTGAATAAATCTTGTGAATTGTCATGTGATGAAAAAGTTATATCCATACTTGACGACAAAGCAAGGCGTGAATATGGAGATACTCTGATTTCCTTTTTGCAGTCAAACAATCTCTACAAAAGTTCTTTAGCTTCTGTCACTTTGACAGAGGGAGCAGAACAGTTAAAAGAAAGGTTAGGTGCTATTATGAAATTTAAGAAAAAATCAAAGGGCATTATTGCCATTACCGCTATTTTCTCTGTTTTAGTTTGCGTTTGTTTTTTTGTGACTGGTGCGTATGCCGCCTCTCCTGCGACTAACAATAACTTAGTTTTGAAAGATAATGGCAAGCCGAATGAAGTATCAATAAAAACCGAATCGGATAGAAATATAAAAGAAACTGAAAATAAAACAGAGAAAACGGAGAATCAATATTCCACAGAATACGCACAGCATGGAATCACTGTCACAGACGGTATTTACTACTATCACGGTGAACGTGTCAGAATTTTTATGGACTTACGAATGAATGGCTCTTTTGAAAATTTTATTTTTGATAACGAGGGAAGTATAGATTTGCGTGTGTTACGGGATAAAAATAATTCCATTACAAATGTTGAATATCTTACAGAATCAGAAGCAGATGAATTGCTTTATGATATGGACGAGTATTCACCGGACAACCAATTAGAAGTGCCACTGGAAAAAGAAGATTCACTTGATAATTCAGATGTGCCGTTAAAAGACCAAAATATTGGAAGAAGTGTCAGAGTAACAAAGGAAGAACTTTCAGAAGAACTTAGGGATATTATAAGCTCTTGCGATACAGAAACATGGTATGTAATTAAAAGTGCCGGGTATCAATATATCTATTTTGGCGGCTTGCCTTACAATTACACTTTCCAGCCGGAAATTTACACAGACCGTAATAGTGGTACGGTAAATGTTTTTGATATGGGTACTACAACTGGAAACTATGTACTGCTTGAGATTCAGCAAAATGTGTCCTTAACTATTAACTATAACGGAACACAAATTTCATATACGGAACTGTAAACTACGCACCGCCCCATGTGGGAGAAAGGGGGAATCGCTTATGCCTTGCACAGAAGCATACAGAGAACACATCATGTATACTTTCAACGGCTATTGCAAGACCGTCATACGCTTTGCGGCTATCAACGCATGGCGTGACAGGAGCAGGCGGCGGCAAAAGGAAATATCCCTTGAATACCTCACAGAAGAAAAGTTTTACCCATTAGGCACAACAGACGAATATTTTGAAGCACCCTATGAAGAATACCCCATTACGGTATGCGGTCAGACAGTTATCCTCACCAATGGGGAGCTTGCCGCTGCCCTGTTATCCCTGCCAGAGAAGAACCGGGAAATCATTTTCTTTTACTTTTTCGGGCATTACACACAGCAGGAAATCGGGGAAATGTACGGACGCTGCCGGAGTACCACCGGGTATCAAATCCGCAGGACTTTACAGCTCCTGCACAAAGAAATGGAGGTGCTTTCACATGGGGAATCCGAACCTTTTACCCTATGAAACGATTGTCCGGGCGACCAGCGGCGAGCCGGAAGCCGTGGACGAGGTTTTACGGCATTACAGCAAGCGAATCCGAATCGCCGCCATTGAAAACGGGCATATCGACAGAGATACCGAGGACAGTATAAAATCCCGGCTTGTTGCCGCATTGTTCAAGTTCCGTTTTGATGAACAGCCATACCACAAAACTGAATAACCGCCGCTACATAGAAACGGCACACCAAGACAGGAAATCAAGAAAAGGTTTCCTGTTTTTTTGGTTTGCGCGCCATGGGCGCGCTCTAACGGGTGAAAGTCCCGAACACGCCTGGGCAACGAGGAAGTGTATAGCTGAACAGCAAGGGTGTCCATCGTGAGGTGGAATCTGAAGGAAGCTGTAGGCAAACCCTTGGTCCGACGGACAGAAATCACATATAAGGCTCGGAAATACGGATAAGTCTGCCAAAAGAGATGAAGTCCAAAAGTTGCCGGAAGTACGAGTAGATGTGGCGGATAGGTGAGGGGAAAGAGTGCGCACCTTAAGCGTGGAGGTCTCACAGGCGGTCTCATCAGCCGTAGTAACAACGAACTGTGAGGAGTCAGCAGAAGCCATAGTAGTGAAGAAGTTCCTGTAATGGGAATGGAGCGAAGGGCTGAACAATCAATCAGTTGAAGTACGTTCCACTTCGTAGCCAGAGCATACGCCTGTCGATGACTTCAAAGGCGGCAAAGGCAAAAGGGGCAGAAAGGAAACAACGCATGGACACAAGTAGTCTCATGGAGCAGGTATTGAGCAAGGATAACCTTAATGCCGCGTACCTGCAAGTCGTAAGGAACAAAGGCGCGGCAGGCGTGGACGGGATGACTGTCGAAGAGCTTGGCGCATACCTTTCGGAAAACGGCGAAAGCATCAGGGAGAAGCTGCGGACGAGGAAATATAAGCCGCAGCCAGTCCGCAGGGTGGAGATACCCAAACCAGAGGGCGGGACAAGAAAACTCGGAGTACCAACGGTGGTAGACAGATTTGTGCAGCAGGCAGTAGCACAGGTGCTCACTCCGATATTTGAAGAGCAGTTCCACGACCACAGCTATGGGTTCAGGCCGAACCGATGCGCACAACAGGCAGTCTTGAAAGCATTAGAGATGATGAATGACGGACACAGCTGGGTTGTAGACATTGACCTTGCAAAGTTCTTTGACACAGTAGACCATGACAAGCTGATGACTATCTTCGGGCGTACAATCAAGGATGGGGATGTCATATCGGTAGTAAGGAAGTTCCTGGTCAGTGGAGTGATGATAGACGACGAGTATGAAGATACCATAGTGGGCACGCCGCAGGGCGGAAATATTTCGCCGCTGTTAGCGAACGTCATGCTGAACGAAGTGGACAAAGAACTGGAAGCAAGAGGGCTGGATTTCGTCCGCTACGCAGACGACCTGATTATCATGGTCGGAAGCAGACAGGCGGCAGACCGGGTAATGAAGAGCATCACCCGATTTATCGAAGAAAGGCTGGGCCTGAAAGTAAATGGGGAGAAAAGTAAGGTGGATAAGCCCAAGGGAATCAAGTATCTGGGATTTGGATTCTACTATGACTCATTTGCCAAAGGGTATAAAGCCAGACCCCACCCGAAAGCGGCGGCAAAGTTCAGGGAGCAGATGAAGAAACTCACATGCAGGAGTTGGGGAGTGAGCAATGGATACAAAGTCAAGAAGCTCAACCAACTTATCCGAGGATGGATAAACTATTTCAAAATCGGCAGCATGAAAGGGTTATGCGAACGGCTAGACAGTCAAATCCGCTACCGGCTTCGTATGTGCATATGGAAGCATTGGAAAACACCGCAGAATAGAGCAAAGAACCTGATAAAATTAGGTATCAGCCGCAAATATGCGTGGTCAACGGCATATACAGGGGCAAGAATAGCCTATGTATGCCAAAGAGGAGCAATGAATGTGGCTGTTACGAAAGAGAGACTAACCCGGTTTGGATTAGTTTCCATGTCGGACTACTACGCCGAAAGGCGAGTAACTTGTTAAGTTGATTGAACCGCCGTGTACCGAACGGTACGCACGGTGGTGTGAGAGGTCGGAAATTTCTCAATTAGAGAAATTTCCTCCTACTCGATCGTCCATTTTTGGCATTTTCAAAAATCGTAGGTATTATGCCGTGCAAAGGGGATAGAAAGAAATTCCCTCTCACGTTTGACAAATCCGCAAGCTGTCCGTGGAGGGCGAGCGAGAAGAAATTTTCAAAAATTCCCACCTATTCGGGCTTGCGTGGTGTTGTAAGGAATGAGGGGGAATTTCTGCAAATCAACGTCCATTTTCCTTTTTGCTGGTTTGTAGGTATTAGCGAGAGAAATATCGCTGTTGTTTTGGCAAAATCCCCGCTTGCGGCACTAAAGGTATTGAGGGAAGCCAGCACAGAGGAAACCGCCATTTTTTAAGAGCAAGATTCTACCACAGTACCAAATTTCGCCTATCGGCTCAATTTGTCCTGCGGGAATCTTGTTGGGGTTGCCACCCCAAGCCCGCCTTTTGCGGCTTGCGCCGCTTGAAAAAATCCATCCACGAAAGGAGGTTCACAGCCATGAAAAGATACAACACGCCCCACCGCCACCGGGTAATCAAGACACGCTTGACCGAGGAAGAATACGCCGAGTTTTCCGAGCGTGTTTCCCTCTGCAAAATGAGCCAAGCCGAGTTTATCCGGCAAGCCCTTACCAAGTCACGAATACGCCCGGTCATTACCGTTTCCCCGGTCAATGATGAATTACTTTCTGCCGTTGGAAATCTCACAGCCGAGTACGGGAAAATCGGCGGGAATCTGAATCAGATTGCCCGCTGTCTGAACGAGTACGGCGCACCCTATAACGCCCTCTCCCAAGAGGTACGAGCCGCCATAGCCGAGCTTGCCGCTTTAAAGTTTGAAGTCTTGCAGAAAGTAGGTGAAGCCGTTGGCAACGTTCAAACATATCAGCTCTAAAAATGCCGACTATGGGGCGGCTGAACAGTACCTAACCTTTGAGCATGACGAGTTTACCATGAAGCCCACACTGGATGAAAACGGGCGGCTTATCTCCCGTGACGATTACCGCATTTCCTCTCTGAATTGCGGCGGCGAGGATTTCGCCATAGCGTGTATGCGCTCCAATCTCAAATACGGCAAGAACCAGAAACGGGAGGACGTAAAGAGCCATCACTATATTATCAGCTTTGACCCCCGTGACGCTGCCGACAACGGCTTGACCGTAGACCGGGCGCAGGAGTTGGGCGAGGAATTTTGCAAGACGCATTTCCCCGGACACCAAGCCCTTGTATGCACCCACCCGGACGGACATAACCACAGCGGCAACATTCATGTGCATATCGTAATCAATTCTTTGCGGATTGCGGAAGTGCCGCTGCTTCCCTACATGGAAAGACCAGCCGACACAAGGGAGGGCTGTAAGCACCGCTGTACGGACGCAGCTATGGAGTATTTCAAAGCGGAAGTCATGGAGATGTGCCACCGGGAAAACCTCTATCAGATTGACTTGCTGAACGGGAGCAAGAACCGAGTTACCGAGCGTGAGTATTGGGCGAAACGGAAAGGACAAGCCGCACTGGATAAAGAGAACGCTTCCCTTGCCACCGCAGGTGAGCCGCCCAAACTTACGAAATTTGAAACCGACAAGGAGAAGCTACGGCGCACGATCCGCACCGCCCTGTCCTCTGCCGTTTCCTTTGAGGACTTTTCCGGGAAGCTGTTACAACAGGGCGTGACCGTCAAGGAGAGCCGGGGGAGATTGAGTTATCTCACGCCGGACAGGACGAAGCCAATCACCGCCCGGAAATTAGGTGATGATTTTGACCGTGCCGCCGTACTGGAAACACTCTCCCAAAACGCACAGAACGCTGCAAGAACCGCCGAAAAGCCCCTACCCAAACAGGAATACCCCCACAGCATAAAAGACCGTCTACAACGCAACAAAGCCGCTATAAACGCACCGAAACAGGACAGCGTACAGCGCATGGTAGACCGGGAAGCCAAGCGAGCCGAGGGCAAGGGCATAGGATATGACCGCTGGGCGGCTGTCCATAACCTAAAACAAATGGCAGCGACCATGAGCATTTACGAGGAATCCGGCTTTTCTTCCCCGGAGGAACTGGAAGCCGCCCTTGCCGCCGCCAGTGTGGGCTTGCATGAAACCACCGGGAAACTGAAAGCCGTGGAAAGCACTTTACGGGAGAAAAAAGACTTGCAGAAACAGCTATTAGCGTACATCAAGACCAAGCCAGCCCGTGACGGATTGCGGGCGCAGAAAACGGAGAAAGCCCGGAGAGCCTACCGGGAGCAGCATGAAAGCGAGTTTATCATTTCCGAATCCGCCGCCCGGTATTTCAAGGCACAGGGAATCTCCAAGCTGCCAGCGTCCAAAGCATTACAGACCGAGATTGAGCAGCTTACCAAGGAGAAAAACGCCCTTTACAACGAGTACCGGGAGAAGAAAGAGAACGTCCGGGAATTGCAGACCGTCAAGGGCAATATCGGGCAGATTTTGAGGGGCGCACCGAGCCAGCAGAAAAAACACGAACAGGAACGATAACAAAACAGCCACAGGAGGTAATGCCATGAGATTTACGAACAGCGAGCTTGAAATGATTTACCAGTACGCCGCACCCACCAAAGCGGAAACCATAGGCGGCATGAAAGAAACCGTACCCGTGATAAAAGACCTGTTGACAAGGGTAATCATGGAGAACTCCATAGAGAAGCTGCAAAAGATACCGGAGCCGGAATGCAGCCAGTTTATCGCCGACAACAAAGCCCGTTTCCTTGCGGGGCATGAGAACTCTATCCGGCGGCGGCTTGCTGAAGCAAAGGCACAGCAGCCAGTCATGCAAGGACACGACTTGACGGGCATGGAGCGTTTTCTCCCCGAAACCCGCCACATGATAGTCCTTGACGTAAAGACCAGCGACAGCCCCGTGGGATTTCCGGGGGAACGTCACCGCTATTTTCTCTCTGATGAGGGCTACAGGAACGCAAGAGCCAGCGAGGGGCGGGGCGAAATCAAGATAAAGAGCCATGCCGCCGTAGCCGCCGGGAAGCTGTACCCGGACAGGAAGCCGGAAAGGGAGCGTTGAGGGCATGGGCGCAAAGATACCAAGAATGGACTACCGCCAGTACCGGGCGGCGTGCCGGCTTGTGCATGAGTGCTGCAACTACGATAACGGCAACTGTATCCTGCTGGATAACGGCGAGCCTTGCGTATGTGTACAGAGTATCAGCTATTCCCTTATGTGCCGCTGGTTCATTGCCGCCGTGCTGCCGCTGGACGGGAAACTGGAAGCCGCCCTTTTGCACCGGGCAGACAGGAAACGCTGTACCGAGTGCGGCGGGTATTTTCTCCCCAAATCCAACCGGGGGAAATACTGCCCGGATTGCGCCGCAAGAGTGCGCCGCCGGAAAGAAGCCGAGCGTCAGCGGAAAAGATACCACCTTTCTACGCATTTAGGCTATGAAAGAAGCCCGTAAATCAAGGCTTTTTCGACCGCCCTCAAAGGGTAGCCGATACATTTATCCTTTACCCCCGGAAAAGCCGCTTTAATTGCGTAACAGAAGCCACAGACAGGAGGTGAGAACCATAACCGATTACATCACAGCCGACACCGCAATGCCGCAGTTTTTCCCTTATCCCTGTTTTCTGCTGAAAATGGACTTGTCATATACCGCAAGGCTGCTCTATGCGCTGCTGTTAGACCGTACCACCCTCTCACAGAAGAACGGCTGGCAGGACAGCGAGGGCAGGACGTATATTGTCTATCCTGTTTCGGAGATAGCGGAAACGCTGGATAAAGGCAGAACCGCCATAAAATCCGCACTGAACGAGCTGGACGCTGCCGGGCTTCTGGTGAGGGAACGCCGGGGCTTCTCCGCACCGAACCGCCTTTATGTGAAAATACCGCAAGTGCCAGTGGTACAGTTTTCCGACCATATGACCGCCATACAGCCGGAAAACCGACCCTCTGATAGCCGGAAAAGCGACCCTCATAAGGACGGAAAACCGACCTTTGCGTTGGACGGAAAACCGACCCCTAACCAACTTACTATAAACCAACTAAAAGAGAACCAACTAAAAGGAGCGAGTGGGGAGCCGCCCGCACCCTTTGGCAGATATAAAAATATTTTCCTCTCCGAATCCGAGTATTCGGAGCTGAAAGAGGAATACCCGGACAGGCTGGAACGGTTCATTGAGGAAATGAGCGAGTACATAGCCGCCAGCGGGAATGATTATGTGTGCCATGCCGCCGCATTGCGCCGCTGGTTAAACCGGGAGAAAAAAGAGAAGCCGAAAAAGGGAATCCCCGACTATACCTACAAAGAGGGCGAGAGCCTTTGACAGCATAGATACAACGCCCCGTAAACAGGGCGTAAAAGACCATGAACAAGGAGGAATGATTTTATGAGTGATTATGATAACGCTGTTTTCCGGCTTGCCACGGCACAGGAAACAGAGCCGGAGGACTACATAGGCGAGGACGGGCTTTTATACTGCGGGAAATGCCGCCAGCCCAAAGAAGCCTACTTCCCGGAGGGTAAGACGCTTTTCGGGCGTGACCGACACCCCAAAGAATGTGACTGCCAGCGGAAACGCCGGGAAACGCTGGAAGCCGCAGACCGGGAACACAAGCACCGGGAGGAAGTGGAACGGCTGAAAAGAATCGGCTTCACAGACCCGGCTATGAGGGAATGGACTTTCGGGAACGACAACGGGAAATGTCCCCAAATGGCGAAAGCCCGTGCCTATGTGGAACAATGGGAGCAGATAAAGGACGGAAACCACGGAATGATTTTGTGGGGAGAAGTCGGCACAGGCAAGAGCTATTTTGCCGGGTGTATCGCCAACGCCCTCATGGAGAAAGAGGTTTCCGTGAGTATGACAAACTTTGCTTTGATACTCAATGACCTTGCCGCCAGCTACAAGGACAGGAATGAATACATAGCCCGCCTTTGCAGCTTCCCTCTGCTTATCCTTGACGATTTCGGCATGGAGCGTGGCACGGAATACGGGCTTGAACAGGTTTACAACGTGATTGACAGCCGATACCGCAGCAGAAAGCCGCTGATAGTCACCACAAATTTGACGCTGGAAGAATTGCAGAACCCGGAGGACACGCCCCACGCCCGGATTTATGACCGCCTTATTGAAATGTGTTCCCCTGTCTGCATTACCGGGGAGAATTTCAGAAAAGCCAAAGCAAGGGAGAAAATGGAACAGCTTAAAATGCTGCTGAACAGAAAGGAGAGCCTATGACCGACACCCCCAACAGAAGCACCGCCACTACCGCCCGCCGCCCGGATTGCGTGACCGAGGTACGCCGGGGGAACACCGTCCTTGTGGTTTCCGGCTACTTCAAACAGGACACCACCGCCACCGCAGCCGACAAGATGATGAAAGTGCTGGAAGCCGAAAGCGCAGCCGGGGAAAGAGCCGCCCACGCCATATAAAGTGACATTCCTTGATTAAAAACATTCGACGTTATATCCCATAAAGTAGCAAAAAGGACTGTACAGCCAGCCCCGCCCTATGGTATAATAGACCTACGGAATAGTGGGCTGGCTGTCGGAAACGGAGGAATCTATGTCAAGACAGACCACCACAACACTTATCACCGCCCTTTATCCGAGATTATCCCATGAGGACGAGCTTTCCGGGGAATCCAATTCCATAAGCAACCAGAAGCGAATCCTTGAAAACTACGCCAAACAGAACGGCTTTTCAAATCTGAAATGGTACACGGACGACGGTTATTCCGGGGCGAATTTTCAAAGACCCGGCTTCCAGTCCATGCTTGCCGACATTGAAGCGGGGCTTGTTGGTACAGTCATAGTCAAGGATATGTCACGGTTAGGGCGAAACTACTTACAAGTGGGAATGTACACAGAAATGATTTTCCCACAGAAAAACGTCCGTTTCATTGCCATCAATGACG
The DNA here is from genome assembly GCA_910574745.1 of Lachnospiraceae bacterium. Taxonomy (GTDB): domain Bacteria; phylum Bacillota; class Clostridia; order Lachnospirales; family Lachnospiraceae; genus UBA2882. The sequence continues at coordinate 30,129 of CAJTCE010000032.1, read as the reverse complement.
GCGTTGACAGCGCACAGGGCGACAACGATTTTGCCCCCTTGCGTAACATTTTTAACGAATGGCTGGTGAGGGATACGAGCAAGAAAATCCGGGCGGTAAAACGCTCAAAAGGCATGAGTGGGAAGCCTGTCACAAGCAAGCCCGTGTACGGCTACCTCATGGACGAGGACGAAAATTTCATCATTGACGGGGAAGCCGCCCCCGTGGTGAAGCAGATATACAGCCTTTGCCTTGCCGGGAACGGACCGACCAAGATAGCCCGTATGCTCACGGAGCAGCAGACACCCACGCCGGGAACGCTGGAATACCGCCGGACGGGAAGCACACGCCGCTACCACCCCGGCTATGAGTGCAAGTGGGCGACTAACACCGTGGCGCATATCCTTGAAAACCGGGAGTACACGGGCTGCCTTGTGAACTTCAAGACCGAGAAAGTGTCCTACAAGGTAAAGCACAGTGTAGAAAATCCCGTGGAGAAACAGGCGGTATTTGAGAACCACCACGAACCAATCATAGACCGTGACACATGGGAACGTGTGCAGGAGCTACGCAAGCAGCGCAAACGCCCGAACCGCTATGATGAAGTGGGCTTGTTCTCCGGCATACTGTTTTGTGCGGATTGCGGCAGCGTCATGTACCAGCAGAGGTATCAGACGGACAAGCGGCGGCAGGACTGCTACATATGCGGCAGCTACAAGAAGCGCACCCGTGACTGTACGGCGCACTTTATCCGCACCGACCTGTTGACCGAGGGAGTGACCGAGAACCTACGGAAAGTCACCAGCTACGCCGCAAAGCACGAAGCCCGGTTTATGAAGCTGTTGACCGAGCAGACCGAGGACGGGAGCAAACGCCGGAACGCCGCAAGGAAGAAAGAACTGGAAGCGGCAGAAAAGCGGATTGCGGAACTCTCCGCTATCTTCAAGCGGCTGTATGAGGACAGCGTGACCGGGCGCATATCGGACGAGCGTTTCACGGAGCTTTCGGCAGACTATGAAGCCGAGCAAAAGGAACTGAAAGAGAAAGCCGCCGCCTTGCAGAGCGAGCTTTCTAAGACGCTGGAAGCCACGGCAAACGCTGAAAAGTTTATGAAAGTGGTACGCAAGTACACCAGCTTTGAGGAACTCACCCCTACCCTGTTACGGGAGTTTGTGGAGAAAATCGTAATCCACGAATCGGAAGCCCTTGACGGGAAACGCCGGGGGAAGCTCCGCAGACAGGAAATCGAAATCTATTACTCTTTTGTCGGCAAGGTAGAATTGCCCGACTAAAGCCCGACCCGTCCGGCAGTCAGCCGGACAGGGAACGGCAAAATTTTTTACACTTCTTTTACTTCTTTATCTCACATGAGAAAAAGCCTCCGGGATATCATCTACTCCATAAAGTGTCCGGAGCATATGCTTCTGGATCTGGACAGTACTCTGTTTGGCACCTACGGCAGTCAGGAAGGGGAAGGCTTCAACTTCCATTATCAGGCACACGGATATCATCCTCTGCTTTGTTATGATGGTCTGACCGGGGATCTGCTCAAAGCAGAACTGCGTGATGGAACACTCCACTGCAGCAACGATGCAGATAAATTTATGGAACCCCTTTTTCGGGAATACCTGGAAAGAGGGATCAAAACGTACCTCCGCGGCGACAGTGGTTTTTCTTCTCCCAGGCTTTACAAAGCATGCGAGATGAATGGCTGTTCCTATGCCATCCGCTTAAAACAGAATCCTTCACTCATTGCCCTTGCTTCGGATAAAGAAGAAGACCTGTACAAAGCAGCCAAAGATGACCCGATCAGTTATGCGGTAACTTATGGCGAATTCCTGTATCAGGCCGGCTCCTGGGATTATCCAAGGCGCGTGGTTTTCAAGATTGAAAAACCATACGGCCAGCTGACACACATGCACACCTTTATTGTTACAAACATGGATATGGAACCTTATCAGGTCATTCAGTTTTACCGTAATCGCGGCAGGATGGAAAACTTTATCAAGGAAGGCAAAAGCGGATTTGACTTTGCTGCTGTCAGCAGTCATTCCAAAGTGGTAAATGCCAACCGCATGAGGCTTCACATGCTTGCCTACAATTTATTCAATTGGTTCAGGCAGCTGTCCTTATAAAAAGGAGTTCTATAAGACGCTGGAGAATATCCGGCAGCTGACAGTACAGTTGGAATAGCAACTGGTAACGTACCTTGACAGTTCAAAATAACTCTATCGGATTCCAAGGGGAAAGTCTATCCATTTTTGTGGATAACTCGATTGATTTCAAGGAAACTGGTTCAAGATTTTGTAGTATGAAGCATTTTTATATGCTCATGAATAATTCAGGATAAATATTCAAAATCTCAAAAAGAAGTTGCTGATGCGATTAATGTATCTCCTCAAACATTTAATACATGGTGTCAAGGAATAGCCCTCCCCCGCATGGGAAAAGTCCAATTACTAGCTGACTATTTTCATATTGATAAATCCGATTTAATAGATGAAAAAGATGGTGTTTTCATCTACCCTATCGAATATATTTTCAATAGAACTAAAACGTTTCCCCATGCTCGGAGAAATCGCCTGTGGTAAACCCATATTTGCGAACGAAGACAGGGAAAGCTATATAATGGCCGGAACGGATATTAAAGCTGATTTCTGTTTAAAAGCAAAGGGCGACAGTATGATCAATGCCCGGATTTGTGATGGGGACATTGTTTTTATCCGAAAACAGGATATAGTTGACAATGGAGAAATTGCAGCCGTTGTTATAAATAACGATAATGAAGCAACCCTTAAAAGATTTTTTTATTATGCTGAAAAAAACATGGTTATCTTAAAATCCGAAAATCCCGCTTTTGAGGATATGATTTTTTTAAATGATGAACTAAACAATTTTCATGTCCTAGGAAAAGCAGTCGCTTTCCAGAGTGATGTGAAGTAATCTTTTATTTAAATATGCAAAAAAGGAAAGGAGAAAAGATCGGTACAAAAGAATTGGATAAATAAAATACAAATGAAGAAGAGCGTAATCCGCAATAAATAAAAAATCCAAAGAAAAGAGGTAACCAAAATGGCGCTTACTAAATGTATCGAATGCGGAAAAGAAATATCAGACAAGGCATCCGTCTGCCCTAATTGCGGCTGTCCCGTTTCCACAACGCCTTCTCAAACTTTATCTTCCGAAATTGATACTTTGGAAAACACTGCTCCTGTTACATTCAGAGCAAGTAAAAAGGTCGGACCAATACAAATCGATGAAAATAATCGGCTATTCCGTATCTATGGTGCGATTCCAACCAATAAAAAGAAAACGGGACTTGTAGGTGCCACTTTCAAAGGAATGATGGCTGTTAGTACAATGGGAATGTCCATTGCCGCTGAAAAAGCACTTGGGCTTGGAAAAACAAAAGTAGGGAACAAAAATTGTTATTCTTTTGATGACCTGATCAGCTATGAATTAATTGAAGATGATAGTCTTGTGACCAGCGGCGGAGTGGGTCAGGCTCTTATAGGTGGTGCTGTATTTGGCGGTTTTGGTGCCGTTGCCGGTGGAATAACTGCTAAACGTACCCAAAAGAAAAAGGTTGAGTCCCTATACATTAAGGCAACACTCAATGACTTTTCTAATCCGTGTATTATGATTCCGTTAATTACAAAGCCCACAAAAACAAATAGCGGCGAGTATAAAAATGCTTTTACCTTATCCCACCAGATATTATCTGTATTTGATGTAATTACACATAATAAGTAACTACAATCTTGACAACATAATATGCTTACCCAGGGAACCGAAGGGGTGATATGCCAGCTGCCGGACTTTATGAAAGGGGTTGGTGCCAATGGTTACATACAGCGACTTATTCACTTTTGTAATTATGCTTTGTACGGTTGTGACTCTTGCATTACACATCAAACGTAAAAAGTAGCGCCCTCGTCCTGGTAAGATAAGGCGCTACTTTTTAGCAAATTACATTGCCGGCGGCTAGGTGTGTTCTAGCTTTCGGTTCTCTTGTTAAGCACATTATAACTAATATACATAAATCTGTCAAACATATGACTCCTGACCATTTTGTTGAAACCAACAAATTGCTTGAAAGTTCAACTATAGGAAAAATTCCAATAGTTCAAACCGCCCCTGATGCTACCAACATCAGAGGCGATGGCAGGATTACACCAGGAAAACCCGATATAATTACCCCAGAACAGGTAAATTATATCATTTTCCCGGTAAAAGCACAAGTTACCGGGCATTTTTATGCCCAAATTTACCATTGCAACATTACAGAAAGGAAATGATATTATGGCAACAGCAAAAAAATTACCGTCTGGATCATGGAGATGCCTGGTATATGACTATACGGACAGCTCAGGCAAAAGGCATTACAAATCTTTTACCTCTGATAATCCAGGCCCCAAGGGAAAACGTGAAGCAGAATTCAAGGCCGCCCAATATGCCGAAAGCAAAAAAACGGGGAGCAAATCTTATACAGATTATACTTTTAAAGAAGCTGCCCAGAAATACATAGAATTAAAAAAGAACGTCCTTTCTCCTTCTACTATCCGCGGATATCTGCAGATGTTAAATTCATCATATACTGATGCACTGCTTCATACACGTATAAGTGATTTTAATAAAATCATGCTTCAGGAATGGGTAAATGATTATTGTATAGGGCATTCTCCAAAATCAGTGCGGAATGCATATGGTTTTTTAACCAGTGTAATTTATTATTTTAGGGACGATATTGTTTTCAAGGTAAAACTTCCGGCAAAAATAAAATATGATGCATATGTGCCGAATGATTCTGAGGTTCAGGAACTCATTAACTATCATAAGGAACACGACAAAGATATGCTTGTGGCTTCCTGCTTGGCTGCATTCGGCACTTTAAGACGCTCAGAGGTATGTGGCTTAGGGTCTGATTTTATAGCGGGCAATATGGTCAAAATACGAAGGGCAATGGTAAAGGACAGCAATGAGAGTTGGATATTAAAAAATTATGCCAAAAATGATACCAGCTCCCGTGACATACCAATGCCAAAATTTGTGATAGACATGCTCCCGGATGAAGGCATGGCCGTATCTATCAACCCATCACAAATTACCCACCGTCATGAAGCTGCTCTTAAAAAACTCAAAATACCTTATTTCAGATTTCATGATCTGCGTCACTATTCTGCCACTATCATGCACACCATCGGAGTTCCGGATCAGTACATTATGCAGCGTGGGGGATGGAGTTCTGACCGTGTTTTAAAAGAAGTTTACCGGGGAACGATTGACGAATATAACAAGAAATTTGAGGATAAAACTCTTAATTATTTTGAAACCATGCAACATGAAATGCAACACAAAAAAATAAAAGCCTAGTATTTACCAGGCTTTTAACAAGCACGAGACGGGATTCGAACCCGCGACCCTCGCCTTGGCAAGGCGATACTCCACCACTGAGCCACTCGTGCATATCACTATGTAATTGTTCAATCACAAAGCGGGTGATGGGAATCGAACCCACGTATCCAGCTTGGAAGGCTGGTGTTCTACCATTGAACTACACCCGCACAATGCCCAGAACCGGAATCGAACCAGTGACACGAGGATTTTCAGTCCTCTGCTCTACCGACTGAGCTATCTGGGCTTGCCACATCTTTTCCTATTTTACAAGACATCTTATGACTTGTCAAGAAAAGTGTGGTATATTTTTTAGTACATTTCATCTTTTATGTTTTTAAAGTCAGACTTTGAATATAGCCAGAGCATTATTTAGCTCATCTGCCAGATGCAAAAGCTTTTCTGAAGACTTCTCCAGATTGTTCATGGTATCGCTCATGTCCTGAGCCGCATGCATAGTGCTGTGGGCTGATGCCGCATTCTGCTCGGATATGGCTGATAAATCCTGTACAACATCCTTGATTGCCATTCCCGAACCGCTCAACACATCCATCTTTTCCTTGATACTGTCAATATTGTCTAAGGAATTTTCTACTCCCTCTGCCACAGCATTGTACTTGGTCTGCGTTTCTTCCAGCTTTGTCTGCTGATGATCCATATTGGATTTTACTTCATCCATGATCTCAACCATCTTATCAGATTCGGACATAACTTCAGCAATGATCTGCTCTATTTCCTTCGCAGAGTTGTTGGACTGCTCCGCCAGTCTGCAAATCTGCTCTGCTACAACAGCAAAGCCCCTTCCTGCTTCTCCCGCTCTTGCGGCCTCAATGCTGGCATTAAGGGAAAGTAAATCCGTTTCATCCGCAATGGACTGTATCATGGCAACTGCCGTATTAATACTCTGAACGGATTCATTCATGATCATGATCTGATCAGCAACCTTAGTAACTGAAAATTTGGTATCTTCATTGGACGCATTCAATTCGCCGATAATACGCTCCGACGCTTTCTCCGCATCGGACATCTGTCTCGCATGCATTGTGAGGGAATTTACCTCGTCTGTAATGTAGCTGATCTGCTGGCCGATTTTCGTTACATTATTATTGGCCGTCGCAGTTCCCTCCGCCTGGGTAACGGTTCCTTTGGAAATCTCTTCTACCGAATCCAGTACGCCTTCTACGGTTCCTTTTGTATCCAACGCCATATCCGTCAAATGATTGGCTGAGTGAACCAAATCATCCGCCGACTCTTTTATGTGGTTTACAATCTTGCGCAGTTCAATCTGAAGCTGAATGGAAATTCCATAAATATCTCCCAGTTCATCATTCTGCTGTAACAGCTTTTCTTCCGGAACCTGTCCCAGCTCCCCGGTAGCAAGTCTTGCAAGAAATTCCTTTGTACGGCGCATGGTCGCCACCATTTTACTCGACAGCACCATCATGATAATCGAAGCAATAATCACAAAAATCAAAGAAAAGATCACGACTTTTGCAATCTGACCATTTATGGTTCCCTGAATGGAAGAAGCATCCATGGCAACCTCAATGGCGCCGATTACGGAACCGTCAGAATTCACTAAAGGACGATAATAAGCATAATAGGTCTGTCCCTGTATATCAAAATTCTTTTTAAATACGTTTTCTCCCGACTGGATTACCTCATAAACCTCTTTATCAAGAGAAGTTCCGATTGCCACTCCGCCGGCTTCCTTGGAAATAGTAGTAATCAATCGCATGTTTCCAAAAAACAGACTTACTTCAAATCCGGTCTGCTCTTTTAATCCGTCAATCAATTTGGAATCGCCGGAAATGGTAGTATCTCCCTTGGTAATTTTTCCCGTCATTCCCTTTTTATAATCGCCTTCGTACAGATTCGTGTAGGTTTCATCCATAGAAACAGCCACTATTTGCAACGACTTCTCTATTTCCTTTTCTATACCGCTCCTAAGGGACTGTGTACTGAAAATCGTTATGATAATACAAATAAAGATCATAGGCAACAGGCAAAGGCCTACCAGTTTCCTGGAAAAAGTCAGAAAACGCTTCCTCTCCTGATACTGATATTCATTAATGTTCCCGGCAGCACTATTTCCAACAGGCTCCCTGCTTTGTGCAGCCTCCATATCGGATACCGCTTCTGCACGGTCTGTAAATTCCGTATCTGCTACAGTTTCTGCACTGCCTGCAGGCTCTGTGTCAAATACAGCCTCTGCTCCGTCTGCAAATACCGTATCTGCCACGGCTTCTACGCTTTCTGCGGATTCTGTATTTGTTACGGGTTTTTCCCCGGCACTGCCCTCCATATGCTCTGCCCGCATATTCAATATTTCAGCCATCTCATCTTCAATGGAAATATTTTCTTCTTCTTCCGTCAGCTCTACAGATGCCAGCAGTCTTTCTAATTCGTCCTTATCCATATGTATACCCTCTTAAATAATTCCTTCTCAAAATATTTCGTAACCCACTTTACTATTTTAACACAACTACCCGTCAACATTCAATGACATTAAGCAATTATACCCATATTTGCCGGGACTGTACCGTTACAACGCTTCCGCCAGCATAGAGGCAATTTCCATTGTCACATCTGTTATCCGGTGCCTTTTTGCCCATTGCCTGTCTTCCTCAGACAAAACTCCCAGCTTTTTGGTAACGGCAATCCGGTTTAACCTTTCAAAATACTCCTTAAGCTCCCTATAGCTTTGGACCCCATCTAACACACTTTCTCCATAAGTCTCATATTCATGCTCACAGCTGGTAATGATCTGCATCGCCAGCTTTAATTCCCCGTTTACATCACTTGCTTCCATGAGAATGTCCGGCCGTTTTTTTACAAATTCCATAAAAAACTCTTTTGCCTGGGACAATTCCTTATTCATGATAAAATCTGCCAAACGGTTTTTAACCTCAATGGTTTCCTTCTTTTCTCCTACCATTCCTACCATGGATTCATGAACTTTCAAACCGTTAACTATAATATATACTTTTAACAAAAATTCAGAGATAAAGCCAAACACCCTTTTGTGGTAATCGTCGTATCCCGTAAAATCCATTAGCGGTTCCATCTGAAAGAAAATATCAAAAAGCCATTTCACATAAGCGTCAAACAACTCTCTTCTGCAGATGATCATATTGCCGAAATACGTCCTGTTCTCATGGACTAACTTTTCAAAAACAGGATAATAATCGGGAAAATCTTTTTTTATAATTTCCCCTGTCAAATCCAGATCCTTCCTGTTATGATTCGCGCCAAACCCGTCATAGTAAGTGGAGCGAAGAGTCAGTGTCTTGGTAGTCATAATATCATGGCTGTCCAGTATTTCTTCTATTTCCTTTGCCGTATAGGCTTTTCCCTGTTCATTGATCAAATACCTGCGGTAATGGCAGCTGCCCTTAATATCCACATCCGGACAATTAGCGGCTATCCAATACAACCCTGTCAGCTCACTGTAATAGCAATTCTTATCCGATATTTCATCGCCTGTATCATCTCCTGGATACCCTAGGTCCTTCTTTCCCTTTTTCCCCACCTGCAACGGTACATAAATGGGATCCTTCGGCGGTTCGAAGGGCTTATGGGTACATACATAAATCCGCGTTTTCACTTTGGTCTCTCCTTTACGGCACCGTTTCCTTATATAATGTTTCCCTTATATGGCGCTCCTTTTACAAGCTGCCCGCTCCCAATAAATAATTGACAAACTGCTGTGCCGTCCTTCCGGAAATTCCTCCGTGGCTCAGCTCCCACTTATTTGCTTCCTGTTTGATTTCTTCATCCGGCATAGTTATCCCCGCCCTTCTGGCCAGTCCAATGGCAATTTCATAATATTCCTTGGGCGTAGGCTTGGAATAGCTTATGGTAACTCCAAACCGGTTTACCAAAGACAGTTTTTCCTCCATGGTATCGGAGCGGTGGAGCCCTTCTTTATACTCCACATCGTTTCTGTCTTTCCAGTTTTCCTTAATCAAATGCCGCCTGTTGGAGGTGGCATAGATTAAAATATTCTCAGGTCTGGTCTCCACGCCGCCTTCAATGACCGCTTTTAAAAACTTATATTCCACTTCAAATTCTTCAAACGACAAGTCGTCCATATAAATCACAAACTTATAATTGCGGTTTTTGATCCGGGCAATTACATTGGATAAATCCTTAAACTGATGCTTATAAATTTCAATCATGCGCAGGCCCTTATCATAAAATTCATTTACGATGGCCTTAACGCTGGTGGACTTTCCTGTTCCGCTGTCTCCGAAAAGCAGCACATTATTTGCTTTTCTGCCTTCTACAAACGCCCTTGTATTGTCTGTCAGTTTCTTTTTCTGAATCTCGTATCCGATTAAATCGTCAAGCATGACCTTATCCATATTGTTAATTGCCTGAAACGTAATATGGCCCTTACTGTCCGCACTTCCGATGCGGAAGGCCTTATTCAGTCCGAACATTCCCACGCCGTAATCCCTGTAAAAATCCGTAACATAAGCAAAGAACTCCTCTTCTGTATTAGCTATCGCTAACTTATCGCTCAGTTCCTGTACCTTTTCACTGACATTTTTGTTATACATCAGCTCCGGCTTACCGATTGCATGATAAGAAGACAGGGTAGAAAAGCAGTCCACGCCAAGAGCCTCTTCCAGATAGGAAAAGTCATAATGAAACAGTTCCATAAACGCCTTGAAATCATTTTTGGCAAAATGATTTACACTGCCCTTATTTGCTCCGATCTTTTCACAGGTAATGCTGAAGGGATTCTCATCGGTAATTAAAAGATAGGTCAGATAATTCTGCCACAGATTTTTGTCGAAACCGTAATCCGTCGCTACGATCAGCAGTCTTTTTACCTGTTTATAAACCCTGGTTATCAACTCATCCTTATTAAAAACGCCGCTTTTTACTTTCTCACAAATATCCGCAAGCTCCATCAAAATAGAATCTTTCGGCAAATCTCCGTATATGATCAGCTTTGATATAATCTGGTTCATGCTCCCGCCCTCTTAATTGGTTTCCGCCATTTTTTCTTTAATATCCTGTATATTCCGGGTAATTTCATCCAAAGTCACCATGATTTCATCCAGTTTCTTCCGTTCCTCGGCGTCGATGACCCCGTCCTGGATAATATCAATCAGCGTCTTTGAGACGTCATCAATATCCTGGGCCGAGCCCAAAAATCTTAATATTACCCTGTCCAGATTTTCCGTTGAATGGCTTCTTTTCTGCTCCCTGGAATCTTCCTTTAATAGAAAGTCCAGACTTACCTTAAACATATCGCTGATTATGATCAGCTTATCCGTTTCCGGCAAAGTAACTCCCGATTCCCATTTGGATACAGCCTGTCTGCTTACTGACAATTTATCTGCCAATACCTCTTGAGACATTCCGTTTCTCGTTCTCAAATACAAAATTTTTTCAGAAAAGCTCATTAGTTTTCCTCTTTCTCCGGTAATCATTTTTCTTTTGTCAACTTAAGGTTGCCCTCATCTTTTTTATCATACCACAGACAGGAAAAAAAACAAATACTTTTATGATACCTGTTCAAATTGTGAGTTATACAATTTCGCGTAAAATCCGTCCTTTGCAAGCAGCTCTCCATGCTTACCCTGTTCAATAATATCTCCGTCTTTCATGACCAGAATCAGATCCGCATCCCGGATAGTGGAAAGCCTGTGGGCAATAATAAAGCTGGTGCGCCCTCTCATCAGGTTATCCATGGCTTTCTGAATCCGGATTTCCGTCCTGGTATCCACAGAAGAAGTCGCTTCGTCCAGAATCATAATTCTGTTATCCGCCAAAATAGCTCGGGCAATGGTCAAAAGCTGCTTCTGGCCCTGGGAAACATTGCTGGCGTCTTCATTTAATTCCATATCATAGCCGCCGGGCAGAGTCTGAATAAAGTGATGGGCATGGGCCGCCCTTGCCGCCGCAATAACCTCCTCATCCGTAGCGTCCAGTCTGCCGTATCGGATGTTCTCCATAATGCTTCCCTTAAACAGCCAGGTATCCTGAAGCACCATACCGAAAGCGTCCCTTAACTCTCTGCGGTTAAAATCCTTAAGATTATGTCCGTCAATCTTAATAGCCCCGTCATTTACATCGTAAAAACGCATCAACAGCTTAACCATGGTTGTTTTTCCCGCTCCGGTAGGTCCAACAATGGCTATTTTTTGTCCCGGTTTAATATCGGCGCTGAAATCGTGAATAATGATCTGATCCTCTTTATAACCAAATTTTACATGCTCAAAAGCAACCGCTCCCTGCAAATCCGCCGTGCTTACAGGATTCTCTGCAAGCTGGTCCTCCTCTTCCTCGTTTAAGAACTCAAATACTCTTTCTGCTGCAGCAGCCATGGACTGAACCTGGTTTGCCACCTGGGCAATCTGCTGGATGGGCTGGGTAAAGTTTCTGACATACTGGATAAAGGCCTGAATATCCCCGATAGTAATAACGCCTTTAATGGCAAGAAGCCCGCCGCACAATGCCACGCCGGCATAACCCAGATTTCCTACAAACATCATAATAGGATGCATCATTCCCGATAAAAACTGGGACTTCCATGCCGAATCATATAGTATTTTGTTCGTTTCGTTAAATTCATGAATAATATCTTCTTCTTTGTTATATGCCTTGATAACCAGATGCCCGGAGAAATTTTCCTCTACCTGTCCGTTGATATGTCCCAAGTATTCCTGCTGGGAACGGAAAAACTTCTGGGACTTTTTCATAACAATTCCGATTAATGTTACGGAAATGGGAAGAATAACCAATGCAATCAGGGTCATCAGGGAAGAGATGGAAAGCATCATGATCAATACTCCCACCATGGTGGCAACAGATGTTATAATCTGGGTAATACTTTGATTTAATCCCATTCCCAGGGTATCCACATCATTGGTAATTCTGGAAAGAACCTCTCCGTATGTCCTGCTTTCAAAGTACTTCATAGGCATACGGTTGATTTTTTCAGAAATTTCCTTTCTCATACGATAACAGACCTTCTGGGTGATTCCGCTCATAATATAGCCCTGAAGGAAACTGAACAGTGAGCTGATTACGTAAAGGCTTAGAGTAAGTAACAGAATTTTTCCTATAAAATCAAAATCGATTCCTCCGGTTTGCGCAATTTTGCCCATTAACCCTTCAGAAAGCGCAGTAGTTGCCCTTCCTAATATTTTAGGTCCCGCTACATTGAATACGGTAGAAATAACCGCAAAAACCATAACGCAGAAAACAGCAATTTTGAAGCTGCCCATATATACAAAAAGCTTTCCTATAGAACCTTTTAAATCCTTGGGTTTTTCTCCCGGCATCATCCCCGGTCCGCCGCCCATGGGTCCGTGTCTCCTGGGGGGTCTTTTTACTGTAGTTTCGCCGCTCATCCTTACGCCTCCTCTTCTTCTAGTCCCAGTTCTTTCGCGGAAAGCTGCGACCTTGCAATCTGCTCATATACTTCACAATTTTTAAGCAATTCTTCATGGGTTCCCATACCCACAATCCGTCCTTCGTCCAATACCAGAATTCTGTCCGCATGTATGATGGTACTGATTCTCTGGGCAACTATCAAAAGTGTGCTGTCCTTAACTTTTTCCATAAGCGCCTTTCTAAGCACTGCATCCGTTTTCATATCCAAAGCGGAAAAGCTGTCATCAAACACAAGAATTTTGGGTTTTTTTACAATGGCTCTTGCAATGGCAAGGCGCTGCTTCTGCCCGCCGGATACATTGGAGCCGCCTTGTGCAATGGCACTGTCGAATTTATCCTTCTTCTCCTCTATAAATTCCATTGCCTGGGCTATTTCCGCCGCTTCCTCAATTTCCCTTTCTGTCGCATCATGCTTACCAAATTTTAAGTTGGAGGTAATCGTACCGGAAAAGAGCACTCCCTTCTGGGGAACAAAACCGATATTCTCACGCAAATCCTTCATTTTCATATCCCGGATATCTTTTCCGTCAATGGTAATGGCGCCTTTGCGCACATCATAAAACCTGGGAAGCAGATTTACCAGCGTAGACTTTCCGCAGCCGGTACTGCCGATAATGGCAGTAACCTCTCCCGGTTTTGCCACAAAATCTATATCCGTGAGTACATCAGCCTTAGCATCCGGATAAGTAAAGTAAACATGATCATATCTGACCACGCCTCTTTCCATCTCAAAGGTCTCCGCCTCCTTTTTATCTTCAATAGTTGATTTCGTTTTCAGCACTTCGTCAATACGCTCTGCCGCCACACCTGCACGGGGCAGCATAATGGACATCATCGTCAGCATCAAAAAGGACATGACAATCTGCATTGCATAGGTTATAAATGCAGTCATGGCGCCTACCTGAATAGCTCCCATATCTATCTTTTTTGCCGCAACCCAGGTAATCAAAATAGCGGTTCCATTCATAATGATCATCATACCCGGCATCATAACCGACATCATACGGTTGGTAAAGAGCTGCGTTTTTGTAAGCTCACGGTTAGCCTCATCGAATCGTTCTTCTTCTCTTTTCTCACGCCCGAAAGCACGAATGACCGAAAGACCCGTCAGAATTTCACGGGAAACCAGGTTAACCCGGTCCACTAACGTCTGCATAATCTTGAATTTCGGCATAGTAATGGATACCAACAGCATGACAAATCCTATAAGAACCATAACCGCCAAAGCTATGATCCATCCCATTCCCGCACCGGTTCCTATTACCTTTAATATACCGCCCACACCCATAATCGGTGCAAAGAGCACCATTCTGAGAAGCATGGTAGATACCATCTGTACCTGTTGTATATCGTTGGTAGACCTGGTAATCAGGGAAGCCGTTGAAAATTTATCAATTTCCGCATTGGAAAACCGGATAACTTTTCCAAAAACCTTTTCCCTTAAATCCCTTCCGACTCCGGCGCCAACCCTTGATGCCAAAAGCCCCACCAATACCGTTACAATTCCCATTAAAAGAGCAATACCAAGCATTTTAAGCCCCGCACTGATCAAATAAGAGATCTGCATATCGTCTCCGTTTAATCCCGCTTCTCTATTGCAAAGAATGGTATATTGCAGCGCCATGGACTTAACAGTACTTTTTCCGGTAGTTTCTATCATGCTTTCCACGGAACTTCTGGCCTGCTTCGTCATTTCTTCCATCTGTTCATAAGAAATCCCTTCCGCCATAACCGTTTTCGACGCTTCCGCATTTCCATGTATTTCATATGCCAATACCATGGGAATAAGAAGCTCATCATCCAAAGCCTCCAGGTCTTCCCGGGAAAGCTTCTTTAAAGAATAAATTCCGCCATCTTTTTCATAGCTGTTTTCCCACGCGGCTTTTTCTTCTTCATTCATCAGCATGGTTACCATCCCATAAGATTCTTCGGTTATTTTTTCCGGCAGAATATGCTCCACTCCGCCGTTTATAATACCTACGTCAATTATATCGGAGGTATACTGGGGCAATGCTAAATCGCAATATGCCTGCACCACTAATAGAAAGAAAATTACAACAACTGTTTTCCAATAGGGTGCCATGTTTCTAAATAACTTTCCCATAATCTACTCCTTCTGAACCGTTATTTTCCTATATCCGGAAATATCTTGCGCCTGTATGTATTTATTTAACTTATGCACAAAAAAGTATAACATTAGAATTTTCAACTTATTTTACACCTTTGTCAATAAATTTTATACTTATTTAAGGAAATTAACAAAAGATACACAAAAGCCGAGGCCCATAAAAAAGCCGGCTCTCTTTATGACAGACAACCGGCCTTTTGATTATTTTCCTTACTTGCAGCATGATTACCGACTTTTTCATTCAGGTTATACATCCGTTATAGAATTCAAGAAGTTCTCTATCTGCTGTTCCATTCCATCCTGATACGTAATAATAAAAGATGTCATATAATTCTCTTCCCGCCTGAAAATATATATCTGATGCGCATCGATTCCCATTGCGTTCACATCAAAATCCATCCGGTAATAATCCCTTCCTCCTAAAGTTATCGAGCTGTCTTCAAGGAATTCATAATCAAAGCCTTCCAGTCGGGACAAAGTATATCTTAAAATTTTTCCGTATCTTTCTTCATCCGGATTGACTATCCCTCCATTTGTTATATCCAAATCTTCATAACAAACAGAAATATTGGATACTCCGTCTTCCAGATAAATTGCCAAATCATACAAGGTTCCGTTACTTGCCTTCTCCATTTGCTCTGAGGAAACAATTCCTTCATTTTCCAGATACTCATTTCCAATTCCCTGTACCGCTTCCATGTCGCCTGCACTCATGATACTCATATTATCGGTAATAGGAAACCGGATTCCAAATGTCTCATTTACATAGAAACCGTCTTCCACAGCACCGCTTATGGGGTGGG
This sequence comes from Lachnospiraceae bacterium, assembly GCA_910574745.1. Classification (GTDB taxonomy): domain Bacteria; phylum Bacillota; class Clostridia; order Lachnospirales; family Lachnospiraceae; genus UBA2882. Next base: position 14,409 of record CAJTCE010000032.1, on the reverse strand, counting down.
AGGAATCCGCCGTACCGCTTTCCCTGCTGCCATTCAAAGAGTCTATAAATGCTTCTGCCTCCTGGCGTTTGTCCTCTTCAAATGTAACGGTAATGCAGACCATGTAATTCTCTACTCTTCTACAGTAAAAAATTTCTTTTAGTTCATTTCCCTCCATCTCTACATCCAAATCCACACGCAGATATTGTACGTCTTCTACCATAACCGTCTTTTGGGATTTTATTTCATATTTTCCCGGCGACTTTTGTTCTAAGGCATCTTTTACGTGCTTCACATACCGTCTTTCGTCCAGATAATTCCCATTCATGGTAACGTCCATATTCTCATAAGTGAGCATTACATTGGAATTGTCATCCAGATAGATCACCGCATCATACAAGGTTCCGCCTGCGGCGTCTTCCATCTCTTGTGCAGCAGCAGTCGCTCCTTCCTCAAGAAATCCGACATCCGCTCCCAAAACCTCTAATATTTCCGAATCTTCAAGCAGAGTCATATCTTCCGTTAAAGGAAAACGGATATCAAAGGTTTCATTTACAAACATACCGTCCCGGACTTCTCCCCTGACCACATTAACCGGTTCTACCTTCTCAACGGCCTTACCTGACTCTTCTTCCCCGTCTTCTTTTGTATCCGTTTCCTTTGTATCCGTTTCTTTTGCTTTTTCTTCCTCCGGCTTTAAATCCTCTTCTGTTTCTTCCACCTCTGCAGGCTCTTCCGAAACAGCGTTTCTTTCTGTTCCTTTACAGCCGGTCAGAATTGTAGATACTGTCAAAAGCACCGTAAGAAAAGCAATGTAACATTTCTTTTTCATCTGTCTCCCTCCCATAATTTATTATTGATAGTCTCCTTTGTTTTTCACAGCCTTACGCCAAAATACTTTATGAACGAATCTGTTATCAATCCCTTTTCCGGCCTTCGTTATATCCTAAACCATTCTAAGAAAGCAATCCTCTTATCACAAAGAATAAAACGGGCACTAACAGGCAAGGTAACAAATTTAATGTCTTAATTTCCTTAATCTTCAAAATAGAAATCCCCGAGCTGGCAATAAGGAATCCTCCCACGATAGATATTTCCGTCATCATATCCGCGCTCATAAAGTCGCCTAAAAGACAGGCCAGCAAATAAATACTTCCCTGCCATAGGAAAAGCACACCGGCAGTCAGGGTCATTCCAATTCCGTAAGCGGACGCTAACACACAGGAGGTAACCAGGTCGAGAGTTGCATTGGTAAACAAGTATGTGTTATCTCCGTATAACGCACTGTTAATGGGACCCAGAATAGACAGGGTTCCGATGCAGAATAATAAAATCCCCGTAGACAGCCCTTCTCCCAGCCTGCCCTTTCCCGCAAATCGTTCCGTCAGCTTCTGAAACCTGCCGTCTATATTTAAAATAGTACCCAGCAAGCTTCCAACGGCAAGTGCCACAATAAACAATACCGGATAATTGCTCTTTGGCATACTCTGCACAACCGCATTTATACCCAGGCCTGCCGCCGCCAGTCCCATGGCATTAAATAAAGCATCCTTGTACTCGTCTTTAATTCCTTTCTTTATAACGCTTCCTACAAGGCTTCCTACTAATATTGTCCCTGTATTCACAATAGTTCCTAACATTTCTGGTTCCTCATTTTGTCCAATCGTGCTATAATCCTAAAAGATTTGTCCTATTGCTATTTTAGTGGAAAAAAACCTTTATTCAATAGCGGATTATTTTCATTTATCATTGGAGAAGTTTATGATCAAAATATTTTATACCCCTCAGGGAAAAATATCATATAAAATTCAGTTCGAAGAAGCGGTTCTCTTGTCCTATGAAGGAAAAGACCAGTATCTTGCCCTTCCCGAAGCTCTGGAAGATTGCCCTGTTACTTCCATTGCCCCCAAAGCTTTCTTGGGACAGCGCACAATAATAAATCTGGTTCTGCCCGCCCATTTGAAGGTTTTGGGAGACTGGGCATTCGCCCATATGACCGGACTGAAAATCTTATCTCTTCCTCCCAATCATATCCGGCTGGATAAGCAGGTCTTTTTGGACTGCCCTGCCTTATCTGAAATCCGGTTGTCACACATGTCAAGGGGTTCTTTTATACAAAAACAATCCCATACGCAAAACACCGTTCCGGCAGAAGACCCTGCACTTTCTTTTTACCTTGCCGCGGTCATATCCGTCTTAAAAAATCCAGCCCTTTTCCTCCCTGAGCTTGCTGAAAGCGCAGAATGGTACGAAAGCTTTGATAAAGCAGTCGGTCATCTTTTATCCCGTCCTGACGACGAAGGCTTTGAGCCTGTTTATTTGGGATGGTTTGAGGATGAAGATGTAATGACTACACAATATCCCGCCTATATCAAAAAAAGACAATTGGAAAAGGCGGCGCTTTCCATGAGACGCCTGCGTTTTCCCTTTCATCTGTCACGGGAAACACAAGAGATTTACGAAACCTACGTGGCTTCCCATTTCCAGACAGGCGTCTGGGAACGATTCTGTACGCCTGAGTATGTATCCGATTCCTGCTATGTCCAAATTTTTATAGATTTGGACTGTATTACAGAAAAAAACATCAATGACCTTTTTTGCGACCTAAACAGACTGAATTCCTGTGAAATCGCAGAAGTCACGGCCATGCTGCTTCATTATAGGGAAACCTCCCTGCAAAAAGAGGATTTCTGGGAAAATCTGAATCTATAATATTTGTTTCAATTCTTTAAGCTGTCGGTCTCAAATATATATGCTTTCAATTTCCCTTACCCTTTCGTACAAAAACTCATTGGCAGGCACATAAATCCCATGTTTTCCGGCAAGCTCTAAAATCGTACCTGCAAACATTTCCACCTCCGACGGTCTTTTATTAATGCGGTCCTGTCCCATAGAGGGCGTTCCCTCCGGATTTAAGGTTTTTATAATATCCACATACTGGTTAATATCTTTTTCCGATAAGGCTATTCCTTCCGCATTAGCCAAGGCTATCACTTCTCTCATAGCCGCAATCATGGTACGGTTTGCCTCTCCTTTTGCCAACGCTCCCGCATAAGTGGTTTCATAAACCATACAGGTTTGGTTCACTCCCACATTCAACATAAACTTACTCCACAAACGGTAAAGGATATCCTTCTCTTCCACATAGGGCATATGAATATTATCAAAATAGTCCATCAGCCGTTCCAGCTTTTCCCGATTTCTGTTTTCAGGCAATCCAATATGCAACTCTCCCATTTGGGTATAGTTTAACGTATTTCCGAACTTCATGGCATCCATTCCCTGGGCAACTGTATAGACAATTCTTTCCATGCCATATCGCTCTCCGATAATTTCCTCACTGGAAATGCCGTTTAATACCGAAATAATCACCGTCTGCTCATTCACGCAGTTTTTCATAATATCCAAAGCTGCTCTAAGGCCCGTATCTTTTACCGCCACTATCAGCAGATCAACGGGTTTCATGTCCTTTGCTTCCGACATATTTAAATGCACCGGTTCCCCGTTTATGAAAAAGGTCTCGTTTTGATACTTTTTAAGTCTTTCCTTATCCATCACATAAGTAACCGCATCCTGTCCGCACTGCTTAACTATGTGATTTCCGTAAAGGAGCCCTAAAGCCCCCATTCCTACTATCGCCGTTTTTCTGATTCCAAAATCTTTGCATATCATTTTTCAAATCCCCTTTCTTCTTGACAGATACTATACATAATTTATACTATAGTTATAATGCAGGAAACACAGGCAGCTGTGTAACACGCCCGCCAAAGCTTTTACATAAGCACCTAGCCCCGACATCATAACTCAGGAGGTAATCCATGAATCTTTTACCGAATCTTGTGCGTACGAAGTGGTCCAATAATGACAAAAAGAGAGATAAAAGTAATACCATACCGGATAATCTGACAATTCACAAGGATATTACTTATGCTCCCTCCTCATCGGATAAAGAGAGTTTCTTTCATTTGACTGACATTTACCGTCCAACCGTAAGTAACGGCTTACTTCCCGTTATCGTAAATGTCCACGGCGGAGGCTGGTTTTATGGAGATAAGGAAGTATACCGCTTTTACTCCATGCACCTTGCCGCAAAAGGCTTTATTGTTGTAAATTTCAATTACCGTCTCGCACCGGAACACAAATACCCTGCTGCCATAGCCGATGTCTGTCTGCTTATGGATTTTATCAGACAAAACCATGAAACATACGGTATGGATTTGGATTGCTTATTTATGGTGGGAGACTCTGCAGGCGCCCAGCTTACCACCCAGTATAATATTCTGGCTACAAACAGGGACTATCGGGAATTATGTACAAAGGCTTCCATCTTTTGTCCCGATTTGCTTGCAGGCGTTTCCAAAGATTCAACCGACTCCTTTAAAATGGCGGCGCTTCTTTCCAGACTTCCCATACCCAAAGCCGTTGCCTTAAATTGCGGCGTCTATGATATGAATAGAATCAAAAAAGATAGCAATTGTAAATGGTATCTTCCAAAACACATGGAACCCTTACTTGGCGAAACCTTTTTCCATATGCTTGACTATATGACCTCCGATTTTCCTCCTGCTTACCTTATGCTCAGCGTCAACGATGTTCTAAAGGTTCACACAGCTACCATGAAAGCCAAATTGGAAGAATTGGGAATCCCTTTCCGATACAAAGAATTCGGGGAAGGGCATCCTGAAGAAGGTCATGTTTTTCACCTTAATCTCCAAAGTCAGAACGGACTATTATGCAATTCCGAGGAATGCGCATATTTTCATTCCTTTTGCGGCTGATTGATAATCGTGCTCTTTTTCCAGCATCCGCTTAAATAAAACAGGAAGGTTATAAAAGCCCCTACAAATGTGGCGCAGGGAACAGCGCAGCCTATCCCGAAAATTCCCAGGCCAGCTGTAGTTCCCAGATATATGGCCAGAGGAATTCTGACCAGAAAGGAAGAAGTCGTATCGGTAATCAGGCTGACCCATCCGTTTCCCGTTCCGATAAACACACCGTTCAAAGCTACAATAAAAGGCATGCACACATACTCAAAGGAAAAAGATTGCATATAAAGCACTCCTGCTGAAACCACATTTTCTTCTGCTCCAAACAACCGGAAAATCTCATGGGGAAATACTCGCACAAAGGAAAAAATTACCACACTGATTCCACAACAAAGTATAAGACCATAACCGGTAACCTTTCTAATCCTTTTCATATCTCCCACTCCCATATTCTGGGAAATCATGGCTGCCACGGACATGCTGACCGCCACCTCCGGTAACAGGGCAAAACTGTTAAATTTACTTACAATGCCCACTGCCGCACTTGCCGCCACACCGGCGATGCTGTTAATCTGTGCCCCCAGAACCAGAAAAGAAAAGTTGGTAGCTACCTGCTGTATTGCGCTTGGCATTCCTACCTTCATGAGCATTGCAAACATTCCTCCGCTAAAACGGAAAGAAGATAACCGGAAATCAAAAATAAACCGATTACGTATAAGATAGATTACACAGGAAATCATGGAAAGCCCCTGGGCAATGACTGTGGCTGCCGCCGCGCCCGCAGCCCCCATGTGCAATTCCTTCACAAAAGCCAGATCTAATATAAGATTGACAATACACGCTACCGTAATAAATTTCAGAGGGGTCTTCCCGTCTCCCATTCCTCTCATAACGGCTCCCAATGCATTATAACCGAAGATGAACACAATACCCAGGATGCTTACAAATAAGTATCCGTAAGCCTCTTTATATGCTTCCGGCGGCGTATTTAAAGCCTCAAGCAGCGGATGGATAAAGATAAAGAGTGCGCCCGTAAAAATAACTGCCAGCGCTGCCAGCGTAATAAAAAGAGTGCTGATGGATTCCTTTATTTTTTTCCGTTCTCCCGCTCCTAAAAACTGCCCTATCATAACAGTTCCTCCGGTAGCGATTCCCGTTGCCAGATTGGTAACAATCAGCATGACCATGCTGCTGATGCTGACTCCCGACACGCTGTTAGTCCCTCCAAATCTGGACACAATCATCAAATCCGCAACACTGTATACGCATTGAAACAAATTACTGATCAAAAAAGGAACGGCAAAAACAACCAGCTGTTTCCACACATTTCCTTTTGTTAAGTCCCTCTCTAACTGCGCCATGAAAATGCCCTCCCCTTTATCTGCCCCGGTAAAATGTTTTGAGAAAAGACGCCTGCTAAAATTTTACAAACGTCTGTTCTTCAATATGGTTATATTAACACAGATAAAAGAGAGGGTAAATCTATTTTTACAATTCCGGATAAAATTTCCGATAAAACATTTTTTTCACTTATGCCCTTTTACTCATAAATTTATTTATCGGTTCCTTATTTTTTAACGATACCGTAATACAGTTTAGCCGTCCATCCGTAAACCGCCACATATAACAGGGAAAATACTGCAAAACATCCGATGGTACAGTAAACATATAATCTGGTATTGCTCAGATTCAAAACTGCCAGTATCTTTTCCACCACGGGATAAGCAAAAATCAAATGAATGCCCGCTGTTATTAACGGCAGGAAAAATACCGTCAGTATCTGGGAATGAATGGACGCCTTGACATCTTTCTGGCTCATACCCACATTCTGCATAATAACATATCTTTCCCTGTCATAGTATCCTTCTGTAATCTGTTTGTAGTAAATCAGCAGAATCATGGCTACGGTAAAAAGAAGTCCTAAGAAGATGCCGATAAAAAACAGCCCGCCGTAGATATCATAAAACCCCTGTGCTCCTTCTACCTTGGATTCTACACGCCCGGTCACTTCATTTTCCGGTACCTCCAGATTATTTAACCCATTGCGCATTTCCATATAGGCATTCAAAGCTGCTTCCTCTTCTCCGTCCACATTGATACCATATATATAATCTATTTCTTGGGCCATCTCTTTAAATTGTTCCTTTTGATATTCATACAACTCATTCAAAATTTCTTCAGACTTTACAACAACAATATGAGAGCTGGCGATATTGGACGCCAGAGCGCCCCCGCCTACATATTCAAAGGATTTCAGTTCTTCCACAATTTTAAATTGAAAATCGTCAAGAACAAACAGATCAGACTTCATTTTTACCCGATTTGAGCATACTAAAACTTCATCGTCATTCAGAGTTCTGTTTTCTCCCGTCGTCCGGTTATAATCATCAAGTGTAATAAAATCAAGAACCTCAAAATCATTTATAAAAGCTTCGATATCAGCGTCCTTCAGGATAGTAAAGCCATTCTTTTTCTTTAGTGCACTAAACTCCAATGTCCTTAAACGGATGCTTTCCTTTTCAGTTAATCCATTATTTTCCAATGCCTGGGTAATGACAGCTTCCCTATCCGAAAAATCTGTCTGTCCATAAACCTTTTCCTTGCTGTAAAAAATAAAATCATAAGGATAACGGGAAGAAACCAAATCATCAGAGCCAATCATAAGCGCTGTGGTAGAAGAAATCATAACCAGTACCATAGTGGATAAAATACAGATGTTGGACAGACCCACCGCATTCTGTTTCATTCGGTACAGCATACCGGAAATTCCGATAAAATGCCTTGTTTTATAATAATAACGTTTATTGGCGCGCAATAATTTTAACAGCACAATGCTTCCCGCTGTAAAAAGAAGATAAGTTCCTATAATGACCAGAATAACAGCCACAAAGAAAATCGCAATTGCTGCCACGGGGTTTTGTACCGTAACTGCCAGATAATATCCCGTTCCTAAAGATAATGCACCCAAAATGGCAAAGATCCAGTTAGCCTTGGGCTCCTTTTCTCCCACATTGCCGCCCCTTAACAATTCTATGGGCTTACTGAATCCCAATCTTCTTGCAGTATTTAAAAATATAAGGAAGAAGATTGCCAAAAAAAGAATGATCGTGGAAATAATCGCCTCTCTGGAAATATAAAAACCCAAAGATACTTCTCTTCCAAGCACTCTTAAAATCAAGAGAAACATTACCTTATCCAGAACAATTCCGAATAGAAATCCAAAGCCCAGTCCCAATATGGCAATATAAAATGTTTCCATACCTGTTACACGCATCAGATGCTTTTTTTCCATTCCCAGAATGTGAAATAATCCAAATTCCTTTTCCCGCCTCTTCATTAAAAAGCTGTTGGTATAGAACAGGAAAATAACTGCGAAAATCATGACAACATTACATCCCAGCCCCAGAGTCTGCCTGATTGTCCCTCCTCCGTATAAGCTGTCAAGTCCGTCATTTAATGACAGGGATTTCATAATATAATAAAAAGCTATGGTTATAATGCAGGTAATAATATAAGGAAAATAAATCTGCCCGTTTTTCTTAATATTACTGGCAGCTAATCTGGCATAAAAGAAATTAGTCATCCAACTCACCACCTGTCGATATAAATGTCAGCGTATCAGAAATTTTCTGATACATTTCCTGGTTGCTGTTGTTTCCACGGTAAATCTGATGGAATACCTCGCCGTCCTTGATAAAAAGCACCCTTCCCGCATGGCTTGCCGCCTTTATGGAATGGGTTACCATTAAAATGGTCTGCCCTTCTTCATTAATTTTGTTAAAAAGGTTCAAAAGACTGTCTGTAGATGAAGAATCCAAAGCGCCGGTAGGTTCATCCGCCAGAACCAGCTTAGGTTCCGTAATCAGCGCCCTTGCTACCGCAACTCTCTGTTTTTGCCCGCCGGAAACCTCATAAGGAAATTTCCTGAGAAGCTCATGAATACCCAGCTTATAGGAAATTGTCTCAACCTTTTCCCTTATTTCGGGATACTCCTTTTTCATCAGTACCAGTGGAAGGGAAATATTGTCATACAGTGAAAAAGTATCCAATAAGTTAAAATCCTGAAATACGAACCCGAGATTGTCACGGCGAAAAGCGGACATCTGTTTTTCTTTTACTGTAGATAAATTTTCCCCGTCTAAAATAACTTCTCCGCCTGTAGGCGTATCAAGAGCTGCCAAAATATTTAAAAGTGTGGTTTTACCCGAACCGGATTCTCCCATAATTGCAATATATTCGCCCTGCTCCACAAGAAAGGATACATTGGAAAGAGCTTCAACCTGATTTCCTCCGAATCTGGTAGTATAAATTTTGTTTAGGCTTTTTACCTCTAAAATTGCCATTTTTCTGCCTCCTTTGTTTTTGTACCCTTACTATAACAAAACAGCTCTAATGCCCGACATCTATTTCTGTGACATTTAAGCTGTTTTTTGTTACATTTTTGTAATGTGGCGTTTTATTTCAGAATTTCCCGTTGGCCATGCTTTATTCCAGTTCCATATAATTCTTACGCAAATCAATAGAAAACGCCGTTCCCTGACCGGGACTGGACTGAACGTTTACCGGCGTTCCCAATAAGTCAACGGTTCTTTTCACAAGGTATAAGCCAATTCCCGTGGATTTTTTATCCGCCCTTCCATTATAACCTGTAAAACCTTTTTCAAATATCCGCGGCAAATCCTCCTTAGCAATTCCGATGCCTGTATCTTCTATATAAAGAAAAGGCCCTTCCTCCGCCCGGATTGTAATGCTTCCTTCATCCGTATATTTAATAGCATTGGATAAAATCTGCTCTATCATAAATGTCAGCCACTTTTTATCAGTCAGCACTTTCAAATCCGTTTTTTCATATCGGACGCTGATACCCTTTGTAACGAACCAGGAAGCATGTCTTCTGATACAGCTTCTGATAATCTCATCCAAAGAATACTCTCTGATCACCAGATCCTTAGCCGTGGCATCCAACCTGAAATAGGATAATACCATATCCGCATATTGTTCAATCCTGGACAGTTCCAATAACAGCCTGCCGTTTTCTTCCGTATCCTCCTCCTGAAGCCAAAGCTTCATTACCGCAATGGGTGTTTTAATCTGATGGACCCATGTAGAATAAAACTCTATACTGTCCTCTTTATAAATTCTCAACCTACTTTTTTCTTTAACAGTATTCTCAACCCACTCCAAAAGCAGCTCTCTATAATCGTTTTCTATCAGCCCTTTGGCATCGGGTATCTGCTTAACTTCAAGATAGCTTCTCCCTTTCAGTTCAAAAAGCTCTTTATGCTTTAAATAATAATGAATAAAATGCATGGGCAGGACAATAAGGAGCAGTAAAAAATACAGCACTGTTCCATAAAACACTGCTTCCTTTTCTACCTGATATAAACAAAATACGCCCCGAAAAATAAGAATGAATATGATATACATAAAAATAGTAAAACGATATTGACGCAGATAGCAAGCAAAAACTCTTATAATGCTTACCTTTGTATTTCTTTTTTCCCCGTATTCCTTTATTTCTTTTGCCATATTTTTTCCTTGTCTTTTATTGTTATCCCGCCATATACTTGTGTTACCCACATATTGGTAAATCCTTTTTATGCCTTCCCTTGTCTTTAAATTTTTCCTACTATATACCCTTTTCCTGTCTTGGTTTTAATAAAGTCTACCAGGCCCACCTGTTCTATTTTCTTACGCAGCCTTGTAATATTTACAGTCAGGGTATTTTCCTCCACATAACAGTCATCCTCCCAAAGGCGGGTCATAAGCGTATTCCTGCTTACCACCTTTCCTTTGTTCTCCATTAGAGTCTGCAATATTAGAAATTCATTCTTGGTCAGCTCCAACTTCGCCTCTTCATAAGACAGGGTCATATCATTAAGATTTAAAATAGCCCCGTTTTGCTCCAATATAGGAACCTTTCCCGCCAAGTCATAGGTTCTCCGAAGAATTGCCTGCACTTTGGCATTTAATACATTCAAATCAAAGGGCTTTGCAATAAAATCATCCCCGCCCATATTAATTGCCATAACAATATTCATATTATCGGATGCGGAGGAAATAAAAATAACCGGCACACTGGAAACCTTTCTGATTTCCGTACACCAGTAATATCCGTTATAAAAAGGGAGCATAATATCAATTAAAAGCAGATGTGGATCAAACTCTGTAAATCTCTGCATGACATTCTGAAAATCTTTCACAAGACAGACCTCATTTCCCCACCCTTCTATCTGCCTTTTTATGGCATCGGCCAAAGAAAATTCATCCTCTATGATCATGATCCGGTACATATTAATCTTTCGCCTCCTTGCTTGCTATGGAATATTTTTAATATGCCACAATTATTTTAGCACTAAGGAGCGCATAAGTCTAACCTTTTGTTATACGGCAATTATCCCTCTTCGCAATAATAGCCGAAGTATTTTTCCCTCAGCGACCGATAGGAACCTCTCGGCAGATAAATTTTCCTGCCATTATCCATCTGCAGCTCCTGGGCATTCAGGCTGTCCACATGTTCCAAATTCACAACATAAGCAATACCAACTCTCACAAAATTCTGATAACGGGAAAGCATTTCATAAATTTCCGTTATAGTTGTCCGCAGCAAACACTGCATGCCATTGGTCAAATATAAGTGCTGCATTTTTCCCTGCGCCTCACAATACGCAATGTCATCTACGGCTATACGTTGAATTTTTCCTTCAATGCGAAGCAAAAGATATTTCCTGCGCCTCTCCTCTATGTCTGCTAACAATTTGTCCATTATGGGAAACAATATCATTTCCGATACAGGTTTTACCAGATATTGTGCCGCATCCACGCTAAATGCCTCCAAAGCATGTTCTCTGGAAGTGGTTAGAAAAATAACCCGGCTCTTATTTCCCATCTCGCGCAATTCTTTTGTTACTTCAATACCCATTTTTTCCGGCATATAAATATCCATCAGGATTATATCAGGCGTATAATCCTTATCTCTGACCGCATGAATCAATTCATCGGCATTTTTAAAACATTCAATCATAAAATTTGTCTGGGGATATTTTTTTTCATAATTCCTCAACATTTGTTCCGTCTTATCCAATTCCTCTGTTTCATCATCACAGATTGCTACCAGATACATAAGCCATCCCTCGTCATTGTCTTTTCTTTTACCATTATATTATCTCATTTAGGAATATTCATAATAAGTCGAAAAATAAATACACCGTTATCATTCTTAAAATCATATTCCCCATCAAAATTCTTCGCTGTTTTAATAATACTCAGGACACCGACTCCGCCCGTAGATTCCGGTTTTGGCTGACCGTTTTTTAGTTCCGTCTCCTTTCTGCATGTATTACTGCAATAGATGACTAACTTATTTTTCTTTCTTTTAAGCATAAGATGAATAAAACACTCCTGCTCTTTGGCTTGCTTTTTTACTTCCATACAGCCATAAATAGCATTTTCATATGCATTTGCCAATATGGTTACTAAATCAATATTTGGTATCGCCAGATTTCCCCCAAGTTCCACATCCAAGGTAACCTGTATTTTTTCCTTTCTTGCTTTTCTTGTATATGCTGAAAGAAGGTTATTCACTGCGGTATTAACACATATCGTTTCCGCTATACCTGTATCCGTCTCTTTTTTATATTCCTCCAGATATTGCAATAGTTCTTCGTTCTGCCCCCTCCTGGCATATTCCGCTATTACTGCATTATGATGCCTTGCATCATGGCGGATTCTTCTGCCGGATTCTACAGATTCTTCTAAGATTTCCATATTTCTTTCCAACAGTCTGTGGGTCATAATCATCAATTGATTTTCTTTCTCATACTCCTTTTCTTTCCCAATATGCAGATAAAGCCTAAACACCAGAAACTGCAGGGAACCGGTCAGAAATAAGTTCATTATAATCTGATAAAGGCGGTATGGAGTCGTAACCTCTATACTCTTAGGATTTAAAATAAACCCAATTCCAAAAAGAATACTGATCATCATAACAGCCGCACTAAACCTGTCCAGTTCATTTTCCACGTAATATCCAAATCCCCGGATGGAATCTTTTATTTTTTTCTCAATAAACCATACCATGATCAGAATCAAGAAGATTCGTGTAATAATGTCCGCCCATACATTCCTATGGAAAAAAAGAACGGAAACCTCAATTCCCCCAATCAAAAATACTGCTAAAAGATAAAAGGTCAACGCCAATTTATACAAAGAAAGATAAATATGATCCTTGCTCATATAAATGGCAAATAAACTAAAGCACAAATACATTGCAAAAGCAACCGTTTTCACACAGCTTTCCCAATCCACAACATACCAGATGCATGCCAGCAGAATCAGAACTGCGCTAAAGCTTCCATAACAGACCATGGTTTTCTTTTTGTGAAATCTGGGTTCACTCATTAACGAAAACAACATAATCGACCCCACAAGGCTTATTATAAAACGAATTAAAGCTATATATACAGGACCGCCTAACATATCCTTATACACCTCCTATTCTGTTATCCCTTTTAAGACAAAATTTAATTAATTTTATCAAAATGTCTTATTAAATTAAAGTGCTTCTGGTATAGTTTGCACTTTTTAGGACATAAATTGCATTCTCTTTCACAATTGCATATTTCGTCGGACTCTGTTGGTATATTTCAAGATCTCTGAAATAAAAATAGCGGAAACCCTCATGTTTCAAGGATTTCCGCTTATTATTTATCAGTGAGCCACCGGGGACTCGAACCCCGGACAACTTGATTAAAAGTCAAGTGCTCTACCACCTGAGCTAGTGGCCCATAAAAAATGCCCAGAACCGGAATCGAACCAGTGACACGAGGATTTTCAGTCCTCTGCTCTACCGACTGAGCTATCTGGGCTAATGCTATGTAATTACAGCAAAATAGCGGGGACAGGATTTGAACCTGTGACCTTCGGGTTATGAGCCCGACGAGCTTCCAGACTGCTCCACCCCGCGTTATACTATTATTATATTGTAAGAAATCTCTTTTTATACATTTCCCAAAAGAGAAATGGATGGAGGTGGATTCGAACCACCGAAGCAATTTGCAGCAGATTTACAGTCTGTCCCCTTTGGCCACTCGGGAATCCATCCATAAAGCCGATGATCGGACTCGAACCGATAACCTGCTGATTACAAATCAGCTGCTCTGCCAATTGAGCCACATCGGCATATCTTGTTTCAATCATCAATAACTGTGAGCCTCAACGGCATATAAAAATGGGACCTACAGGGCTCGAACCTGTGACCCTCTGCTTGTAAGGCAGATGCTCTCCCAGCTGAGCTAAGATCCCATCGCATGAGAATCTCATACAAACGACCCAGATCGGACTCGAACCGACGACCTCCGCCGTGACAGGGCGGCGCTCTAACCAACTGAGCCACTAGGCCACTTAGGGGGCTTCCCCTTTTTGGAGTACCCTCAAAACCGAACAATGACTTCCTCTTTCCATGAAGTTCTTCCATCCACGCCTTCCACATCCGCTTCTCTTTACGCATGCTTCCTCTCTCTTGGTCAAGCCCTCGACCGATTAGTACTTATCAGCTCCATACATTACTGCACTTCCACCTTAAGCCTATCTACCTCATTCTCTCTAAGGGGTCTTACTCATTGGGATATCTCATCTTGAGGGGGGCTTCACGCTTAGATGCCTT
>CAJTCE010000031.1:23096-47927 GCA_910574745.1 Lachnospiraceae bacterium | reverse complement strand
GAGCAAAGTCAAAGAATAAAATACTATAGTCCGTAACAGAGAAAAGAATCGCTGTAGTGTCCATGTTTGCTGGACTTACAGCGATTTTATCTTCGGTAAACTGTCAAAGACAGGATTTTCTTTCTCTTTTGTCAATATTGGCGAAATGTACACAATTTTACTTTTTCCATTTTTTTACTTTTGTCAATTATCCGCCCCGGTAAAGGCACTGTGCTCGGCTCCTACACGCCGCTCACAACACTCCTTTATATAATTCCAATCTCGATTATCTCACTTTAGAGAGCTTTAGTAGAATTTGAAGTTACTTGTGATATAGTGGACTTCCACTTTTAGAAAAAGAAGCTGATGATATATAATAAACAAAGGCGGTAAATTTATTTTCGGGAAATTACTAATCCAAAATAATTTAACAATCCATCTTCCAGCACAAGCCCTTACAGAGTACAACACCACAGCAGAGGGAAAGTCTATCTTTTTACCGGAAGCAAGGTCACTATCTGCTTTTATGTAAAAAAAGGATTGTTAGAGCCATTTTAGAGCCAACACATATAAAGCAATCCCGGGAACGCCCATTTATCAGCATTTCCGGGATTTTATCCGTCACTCGAACTCAATCGTCGCCGGCGGCTTACTAGTGCAATCATACATTACCCTATTAACCCCCTTAACCTCATTCACGATCCTATTAGCCACCTTACTCAGCACTTCCCATGGAATATGCGCGCAATCCGCTGTCATAAAGTCACTGGTGCACACTGCCCGAAGCGCAACGGCATAATCGTAAGTCCTTCCGTCTCCCATGACGCCCACGCTCCTCATATTCGTCAACGCTGCAAAATACTGCCCCAGACCTTCATCCACGCCGGCGTTGGCAATCTCCTCACGGTAAATGTAATCCGCTTCCTGCACCATCCTGATCTTATCCGCCGTAACCTCGCCGATAATGCGGATGCCAAGTCCCGGTCCCGGGAAGGGCTGACGGTTTACCAGATAATCGGGAATACCCAGCTCTCTTCCGGCTTTCCTTACTTCATCTTTAAATAACAGTCTCAAAGGCTCAATAATTTCTTTAAAATCAACACAGTCCGGCAGACCGCCTACGTTGTGGTGGGATTTGATCACTGCGCTCTTGCCCAGACCACTTTCAATGACGTCGGGATAAATCGTTCCCTGTACCAGAAACTCCACCGCTCCGATTTTCTTTGCTTCATCTTCAAAAACACGGATAAATTCTTCGCCGATTATCTTTCTCTTTGCTTCCGGGTCGATAACCCCTGCTAACTTGCTGTAAAATCTCTCCTGTGCGTTAACACGGACAAAATTCAGGCTGTAAGGACCGTCAGAACCAAAAACAGACTCCACTTCATCCCCTTCGTTTTTACGCAAAAGACCGTGGTCCACAAAGACGCAGGTCAGCTGTTTGCCGACAGCTTTTGCAAGCATAACTGCCGCCACAGAGGAATCCACGCCGCCTGATAAAGCGCAGAGCACCCTGCCGTCTCCTACTTTTTCACGGATTTCTTCAATGGCCTTCTCCACAAAGGAATCCATTTTCCAATCCCCGGAGCAGCCGCAGATATTGATGACAAAGTTCTGAATCATTCTCATGCCTTCCACCGTATGCATAACCTCCGGATGGAACTGCACCGCATAAAGGCCCTTTTCTTTATTTTCCATTGCAGCAACGGGACATACCGAGGTGCTTGCCGTTACCGTAAAGTCTGCCGGAGCTTCGGCAATATAATCCGTATGGCTCATCCAGCAGATGGTTTTCTGATTTACATTTTGGAAGATAGCTTTAGAGGTATCAACAATTACCTCTGTCTTACCGTATTCGCTGACAGGCGCTGTCGCCACCTTACCTCCGAGCAGATACGCCATAAGCTGGGAACCGTAGCAGATGCCCAGAACCGGAACGCCCATTTCAAAAATCTCCTTGGAGCACACAGGGGAATCCTCCCCGTAAACGCTGTTGGGACCTCCTGTAAAGATAATACCTTTCGGATTCATTTCCCTGATTTTATCCAGACTCAAATTGTAAGGATGTACCTCACAATAAACATTACACTCTCTCACGCGTCTGGCGATTAACTGATTATACTGACCGCCAAAATCCAATACGATAACTTTTTCCTGACTCATTTTTTTCCTCCTCCAAGCCGCTTATCCATATATATCGGAATCATAAAGCCGCAGATGCTTTGCGTCATATATTCGTCAAAATCCTTCATGTGTTTTTTGACCCTGTCATCATTATAAATACTGGCTATGAGCTTGTCAAAAAGAATTTCTGCCACTTACCCTTTTTATAGCGGACAAGATACAGAACCGCCCGCAATGCCCAATCCAAAGTCATGGCGATCCAGACTCCCATAACGCCCAATCCCAGATAAATAAACAGGTAGGCAAAACCGATTCTGCAGATCCACATACTGATAATGGAAGTTATCATAGGGTACATAACATCTCCTGCCGCCCTCAGGGTATTTGGCAGGGAAAAAGAGGGCGTCCATATGAGAACTGCCATAACGGCATGATAGCGGATAATCTCCGTCGCCAGTTCATAAGTTTCCGGCGTCAGATGATAAAATAACAGAACATAACGAACCGTGGCAAAAATAATGACAGAAACAATTCCCATAGACAGATAGGCCAGCTTCATGATTTTTTTAGTATAATATTTGACTTGTTCCCTGTCCCCTGCTCCTACACAGTAGGAAGCCACTGATAACAAAGCCATATTGATGGCCATGCCCGGAATAATATTAATATTGGTAATGGAGCCGGACACCGCGTTGGCTGTAATGGCAGAAGTTCCCAAAGTGGAAATCAGGCTCATAAGCACGATTTTCCCAAGCTGGAACATACTGCTTTCCAGGCTGTTTGGAAGTCCGATATAGAGAATCTTTTTTACATAGGCTCCGTTCAATCGCCAGGTCAGCTTTCCTTTCAGGGAAATATCCTTTTTATTATAATAAATCAGCAAAAATCCCACTATTCCCGCCACAAATCTGCTGAATGTGGTAGAAATGGCAGCTCCCGCCGTACCCATGGGAATTACATAAATGAGAATGTAATTGCCCACAATGTTCAATGAATTCATTAATATGGAAATTAACATGGTTACTTTTGAGTTGCCCTCTGCCCTGAAAAGCGCCGCCGCTCCGTTATAAACAGCCAGAGGCGGAATGGACAAGGCGGTAATCAGCAGATAACTTTTGGCATTGCCATACACGTCCGGCTCAATGCTTCCGAATACCGTGCCTAACACCCATGTATGGATGCACAGATACAGAATCATAACTCCTATGGATGAAAGAAAGGAAAACATCATAAGCTGCCACGCCGCTTTGCCCGCATCCTCTTTATTTTTCTGCCCCAGAAAATGACCTGCTACAACAGCTCCGCCGTTTGCCAAAGCACTGAATATGTTAATCATCAAAATATTTACCGTATCCACTAAAGACACGCCCGATACCGCCGCTTCCCCGCAAACGGATATCATAACCGTATCCACCATGCCCACCAGCATGATCAAAAGCTGTTCCACTAAAAGCGGCAATATTAACTTTCTCAAATCCTTATTAGTATAAAACATTTATACAAACACTCCTTTAAAAGCCCGGTAGGTCTTTTTCATTCCCTCTTGAAAGGATGTATAAGCCATTCCCAGTTCTTTTTTGCTTTTCTCATTGGAATAAAGCTCCGTCTCTTCTTCATAGACCGGAAAGGGCAGGGGAATTCCCCGTGCCGCTGCTTCCTGAACCGTCATCTGTATGCGGTCGCAAAACTGCTCACTACTTCTTTCTGCCGGCTCCTTCGTTCCCGTATCATAGCTTGTCATTCGATTATATTCTGTGATTTTGTCAGAATCTACATTTTCTTCCCCGGCGGCACTTACCTTTTTATCCTCCTGCATTGCCTGCTTCAGCCCTTCAAGAAACAGCCCGTAATCCAAAATCTCATCCCCGCAAAGATTATACGCCTGCCCGTAAGCCTTCTCATTCAAAAGGCATTTCTCAATTGCCTCAGCCCCGTCCTTTACATAAGTAAACTGAAATTTCCCTGCCGCATCGGTAATCTTTGGCAGAAAATGATTTTGCAAGACTATCTGAATAAATGCGGATTCCCTGGGCGCATAGTTATAAGGTCCATACAAAACTGCCGGGCGCAAAATAGTATAAGCCATCTCTTTCTGCAGACAGACCTTCTTTAATTCCTGCTCTAAGGCAACTTTCCCACAGATATATTGCCCCGCTTCTCCTTCTATAGAGCGGGTTTCGTAAGGAGTCCCCTCATTTTTCAGACCTCTGATTCCTCTTTTATATACATCCACAGTGCTGATAAAAATGTACTGCTTCGTTTTTCCCGGCAGATTCTTTATAATAGAAGCCACATCTCCCGGCGCATAGCCACAGAAATCCACCACTGCATCAAACTCTGTCTCCAAACCGGCTAACCGTCCCAATACTTTTTCATCATGACGGTCTCCTTTTATCTGCTTTACGCCAAAGCTCTCCATGGAGTAGGTTCCTCTGTTTAATACCGTTATTTCATGCTTTTTTGCGGCAAGCATGGTAAATACCCTTCCATAAAAGTAACTGCCGCCTAAAACTAATATTTGCATAATTCTTCCCTCATGTCCTTATTTTTTCATTTACCATTTTTCGCGATACTATCTTTTCCATTATATATCGAACTGCCAGAAATCACACTTTTTACACTTTTCTCTTGTTTCCTATCTCTCCCGTTTCATTCCTGCACCTCTTTACAGATTTTCTCTATCCTTATCTTGATTACCGCCATTCTCTTCGTAAATTTCTTTTCATCCTCATTCTATTACTTTCATTTCCCAAAAACAAGTCTCTTAAACCTCATAAAGCATCAGGAAAAGTCCTTTTAAAATAAGCCCTGTTTACCCTATTTACGACATTCTCCCACAGTGCCAATATTTTTTCATAAAATGTAAATATTTAATGCTTTTTTTATAGCAAGGTGGTATATTATATTGATGTATGGAGGTATATTAAAAATGTTTAAGCCCAAAAATCCCATTAAACAGGGATTAAATATTATTATTGTAGGATGTGGTAAGGTAGGAATTACCTTAATTGAACAGCTTTGCAAAGAGGGGCATGATATTACCATCATTGATAAAAATCCCTCGAAGATTCAGACCCTGACCAATTTATATGACGTCATGGGTATTGTGGGAAACGGCGCAAGCTACAGTGTACAGATGGACGCGGGTATCGAAAGCTCGGATTTGATTATTGCCGTAACGGACTCCGATGAATTAAATCTTTTGTGCTGTACCGTGGCAAGGCGCGTGGGCAACTGCGCTGCCATAGCCAGAGTCCGCACTCCTGATTACAGCAAGGAAGTAGGTTATCTCAGAGAAAAGCTGGGGCTTGCCATGATCATCAACCCTGAGTTAGAGGCCGCAAAGGAAGCCGCAAGGATTCTTTATCTGCCTACAGCTTTAGAGGTCAACTCTTTTGCCCACGGACAGGCCGAAATGATCAAATTCCGGATTCCTGAAGGAAATTTACTGGACGGCATGGCCATTTCCCGGTTAAGCAGCAGCATTACCAATAAAGTATTGATCTGCGCCATTGAGCGTGACGGCGAGGTTCATATTCCTTCCGGCGATTTTATTATGAGAAGCGGGGATATTATTTCTTTTGTAGCTTCCAGAAAGACTGCCAAGGGCTTCCTGGTTGAAATCGGTTTTAAAACCAACCAGGTAAAAAACACATTGATCATAGGAGGAGGCAAAGCCGCTTATTATCTTGCCAACCAGTTACTTCATGCCGGTATTTCCGTTAAGATCATCGAAAGTGATAAAGCAAGATGTGAGGAGCTAAGCGTTTTGCTGCCAAAAGCCATTATCATAAACGGAGACGGCACCGATGAGGAGCTGCTCAAAGAAGAAGGCATCGGTTATGTGGAGTCCTTTATTCCTCTGACTGGTATTGATGAGGAGAATATCATGCTGACTCTTTACGCAAGACAAGTGTCCAAAGCCAAGATCATTACCAAAATTAACCGTATTAATTTCAAGGAAGTTATCAGCAAGCTGGATTTAGGCAGCCTGATTTATCCCCGGTATATCACTTCCGAGGCAATCATCGCTTATGTCCGGGCAAAAAAGGATTCCATGGACAGCAATATTGAAACCCTTTACCATATGTTTGATTACCGGGCGGAGGCCATTGAATTCCGTGTAGATAAAAAATCTGATGTAACAGGCATCTCCCTGGCGGATCTGTCCTTAAAGAAAAACCTTCTGATTTCTTTTATCAACAGAAACGGTTCCATTATTGTCCCCAGCGGCCAGGACTGTATCAAGGTGGGAGATACGGTTATGATTGTTACTACTCATACGGGCTTTAACGACATTCAGGATATTTTGGCATAGCGGAGGCAGAAATGAACAGTTCGATTATTCGTTACATTTTAGGATATGTTTTAAAAATGGAAGCCATTTTAATGCTGTTACCCTGTCTGGTAGCTGTGATATATCAGGAAAGAGAAGGCTTTTATTACCTCTCTGTAGCGCTTTTATGCGGGCTGTGTGGGCAGTTGATGGCACATAAAAAGCCTGCCAGCTTTGTTTTCTATTTAAAAGAAGGGTGTATATCCACCGCTTTAAGCTGGATTTTTTTAAGTTTTTTTGGTTGTCTGCCTTTCTGGTTCAGCAAGGAAATCCCTTCCTTTACGGATGCGTTGTTTGAAACCATTTCCGGTTTTACCACCACCGGGGCCAGCATTTTAAGCGATGTGGAGGCTTTAAGCCACTGCGCCCTTTTCTGGCGGAGCTTTACCCATTGGATCGGCGGCATGGGCGTCCTTGTTTTCTTACTGGCCATCATACCCTTAAGCGGCGGCTCCCACATTAATCTTATGCGTGCGGAAAGTCCGGGACCCTCTGTGGGAAAGCTGGTTCCCAAGGTAAAATATACCGCCAGAATTCTTTACATGATTTATCTGGGTATGACCATTCTGGAGGTAATTCTGCTTCTCCTTGGTAAAATGCCGTTTTTTGACGCTTTAAACACCAGCTTCGGCACTGCCGGAACAGGCGGTTTCGGAATCAAAAATGACAGCATAGGAGGCTACTCGCCTTATCTCCAATGGGTGGTTACTATTTTTATGATATTGTTCGGCGTCAACTTCAACGCCTATTATTATGTACTTTTCCATAATCTGAAAAAGGCTATCGGCATGGAAGAGGTAAAATATTACTTTTTTATTATCCTGACGTCTATTGCCATTATATTCTTTGATATCTTAAGTATATCAAAAGGTGTTTTTGACGCATTGACCCACGCCTCATTCCAGGTCGGCTCCATCATTACCACCACGGGATTTTCCACTATGGATTTCAATCTCTGGCCCCAGACCTCCAAGACGGTTCTGATACTGTTAATGTTTGTGGGAGCCTGTGCAGGAAGTACCGGCGGCGGCATTAAGGTATCCCGCTTTGTATTGTTGTTTAAAACGGTCATCAAAGAATTAAATTCCTATATTCATCCTAAGAGCATTAAAAAAATCAACATGGAAGGAAAGCCTGTGGAACATGAGGTTACCCGCTCTGTTAATGTCTATTTTATTACCTTTATGATTTTATTTTCCCTGTCGGTATTCGCCCTTTCCTTTGAAGGAAGAGATTTGACCACCAACTTTACAGCCGTTGCCGCCACGATCAACAATATTGGTCCCGGTCTGGAACTGGTTGGTCCCACCCAAAATTTCGGACTGTTTAAGAATTTTTCCAAATATGTACTGATGTTCGATATGTTAGCCGGCAGGCTGGAGTTATTCCCTTTACTGATCCTGTTTCATCCTGCTGTCTGGAAAGACTTGTTTACTTGTAAAATCAGTTCTAAAAAAACAGAAGCATAAAACAAGGGTTGTAGCAAGAAAATCAAAAATACGGTCAGTTTTCCTGATACCGGTAATTTTTCTTTTTCCTGCCGCACCCTTTTTTCTTTAGGTCCTTAACTGGTGCATGTATTTCTCTTTTGTGGCCATACCACCCCGGATATGTCTTTCGGATTTGTTCACATCAAGAACTTTTCTTGCACTTTTTGCCAGACCGGGATTTATCAGCACGAGGCGTTCTGTTACATCCTTATGTACCGTACTCTTGCTAATTCCAAATTGTTTAGCGGTCTGACGGACGGTAGCATTATGCTCAATAATATAATTGGCAACCCCTATCGCCCTCTCTTCAATATATTCTTTCACATGAATTCCCCTCAGAAAGCTTTTTTACATTCTATGCAGGTTTTCATGTGTATAGTCCATAAAGTCATCCTCAATCAGGTAAAATACCAGCGGATTGATTTTCCTCTTTTACCGGGCTTTGATATTTGATAGCTTTCTTCGATCATCTGTCTCAAAATATCCTCTGAAATTTCCGGACAATGCTTTAACGGAATCTCTATCCAGTAAATATCTTCATGCTGAAAGCCCTTCCTGATATATCCCGATACAGCTTCATAGCAAGAAAGGGATTCCCTTTTGCACCGGAATCTCACATAGGCCCCTTCGGTTTCTTCAAAAAACCATGCAAAGACCTTACGGTTTCCCCGATGGCTGATAACCAACTGGCTGTGGTCCCGAAAAGGAATGTTCTGATAAGCATTTTTATAGGTCAAGCAATATGATATGATTTCTTCCCGGTTCACAGGACTTCCTCCTTTGTATAAAAAAATGACCTGACAAAGATTTTTATCAGGCCATTTTATCTTTATACGACTCTTCTGACGGATAAAATCGTACGGTAGGTTGCGCTAGTAATCTTAATTCCCGTCCTCTCCGTGCTGGCATGTACAATCTGACCGTTTCCGATATAGATGCCCACATGTCCCGCATAGCAGATCAGGTCGCCGGGCCTTGCTTCCTCATAAGACACGCCGGTTCCCACAAACCTCTGACTGGTTGAATCTCTTGGCAGCTTGATGCCAAAGTGGGCAAATACCGACTGTGTAAATCCCGAACAGTCCGTTCCATTTGTCAGACTGGTTCCTCCATATACATAAGGATTCCCGATAAACTGGCAGCCATAGTCCGCAATCTGTTGGCCCAGCCCCGCATTTCCGCCTGCATTGGACGTTGGCTCATTATTTTCAGCAGCGCCGGCATTCTGGTTATTATCATAATATTCTCCTGACGCGCCTGTATTTCCGCCATTATTGGCTCCCGGCAAATCCCCGCCGGACGGATCCGATGTATTCTGCCCCGTTATAGTTCCTGAGGCTACTTCGGTTTCGCCTTCTTTATTTTTATTCTTTTCTTTTTCCAGCTGTCTTTGTCTTTCCCGTTCTTCCTCTTCCAGCTTCTTTATTTTTTCATTCTGGGCTCTTAACTGCTCCTTATATGAGCTTGCCTCCCTCTGTGCCTGTGCCAGCTGGGTATCAAAATTGGCAACTGTCGCCCTTTTTTCAGCAATTACCCGCTCCAGATAATCCTGCTGTTCCTTCAGCTCTCTCTGGGAGCTTATAAGGTCTGCTTCCTCTAATTCCAGTTCTTCCTTAATAGATGCGACTTCCAGCTTTGTGTTCTCATATTCTAACAGAAGCTCTCTGTCATATTCATAAAGGGATTCCACATAGGACGCTTTATTGAGCATTTCCGGCAGGCTGCTTGCCTCAAGAAAAATCTGGATATAAGCCTGATCGCCTTTTTCATACATAAAACGGATACGGGTTTTCATATCCTCATATTGAGCCGCTTCCCGTTCCTTTGCCTCTTCCAAATCTTCCTTTACGATATCAATTTCGTCTTCCTTTGCCGCAATTTCATCCTCGCAAATACTGATACTGGTAAGAATATCCACCAGCTGGGTGTCTAAAACGGTAATCTCTCCCGCAACCGCATCCTTCTGGTTTTCCAGCGAGTCCATACGTTGATCCAGTTCATCCAGGTGTTCCTGTGTCTCTTCCTGTTCCTCCCTGACCTCATCAACCGTGGCAGCGCACACCTCTATGCTGCAGCCTATTGTCAATATGCAAATCAGAAGTACACTCAGAATACGTTTTTTCATGGTATTCCCCTTTATCTTTTTCTAAGTTAACAGTATCCGCTTAATCAAAATCTTCCGTCCGTTTTCTCTATTGCTGTACCGCCGCTTCCATAATGGATACCGGTTCATTTTCTTTTACGGTAACAAGTTCTTCCAGACGTTTTAATACATTCTGCCTCATAACATAAGATGAGAAATCAGCCTTGCCCATTGTCTGAATCATGGCGTCGGCAGATTCATAGCCGTAAAGCGTATATTCCGCTTCCGCTACTTCCTGCATCATGGCGTCGTCAACCACAATGTTTTCCGCTTTAGCAAGGGCCATATATGCCAGTTCTTTTCTCGCCTCTTCTGTAGCAGCTTCCATATTTCTTGTTGCATAAGTATCCATGTCCATACCCATCTGGCTGGAAATGAAGGTTTCTAAATCCATGCTGTAGTACTGGGCATAGGTTTCAAAATATTCATTTAAATCTTCATAGAAGGAATCCACCATCTGCTGAGGCGGGTCGCTTATTTCACAGGTGTCGTAAACCGCATTCCAGATGCTTTCCTGCCGCGTTTCTTCATTAGCCTCATCACAGGAATCCTGTAAGTACTCCCTGATATAATCCTCATACTGCTGATAAGTGGTAATATCTTCGCTGATATTTAAAGTTGCGATAAGCTCATCGGTATACTCCGGCATGCTTCTGACATCAATGGAATTGATGCTGACGGTAAATACCGCGTTCTTTCCCGCATAATCCGCATTTTTGTAATCTTCCGGGAAAGTTAAATCTAAATCTACGGTTTCCCCCACCTGCTTATCCACCAATCCGTCTTCAAAGCCCGGAATGAAGCTGCCTGAGCCAATGAGCAGATGGGCTCCCTGGTCGCTTCCGCCTTCAAAGGCTACGCCGTCAATCTTTCCCACATAATCCATATTGACAATACTGCCCTGAGCAACCGTATTGGCACTGACATCCACGCTATAATCGTATAGATCCAGATTGTAATAGCTTGCCATATAGTCAACATAAAATTCCAGCTCGCTGTCTACACAGTCTTTCACGTCCTCTTCCGTATAGTTATAATAGGTCACTTCTACGGTTAAATCGCCATAGTCCCCAAGCTTCACATAATCATCGGGATCGACCTCAATCCGGTTATCCGAAAGAGAACCGTCCGCCGCTTCTTTTCCGCAGGCGCAAAGCATTACTGCCATCATGGCGGACAGCACAATCAGTTTTATTTTCTTTTTCATAATTTTCTCCTCAAAGCATTATTCCATCTGCGAAACAGACAATTTAAGTTTAGCACACAAGCCAGTTTATGTAAACCCAAAATCCCCCGCCTTTCCTAATATTTTCCTGGGATTCACAAAATATTCACAAAAGAATTTGATTTTCTTGCACTTTAAATGAAAGAATGTTACAATATTTCTTACTTATGAAATTAAATATTCTAGGAGGTCATCCCATGAACACAGGATGGATTGTACTTATTATTACCCTTGTCATTATAGCTGCTTCTGCCGCCGCGCTTTACTTTCTGGGCCGGAAGGCGAAAAAGAGACAGGAAGAACAGCAGCAGCAGATAGATGCCAACAAGCAGACGCTTTCTATGTTGATCATCGATAAAAAGCGGTTAAAAATAAAAGATTCGGGGCTTCCTGCGGCAGTAATCGAACAAACTCCCAAGCTTATGCGGGGTTCTAAGCTGCCAATCGTCAAAGTTAAGGTGGGTCCCCAGGTTATGAATTTGGTCTGTGATGAAAAGATATTCGATTCCGTACCCGTCAAAAAAGAAGTGAAAGCGGTTGTCAGCGGAATTTATATTACAGAAGTAAGAGGCTATCGTGCCACAAAGACAAGCGAGCCTCCAAAGAAAAAAGGCTTTTTCGCCCGCACCTGGGAAAAGGCAAAGGAAAAAGCCGGTGTTAATCAGGTCAAATAGTATTTACTTTTTTGATATAACTGCAATTTTAAGCCTCCTCGATATGGATTTCCAGTTTTCCATAGGAAGGAGGCATTGTATTTAATCCGATACGATAATCCGCCTCTATGCGCCACTTTTTTCTCTCCATACTGATTTTCAGCCTGTCGGTAGTAAGCTCCACTTCAAAATTTCCCATAGATGTCATATAGAGACTGTTATGTACGCTTCCCTCCAAAAATTCCAGTACGCTCTCGACCTCTCCTTTTCTCGTAACGCGAAGTTCCCGTTTTGAAAAACGCAGCACTGTTTTGCTGCTTAAGGAGGACTCCCTGTCTATTTTTTCTTCATAGGAAACATAATAATAGGGTTCCTTATACAACATGGTGCCCCGGGCTTTTGTCGTAATTTCTTCCTCCGAAGTATTATCCTGCATTCCCTTTATGCGTATCTTTACTGCTTTTCCCAATTAAAACCATTCCTTCAAACGCTCTAAGAAAAAGCTTTTATATACTACTTCTTCATCCTCCGGCTCTTCATCGGCCTCTGCCGTTCCTTCCTCTGTTTCCTCTTCAATACAGGCGGTAGAAAGTCCGTATCTGGGATACAGGGCGCCAAAAAAGAACAAAGATGCATAGATCATGGACAGCAGCCCATAAATCGCGGCTTCCCCTAAAAGCTTTTTTCTAGTATTTTTTCCCTCTATTTTCATAAGATTTTTCCTTCCTTCCGTTTTTCTTTTTAGAAGTCTGGACAAATCTCATTCTGTTTATACATTCATCAGACATTTAAATGTAAATGCTCAATAATCGTACGTTCCTGATTGTCAATATGAACCACTACCGCTTCCGCTGCCTTTTCCTTTTCATGGTTCATAATGGCATCATAAATAGCCTCATGCTCTTTTACCAGCCTGTTATGATATGCGGAATCTTTAATATATTCCAGCCTGTAGCGGTACATCTGCTCCGCCAGATTATTGACCAGCTGAATCAGCCTGTCATTGCCTGTGGATTTTAAAATTACATCATGAAAGCGCACATCTGCCTCCGTGATATCCTTGGTATTATTGTTCTGAATAACTGCGGCAAATTCATCACATGCTTTCCTGAGTTCTATTTTGGTTTCATCGCCCATCCGGTCGCAGGCCAGCTTGACCGCAAGCATATCCAAAGCCCTTCTTACTTCCAGAACATCCTTTAAGTTTTTCTCTGTAATTCTGGCCACCTGGGCACCCTTTCGGGGAATCATGACCACAAGCCCTTCCAGCTCCAGCTTCCGCATCGCTTCCCTGATAGGCGTTCTGCTGACTCCCAGTCTGTCCGCCAGATGAATTTCCATCAATCTTTCCCCCGGCTTTAATTCCCCCGTAAGAATTGCCTGCCTCAACGTATTGAATACCACATCCCTTAATGGAAGATATTCATCCATATTCTGCTGCAGCATATCAAGCATCATACGCATCCCTCCGTTCCTGCAAATCCCGTTACAAATACCTCCTGTGAAAGTCCCCTCTCCCGAATCTTTTCTCCGGCGCGCTCCGCATCGTCTTTTTGGTCAAAAACAGCAAATACCGTAGGACCGCTGCCGCTCATTAAGGCGTTCATCGCGCCCTTTGCCCTGCATATTTCTTTGATTTCCCCGATTACGGGATGGGCCGGAATGGTAACTGTTTCCAAAACATTTTCCATCCTGTCCGTAATTCCTTTTAAATCCCCTCTTTTTAAAGCCTCCACCATGCCGTCAATGTCAGGATGCTTCTTTAAATCCTGAAGCCTAAGGTTCTGATAAACAAAAGCCGTGGAAACGTCAATATCCGGCTTTGCCACCAGAAGATGCGCTTTCGGCGGAGATGTTAAAGGAGTCAGTATTTCCCCGATTCCTTCGGAAAGAGCCGTTCCTCCCATAATGCAATAGGGCACATCCGCCCCTGCTTTTACGGCGATTTTCATAAGCTTTTCTTTTGTTAAGGGCTGTCCCATCATTTCGTTTAAAGCAAGCATAGCGGCTGCGGCATCGGTGCTGCCTCCCGCCATCCCTGCGGCAATCGGAATCCTTTTCGTTAAAATAATATCTGCTCCCATGCGGCTGCCGGTTTCTTCAAATAAAACCATTGCTCCTTTATAAATCAAATTGTGCCTGTCACAGGGCAGTTTTTTATTATCTGTGTAAATATGGAGCTCTTCATCCTCTCTTCTTTCAAAGGTTAAGGTGTCGCAGAGATCCACGGTCTGCATGACCATTTTTACTTCATGGTAACCGTCTTCCCTTCTTCTGATCACATCCAGACCCAGATTGATTTTGGCATAGGCATTTTTTACAAGCTTCATAAATTTCTCCGAAATTTTCTTTTTTCTATGTATTTCTGTTCACTTTGTACTTATTATGTATTTTGTATAAAAGACGTACTTTGTATACACAATTATAAAGAAACCGCCTGTTTTTTGCAAGCGGTAAAAATCCCCGTATTTCGCAGATTCGGACTGCTGACTGCTCTTTTACCTCTTTTAAGTCCATACCGCAAAATACAGGGATTGCATTTTATATTTGTTCTGTGGTGTTTTTCATTAATAGCAGCTTATCGCCCGGCTGAATTTCATCTTTTGTCAGAGCGTTCATGGCTTTAATGGCTTCTACGGATATATAGTATTCCTTTCCGATCTGCCACAGACTGTCGCCTTCCTTTACAATATAAATAACCATTCCCGGCAGGTTTTTCATTTTATCCCCGTCTAATTCATTTACTGCCGCTCCGGTAATAACCGGCTCTCTTTTTTCTTCAAAGACAGTTGTGGTCACGCCGATAATACCGGTGCATTCTATCTGGCTGCTATCCAATGCAGTAAGCTCCATCTGCTCCACGGAAAGCTGGATATCCTGGGAAATATCTTTTCCTTCCACGTTTCCGGTTTCCACGGTATATACAAAAGGAAGGTCTTTTTCCAGATAGCTGTATCCCGTTATGTCATCGTTGGTTGTATAGAGACAGCGGACATGCACATTTCCCATAATATTCATTTGGCCGTCTTCCATTTCCACTCCTTCCAGAATAGGAGTTTCCTCGTGATGTATCAATGCCATTAGATTAGCATTGTCCAGCTCTATGCGTTCCTTGATTCTTGATTTTCCACTATCCCTTTGAAGGAGATTTAAAAAGCTGCCTTCTTTGCATTCTGTTTCGATTTCTTTGGTTATGCCGTACATATCCGCCAGTATTTCATAGGTCTTTTCCTCGTAAGCTTTAATATCCAGATCAAATACAGCCTCAATGGCAAACACTCTGTCTTCTCCGTCAAAATCTGCTTTGACTTCAAATTCCACGCTTCCTAAGGAAACGTCTACACAGGGAATCATCATATCATGCATGCCGCTGCAGGGCACTTCTCCCTGCATGGGAACTACCGTTTCATAAAATCTGGCGGCGCCTTCTTCCCCATCCGGCATATACAGGAAAAAGAGCTTTACATTTCCCCTTACCAAAAGCTTATCGCCTCCGGCAATGCATTCAAGGGTTCCCGGCAAAACGGATCCGTATAGCACCTCAAATACATTGGGAAGGTGGGTGGGCAGGGTTTCTTCATGACGGAAGCGGAAAATATCTTTTTTGCATACTGCCGTCTCCATAATCTGCAGGGGTTTTTTCCGGTATTCCACCATAAGCTGTGTTTCCACATCTACCGCTGCAGATTCATCGAAGATTTCCCTGACGCAGAGTTCTAAGGTCAGTAAGGCTCTGATACTGATTTTTCTGGAATTAATGATGCCTACGGATAAGTCTTCCAGTGTATGGCGCACGTAGACGGAATCTCCCGCTTCCACGCCTTCCATATGGAACTGTTCCTCGAAGGGAAGGCTGGTTTCTACTTTTCCCAAAGGTTCTTCTTCCTCATCGCTGGTGTAGAGGATGTTGACTGTCAGGGCGCCTCTGAC
The DNA here is from genome assembly GCA_910574745.1 of Lachnospiraceae bacterium. Classification (GTDB taxonomy): domain Bacteria; phylum Bacillota; class Clostridia; order Lachnospirales; family Lachnospiraceae; genus UBA2882. Next base: position 32,047 of record CAJTCE010000031.1, on the reverse strand, counting down.
TGTTACCTGTCCGTTTCCGGCTTTTGCCTCTTCGATTTTGATTACCCCTGAATGAAATATGACTTTATCTATATCAGGTCTTAAATCCGGAATGTTTACGTCGTCTTCTACTGTAAGCTGGTTTCCGGCTTTTGCTTTGATGCAGTCCATATGTATGTTTTTCTTTATAAGGTCCAACATGAAAAAAATAACCTCCTTTGCTGCTTAATACATCCTATGTTGAGGATGGGGAGGTTATGCATAAAATGTTTGGTATGAGAACGAGTGGGCCGGGAGGGGTGGGGAAGGCAGTACAGAAGGCTCCGGCAAAACAATATATTTATTTCAGGAACACGCTCTCGCTCGGGCAAAGGTCATAGCGGCACATAAGATTGCAAAGAACGCAATCTAAGTGCCGATGCCTTTGCTACGGTTCCTTCAATTAAATATATTGTTTTGCCGGAGCCTTCTGTACTGCCTTCCCCACCCCTCCCGGCCCACTCGGCTTTGTTCACATTTTAGCGGGCTGAGATTTATTTAGGGTTCGTGTTTGTTCTTGTAGGCAGCGCTCTGAAAAGAGTTCGAAATAATTAGGGTGCGCTTGGTTGGTCTGGGTAAATTGTACGAGGTAATTTCGTACTGCTTGCGGCAGGATATCGGGCTGTATGGTTTTATATATTTTTTAATTTTTTTTATTTTATGGTACCTATAATGTCGTTGATGTCTTCGATGTTGTATTGGCGCATGTAGGCTTCGATTTCCTGAATGGTTTCTTCGGTGGTGTAGGGGTTGATGAAGTTCATGGCGCCGATGCTGACGGCGGTGGCGCCGGCTAGGAGGAATTCGATGGCGTCTTCTCCGTTTGTAATGCCGCCCATTCCGATGATGGGGATTTTTACGGCGTTGGCGGCCTGGTAGACCATGCGGACCGCAACGGGCTTGATGGCAGGGCCGGACATGCCTCCTGTTTTGTTGGCAAGGGCAAAGGTTCTTTTGTGGATGTCTATTTTCATGCCGGTAATGGTGTTGATCATGGAAAGGGCGTCGGCGCCGGCAGCTTCGGCGGCTTTTGCCATTTCGGTAATGTCCGTTACGTTGGGGCTTAGTTTCATGATTACCGGCTGTTTTGCTTTCTTTTTGATTTCTTTTGTAATGTTGTAGAGGGCGTCGGCTTTCTGACCGAAGGCAATGGCGCCTTCTTTTACGTTGGGGCAGGATACGTTGATTTCCAGCATGTCTACGGCTTCGCCGGAGAGGCGTTCTACTACTTCTACATAATCTTCAACGCTTTTGCCGCATATGTTCACGATGACTCTGGTGTCAAATTGTTTTAAAAATTCCAGGTCTCTTTTGATAAATACTTCTATTCCCGGGTTCTGCAGGCCGATGGCATTGAGCATGCCGCCGTAAGTCTCTGCTACTCTGGGGGTGGGATTTCCGGGCCAGGGTACATTGGCAACGCCTTTTGTTACGATAGCTCCCAGTTTGTTTAAATCCACAAATTCTCCGTATTCCATTCCGGAACCGAATGTGCCGGAGGCTGTCATAACGGGGTTTTTGAAGGTAACGCCCGCAATGGTAACCTGTGTGTTAAGTTTTGTTCCTTCTGCCATCAGATTTCTACCTCCTTTGCATCAAAAACCGGTCCGTCCGTGCAGATTCTTGCATTATTTACCTGGGAATGCTCATCCTTATGAACGGTTTTACATACGCAACCTAAGCAGGCGCCTACGCCGCATGCCATTCTTTCTTCCAGAGAAATGTATGCCTCTATTTCATTTTCTTCTGCAAATTTTTTGATTGCGCGAAGCATGGGCATAGGGCCGCAGGCAAAAATGACTTCTCCTTTAAGGCCGTTTTCTTCAATGGCATTCATAACATTTCCTTTGCTGCCTGCGCTTCCGTCCTCTGTGGCAACAAAAAGTCTGCCATACTGCTTCAGGTCTTCCGATAGGAATAGGTCGCTGTTCCTGTAGCCTGCAACGATATTGACTTCCTCGCTGCCCGCTGTCTGTAATTCTTTGGCAAGCTGTAAAATAGGGGGAATACCGATTCCTCCTCCCATTAAAAAGCATTTTTTTCCTTTTGCTTTTTCTAAGGGAAAACCGTTTCCTAAGGTGCCGAGTATATCAATGCTCTCGCCTTCTTTATAGTCTGAAAACTCGCCGGTTCCCTTTCCGGCTCTCCGGTAGACAATCCGCAGTCTGTTTTTTTCTCTGTCCACTTCACAGATGCTGATAGGACGCGGTAACAAAGTAGACTTGTCCTTTGGATAAATATTGATAAACTGTCCCGGCTTCGCTTCCACAGCCAGCGCCGTATCAATCCACATATCATAAATATCCGGAGCGATACGAGCTTGTTTTAAGACAACTGCCCTTTCTTTTCTCTTTCCCATGATTAACCTCATTTCTTTATGTTCTTCACTTTTTCTGTTTTCCGTATTTTTAACTTTTTTTATTGTTTTTCTACACTTTTCTGCTGTACACTATTTCTTTGCCGCTTATGGATTTGTACATTCATCGGCTTTGTATACAATATTTCCGTCCGTTATGGTCATATGGATTTTTCCAAATAGAGCTTGTCCCAAAAAAGGAGAATTCCGGGATTTGGAAAAGGATTTCTTATAACGGAAGATTTCTTTTGGATTAAAAATTATGATATCCGCCTGTTTTCCCTCCTGAATACTGTCTATCTCAAATTTGTAGAGCTTGGCGGGACCTATGATCATTCTTTCCAGAACCTGCATCAGGGTCATGTGTCCCGGTTTTACCAGATTGGTAATTGCCAGAGGCAGCGCGGTTTCCAGACCGATGATACCGCTTGGAGCCGTAATCAATTCCCGCTCTTTTTCTTCACTGCTGTGGGGTGCGTGATCCGTAGCGATGATTTCAATGGTTCCCTCCGCCAGTCCCTGTATAATGGCCTGTCTGTCCTCCTCCGTCCGAAGGGGGGGATTCATCTTTGCCATTGTACCGTGTTCAATTGCTGCTTCCTCTGTCAATGAAAAATGATGGGGCGTTGCTTCCGCATGAATATTGGAATGGGTCTTTCTGGCTTCCCTTACCAACGCAACGCCTTCTTTGGTACTGATATGCTGAATATCAATTTCCGCTCCCGTTTCCTTTGCCAGCCGGATATCCCTTTCAATCATGGAAATTTCCGCCAGCCGGTCCGAACCGCCTATTTGGAAATATTCGCTGGCCTTTCCTCTGTTAATGCCATTATTTTCAATATAAGACGGATTTTCCTCATGAAAACTTAAAGGTACTTCCCATCTTACCGCTTCCTCCATGGCCTTTTTGACAAACTGTTCGTTTAAAAGAGGGATGCCGTCGTCCGTAAAGCCTGCAGCTCCCGCTTCTTTTAGCGCCTTCATATCTACCAGTTCTTTTCCCGAAAGCCCTTTGCTGATAGAAGCGCAGGTTTCTACATGCAAGCCGGTCTCTTTTCCTTTTTCTAAAATATAAAGTAACGTCTCCTCATTATCTACTGCGGGCTTTGTATTAGCCATAAGGACCACTCTGGTAATCCCCCCCGCCAGCGCCGCCCAAGCGCCGGAAAGAATATCTTCTTTATAGGTAAATCCCGGATCCCTGAAATGTACGTGCACATCCGTAAGCCCCGGCGCTACAACGCAGTCCGACGCATCCACAGCTGTCATTTCTTTCTGTCCTATATCCCCGCAGGCTTTCAGATAGGCTTCCATATCCGCATGAGCCGCTACCTTTATAATTTGCCCCCGGTCCACTAAAATATCCAGTATTTCATCTGTCCCGGTAAGCGGGTCCATAACCCTGCCGCTTTTTATATATAGCATATGCTTACTCCCTTTCCGTTTTCAAAAAGAGTATAGCATTTCCCCTAATTAAAGACAACCGCATAATCCAGATACTCTGTTTTTATCACAATATACGGATAAGATTTTACTCCGTCGTCAGGCACATCCGCTCCCGGTCCCATAAGACAGGTTTTTACATAGATAGCGTTTTCCGTCAGATAAAGTTCATCTACCGTAATGCTGTAACCGCCGCTTTGCTGTTCCCCGTAGCCTATGCAGATATACAAATAGCCTCCGTCTTGGAAGGTAAATTTAAAAGGATTCATCTTCTTTTCCGAAATGTTAGCTAAAAGCTCCTCCGGCAGTTTTTCTTCCGCAACTACCGTAAGCTCTAAATCCCTGATTTTTACCGGCTCTTCCTGTAGCTTTTTGCCGCAGCCGCCAAAAAGAGAAAGGGCAATTAATACGCCGCAAAATAGAATTGCTCTGATTTTCTTCATATCATATCTTTCCATTTTCTTTCTATAAAAATATGATAATTCCGGCTTTCCTATGTCACAAATAAATTAATAGACGCTTTTCTATTAAACGTCTATTATCTGTTCCATTCTTGTTTTGCGAAAAAATTTTGACTATAATAGCCTTAAACACACAGAATAAGGAAAAGGGCAGCTTTTGCAATATCCGTTTTTCCTTTGTTCTTTACTCAACAGGAAAGGTTCTCTGACATGATACGCTTTATTATTAATTTTATTTTTTTGATTATTTTCTTGGTTATAAGTCTTCCCATCCAATTCGTGGAATGGATCATCGGTAAATTCAATCCCGACTTAAAAGGACGCAGTTCCCTTGCCATTGTGGGATGGGGCTTTAAGGTTGTAGCCCTGATCGCTGGAGCAAAGATTACCGTTATCGGAGAAGAAAATGTTCCCAAAGACAGGCCTGTGCTGTACATCAGCAATCATAGGAGCTATTACGACATTATTTTAACCTACTACAGGGTTCCCCGCCAGACCGGATATATTGCCAAGGACTCCATGGCCCATGTCCCTTCATTTTCCAGATGGATGCGTTATCTCCATTGTATGTTTTTGGACAGAAAGGACGTAAAAAAAGGCATGCAGGTCATTAAAGACGCTATAAATCTGATCAACAACGGGATTTCCGTCCATGTCTGTCCGGAAGGCACCCGCAACAAAACCGACGAAATCATGCTTCCTTTTCATGATGGAACCTTTAAGATCGCGGAACGGACAGGATGCCCTATTATTCCCATTACGGTAAATAATACGGATGCTTTATACGAAAAAAACAACCACCGCATCAAGTCCGCCCATGTTATCATTGAATACGGTAAGCCTATTGAAACTGCCGGACTTTCCAGAGAAGAAAAGAAAAAGCTAAGCGCCATGACGAGAGAAGTCATTATGGAAACTTATCTGAAAAATCAGGCGTTGGTATAAATGCTTTTTTGAAAAGATATAAAAAGAGACGGTTGTAAAATTATTTGAACGACTCCAAAAGAGTATTCTTTCATTTTACAGCAGTCTCTTTTTGATCATTTTTCTTTAAAAAATTTATGGTGAATTTAGATTATCTCTTTAGAAGTTCTTATATGTCGGTATAGCCCGTATTTTCGGGCTTTCCCGGCATTTTAGATATGGGGAGAAGTTCTTATATACCCTCAAAACTTCTTAGGTTTTCCCTCTGGGTGGTAGTAAAAGAAGTAGTAAATCCGTCTGCGGCTATGCTGCAATCAGCCTTTCCATTTCAGCCTTTGCGGAAGCGAAAGTTGCGTGTGCGTAATAGTTCAGCGTCATGGTGATGTTGGAATGTCCCATGATATACTGTAACGCTTTCGGGTTCATGCCCGCATTGGCTAAGTTGGTGCAGAATGTATGGCGCAGGGTGTGGGGTGTCATTACTTTGGGTAAGGCTTCCTCATGGCACTTGTTGTACTTCTTCGCAAGCCCCCGGAACATGGTAGCATAGTTCACATTCGTTTTCGGGCAGCCGTCCCGGTTGAGGAAAAGGAAATTGCTGTAACCGTCAATGGTGATCTACTTCGCTCCCTTGCGGTTCTCCAACACGCGCCCCAACGCTTCATACACTTTTTCACTCATTGGGATTTGTCTGATACCGCTCTGCGTTTTGGGCTTCTCTATGTAGTAGCCTGTTTCCGCACTCCGTAAAAGCTGGTGGTCTACATTGATTACCCGGTTTTCAAAGTCAAGGTCGGTTTCAGTCAGTCCGCAGAGTTCGGAAATCCTAAGCCCCGTCCCCAGCAGTATGATAACCTCGTCACGGTATTTCTGATAGACGCTATCACTCTGCATAAAGGATAAAAGGCTTTCTTCCTGTTCTCCTGTGAGGGGTACTTTCGGCTCTGTGTCGTCCTCGATCACGGTGTTTAGCTGGAAGTCAAAGGGGTTCTTCCTTATACAGTCGTCCTGTATCGCTGTGTAAAAAGCAGCTTTCAGAGAACGCTTGTCATTGCTTATGGTCTTATAAGATATTCCCTTTTCTTTCATGCGCAACGCCCATTCTTTCGCGTCGGACAGCTTCACACTGTCAATGGGGCAGGAACCAAGTTTATCCGCTTCTAACAGCTTCATCAGCCGTTCGCGCCCCTTTGTGGTGTTGTGCCTTACGTTCCCCCGGTGGCGGTTCTGCTTCGCGTAAAGCTCGCAGACGGTCATTTTCTTTCCGATTGTGTCTATCCCGTCGTCAGGGTCTTTCTGTATCTCTTTTTCCTTTTCTCTAAGGGATATGTCGTCACGCTTCCCGGCTGGGGTCTTGTCCGTAGGCACTAACTTCCACGCATAGACAAATTGCACTTTACCAAAAGTATCGGTATATTTGTAAGCATATCTCCCGTCTTTTCTCTGACTCTCTCCCGAACGCAAAATGCGGTTTCTATTATCACGTCTTTTCTCCGACATTGTTTTTGCTCCTTTCCGTGTCGGAAAGAGCCTTGATATGCCTACATCTATTATAGCACATTCAAGGCTCCTTTTCACTATCTTTTTCGCTAAATTGCGTCCAGTGTGTCAATGATTTTTTCAAACTGTTTCCTCTTGATCTGAATACGGTTGCCGTTCAAGATTACCCAGCCCGCCGTAGGGTTTTCCTCTGCAAGTTTCCGCAGCTTGTTTTCCCCAATGCGGAAATATTTTGACGCTTCTTCAATGGTAAGCGTGTACTTTTCCCAAATAGGCACATCAGCATTGCTCATTCTATAAATCCCCCTTTCAAAAATGGGTAAATGGTTAATGGTGAAAAAAGGGGCTGTGATCGGACGGTTAATAGCGTAACCTCACGGGAGTTTCACCCCTGCATGGTTCTCATGCAGCCCTACCCATTGCCTGCGACGCTTTGAACGCTCGGACTGTGGCGGTAAGGGAGCATCATTATATATTCTGCGCTTTCGTCGCCCGCAAGCTGCTAAACTTGCTCCCCGGCTCGGTGTTGGTCGCTCGGCTGTCCCGGCAGGGAAAAGAAAACCCCGCCGGGATAGTGTCATGGCGCACCCGCCGTATGGCTCGGCGCAAAAGGGACGTATCCGATCTGCCCTATGCTGCGCCGCCGTTATCTTGCGCCGCTTTCTTTGTCAAGGTGCTGGAAAGGTTCTGCTGGGGGGCGGGCAGCGGAAAGGGGGACGCTGCCTGTCCTAAATCAGCTTAAACCTCGAATGAAAGGACAGCCCGCATAAGCCATGACCGTAAACGGTCGCGTATGTCCTCGTCTATGCCCCAATATACATTTCCCCGCTCGTCGTAGAGCTTGCGCATAGACAGGGACGTTATGTAGCTTTCGTAGTGCTTGACGACAATCGCCATAGCTTCCGGGTCGCCCTTTGTTGCGGCTATGATTACCGGGTAGGGTAACAAGCCGCGTTCGGCATTTTCATTGTTACCAGTCTGTGCAGTCATAGGCGCGTTCCTCCAAATAGCGTTTTAGTAGCTCAAAAGAGCTGTTGCGGCGATACTTCACTGTTGTCCTCGGAATGTTGCAGAGCCTTGAAATCTCGGTTTCGCTCATATCGAAGAAATAATACAGCAGGATAGTTTCGCGCTTTTCTTCCGGCAAGCTCCGCAGGGCTTCGGCAAGCAGCTTTGCGGTTATCTCTTTTCCCGCAATAATGAAAGACTGTTCAGCTTCATCATCTGCAAAATATCTGTCGTAGGTAACAAGCTGGCTTTCTTCCAGTGGTAACAGATCGGAGAATGTTACTTCCCTTGACTGCTGCCGCTTTGTGTCCCTGTGGGCGTTCATTGCTTCGCGCTTCAATGCCTGTTTGCAAAAGCCATTAAAAGCACAACGGATTTGCCATTGGGTACGGTTCGGTTCATTCATGTTCTCACCTCCTTTCGCAGCCGCGAAAGCGGGTGATTTTTTCTGATGTCCCCTTTCATAAACCCTCAAAACCGCGCACCCCCGAATAGGCGGTGATTTTGCAAACTTTTTGAAAAAATTTTGCCGGGGGAACACAAAACGCCCGTCTACAAAGTTGCAGACGGGCGCAGAGGAATTGTAAGCAGTATTCAGTTGATTAGACAGTTCATATTCGTGGGTAGAATTTCCCCCGGCGGTGGACGGGCTTTTTTTGATATGTCAATGACCGTCGGATTTTGTCGATACGGTATGTGCTTCATGGCGGCTACCTCCTTTAGCCGCCGCTTTTAACAGTGAAACCGCGTCATTCCTTGAGAAGATAAAAAAGAAACGGCGGCTTTGATTTTTCAAAACCACCGATTATGTTGATTCTTGAAAATGAACGCAAAAATCCTACCTGTCAGCGGTTTTTGTCTTTTCCCGCATTGGCAGGTATTTCCATTTCTTTTGTTTTATTTAGGGAAACACTGATTAATTCAAGTATTTCCTGATAATATATGATAAAATGTAAGTATCAAACAAAAGGTGGTACGTCTATGAATCAAATGACACTTACAGATATGGAATATTCCAACCGTAAAAAGAAAACCAAACGAGAAGAGTTTCTCGATGCTATGGATGAAATAATCCCATGGCCTTACTGGGTAGAAATAATCCGCCCATACTATTTCAACAATAAACGCGGCCGCAAGCCTATTGGAATTGAAACAATGCTCCGCATGTATCTTATGCAGGTCTGGTTCAACTTGTCCGATGAAGGAATCGAGGATTCCATCTACGACAGTTATGCCATGCG
>CAJTCE010000031.1:0-23047 GCA_910574745.1 Lachnospiraceae bacterium | reverse complement strand
ACGTTTATGCACATAGATTTTAATGAGCAACAGGTACCTGACGCTACAACGCTGCTCAAGTTTCGCCATATGCTTGAAAAGAACAAGATTGGCGAGAAGATTTTTGCAGATGTAAACAACCGTCTCGACAAAGCCGGTCTTATCATGCACGGTGGTACTGTCGTTGATGCAAGCCTGATTGCAGCACCAAAGTCCACTAAAAACAAAACCGGTAAACGTGATCCGGAAATGCACCAGACGAAGAAAGGAAATGAATGGTACTTCGGAATGAAGGTTCACGCCGGTGCTGATGCCGGCAGCGGTTATGTGCATTCGCTGACGGGCACTTCTGCAAACATGCATGATGTATCTGAAACATCAAAACTAATACGAAAAGATGACCATGTGGTTTATGGTGATTCAGGTTATCTGGGTGCTGCCATGCGGGACGAAATCAAAGATGATGAGGTGTTATCCAAGATAGAATTCCGAATCAATAAACGTCCATCCAGCCTTAAAACTGCTGCTGATTTCCAAGGCATAAACTGGGATAAAAAGATGGAGCATGATAAGTCGGCTATTCGTTGTAAAGTAGAACACGCATTTCTCATAGTCAAAAAACAGATGGGATATGCAAAAGTTGTATATCGTGAAATTGAAAAGAATATGAATCGGTTCCACATGCTGTTTGCCAGTGCCAACCTTATAATGTGTAGCAGGGCTGGACGAACCCAAGATTTTCTTGGGTGCATGGCATAAGTGCGCCCAATTTTAAAGAAAGCACCCCCAAATAAAGGGTTATAACCTGGAAATATCCAATGATATTTCCGCTGGCTTTCTAAAAACTTGACAAAACGGGATAATGCTGAAAATAAAACTAATCAATCAGTGTTTCCTTAGATATTATCAAGTCAACATCAAATCCAATATCTTGAAATTGTAAAATCCATGTAAAACAAAAAAGCTGCCGTATGCAGCTTTTTTGAAAAATGGTTATACAATTTAATGTTTCATTTTGGAAATGTTACAATAACCGTCGTGCCTTTTCCGACATGACTTTTTACATCAACTTTAGCATTATGGATTTTAGCGGCGTGTTTCACAATAGAAAGCCCAAGCCCGGTTCCCCCTACTGCCTTAGAATGGCTCTTATCAACACGATAGAAACGCTCAAAAATCCGCTCTTGATGTTCGGGTGCAATTCCTATCCCCGTGTCCTCCACTGATAAAACTACCATGCCGTTTTCATTCTGTATGTTCACCATTACTTTTCCGTTTTCATGGTTATACTTAATCGCATTGTCACAAAGATTATAAATCACACTGTATAAAAGCTGTGGTATGCCGTTAAGGGGAGCCGGAACGCCGGAAAGCTCCAATGCAACACATACGGTATCTGCCTCTGGCTCTAAGCTCTGTACCGCCTTTTCTGCCAATGTGTATAGGTCGATATTTTCTCTCTGCATATCGTCCGCACCTTCGTCAAGGTGTGAAAGACTGATAATGTCCTCCACAAGCCGTATCATTCGTCCGGCTTCATCATAAATCTTTCCGGCAAAGGGTATTTTATCATTCTCCTTTACCATATCGTTTTTCAAAAGCTCCGCATACCCGGAAACGGAGTGAAGCGGGGTTTTTAATTCATGGGACACATTAGCGGTAAATTCGCGCCGTATCTGTTCCGCTTTTTCTTTTTCTGTCACATTGAAAAAGAAAAGCGCGGCTCCTTTCACAATGTTTTCAGAAGTGATCGGGTCAGCGTCAATTTGATAGCTTTCTCCATGTAGCCGGATAATGTTTTCGCCCCGTTCTCCGTGCAAGGCTTTCGTAAGGATTTCCTGCAATTCAAGATTACGGCATAAGGACAGCATATCAGAACCGATACAGTCTGTGCCAGCGTCCAACAGTTTTCTTGCCGCAGGGTTTATACTGATAATTTTCCCTTTTTGATTTAGGAGAATCATGCCCTCATTCATGCTGCCGATAATCGTATTTAATTCATTCTCTTTTTGGAGAAGCTCGGCTTTCTGCCCCCGTAGCTGTCTTTGCTGGCTGTCAATACGCCGTAAAAAAGGGGAAAGCTCATCATAGCCCTCATTTGACAACGGATTATCAAGATCAATTTCATTTAATGGCTTTACTATTTTTTTTGAAACTTGAATAGCTAAAACAATGGAAAGAATCAGCGCGATCACAAATATAATGCAAATCGGCTGTGTCATACCTAAAAGGAGCGTCAAAATAGAATTTTGAGATATGGAAAGCCGTAATACAGTGCCATCATCAAGTTTCTGCGCGGAATAAAACGAACGCTCCATCAAAGTAGCAGAATACCGTTTACTTTCACCATAGCCCGAAGAAAGGGCTTCCCGCACTTCTTCCCGCTCTAAATGATTTTCCATTTCCGCAGTATCAGACGCACTATCAAAAATAACATTTCCCTCTGTATCAATCCATGATATACGATAATTTTTCACTTTTAAATCATGGAAATAATCAATGCCCTCATTTGTAACGCCCTGTGCGGCAAGGGTTGTCTGCATTTTTAGCTGTGTCTGTTCAACATTTGAAAAGTATTCATACAGAACACCCATGAACAGGACAACAGACGCAAGAAAAACAGTCAATGCGACAAGGCAGATTGAACGAAAAATTCGTTTCGTCATACTTCCCCCTCCATTCGATACCCAACTCCCCGTACCGTTTCAATATAGCTCCCACATTCGCCTAATTTTGTTCGGAGTGTTCCAATGTGAACATCTACGGTTCGGGTTTCTCCTATGTAGTCAATGCCCCATATCATTTCAAGAAGCTGATCGCGTGTAAACACCCGTCCGGGGTTTTCCATAAAAGTATGGAGCAGCTTATGTTCTTTCAGTGTCAACTGAACCCGTTCGTTGTTTACAAGTACAATATATGTTTCCAAATTCAATTCTAAATTACCAATTTTTAGCTTTTTAGTTTCTTCTTTCGGACTTGTACGGCGCAATACCGCTTTCACACGGGAAATCATTTCCATCATGCCAAACGGCTTTGCAAGGTAATCATCAGCTCCCAAATCAAGCCCGGTTACTTTGTCGTATTCGGTTCCTTTGGCTGTCGCCATAATAACAGGAATATCCTCTGTCGTCCCCTGCATACGCAGCTTTTTCAATATGGAAATGCCATCTTCGCCGGGAAGCATTATATCAAGCATAATAAGCTGGGGTTTTTCTGTCTGCAAAGCGTCAAAAAGGGTGTCCGCGCCGTCAAAACCTTTTGCTTCAAATCCGGCAGAATTTAATGTGTATATCATCAGATCACGGATAGAGCTGTCGTCCTCAACACAATAAATCATGTAAATCTGCTCCTTTCTTTCCTGTGGCAATATTCCGAACTCAATCATACCATATTACCTATATTTCATCAATGGCGGTATGTTCACCCCTCTTTGTTCCCTGTGATTGAGAACAGAACCCATTTTGCAATATTGACCGCATGATCTCCGATACGTTCAAAATATTTTGCAATCATTAACAGGTCTATGGCATACTCACCGTCTGTTTCGGGCTTGCTGAAAAGTTCAATCAGCATTTTCTTCACCTTATCGAAAAAGGAATCCACCACATCATCATAATCTATCACGGCTTTCGCCATCTGCATATCCTTTTTCACAAAAGCGTCAATACTGTCTGTTACCATTTTAATGACAGCAACCGACATATCATGGATAACTTGTGTGTCGTCGGTGGCGTGGATATTGGCTAATGTGATAATTTCCGCTATGTCTGCGGATTGATCTCCGATTCTTGCCATATCTGTCACCATTTTCAGTGCGGACGATACAACCCTCAAATCTTTTGCCACGGGCTGCTGCTGTAAGAGTAGCTTTAGACACATAGTTTCAATTTCGCGCTCCTTGTGGTCTATCTGAACAGAGAGATCGGGAACAGCCTTTGCAAGCGCGGGATTCCCCTCTGTCAGAGCTTTTGCGGACATAGCAATCGCATTTTCACAAAAAGCCCCCATTGTAATCAACTCTTTATTTAATAAATCTAACTGTTCATCAAATTTTAGGCGCATTATCCAAACCTCCCCGTAATATAATCCTCTGTCCGCTTGTCCTGCGGCATGGAGAATAATTTTTCTGTTTCTCCAAACTCCACCATTTCCCCAAGCAGGAAAAACGCCGTCCTGTCGGAAATTCGGAGTGCTTGCTGCATATTATGTGTCACAATGACAATGGTATAGTCCTTTTTTAATTCTGCGGCAAGTTCCTCTACCTTTGCCGTAGAAATAGGGTCAAGTGCGCTGGTCGGTTCGTCCATCAACAAAACTTCCGGCTCCACTGCCAAAGCGCGGGCAATGCAAAGACGCTGCTGTTGACCGCCCGACATACCAAGCGCAGATTTTTTCAGCCTGTCTTTTACCTCGTCCCAAATTGCCGCCCCTTTTAAGGAACGCTCTACAATTTCGTCCAGCGCAGCTTTAGAACGGATACCATGCGTCCTTGCTCCAAAGGCAACATTGTCATAAATGCTCATAGGGAACGGATTCGGTTTTTGAAATACCATTCCCACACGTTTACGCAGTAGGTTAATATCCATATTTCCATAAATATCTTCACCGTCTAAACGGATAGTCCCTTTGATGTGGCAGCCCTCCACCAAGTCATTCATTCGGTTCAATGTTTTTAATAATGTCGATTTACCGCAGCCCGACGGTCCGATCAGCGCGGTAATTTCGTGTTCCTTAAACGCCACATTTATTTTTTTCAAGGCTTGAAAGTTTCCGTAGAATAAATCCAAATCCTCAACCACAATTTTATCCATCTGTGTTTTTACCTCCTATCTTTTTTGCCACAAACCCAGAAAGTGCATTTATCAGAATGACAACAACCAATAATACAACCGCAGTTGCGTAAGTCTGCTTGATATACAGTCCCTCACCCGAAATAGAATACATATGAACGGATAAAGTTCTTGCCGACGAAAAAATACTTGTTGCTATTTCTGCAACGGTTCCGGAAGTAAAGATCAGTGCCGCCGATTCCCCGACGATACGCCCGATTCCAAGAATAACGCCGGACAAGATACCCGGAACGGCGCAGGGCAGGACAATAGAGAATACGGTTCGTAGCTTTCCGGCTCCAAGCCCGAAGCTGCCCTCGCGGTAACTGTCGGGAACGCTTCGCAAGGCTTCTTCTGTTGTCCGCATAATAAGCGGCAAAATCATAATGCTTAATGTCAAAGCCCCGGACAGCAAAGACAACCCCAGCCCAAGATATTTCACGAAGAAAAGGGAACCGAACAGCCCATAAACGATTGACGGAATCCCGGACAATGTTTCAGCGGTAATACCTACGATATGAACCAGCTTATTTCCCCGTCTTGCGTATTCTGTCAGATAAATTGCAGCACCAATTCCTACGGGAACCGCAAACAGCAGGGAAAGCAGCATAATGAACAGTGTATTGATAAGTGCTGGAAGCAGGGACACATTTTCTGTTGTATATTTGCTGTCAAATAAATCCAGCGTTAAATTTGGAATCCCTTTTATCAATATGTATGCAATAATAAAAATAAGCGCAAGCATTGTAATCAATGCTGCAAGGCATACAGAAAGAAAGAGAACAAAAGATTTAGGGTCGCGTCTGTATGCGCACCATTTCCGTTTCAATTTTCCAACCATTTATTTCACCCTCCTTTTGAACAGGGAGAGGGACAGATTGATAATGAGAATGAAAACAAACAGGACAACAGCCGTACCAATTAACGCTTCACGGTGTAAATCCGTAGAATATCCCATTTCCAATACAATGTTTGTGGTCAGTGTCCGAACGCCGGAAAGCATACTGTCCGGGATAACCGCTTGATTTCCGGCAACCATCATAACCGCCATTGTTTCACCGACTGCCCGCCCAATCCCTAATACAACCCCTGCAAAAATACCGCTCTTTGCTGCGGGAAGAACCGTAAAAAATACACTTCTTTCATGGGAAGCTCCAAGAGCAAGCCCTCCCTCATAGTAACTTTCCGGGACAGCCCGGATTGAAGTTTCCGAAACGCTGATAATGGTAGGTAAAATCATCAGCCCCAGCAGGACAGAAGCAGTAAGTACACTCATACCGCGCCCGCCAAAGGCTTCCCGAATAAAAGGCACTAAGACTACCAATCCAAAAAAACCGTACACAACCGACGGAATCCCCACCATTAGATTAACAGCAGCTTTCAAAGGCGCATAGATACTTCTCGGAGCAAATCTTGCCATGAATACCGCTGTCAATATTCCAATCGGTACGCCAATAATCAATGCTCCGGCAGTTACATAGAAAGAGCCGACGATCATAGGGAGAATCCCATAGAGATTATTTGCGGGTTTCCAGCTTGTACCCAGCAAAAATTTGAAAACGCCTATTTCTTTTATTGCAGGGATACCGCTTGCAAACAGGAATATGCAGATTAGAATTACCGCTGCTATGGAAACAAGGGCTGTCAAGAAAAAAAGCAGTTTCATCACTTTTTCTTTTATATTCTTCATAATCATGCTCCTTATTGAAAAGGGGCGGCGGCTTTCTTACCGCAGCCCCTTAAAATCCTACTGTGATATTTCACTCCAACGAACCGCATTACCCATAAAAATATCTTTTACCTGTTCACTTGTAAGGTTATTTATGGGACAGTCATTATTAACAATCACTGTAATACCGTCCATTGCAATTACGGTAGCGGTCAGTCCTTTTTCCATTTCGGAATCTTTCAGCTCACGGGAAGCCATGCCTATATCGCAGGTTCCGTCTATTGTGTCAGACATACCAGTAGAAGAATCACTTTGCTGTATCTCAATCGTAACGCCCGGATTTCTCTCAAGATAGGCTTCTTTGAGTTTTTCCATAACCGGGGTGACAGAGCTGGAACCCGCTACAATAATTTTGCCCGAATCCATTTCCCCGCTGTAACTTCCCGCGTCAGATACAGAAATATATCCATTTTCTTCAATCACTGCTTGACCGTCCGCACTCATAATGAAGTCGATAAAATCCTGCGCTGTGTCACTTAAACCGTCCTTTGTCGCAATGTTAAAGGGACGCGCAATCTTATATGTACCATTTTTGATATTTTCAATCGTTGCTTCGCAGCCGTCGATCTGAATCGCCTTTACAGTATCATTCATGGAGCCAAGAGAAATATATCCGATAGAGTATAAATCCCCGGCAACCGTTGTCATCATAACAGACGTAGAATTTGTAACGGCGGCGGTGTCTGCTGTATAGTCGATTTTTTCTCCCGCTTCATTTTTCTGCTCGATTCCAAACAGCTCTATGAACGCGCCGCGTGTCCCCGAGCCATCTTCGCGGGTAAGTACATTGATCTCTCTTGCTGTGTCAAATTTGGCTGAATCGCCCTCGTTCTTATTACTGCACCCCGTTAATGCAGACAGCATTAGAACACTCATAAGGGCAAATGCCAAGTATTTTTTTGATGTTTTCATTTTTTGAATCTCCTTTGCTTTTTGTTTTTCTTGAAGTTTACAGCTATATCATACAGGACAAAAATCAAATCCAATATCGCGGCATTATAAAATTGATGTAAAGTTTCTATGCAGAAATAGGAATTATTTAAGCTATTGATAGGTACTGTGTAGACATATCCAAAAAGAAAGGTGAACAGTAAAATGTAATAGGGTGAATGAATATGGCAAAAAGACCAGTACCACGATACGACTTTAAGGCTTTTGGGGAAGCAATTAAGACAGCCCGGAAAGGGCGCAAGGAAAGCCGGAAAAAGGTATGCGACGAAATGTATATATCCCCGCGCTACCTTGCGAATATTGAGAATAAGGGGTAGCACCCCAGTTTACAGATATTCTTTGAGCTTATGCTGCGTTACAATATCTCGGTAGACCAATTCCTTTTGGAGCAGCCCGCCGGGAAAAATACCCAGCGGCGGCAGCTTGACGCTTTGCTGGACGATATGAGCGATACGGGAATACGGATAGTCACCGCCACGGCGCGGGAGATTGCAGAGATTGAGGGTGTGAGAGAATAACCGCTGTCCGGCTAAAATTGAATAGGAACTAAGAAGCGTTGCAATTTTTTCAGTTGCAGCGTTTTTCTTTTGCGGAAATCCGCCAAATCAGACATTCCCGGTGTTGTAGGTAGTAGGAAGAACTTTCGTAGCAAGCATAGGAAAAGAGTACCCTTTTCCGTATTTCTGCCCGCCCGGTCGGTCAGAAATTGCTTGTTGGGAAGTGTCCCAAACCCTCTATGAGAACGGAAAGGAGCGAAAAACCATGAACGGACGCAAAAGGACGGTACAGGTCAAATTCTATGTGACAGAGGAAGAAAGGAAACTGATTGAGGAAAAAATGAAGCTCATCCCCACAAGCAACATGGCGGCGTATCTGCGCAAGATCGCCATTGACGGGTACATTATCCAAGTAGACCACACGGATATAAAGGCAATGACAGCGGAGATACAGAAAATCGGCGTGAATGTCAATCAGATTGCACGTTGCGTAAACGCGACGGGGAACACATACAAAGAGGACATAGACGAAATTAAGCGGGTGCTTGCGGAGATATGGCGGTTACAAAGATTAAGCCTGTTAAAAGCACTCTAAGCAAAGCCCTTGACTATATCGAAAACCCGGACAAGACGGACGGAAAAATGCTGGTGTCCTCTTTTGGGTGCAGTTATGAAACGGCAGATATTGAGTTTGGCTATACCCTCTCACAAGCGCGGGATAAGGGAAACAATTTAGCTTTTCACTTGATACAGTCCTTTGCGCCGGGGGAAGTGGACTATGAGAAAGCCCATGAGATCGGGCGGCAGCTTGCCGACGCTGTAACAAAGGGGCAGCATGAGTATGTATTAACGACGCACATTGACAAGGGGCATATCCATAACCACATTATTTTCTGCGCGGTCAACTTCGTAGATCATCACAAGTATGTTTCCAACAAGCGGACGTATTACGGCATACGGAACATGAGCGACAAGCTGTGCCGGGACAACGGGCTTTCCGTCGTCGTCCCCGGTAAGGGCAGCAAAGGAAAAAGCTATGCGGAGTACCAAGCGGAGAAAACCGGGACAAGCTGGAAAGGCAAGTTAAAGATCGCCGTGGACGCGCTCATTCCCCAAGTGTCCAGTTTTGAGGAATTATTGCAGCGGTTACAGGCGGCGGGCTATGAGATCAAGCCGGGAAAATATATCTCATGCCGCGCACCGGGACAGGAACGCTTTACCCGTCTAAAAACCCTCGGCGCAGATTATACAGAGGAAGCCATAAAAGAACGGATAGCGGGCAAGCGCACCCGTGCCGCCAAAGCTCCAAAGGCAGAACGCAAAGGAGTTAATCTTCTCATTGACATTGAGAACAGTATCAAGGCGCAGCAGAGCCGGGGCTATGAACAGTGGGCGAAAATCCACAATCTGAAACAGGCGGCAAAGACTATGAACTTCCTTACCGAAAACAAGATTGAACAGTACGCCGATCTGCTTACCCGGATAGAGGAAATCGCCACGGCAAGCGAACAGGCGGGGGACGGCCTAAAGGAAGCGGAAAAGCGTCTTTCGGATATGGTGTTGCTCATTAAGAATGTCACTACCTACCAAAAGACAAAGCCCCTCTATGAAACCTACCGCAAAGCCCGGAATAAGGAGAAATACCGGGCAGAGCATGAACGGGGTATTATCCTCCATGAAGCGGCGGCAAAGGCATTAAAGGCGGCGCAGATTGGCGGCAAGCTCCCCAGCGTCCCCGCCCTGCAAGCAGAGTATGAAAAGCTGCAAGGGCAGTCACTCCTTTGGTTGTGGATTTGTTACGCGATAGAACGCCATTTTGCCGGGGTTAGGTATAAATCCCTGTCCCCGGCAAAAGTGCGCCCGCAAAGCCGCATATAGCAAGGCTCTTTTTGCCCCTACTGCGTAACATGAGGGCATAAAAAAAGCGGCGTTCCTGTTCTCCCGTGTTGGGATAGAGAAACGCCGCGTATGCGTCGTATTCAGTTTTCATTTATTCTTTCTCAATGCTGTGTGCTGGTGGCTGGGCTGGCAGGGTTCCGGGCGGCATATCAAAGCTCTTTCCCTCAAAAGTAGTAAATTGGTAGTAAATTCAGCTTGAAATCCTGCTTGTATGCCCGTAAATCAAGGCTTTTTTGAGATAATCAACCATTTTATGTAAAAACCTCTAACAGCCTCCCAAACTCCATTCCATGGGACGCCTTTAAAAGCACTGCGTCCTCCGGCTTTAAAATACCGGATAACCGTTCCAAAAACATCTCTTTATTTTCAAAGTAATAAATTTCTGTTTCACTTTTTTCCGCAGCATCCTTTTCTTTTGCGCCTTCCGCCATATGCCGTGCAAGCTCTCCGATACAAACGATCACATCTATGTTCTTTTGGATGCAATAAACTCCTATCCGCCTATGAAGAACTTCCGTGTTTTGTCCCAGTTCAAACATATCTCCCATAACCGCCACTTTTCTGGTATTGGCCATGGCTAACAGATCAATTGCCGCCCTCATGGAAGCAGGATTGGCATTATAGGTTTCGTCAATAATGGTGTATCCATTAGCCCGGATTAACTCTCCACGGCCTTCTACAGCCTTTGCCTTTGCAATACCCCTTGCAATTTCCTCCGGAGTAAGTCCCAAGACAGCTGCCACTGCTGCGGCTCCGATAGCGTTTAACACCATATGCCCGCCCGGCAGGGGAACATGCACCTTTATGGTTTCCTCTCCTATATGTAAAATACAGTCGCTTCCAAACAATCCCTGACTGACAATATCCGTTGCATATACCTCGGCCTCTGTGTTCTCCATTGAGAAAAAGTGAGGCTTTTTGCCGTGAACCTGTGAAATTGCCGAGAGCTTGTCGTCATCCCCGTTTAAAACCACCTCTGAGGAATCATCCATTTCATTAAAAACCTCTGTCTTTGCTTTTAAAATGCCGTCTCTGGATTTCAGGTTTTCCAAGTGGCTTTGTCCGATATTGGTAATAACCATCACATCCGGCTTTACCATTTTTCCCAACCGCGTCATTTCCCCGAAATCGCTGATTCCCATTTCCACAACTGCGGCTTCATGTTCCTTTCCGATGGAAAAAAGCGTCAGAGGCACGCCTACCTCATTATTTAAATTCTTGAAGGTTTTCTGCACTTTAAATTTTTCCGATAAGACGGCTGCCACCATCTCCTTTGTGCTGGTCTTTCCTACACTTCCCGTAATTCCCACGATTTTTATGTCTAAAAGGCTTCTGTAATATGCCCCGATGTCCCTTAATGCCTGGAATGTACTCTCCACCAGTATGTAAGGTCCTGCCGGGTTTTCCAGGGTCCTTTCGCTGATAACGCAGGCCGCCTGTTTCTCAAATACCTGTGGAATAAAAGAATGTCCATCCGCTCTTTCTCCCACAGTGGCCCCAAAAACCCAATCCTTTTCTATTTTCCGGGAGTCGATGCCGATACCTGCAATGATTTTCTTCCCCTCTTCCTCTGTTCCGAAAAACTTACCCTTACATACCCCTGCAATCTCCAGACAGGTCATTTCCTTCATCATATTTCAGCCCGCTCCTCATATTTTTTCATAGATAAATCCACCAGCCATTGGCACAGATTATCATAATCTATACCGATTGCTGCCGCTTCCTGGGGAATCAGGGATATGGGAGTCATGCCGGGAAGGGTGTTGGCTTCCAGACAATAGATATTTTCCTCTTCATCCACAATAAAATCCATTCTGGCATATACCTTCAAGCCCAAGGCATGATAGGCGTCCACCGCTATTTTCTGAATCCGTTCCGTTAAGCTGCTGCTAATCTGAGCCGGACATATTTCTTCACTGGCACCGGCCTGGTATTTGTTTTTATAATCATAAAATCCCTGCTTGGGCACGATCTCCACAATGGGAAGGGCTTTACCGTCTATTACCACATCCGTCAGTTCACGTCCTTTAATGAACTGTTCGATGACAACCTCATCCTCATATGTATAGGCGTCCTTTAAAGCCTCCTTTAAGTCCACCTCCTGTTCCACCAGATAAACACCTACACTGGAACCTCCATGAGTGGTTTTAACCACGCAGGGAAATTTCATTTTGGGTAGGTTCTGCCCCTTCTTTAGGGAAATTCCAAAAGGCGTAGGAACCTGGTGGAAGGCAAACAGCTTCTTTGTCAGCGCCTTATCCATTGCAAGACTGCTGCTGACATAATCCGTTCCCGTATACTTAATATTTAACAAATCAAAAGCAGCCTGTATTCTTCCGTCTTCACCGTTCATGCCATGGAGGGCAAGAAAGACCAGATCCGCCATTTTGCAGATATCAATGACATTAGGTCCGAAAAAACCATCCTCAGGATTCTGCCGCATGGCATAAATTTCCTCCAGATCCGGCTTTACTTCCCTGACCGGCCGGATTCCTTCGCTCCAGTCCCTGTCAAGGGAAAATATATTTTCCTTCTCTTCCTCCGAAATGTTGGTGCCCAAAAACACATCTATTAACACCACTTCATGGCCTTTTCTTTTTAACGCCTTATAAACTCCGGTTCCCGATACTAAAGATACATCCCGTTCGGTACTGATGCCTCCCGCTAAAACTACAATTTTCATTCCATCGTCTCCCTTTTTATAATTTCTCCCAAAACAAACAGATATGCCCCGCTTATGGAGGCGTCGCTGTCCTTATCATCCCTGCCCGGGTCCTGAATGCCCTCCTTCGACAAAAGACTGATTCCTGTCTCGTTGCAGCCGTCAATATAATGAATGCCTTCCTTCATGATCTGGATATACTCTTTGCTGAGAGTGGCATATTCCGCAACTGCCAGCATATATAAGCGGCCGGAAAGCAGCCTGTTGCGTAAGTCATTGCTGACACATAAATAAGGATTATCATTATATTCAGCTCCTATGCCCCTTGTTCCCTCTAACAGCTCTTCCATAAGTTTGTTGCATAAATCCACATCCACGGAAAAGGTATTGGTCAGATAAGCAACTACACCATATATATATGCTTCATCCTTAAAAATCTGTTCCTCTTTCCCTCCTGCCGCAAAAAGATTTCTTTCCTGCTCATCCTTTAAATAACTCTCGAAAGCATTATGATAAACTCCATTGCCCGTAGCATTATACAAAACGGAAGTTCCATAAAAAATCCATATTCTGTCAAATCCTTCCTCATACTGCCGGCTTTCCAGCTGCTGATAAGCCGCTTCCGCTTCTCTTAAATAATTCCTTGCCACTCTTTCATCATAGGGCTTTAAGGCTTTATATAATCCTGCCATGGCGTCACAGTAAAAAGCGCTTTCTTCCAAGCTTAAAACCTCTTCTTTTTCCCCTATCAGGCTATCTCCCAGCTCTTTTGCGCATTTAAGCATTTCCGGCAATTCAAAAGACCCGGCGGCAGTCTTCTTCTCTCCATAAAATTCCTCATAGCGTAAAATCCAGCATAAAGTCTGGATTCTGTATAAATAAACGCCTTCTGTGCTTTCTGCCTCATTCTGCAGAACTTCTTTCAGATTTTCCTGAAGAATTTCCAGATAATCCCCATCAATGACAAAAGTATAAGAACGTCCTATAAAAGGCGCCTCTATGTAATAGGTTCCTTTCTCGGAAACCTCTGTAAAATCGCCTTTTAATAAGGATTCTCCCTTTGATGTCCTATGCCCTGACGCAATCATTTCTCCCGTATAAACCGTTTCCTTTGTAGCTGCATCCACCACAAAAAACGCTCCTCCCTCTTCGCCATTGAGAAAGAAAGCGGTTTTATTATCGTCCGGTCCATAGCCGTTAAGGCCAATTAAAACCTTGGGCGATTTCATTTGATTGATCTGGGAATTATCGGAAACCGAAATCACATTTAACGCGCTTTCTTCCTGCATTCCCCCTCTGTTTTCGGAAACCGAATGGCTGCCCGAAAAGGTACAGCCATACATATTTATAATAAGAAATCCTGCCGCAATGCAAAAAAGCGGTCTGAAAAACCGAAGCATCCGACATACAAAATTTTTACTCTTCAAGACTTATCTTCCTTTTCCAAGGGTAAATTAAGATAAAACCGACCTTACCGTACATTATACCCTATGATAAAAATATGGTAAAGTCGGGTTTGTGAATTTATTGAGTACTTGCGGCAATTTTCTCCAATAACAGAAATGCTGTCAAATAAAGAACTGGGGCGCGCGGTATACGATTTCTCCTTTGATCATAGTGCACATGGTCTTTGTAAAAATATCAAAAGGATGTCCGTCATAAATGACAATATCCGCCTGTTTTCCTGCATCCAGACTGCCTATTTTATCATCTACCCCGCAGATTCTGGCGGCATGAATGGTAATCGCCTTTAACGCCGCATCCATTTCCATTCCTTCTTTTACTGCCAGCGCCGCGCAAAGAGGCAGAGTCTGTATAATGGAAACAGGATGGTCTGTTGTAATGGCAGTGAGTATCCCCGCTTTGGATAAAATGCCTGCCGTTTTAAATGCCATATTCTGCACTTCAATTTTGTTCCTGCTGGCAAGATCCGGCCCTACGATTGCGGGAAATCCGGAAGCTTTGATCTCATCTGTGATAAAATGTCCTTCCGAGCAGTGGTCGAGAGTCATTCTTACGTCAAATTCCCTGGCAATCCTCATTGCCGTCTGAATATCATCCGCCCGGTGTACATGGGCTTTTATGGGAATCTTTTTTTCGAAAACAGGCCGGTATGCCTCAAAACGCAAATCCGTATCCTGGTCCTTTTTATGTCCTGAAAGATATTGCTTTGCACAGAGCAGTTCCTTTCGCAGCATGGCCGCAATCGCCATTCTGGTGGCAGGAGACTTGCTCATCCCACTGTAATTTACTTTGGGATTTTCCCCGAATGCCACTTTCAGGGCGGAAGGCGCTTTCAAAACCATCTCGTCAATGCATCTTCCGTGGTTATTTACTACAACAAACTGCCCCCCTACTACATTCGAGCTTCCCGGCCCGATATTGGCAGCGGTAATTCCTGCCTTTACCGCATTGTGAAAGGCGTCGTCCATGGGATTAATGGCGTCAATGGCGCGCAAAGAAGGAGTAATGGGATCTACTCCTTCATTACAGTCATCTCCTTCCATCCCTTTCTTTTCTTCCGTAATTCCCATATGGCAGTGGGCTTCAATAAATCCCGGCATTACAAAGCAGCCTTTTGCATCAATTTTCCGGTATTCCGCCGGAATTTCTTCTTTATTTTCCAGAATCCTTTCAATGATGCCGTCCTTTACTAAAAGGGTGCCTCCGGGTATGACCTCTTTTTCCTTATCCGACATGGTTACTATTTTTCCGTGGATAATCGCAAGCTTCATTCTTTCCATCCCATTCTATTTAAAATAGCCCACAGGGTTAACGCTTGTCCCATTCTGTTCCAGTTTAAAATAGAGGTTTGTTCCCTCTACGCTGTAATATTTTGTAGGTGCCGCTACATAGCCGATGATCTGTCCCTTGCTGACCTTATCGCCTTGTTCCACGGTCAATTCCGTCAACTGTCCGTAGGTGGCTTCATAACCATCCCCAAGATCCATTATGACATATTGGCCGATTTCCTCGTTGATTCCGGTTTTTGTCACTCTTCCGATGGCTGCCGCAGCTACCGGCGCTCCCTCTTCTGCACTGATTGCCACTGCCGGATAATAATTATACTGATTCAGTGTGGCAAAATAAATCCGTTCGTCCATGCTGTAATTCATAATCACATTTCCGATTACCGGCCACGATAAACCGTCCTCTCCGTTAAAATGGAGTACTGCCGCCTCATCGCTTTTATTGTCCGTCATAGTGGGAACGCTCAAAGCTTCTTCATCCATTTCTACAATTTCGGTTTCTGCAACTTCCGCATCTCCGGTCAAGTCTGCAGAAAGAGCCTCGTCAGCCGCTTCTGCTTTTGCCTTATTCTGGGCAAGCTGTGCATCGGTTGGAATATTGCTTTGCCCGTTATTGGTAACAGGAAGGGTTTCCTCCGCCTGTCCGCTGTCTGCAATGCCTCCTACGCTTTCCGTTTCTTCTCCGATTATGTTTTCAGCGCTTCCCTCGTCCTGCCCGGACTCAATATCAATAATCTGTTTTTTGGAGGGAGACTGGCTGTTCGCATATATACCGGAAACAACACATACGCATACAACCAATGCGGCTGAAGCGTAAATTGAAATTTTCTCTTTATTCCATTTTGTAAACTTGTGTCTCTTCATATTTTTTCACCTCAGCAATAGTTTTGCCCGGCAAAAAAAACTTTATACCATAATTTTCTTTAAAATGAAATCCTTAAAAAAATAATCCAGAATCTGATTGTAGTTCCACCCCTGTTTAGCCAGTTCATTGGCATAGTACAAATCCAATCCCAAGCCATGCCCCTTTCCTCTGGTGGTTATGATATAAGCTTCCGGCGTTTCTTCCATATCCAGATTGGCAGAAGGTAAGTTCATCTGCTCCCTGAAATATTCTCCACTG
Organism: Lachnospiraceae bacterium; assembly: GCA_910574745.1. Taxonomy (GTDB): domain Bacteria; phylum Bacillota; class Clostridia; order Lachnospirales; family Lachnospiraceae; genus UBA2882. The sequence goes on along the minus strand of CAJTCE010000031.1, from coordinate 6,628 downwards.
ACAATGGTTCCGTTCAGATTTATTTCATCCGCATATCCCTGGGCATCCTTTTTGACAATCGTTATGGTTCCCCATTCTTCCTTCTGAACTTCCTTTTGAAAAAAGAAGTCCTCCGCTTCCATGGATTTGTCGCAAAATACGCTGTCGCTGTCAACTCCCTCCTTTGTTACCCCGGCGCTGACCGCATGATAGTTTCCCTCCAGAATATGGTTTCCCGACACGGCTATCAGTCCTGTTGTAGCATAAACGGCTTCCTCCATTTTTTCCTCATAGGCTCTCTGATTGGCGCCATACAAATTCCGTCTTATGGAAAAGTCAAAATAAGGTTCATCCATTACAATTATCATTTCCTCTCCTGTTCTTTTCCCCTCCAGATTTCCCCTGATTAAAATCGCCAGCGCTTTCTGGCATTCAATTTCATATTCCGGATCTATGACTGCCGCCATTGCCCCGATCATATATTCCTCCACCGGAATGACCGTAACCGTCTTATCCTGTTCTATTCTGACCATAACATGCTCTTCCGGCCGTTCTCTGGATAAAAAAATGACTGCTGTGCAAATAATTCCTAACAGTACTATAAAAAATTTCCTGCCACTCGACATTGCTTATCCTTTATGCAGCTATTTGTCAGTATTTTATGAAAAAACAGGTTGGCTCATTCCCTCATATACGTTCATTAAAGATTTCTGCAGGCATTTTTCCGGCATTTCCCGCAAAAAAGCCCCTATGCTCCTATAAAACAAGGAGCATAAGGACTTCTATTGTTTTTTGTTCAATTTCCATATGGATATATACGCCCGGACACGCAATATCCGTCCGGACCATCCTATATTTCAATGGTTTTTCCGATTTTTGCCGTCTGCTCTATGTATCAGATAGCTAAATCCAACTGCTGCATGGTTCCGGCATTTCCGTTTTCATAGAGAAATACTCCCGTAGAACGAATCTGACCGTTGGTCTGGTTCGTTTTCAAAGAATTCAGGGAAAAATTAGTGGACACCTTGGAAATGCAGATAGCGCCTACTCCCTTATCCTTTAAATGATACAATTCATCATTTCCGTTCTCATCCTTAGACCAGATTAAAAGCTTGGAGAAAATCTCATCATTTTCATCAATCCATCCGTTGCCGTCCTCGTCGTACATGGCCAGATCCTTGAATCCGTCTCCTGACGACGTGCCAAAAAGCTCCGTTCCGTCATTGATTTTACCGTCGCCGTTTTTATCCAATGCCAGATAACCGCTGCCTCCCTGCAGCATGGAAATGCTGTCCAGAATACCGTCTCCGTCAATATCAAATTCAAATTTCTGATCCGACAAAGACGCAATATCCGTGTCCAAATTGATCACGAGAGGATCCAACATCTCTACGGTCTTTATGGTCTGGGCGGTAGTCTCATAGTATTCTTCAAACTCTCTGCTCATGGATAAGCCCAGATTAAAGGAAATCTCTCTTCCGTCAGCTGTTACAACAGTTCCCATTGTGGAAAAAGAAGTTTGTTCCGCCTCCGCAAAATACTGGGCTGTGGTTAGGGATGTCTGCACCATCATAAACTGGGAGTCCCTTGACGGCATCTGGCTTTCCATCAGGGATGACAGCCTGTCTCTGAAGCGGTCGTGGCTTTTTCCGCCGAAAAGCCAATAAATCAAATACTGAAGACACTGCATTTTGACGCTCTCAACTGCCCTCTTCTCGTCCATACTTGACAAATTTCTGGCTCCTGCCACGGAGTAATAACGATCCTGCATAGACAGTCCCGTTTCTCCTAAGGCTCCTTCTCCTTCCTTGGATTCTAATAAATCCGAAAAACTTTTTTCATTTCCTTCCTTGGCTACTCCCAGGTTGGCAAACCGTGTCTGATAATTTACCGTTCTGGAAGCAATAGAAGCATAGCTTCTAGCGGACTCCATTCCTATTCTGCTGGAATCAATTTTCAATTAATACCCCCTTTTCGTCCTTTGACAAAACTTGACTGTGAAACTTATCAATTAATTCAGCCTGTAATGTTTTTATCGGACAATTTGAGGCTTTTTCTTACGGTTTAACCGGAATTTCTTTCCTGTTTATCACAACCGATTCAATTTCTCCGATTTCTACAATTTTCCCGGTCACAAAATTTATATTCCATTCTCCCGCTTCTTGTTCCATATGAGCTTTGCCATATTCTTCGTCATTTCGAATATCCTTTATGGAAAATGATACCCGGCTGCCATCTTTCATCTTTAGAAATGCCTCACATTCCTCTGCATTTCCTTTAAAGCCTTCCAGATACATGGAAATAGGTGTAATGATGATTCTATCGACTGCATCCGTTTCAGGTTCCAAAACGATTTTTTCCAGATCTCCCATGGAAAAAGATACCTGCCAGCCGCCTTTTACAATCTGGCCGTCTTTTACGATTCTTGCCCAGAGCACATAATTTTCCAATTCCTCTATTCCGATATCATATACAAATTCTATATGATTGGAAAAATAACCGTTCCCCGTATTTTCCAGATCTTCCTCTGTCCTGAAATAGTAGTTGTTATGAGGCACAGCGTCCGAATATTCCTCCGGCTCCTTTCCTTTTTCCAGCAGCCAGAATTCCCCGTGATTATCAAAGCTTTTATCCCATTTTGTCTGAATGTGCAGTTTTCCATCCACCATGCCTATATTGCTGATGGTCATAAAGTCGATTTCTTCTCCCAAAGACAAGTTCATAACGTCGGGAAGCAATATGGAGGCATCCGTTCCCTCACTGCTGCCGCCTCCGTATTCGTACGCAAAAAGATCCTCTGTTTCAGGCTTCTTTCCCGCCAAATCCGCCAGATTGATTTCCGTTTGGAACCATTCAAATATATGTTTGTTGAACATTATCTCATTGATGCGAAATACATTTGTCCGCTTTGCAAAATTGCCCGATTCATGAAGCACGTAAAAGGCTGTCTGCGTTTCTTCTTCATAATTTATAAATTCCACGCCGCTAATACTGCTTCCATTGATTCCTGCAGAGTCCATAAGGTCTGCTTTATCCGAGGTCCGCCCCTTCCCTTCCATATCCTGAAGGGTAAAATAGATATCTGCATTGTGCTCATCATTTATTCCCGCCACAACGGACAGACGGATCCCCTCCTTTTCACAGCTTTCTTCAATAGGATAAAGTAGCCCCGCTACCTCCGGGGAAACCCGGAAAATCCAGTTTTGCACGGACGGAACTGCCGCTCCCAATGCGGTAACGGAAGTCATGCAGAAAAAAAGGATCACGGCTGCAGCGCCTATTTTTTGGTAATGTCTTTTTCCGGCCTTTTTACTCTGCCATGTCCCTGTTGTTTTATTAAGAATTTCCCCTTGAAGCTCACTATCTATCCTCATTTCCTTCAAACATCGGTCTAAATGCTCTTTAATTTTATTCATCCAGATACCACCTTTCCAATTTACCTTTTAACTGCTCCCTTGCCCTGGTAAGACGCACCGTAACTGCTGATTCCGAAATCCCCAGAATTCCCGCTATTTCTTTGACCTTCAACTCCTGATAATAAAAAAGCAGAACAACCTCCCTGTACTTGGGCTTTAATTGATAAATTGCCAGAATAACCGTATCATCCCGAAAAACTGCTTCTTGAGCCTCCTTTTCCTCATCCCATACAGGATTTAAGTCCCCGTAGAGCACCTTTTTCTTCCATGGTGTCCGTAGATAAGATTTGCATATATTGATGGCAATTCTCGTAATCCATGTTTTTTCGGAGCTTTGTCCCTGAAATTCCTTATATTTGCGAAATATATTAATATATACATCCTGTACCGCATCCTCGGCCAGCTGCCAGTCATGCAGATACAAATAGCACAGGCGCAGCAGCGCATCTCCATACAGGTCTATCAGTTTTTCTATTTCTATGTTACTTTGTTTCTTATCTATGTGCCGGCTCATATATATCCTCCTTCTGCATATTAGACGTAAGGATTCGAAAATTTACTACAAAAATTTTCTAAAAAAATTGGAAGCCGGTTTTTGAATCTATACCCGCTTCCAATTATCATCTCTTATTACGCTCTATTCATGCCCGCCTAATTTCCTTGTTTCTCCTCCGCCAAAACCAACGTATCAATAATCCTTTCCAGATACCCTTATAAACCATGCCGTCCACTACATTGAACTGTTTGTTCCGGTTCATCCGCTTAAAACTTTAAAAAGGCCTTCATGATATTACCAGCCCAGGATAAATAAGAGGGAACTTCCTTTGTAATCAAATCGCATACCTGTCCATATTCCTCCGAAGACAATTCCCCTACCTTCTGATAAATACGCCCATAAGCCTCAGACTGACCAATTGCAATGGCTCCTCTGGCATAATCTCCGGCAGCTACATAGTTACCGATTGCCAAAGCACCTCCGGAAAAGGCGCCAACGGCTATAGCCCCCATTGCCAGGACGCCTACACAGATTGCGCCCATTGCAATAACTCCTACCGCTATATTTCCCGCTGCTACGATTCCCAAAGTGGCAATTCCAATAGACAACACACCTATGGAGGCAATGCCTACGGATACGACCCCCATGGATGCTATACCCACAGAAACAATACCTTTGGCCCGTAAGCCTACTGCAAAAATCCCCTTCGCAGTCCTGCCGGATCCGATATTAATGTGCCATAAGGGTATGCCTTTTATTTTCTTTTCACTGGTCTTTTCATAATAGAAGTGCTTTTCCAAATTAACACTTTTTCCATTTTTATTGAAATCATCTGATTCCATTTCGTCCCGCAGCAGATAGTCTAAGGAGCAATGATACATATTACTTAACTGAATCAGCTTTTCTGTCTCGGGATAAGATGCGTTCGACTCCCATTTACTAATTGCCTGCCTCGATACTCCCAGAATGTCTGCAAGCTGTTCCTGCGTATAATTATTCTGCTTCCGCAGCTTTGATAACTTATCTCCTATTGTCATAATATTTTCCTCCCTGTGCATATATTTCCGCCAACATGCCACCTATAAATACCCTAAAGATCATAAATACCTAAATATTGCTACAAGGTAATGTACCTTATTGCATGCAGCGGATTATTTTGTTTTCAACTTATACTATATTTTTTAGGAAAATATTTCTATCACTTTTGTCTTTCTAAATGTAAAGTTTCGGTTGCATACCAGTAAATACAGGCATTTATACATTGTTATTTCATTTCAAAAATGCCTTTGCGGCAAAAAATAACGCCCGTTCTGTTTTTGGCAAATTTACAGCGAAATGTGCTGTCATGTTTTACCTGCCTTACTAATTTTTTTTCTTTACAAACATATCCTACCATAAAAATTTATTGATTGTTCAATTTCTTTTCCAATTCTTCAATTTTTTTCAATGCTCTTTGATAAAGTTCATCTTTCTTATTAAGTTCATCTTTTTGATATGCTAATTGGGAGTCCCTTTCTTTTAGTTGAGATTTGCTCTCTTCCAATTGAGACTTACTCTCTTCCAGCTGAAATTTATTCTCCTCCAGCTGGGACTTACTTTCTTCCAGCTGTCGTTTTCGTTCCTCCAGCTCGTGTGTACTCTCCTCCAGTTCTTTTTTCTTCCGCTCTATCTCCTCCTGCATCTCATCTATCATATATTGGGCCGTATTCCTGTCCAGCTCCAGCAGTTCCTTTGAAAATAATCCCATTACATCCTCCACATTCCGGCAGATTTCATATATCTGACCATACAGCTCCCTGAATTCAGGGTACTTTTCTATCAGTTCCAATATTACCGAAGGGGCGTCCATAGATAAAAAGGCAAGCCACCCTTCAAGTTTACTGTTGATAGAATTATTCTGCACGTTTTTCCGAAATATGTCAAGGGGGATATAGATATATTTCTGCAGCAATTCCATCTTGAGTCCGGAATCTGATTTCTGCTCAAACCGGTGGATATATGTATTGGGGAACTCCTTAAATTCATGGGGGCTTTTGTCGAATATGACAATGGTATAGACATTCTTGATCTGATGATAGACGAATTTACTTTTTTGTCTGCCCCTGACCCGCTTGTACTGGCGCAGCAGCAGATCCGAGGAATAACATGCGCTCCGTTCTCCCGGGAACCGGTAGCCGATTTTCTGGATTTCTATATTAGCAATGCTGCCGTCTTCTAACATGACCACGATATCCAGGATCAAAAGGGTGCTTTCGTCTGCAACCCTTGCGGAATCATTTGGCAGAACGGAAAGGATCCTGACTTTTTCCAAAAGCAGCAGGGAGAGGAATTCCTCCAGCCGTTCTGGCGTGGCATCCGGGTCCATGATCTCTTTAAAAAACCCGTCATAAAGCATTTTTACTCCCCTGGTTCCGGAGCAGAAATCCAGAAATTCTTTTTGTCTTTCCCTGTTCCACTGTTCAAAGGTATCCGTCAAATCCGGACGTACATAAATCTCGCCGAGCACCTCCTCCCTTGTCCGAATCATGGGAAAGCAGCTCTGCAGCCTGTTTTTCATGCACATAGGCATAGTCCTCCTATCTCAAAATTTGAAATTTGTCAATACATCTCCCGATATATTTTTAAATTTTTATATCATCATCCATAAATGGATGTAGTTACTGGTAAATAATGTTCTGACGATGTATATCCATATGCTTACCCTATCAGTTCTCGCTGGGTCTGTGCCCTGACATTC
>CAJTCE010000030.1 GCA_910574745.1 Lachnospiraceae bacterium | reverse complement strand
CGATTACTTTTTGTTTCTGGCGGTCTTCGTACTTTACTTTCATTGTTATAAAATCTCCTTTGTTTTCTGATGTATTAAGTCGCTAAACTCATATACATCATACGGGGAGATTTTATTTTGTCAAAGTTCAAATTTCATTCTCTATAGGAATGCTTCTTTAAAAAATTGTTATGCTTTTGCTAAAGGAAAAGCAGGAAGCTGGACTGAATATCGTAATTGTTACGTGGAAACCGGATATGTATGGTTACGGGGACGGCAAATATTGGATGGAATTACAGGAGCGGATGCGGGGCTTTGGTTTTGAGATGAATCTGGCAGAGGAATAGAATTGACTTGTGGACAATAGTATTAGAATTCATGATGTGACTTGGACAGTAACGATAAATGCAATGAATCTTTTCCTGAATAAATTTCATAGCCAATCTGCTTATATGCCTTCAGTCTTTTGTAATACATCCTGTCAAACATAGAAATATGACTGTCCACATAATCATAAATAATGACGCTTTGCTTTCCTTCATAATCCCTGTTTAACCGTCCGGCGTATTGCTCAACTACGCCCTTCCATGCAACAGGCGTTGCCATAATCAACGTATCCAGCCTAGGAAAATCGAAGCCTTCTCCAATCAGCTTGCCCGTAGCCACAAGAATCATACTTTCATCGGCTTTTACCTGATTCATATCCTGTAGAATCTTTCCATGCTCTTTTTTCGAATTATTACCCGATAACAAAAATACCTTATCCGCATAGTCTGCAAGCTGCTGATACAGCTTTTTTGCATGATCCACATATTTTGAAAGAACAACTGGCGTCCTTCCCTCGTCGATACACTTTTTTACATCATTAATAATGATACTGTCCCTGTCATCATTATTTCTTATAATTTCATAGGCCTCATTAGGATGCATTTTGTCCTGTTTGAATCTTGGGGCCACCGCTCTTGTAAACCGTGGATAAACCAAATGGGAAATTCCCTGTTCCTTTGCCCTGTCTTTTGATGTATATTTGTACCTAATGGGACCAAGCAGCATAAAATTAATCCTTTCCAGTCCATCGCCACGGGATGGTGTTGCAGTTACCCCATATACATATTTGGCCCTTACCTTTTGCAGCACATCTACAATTGTATCTGAGGCCGCATGATGGCATTCATCCAGAATCACAAGGCCATAATTCTTCAACCTTTCATGATATTCTCCATTTTTGCAGATAGAGCCAACCATTGCTATATCAACAATTCCTGTGGACGAATCATGCGCACCCTGAAGCCTGCCGATTACACTCTTCCTTCTTTTTATCCTGCCGGATGGAGTCTCATATTCGGGAGTAAAGCTGTTGCGGCATTCAAAATTCCGGTTTCATACCGGGTCATTTTTTCTACAGCCGGAGCTTGCGATTCCTTTAATTGTCCCTTAAATTCAACCTTAATTTCTCTGCCGCTGCACCGTTTGTCTTCAATATCATACTTTATGCCTGCCTTGTATCATTCCGTAAGCAAATTTTCCAGCAGTCCTCTGGGAATCCTAATATACCCGTTTTCATCCCTTCCCAGATAAATATATCTGGTATTTGCAAAATTAGATAATCCCATGGCCTGATTTTTGAAAAATACAGGGTTTTTAAATGCTGCCAGTTCTCTTATCTGATTCTGTATTCTTGCCTTCAGATTTGATGCTTCGACATATATGCCGTCTGCCAGAATCATACGCAGCTCTCCATCCACATCCCCTACTGCAAAGCGATTGTTTTTATCCCAAGGCTTTTCATCACTGCCTTCCCGTATTTCTGCAAGTTCTGTTACTTCAATAGGATTGGGTACTTTCCATTCCTTTATTTTCTCCTCTACAAATTCCTTAGTAAGCTTCTGTTTACTAAACAATACTTGCCATTGATCCGAATAGGCATTCCAATCTTCATCAATAAATGCACTGTTTCCCTCTTTTAGCGCCTGTCCCTGCAACGGAAGCGAAATCAGATTTCCGACTCCTCCTGCCAGAAGATGCTCCTGCATTGGAAGCATTCTATCATAATAGCGGAATAACTTGAGATTAACCGATTCCATTCCCTTTCTTAATAAGGTATTTCCAAACTTCCTCGCCAATGATGCCTCTATAGGCTTTTGAAAGAAAATCCACACATGTGCACCTCTTCCCGATCCGGAACGCTCTACCAGAGCATCTATGCCGTTTATCTTACATATCTCCCTTAGGGTATCAATCTCTTCCTTCCAAGCATTAGGCAAAAGCGGAAATATCCCGATAACGTCTGTTCCATCCTCGGCATCTCCCTTTAAATGTGCCATGATTTCTTTACTGCCCAGTTTTTATAGGCTTGTTTTTCACATTCCTGGCATTTCATTTTTCTTCCATAAATTCTGGGACATCCGTTTTTCCAAAAATTAGTACATTGAGTATAATAATTTACTTCGCCGGTAGATTTCTTAATGGTACGTTTACTATATACATCTGTACGTCCCCAAAACATGCTGAAAAATAAATTGGCATCTTCGGAAGTAATATTTCGGGGGGTGGATGCATGCACCTTGATTGGGGAAGTATTAGTTGTGTTTGTGAGGGATTGATTGATTCGTATGGTATGCCTGCTTGTTTTAGGAGGGATTTTAGGTAGTGGTTTTCTTTTTGGAGGGAGGCTATGGTTTGTTTTAAGTTTTCCAAGATATCCATAGAACGTCCTTTCAATACATTCTTACTTTTAGCTAATAATAAGCAAGAAACTTGTTTCCAAGGTAAATTTAATATACGGTATGACTATTATCTTAATTGCATAACAATATCAAACATTGTTTCTTCTATTACTTTCACGCACTCATCCAAATTTTTTGTAATATCCGTCCCCCAAAATCTAATCACTGTCCATCCTTGAAATAAAAGCTGTTTATTAACCTTTTCATCACGTTCTCTGTTCTGGGATATTTTACTAATCCAAAATTCACTATTATTACTTTTTTCCAAACGCGGTTTTAACACTTCCCAATCTTTTCCATGAAAGAACTCACTATCGCAAAAAATCGCCAACTTATATTTAGAAAATACAATATCGGGAGTGCCGGGCAACGATTTGACATTTTTTCTATATCGATATCCTCTATTCCACAATTCTTTCCGCAACTTTAACTCAATCTTAGTATCCTTGCTCTTAATACTTTTCATATTTTTACGGCGTTGTTCTGGCGTTAGTGTATCCATACTCAATTACCTTTATTTATTAAATCCTACTAAATACCTTCATTTTCTTAAGTTCTTTCAATAAAGCCTCAATCTTTCTTGCTTTTTCCTGTGATTGTAATAATATACCCATTTCAATATTTCCTTGCATACCATGATAGGATAAATTAGCCGACGATACTAATGACACTTTCCTATCAATTACCAATACCTTAGCATGAAGTGCTGCCATTTTGTCTTCTGCATCTTTTTGAAACTCATATATTTTTAAAAATTTGCTCTGATACGATAATAATCGTTCCAAAACCTCTTTCTGTCTTTCTAAATCATTTATGTATAAAGTTATATACACACCTTGCTGACTCTTTTTAATTATGATATCCAGCATTTCACTAAAAAAATCCGATATTGAGTAACCTGTTATAGTAATACTTTTTTCTGCCTCTTTAATAAGTGAAAAAATGACATCCTCCGTCTTCTTTGACTTCACTCTAAATGAGTCAGGAGATGTAACAACCAATTCTGCTGTTTCATTATGCTTTTTCCCATATACACTTACACACAAAGATAAAATTTCCATAATCTCATCTTCATCACAATTTTTAAAGTGTTCTTTTAATTCTTTAATAACATCATCAAAAATCCCCTCATTCCTGCTGATGCTGTAATCTTCTACAGCATCAGCTACCAGCTCTGCAATATAATCGATTCTCATATTTGTATTCCACATAAGTCCTTTACCAATTCTCTAAAATATCCCATTTCTTCATGTTCTGGAACTGGAACTACCAAGGCACGATCCAATAGTCTATTACTATTTTCACACGCCGTTTCTGATATCATTGTACATGAATGACAGGCAACTCCATTAAGTCTATCACTGGTAGGATTTTTCATAAAGCATTCTGGATCAGTAGTACATGTTAATCCATTTTCTAATGCCCCTTTTAGTAATGGTATCAGCTTATTCATTCCCCCCAGCTCAACAAGCCCGCCAAGTGATCCTTCTTTATCTGCAGCCCCAGTATATATAAGTAGACCACACATATTTTCGCTACTATAGATTCTCTCATGCAACGCTGCAGAAGAGTAACCAGATTGCATTGCCATTTCTTTTATCAGCATATGAGACAAAGTATGTAACAAAACATATTCTGCATTTCTTGATTTATAATTTTTCCAGCCTTTTTTCTCACAATAAGCTGCATAACATTGTGCGTATTTTTTTGAACGTTCCTGAACTTTTTCTATTTGAAGCCACCTATTAAGTGTATCTCTGTTAAGTTCAATAAATACACCTTCTCCATTTATCTCAACCGCAGGAAGCCACTTTTCACCCGAACCTGACTTTAACTTTACAATATGCGCCTGCTCATCAATTTCCGGTTCAGGTACTTCCAGTCTTGTGAAACCTGTTAATACCCGTACTTCTCTTAAGCGATGAATCTTTATCACTCTGGAAATGTAAGGCTTTAAACTTTCAAGCAATTTTATTTCTTCTGCCTTAAAGTACTTTACGTCATGCTGAAACATTACATCCTCATGATGCGTAATTGCAGCATATTCCATTTCTTTTAATTCGATAAATTCCTTTATTTTCTGTTTCAATCTATTGTAAGCAGCATCAAACTCTTCCCTTGTATATGTAGGTGCAAAGAATTTCTCATAAGCTCTTTGTAAACCATCTTCCCCAAAATCTTCCTCATAATTCTCAATAACGGTACGATTTACACTTATAATATCATGAATAGGATTCGTCCAAGGTGGAATAGAAATTGCATTTTTTATAACCGGAAAATATACATTTGATGCGCCCCTTTGACTGGGTACAACACTCTTTTTGCATATCTTTGGTCTACTTCCAGGCCTATGCGGATGATTTCCTGAACAACTTAGTCCTGAAAATTTATCTTTCTGCATTGCACCTGCCATAACCCTCTTAGCTCCACATTCGCATTCAACCAAAAGATCTGCAAGAGAAGATGTATTTCCCATTGATTTTAAATACATATCTTTCTTACAGCTTGTCTCTCCGCGATGCACCCACCATCTCCAAGGAAAATCATCCATATGCCCATCTTCACATACTGTAATAAATCTTGAAGGATATGCTCCAAATCCACACTTTGGACACTTTACTTCTCCCTGACTTTTTTTATATTGTTCAATGTCCAGAGATTTCCTCATATCAAATAAGTATTTACATTTTCCATTCGAGCAAACATGATAATATGGAAAAGAAATCACAGGTATATCTTCTTTTCCACCTGTCTTTGGCATATAAAACCTTTTAACATTCATATAAGTTGCCAGTCGCGCATCTCTAATTTCCTTCCCAATATTATTATTATCCCAATACTCAATGTCCAATACAGTCAATGAATCATTCAAAGCATCCATTATTGCACCGGGTCCATATGTGGTTATTAATTGATTGGGGCGAATTTCGCCTAACTTTTTATAAAAATACATTAAATACCCTCCCAGTAAAACACTACAGATGATTGTTCAACATCTCTCATTGAATTTAACGTTGGTTTTTCTTTATCTCCACATAATTCGTCAAAATAGACAAGCAAACGTTTTTTGTCATTTGCTACAGATGGAAGAAAATAATACAAATCATCTTTTTTTGCGATGCTCTTCCATGTGTTAATAAAAGACTCTATTTCTTCCTCTGTATCTGAAAAAGAACTTGGCGCTATCATTTTTACTCTTTCTAAAATCATTCCTTTTATTTCATCGAGCTCTGTATCTGACAAATTATTAATTTGCTTTGCACCGCTATTATCAGCCATCAGTTCAATTTGCAATCTCAATAATGCTACTACCAACGCATGTAATACTCTGTCACGCGCCCGGGCTGCAAATGGTGTTGCAGTTGTTCCTTCAACATAGCGATACATCTGAGAATGAAAACCAACAAAGTTTTCATAATTTGACAAATCCCTAGGTCTATATGGGTTATACACCGTAAAAATAATCCCTGGTTTCTGACGCCCCACACGGCTTGTTGCCTGTATGTACTCCGAATTCTGTTTCGGCTGACCTACAACAGACATTAATCCCAGCCTGTCAACATCCATTCCAACAGCTATCATATTGGTGGCAAGCACTACATCATAACATCCCTGCTTAGACTTGGTTTTATCAAAAGAAATTGCTAACTTTTCCAAAGTCTGTACAATATCTTCTGACGACATACGAGAAGTTATCTCTTTTCTTCCATCAATACCTATAAATCTTTGCTTTGGGCTGCCATACTTATTTTTCACAAAATGCATCCTGCTCTTAATATCGTCATCAAACAATCTGACCGCACCACCTAATTCCCTTATACTATTGAAATATCCAATAAGTGTATAATATGGATCCACATAATCCTCATATTCAGAATCTTTTGCTAAATCTAAGGTCTTTTGTAAAATAGCAGAGTATAAACGAATCAAAGTAGTTTTTACAGATTGTCCACTTACACAAATCCCTACGTATTGCCTGAATGGCTTCTTACCCTGCTCAATCATTTCTTGTACTTCTTCTTCCGATATATTACGAAGGTCCTTATTTGGAAGGGGCACTTCTTTTATAAAGAAAGAATCTCTTGTATCAAATCCACTTGGAGGAAATTGTGCAAAGTTTTCTCGTCCATATAAAAATTTGATTTGTTCTCTTGCATTTCTTATTGTTGCGGTTGATACAATATACTTCGGCCTTATTTTTTTACCATCTTTCTGAATACAACACATTTCTTCTACAACAGTTTCATAACCGCCATATATAGTACCCAATGGACCTGTAATTAAATGCAACTCATCTTGAATAATCAATTCAGGCGGATAAAAGGCTTTACATTCATTTACAATCGCTGCTTCTAATCCATAAGAAACATTCACTCGATGTGTCTTTTCATGCTTTTCGCCAACAGCAAGATATCCACATCTTGAACAACACCTGTCAGTTCTTCCAAATAATAGACCAACTCGTTCGGTCCACGGCAATCTGGAAAATTTATCAACTGTAGAAATAATAACTGTAGGGCACTTAGCATATATTTCTTCATCAACAAGGTAAACCGGCATTGTTCTTCCCCTTGACTTTTCAAAATAACAGCCTCGATCCGCACAATGAATTTGAACATATTTACCCTTTGAATTAATTATATATTGGTCTTTCGTTATTCTCTTCCCACAATATGGACATTTGATAATCTGTTTTGTTAATTTACGGATAAATTCTTTTTTCTTATCTTTATCATCATAATCACTAAACTTATTAGGTGTTACGCCACTTCCAACCCAGAATCCTATTGTAATTCTTTCATTACCATACAGCTCAGGATTATTTTCACGTAATTGTTCCATTGCAACAACTAATCGCATCAATCTATCCCTTTGCTGAGTTGTAAGTAATCTGAGTGTATAGCGTAACAATACAGTTACACCACCATCCTTTTCATATTCGGTTTCTTCTGAAGCTGTCAGACGTCTATATGCAATAGTAAAAGCAATTAATCCAAGATAGGCTTCTGTCTTACCACCACCGGTGGGAAAATACAGCAAATCAACAATATCCCGTTCAGGTGCTTCCCCATTAATAATCCCAAATAAATTTAAAAGAATAAATGCAATCTGAAACGGTCTCCATTCACTATGATCTTTCTTTCTGTTCTTTTCAGGAATATCACGCATATAATCCTTTAAACTACAGGGAATACCATTTCCATAGTCTTTAGAAAACGCAGTAATACTTCTCTGAAGATACATTGACTGATTCATAAATAAAAACGCCCGGAATACTTTTTCATCCTTTTCAATCAAATCAATTCCTGCATTCATACGACGATGTGCTTCTATGCACCTATTAATAATACCTTGGCCCGTTGTTGAAAATCCCGTATCTTTCATAACAGGATTTCCTTCTAATTTTTTATGAATCCATGTCTCATAGCATTCTGTTAGTGCATGTAGCACTTCAATTGTTTCCTCTTTTTTCTTCGAACATCCCATTTGTAACATAGAAAATGTATATTGTGGCATTTCCTCTATTTGCGTACTTACACTTGGAATTTCATAATCTGGGATAAAAGATGTCATCACATAAGTTGCATTTCCCTCATTAACAGTTGTATCCCATACTGCGGCGCACCCTCTTCCTCTTGCATATATAGGCCGCCCTTTGTAATAATACTCATCTTCCAATTCGACTTTTCTGCAAATATATTCAGGTACAAATATTGGATTCATCCTATCATCAGCAATTAACATTTCGACTTGGAACATTACTTTTTCATATTCTTTTTCATCATCACAAGATTTATCATTGTTATGCAAATAAATAGAAACCATTTTATATCCGTTATCAAGTTTCATCTGCATTACATATATATAAACATTACTATTAGCATCCAAAAATAACTGTTTTGATTTGCCTATAGAAGTTAAATCCAGTTCCACAATATCTTCCATTGCTTCCCTTTTATAAACTGTACGTTTCTCTTTTCTTCTATTCTCCGCATCCTCTTCTAATGACTCGTCAACAACTTCTCCTTGGATTTGTTCTGCATAATAACGTCCCCATTTAACATATACATTTAAATCTGAAACGTCGTCTTTTACATAAAAAGATATACCAATAGATGATGGTTTTTGAAATCCACCTTTAATTCTATCTTCTGGTTCTTCCTCTTCGAAGATAGTTGCCTCCTTTGATTCTTCTTCTGCATCAAACTTTTTTTCTGTAAATTCTACGTCAAAATAGTTTTCATCCTCTGTAATAGTGGAATCCGCCGGATATAATAATCCTGTAATATAACTCTTTGTCGGCTCCTCAAATAATTCTTCTTCAGGCGCACTTGGTCCAATCAAATCCTGTCTTACTGCATCCAGTATTTTCTGTCTTACTATCGCATGCTTATAATCTTTTATATCAACCATAGAAACCTCCCTGCACTAATTTTTTACTCTTCCACATCAATCGGAACTGCCAGACCTGCAACATATTTTAAGGTATTTCCTATAACTATTTGGTTAGCTGGAATCATTTTGTACTCCCATGATTTTCCATCTGCATCAACCTCTGTTGCACATTGACACCACTTAATTGCCGCTTTTGCTTTTTCTAAGACTTCTTCTCGATCCGTTTGGTTCTCTGCCTTTACCTCTATCATATATTTCTTATCCTTCACTTCGACTAGAAAATCCGGATTGTACTGTTTTGCCGCACGATAAAATAACCCAAGCTGATTTAATGGGGGTTTAATAAAACGAATCACATCTTCATCATCTTCCAATATAACTGATAATTTTCTCTCTTCATCGCTTTCAAAAGCATTATCTGCATAATAGGATTTTTTATATCCCGTAAAAAGATATTGTTTTATATTCTTTTTATCTGCAATTTCCTTTCTATAGTTAACCTTGCCGCCTACCTTCATGTTTTTAACAAATTGCCCGAAAACAATAAGGTCTTTCTGAACATTATACACAAATTCAGTTTTTTCATCTTTTGATGCATATATTTGTTTCTTAAGATCATTTACGATAAGAGTTGCATATCTACGAACAACCCTTTTCTTATCTTCAGCACTTTCCTCAATTAATGCCAAATATTGATTTACTACATCAAGAATAAATTCTGCATCATCAGAACTAAATTCCGGAATACTTTCCAACAATGAAACAGCTAACATATTCTCAGGATTTTCTGCAATTAA
Source organism: Lachnospiraceae bacterium (assembly GCA_910574745.1). GTDB lineage: Bacteria > Bacillota > Clostridia > Lachnospirales > Lachnospiraceae > UBA2882. The sequence goes on along the minus strand of CAJTCE010000030.1, from coordinate 40,235 downwards.
TACATCCGCATCTAATACCTGCAACAACTTTTCATTAATCGTATCATATCGTTCTATTCTAGAAGCAGCCACATCAAAATCTTGAATATTCCGCTTTACTTTAAATGGATGAAAAGTAATTGTGGAACTATAGCTGATATTAATTTTAGGAACAGCTATAGCTACTCTTTTTAATTCTTCCATTTTCTTCTGAAAGGTTTGCTTGGCATAAGGAACAATATTTACTAATTCAGCAGATTGTTTGATATCTATTTTTTCTGTTCTCATATCTTGCTGAACTGACAGAGCATCAACTTCATGCTCCACGGATTTTTCATCTTGTTTTTCATTCATATAATCAAACAATGTCATTTGTTCGCTATCTTCCGTTGCTTTCTTTGACACTGCCCTTTTTATAAATGCCTTTTGATATGCCTCAAACAAATTATCAACTGTCTTTTCATCTTTCAAACTTTGGAAAGATTTAATATTATTTTCACAAAATATTTCGTCGAACAATGAAAGTTGTGCATTTTCAACCGTAGCTTCTACCTTCACAGTTTCTACACTTGGAATATCTTCTTCATCCAAATTTCTCTTTTTAAACACAGGATTGTTTTTTATATCATCAACAATTTCACGATAATGGTCATGTGCAACAATATCCAATGTATCTAATTCTTCTATCTTGGTTATCTCGCCAAATGGCAAACGTAATCCCCTACCGATTGTCTGCAACGCCAAGATATCACTTTTAGCTGCATTCAATGGAATAATGGTAAATAAATTATTTACATCCCATCCTCCCTATTTAGTCAAGTCTTTTTTCCTTATTTTTCAAGGATTTTTTAGTTATATATCTCAGATGAATGAGCCAAGATAATGGACATTTCTTTGTATCTGGTACGAAAATAGAGGTGTTGGGTATACAAAGTAGAACGTCTTCCGTTTCCGCTCTACATGGCCTTGTGTATACCCCTCCTTCTACGGCAGCGAACCTCCCGTGTCTACCAGGATTACCGGCATCTCTGCCGGGTCCTAACTTCCTTCGTCCCGCCTGTCCATAACCAGGGTGTCAGCTTAGCTCCTTTACAGGGTCATGCCCTATGGATAATATTCCTGCCGACTACCGGCTCATTCTTTGTCATAAGTCTTACCGACCTGTCTCATATGTTTCCCTCACCGGCACCTTTCGGTGGACGTTTTCCCGGATCGTTCCCCATACTTTCCAGCTTTCCTGTCACAGCTGGATTCAACCCTCAATCAAAATTTTTGAAAGTTCAACCCAACTATGACAGGGCATTGCCCGCTTGTGGTTTATGTTCGTTTATTATGCCGCCTGGATCTGTGGTCTCCTGATGTCACCCATCAGTTTTCCGGCATCATAGTCTACACCTTTTGTCAGTATCGTGTAGAATACCCTCAGAACCTTACACGCTACCGCTACGACAGACTGCATCTTCTTTAATGGGTTTTCTTTACGTGTCCGGTAATACTCATGTATTGCCCTGAACTCTGCATTCTTCCCAATCAAGGATATCGCTGCTTCATACAGCACATACCTCAGGCGTTTCCTTCCCCTGTAACTGATCCGGCTCTCGCCGTTATGCTTCCCGGAATCATTCGCCACAATCGCATATCCCGCCAGCTTCTGTAACTGCTTTGGGTTGTCAAAACGTCCAATGTCTCCCACCTCCGCAATGAATCCGCTGACTGTTGCCAGGCCGATCCCCTTGATCCCCATCAGTTTATCAACATATGGGATTTCTTTCAGCTTTTCCTCTATTTTCAGGAGAAGCTCCTCCAGCCTTGAGGTATATACATCCATGTCGTTGAGCAGGTTCTTCAGTTCCATCCTTGCCGCTCCCGGTGCTTCCTTACTTCCTACGCTGTGCTCCGCTGCCGATACCAGGATCCTTGCCCTCTTCATTCCGGCGCCTCTGAGCTTTGCGTCCCTCCATATCCGGTTCACACCTTCCACCCCCAGTTTTCTGATGTCCTCCGGCAGCGGCGCCTCCTTCAGCACCATCCTCCCGCTCACCGCCTTCAAATCCCCATAAACGTCTTTATATTCAGGAAAGTAGATGGCGAACCATCTGGCCAGGCGGTTCTTGATCCTCGTGAGCTCCTCCTGCGTCTGGAAGCGCAGGTTTGACAGGCTCCTGATCTCTGCATAGATACCGGTTGGTATGTAAGGGTACGAGAACCGTCCCTCGTTGACAAGCGCAGCGATCGTCTTTGGGTCTTTACGGTCATTTTTGTTGGGGTTGTTGTCATCCAGTTCTTTTGATTTTTTCACGTGATGGGGATTCACATGCACAGGCCTCATCCCCCTGTCCTGCAGGAATTTCCCCAGGGCAAACCAGTAATGTCCTGTCGGCTCCATGCCCGGTATTACAACAGTTTTACCGTGTTTCGCCGCTATATCCTCCATCCATGCTTTGAATGTCTGGAACCCTGCCTCTGTGTTACTGAATTCCAGTGGCTTTCTGGTATATTCATAGTTGCGCCAGTCGAATGCCCTGGCATAGTGGGTTTCACTTCCTACATCGATTCCAACAATCAAAGTTTTTTCAGTTATGGATGCAATTTTTGCGTTTTGTGTGTTACAATTCATTTTAGATACCTCTCTGTTCAATAAGATTTTCACTAACCTGCAAGTCAGTAATCTTATTTTACTCTGAGGTATTTTTTTCTCAACCTTCTTTCTTGGAATTCCCTATACTTGAATTATACAGGAAGCTCCTTTATACTATATATTAATTTATATATAAAACAGGTTTGTAACCTGTATTAAAAAAATACATATAAAAAGACAGTTGATTTATTCCACTTAGTAATATGGACATAAAATAAACTGTCATCTTATATTTATTATCTATATAATCGTGATAATTCACGCTAAAAGAGACATAGCGCCCCTAAAATCAAAAACACACCCTTTACAGGATGTCAACAAATTACAAATCACAAATTTTTAAATCACAAATTATGTTTATATTATATAAAATTTATAAACTTTTGTCAAAATAAACAGACCCGATATCTAAAATACCGTGTCTGTTTATTTAGATTCATATCACAAAGCTTTAGTTCTAAGCCTTGCTACATTCCCTTCTCTCCATTGCTCTTTCCTTAATTCCTCTATAAAGTCCATCAACAATCTATTTTCTTTCAAATCATTATGTGAATACGCTTTATTTCTTTCATTCAGTTTTTGAACCGTATGCTTAATATCAATCTTCATGCAATAAAACATATTCCAGATAATTTCTGCCGCCGTCTCTACTGCTTCATCCACTTTGAAAAGCCTTTCTGCAGTAGCTTTCCTTAACAATATCCTTACCGCTTCTTGTGCGGCTTGTTGTGCCGCCCATGGTAGACCATTAAAGATTATCTCTGCCGTTATTGCCTCATGATCCGCTTCTCTCTTTTTCCGTTTAATATCGGCAAGAAGTCTATACCAATCCTTAAACTCCCATTTTTCATATCCTGCACCCAGAATTTCTTTTAGATTTTTGGTTTCCAAATTATCGAGTTCTTCAGACAATATTTTTTTTGCAAGATCCTCCACCAAATGGTTATAACCAATTAATTTTTTTGCTCTCTTATTTAACATTGTATTTTCCTCTTTTCTTTCTTCGTTTTTTAAGCTAAAACATATATCTCTCAATTCCATCACTGCAGACGGCCTTAAGAAATAAGTGTTTGCCGGATTCTTTAGCTCTTTTGATTATCCCTTCAGCCTGTTCTAAAATTGGGGTTTTTCCATAATACAAACCTTTTTCCGTAGGCGATTTAGGGCATTCATAGACTTTATATCCTGTTATTTCATATTTCTTTTTTCCTTCGATAATTCCCATAATTTCGTCCTCCTAAACTTATTATATGTGGCGGTACAGGGCCGCCACATATGATTAATTCTTATTTTTCTCCTTCATTTGAATTTCATTGATATGTTCACATGCACAATTCATTGCAGCCGTATATGCATTCATAAACTCTTTTTCAAAAAAGAATTCAATTGGACTACCAGCAAATCGTTTTCTTTCTTCCTCATAGAACTGACCTGCATAATTAATTAATTCTTCTACCTCATCATTAGTTTCTATCTCGCCTTCTGTGAAATTTTCAATGTAATCAATGATTGCTATAGTCCTTTTATAGAGAAGTCTTTCTGCATCACGAAATACCCACTTATTATGAATTTGACTGGCAATAGATTTTAAATAATCTTCTTCGCCATAATCTAAGGGTTTTTCTTCAGCTATGCATTCCTTTCTGAATTTTTCAATTTCTTCTGAAACCTTTTGCTTTTCTTCTTCCAAAATCTGACCCGGAAGCTTGTAATCAAATGTATCCAAAAGATATTCTCCAAATTCATATATCCGTCTGTTAAGCTTTTTCATTTCTTTTCCTCCTTCTAATTATACTGGCCAGCAAATCTAGGGACAAAAGAGCCAAAATTTGATGAGGGAAATTCATTGCGGACAATGTTATTCATAATACCAAAAAGGTCATGTGCAAAATTAAATTTATCGGCATTAAGCCACTCGTTAAGCCTTAAATTAAATTTTTTATCCGCACTTTCAATGTCCATCATCAGATTCAATTTTTGCCCATTGTATAAACCTTCCTTTTCAGCCCTTTCTATAATTTTAAAATATAAAAAGGTCCTCTCCTTGTCTTTATTTTTTTCATTTTTATCATATACAATTTTCTTTACTTCTTTTGCCTTGGCATTCAAATCATATGACATAATTATTCCTCCTTATTTATAAATAATAGTTCCAAATAACGCATACTGAACAACATAGTCTGCGTCAATTGGTGTCAGTGCAAAATAATGGCCATTTACACAGATTTATCCTGTGATTCACAGTTATCAAAGAATTGAAAATTGATACCTGCATCCATAAGGACTTCTAACAGTTTATCCTGCACAGCTTTAACTGTTCCAAAATCAGGACTATCATCCTCTGTTCTGATACCAAACAGAGATAGATATTCTTCAATCGTCCCCCATAAACTGTATTCCAGTTCATCCAGTGTGTCGATTGCAGAAATATCAACTACTTCCGGTGCAACAATTCTCTTTCCATCCGGCAGTTTCAGGTCAACCGTTGGCAGTTCCTGTCCAAATCCACCACCCCATTCATAGTGTTGTTCAATTTCTTTCCAATCATCATCACTTGATATTTCGGCTTCTGTTCCATCATCATATATATATAACAGGTTATTAACCTGTGTAAAAAATACATATAAAAAGACAGCTTTTTATTCCTTTAATACAAATAAAATAAACTGTCTTTTTACATTCCAAATATTTATATAATCGTGAGAATTCACGTTAAAAGAGATATATTATCCCTGAAAACAAAAAAGCACCCCATAAAAAGGATGCAAACAAAATACATATCACAATTTTTTTACAACAAATTATGGATATATTATATAATATTTATTCACATTTGTCAAAAATAAAAAGGCTCAGTAGTTATATTTACTGAGCCTTTTTTGGGATGAAAACCATACCATAGCCGGCTTTCATCATTTAATCCTATCTATTTCTGTACTATTCATTTAAGCGTGGACATAAAGCTAACCCACCCTCAGATTCGGGGAGTCTCCTATATGCGTTTCTGTGTATACAGTTTTCTCTGCTGCACTGTGTGCAATCACTTTTGTTATGTTCTTCATACGTCATAGCCAAATGTAACTTTAAGAATTCTTCGTTTGTCATTTTTAATACCTCCATGTATTATCAATAATGCCAGGATTCGCCGCAATAATTGATTTCTTATTTTCTCTTGTATACAGATGAAAATGATTTTTCTGTTTTTCAGATTCTATTAATTCTAAAACCTTACTCCGATGCAGTTCTCCACCTAACAGAATTTCAGCAGCTTCTTCGTAGGATAATTTTAGCAATATCTTACAACCGCTTTTCTTAACATACAGCAATGAAGCATTTCGCTCTGCTTGCGGATAAATCTTCATTAACGCATCTGCGACAAGTTGCCGTGCTGTCCGAATATCATACATAGTCCCAATTTTTGTTGCGTCATAATAATTGCCTACGTCATTACCATAAGATTTTACCCTATGATTCCAATCCTCTACAATATAAGGCGCATCGGTACATTTGTATTCAATCCATTCGACGCCACATATATCATGTTTACAGGTTACGGCTGTAAACTGATATTCGTGGCCCAGGTATGAAAATACAGTCCCTGAAATAGGTTCATACTTAATTTCTTTTCCGGACTTTGTACCATACAACCAGTTATCGTCGTATCCGAACATATCGGCAATTGCCTTCTGGTATAAATCAGGGTCCTTGAACGACAACAACCACTGATTTAAGCTCAGCGTGGTCTCTCCGCATTTTACTTCTGTCAAGAAGTCTTTTGCGTAATTCTCTGCATTGTGTGTAATGCTGCCCTTTACTTTGTTCCACTCTGCTTTTATCACTTCTTCCAAAGTAGGAAGAGGATTTTCGTCCGCATTGGAATATCTGTAATATTCTTTGCCATTTTCGTCGCACAAAATAAAAACCACATCATCGGGAACATTGTGATCCCTTTCACAATATCCCAGTGGGTCGGCTACATAAATCCAAAGTCCCTCATTATTGTGCATGTATCGGCCATAATATTGAGTTTTACCTTTTTCAGGATTAATAACCTTCCATAGCTCAATATAGTTGTCATCTTCTGACCGATACAGTCTTACTTTGATTTCTTTCATATTACGTCTCCTTTCTATACATATGCCGGTTCAATGCCTCGTTGTATGTTCTCGCCTCTAAAACAATTGCCGCAATATTCCCATGTGTTCTCTGCAATACGTTTAAATGTGGCAAAAACAGCACGGGTTTTTCCGTTTTCATCAATTCTATGGTCAGCAGGTTCTCCTAACTGTGTACAGTCAGTTCTCATGCAGGCCGGGGGCAAAGCGTCAATTATATCATCAATAATTTCTTCTTCAACTAAATCCCCTAACTGAAGACAATCAATGCCATAAAACCAATCGGTATTATACACCTGCTTATTGTCATGAGTCCTGCACTCTTTTAAAGCTACTCCTTCATAAATCCCAGTACGAATATAGAGTTTATGTTTCTTCATCCAAGATTTTTTCTCCTGGTTTTTCATGTAGCTTTCCGCAATTTGTCTCTTCGGAAAAACTATATGATTACCCGCACTTAGTGTGTAACCGTTATAATCATAAACGACTTCATAACCTTCTGTAACACATTCTGCCTTGCCCTTTTCCGTAAGAACAAAATGTTTTCCTTTATCTGCTTCGTAATATCCATGATGTATTAATTCCATAATTATTACCTCCTGTTTCTGAACTTATTTTTTAACACTTAAGTGCCGCTTAATAACCAGCCAACACCTTTGCTATGACGTTCATCAAACCAATGCCAAATGGTTTCCCTATCTGTACCCGGGTCAAAACCATTCCAACTTGATGCAAGAACCAAAGTACCATTATCTGATTCTATAAATAATACGTCTTCAAACTCGTCCCACAATTTTTCTAATTCTTTATTGTCCATATTTTACTATTCCTCCTAGACTCTTATGCACTTATTACCTCGTAACTATCAGGGATTCGTGTGGTCGGCATATAGCAACCTAATTCTTTACAGTACCAAAACGGCCTCTTAAATTGGAATGCTGCCGGATGTTTTAACAACTCAACGAATTTGCCTTCCCCATTTGTGAAACGTATTACCGTACCGATAGGTAAATTACTTAACGATTGAGGATTTTTCTTTTTCTCATTATTTTTCTGACAACGCTCACGCCAAGCAATAGCTTGTTTGTTATCAGTAGGACTTAACAGATTCAAAATTGATGTCGGGCATCTATCCGCTATTGGTCCCATATCCTCACTCAAATCTTTGTAGGCAAAGTTAAAATAGTCCTTACTGTTTACCGAAGTAAGAAAAACGACCGCCCATACAGTGCGCTTATTTTCCGGTATATCCTCAATAATGCGATGATTACTTTCATCCCGCCTATCTGAATACCGCTTTAAGTTCATAACAGCTGCATAATATACCGAACCAACAAGTGCTGATTTTATAACCTTATAAAATTCGGCATTTGACCCTTCCATAAAATAAGCGTCGCATTCTGCTTTCCTGTCAACAGTTCCTTTTTTATAATATGTTGCATGGTAAGATGTCCATCCCATTTTAATATCCTCCGATTCCTTTTTTAAACAATTCGAACTCCCGTCTATAATTTTCCTGCTTATACCTGGGCAACTCCTTGAATTCTCTTTTACACATAAATTCATATGTGTTTAACCATTGAAAAAAAGTAATATTTTCCGTACTTACAACTCTATTATTCAATCTCATACATTTTGTCATTTATCTTCCTCCTTAATCTGTTCATTTATCCATTCAGGATACCTATCCTTCGTTTCGTGTATAGTGTCTTTTAAAGTCTTTATTTGAATAACAGTATTCTTCTCCCGTATCAGAAAAGCAGTATTCTGTATAGCAAAATCTTTGCCCAGAATCAAGTCTTTCCTTCTCACGCTTCATACATATAAACCATTCAAACAAAAGATTATCGGATAATTCAGAAAATGGCTTATCATCCAAATATACCAGCAATGAGTCACATGGTTTACCGTCTGCAAGCAGTAATAACTCCTCAAATTTCTCGTTTCCGTTTTCAACTTTACAGACACCAGTAATTATTGCTTCTTTCATTTTCTTTTCAGAAATCTTAATTTTTACTGGAATATTTACCGGAATAACTTCACTGCTTATTTTCTTTACACTCTTGTTTATGGATATATATTCATCATTAAGTTTTTGAACTTCTGGGAGACTGAGATATTCCACGTCTCCAAGCAAGAGTTCGCTGTTATCAGGATACTTATTTCCATAAGTATCAATAAAGCTTTTCATCAGTTTATATACTTCCGAATCTTCTCCATAGTCACATATTTCTTTATAATCTTCAAAGAAGTATACTATAGTACAATGATTCGAGTCCTGATACATTTCAACTTCAAAGGACACATATTTGATATTTTCTTTGCAGCGCAGCCCAACATACCCTGGTGGGTCTATTTTTGTGATTCCTGCTACTATATCTTGTGCTACATCCTCAGAAACTTTTTCGATAGCAACTCTAAAATAGTTTGCATATCTCATAGTTAAACTTTTTATATACATATACTTTTCCACCTTTCTGTTTTTGCTAATTTAAGCTATATTTTTATATAAAACAGGTTCTTACCTGGATAAAAAATTACAAATAAAAAAACGGCCTTTTTCGTTCTTCTTAATTGAGAAAAGACAGTCTTTTTACGTTTTCCATATTTATATGATCGTGAATATTCACGTTAAAAGGGACATTTTTCCCCTAAAAACAAAAATACACCCTTAAAAAGGATGCCAACAAAGTACCTATCACAAATATATATAATAACAAATTATAAATATATTATATAATAATTATTAAGTTTTGTCAAAACAAACGGGAGTTGCAAACCCAATGTCTTTAGATTAACTAATTGACATTACATTTACAACAGCCCCCTTTTTACTTATTTGATTCTTAAATTATTTCTTAAATGCTTGAAGGTTAACAGAATTTAATCTTTAAAGCAATTATAATCCTTACATCTTAATCAAATATAGTCTCTCTTATAATAGTTACCGTTCCACACCTATTTAAATCAATATTATTTGTAATTATTTTTGCTTTTCCCTTATTTTTTCCAAACGGAGTAAATTGCCCTTCCATCAATTCATATCCATTTTCTAAAACATTGTTTTTACTTTTGATATACCTTTTCCATTCTTTATAAGATCCGAGTGCGTCTTGTATATTATTATGATTGTACATAAGTTGTTGTGTATAATAGTATTCATCTGAGTTTTCTTTAAAGAAACAAATACATTTTCCAATAATTATTGGCTTTTTCTCTTCTTTTCGTAGTACACGTTTCAACTCATCTGATACTTCTTTCTTTCTTCCACATGCTGCCAAATATGAAATTTTACTTCTATCCTCTTCTGAAAGGTTTAATCGTTTTCCATTTAGGAAGAATTTAAAAGTTTCCGGAGCATATTTATATCCTATCCATTGAAATTTTTCATGTTTTCTTGCCATATTATTTCCTCTCCATCTAAATCATAATACCACGTATAAAGCAGGCGGAGAACCCCCGTCTGCTTTACAACTATAATTCAAATATTTACCAACTTTATTTTTCAGATATGTTGTTTAAGCTGTTACCTCTTCCTTTTTATAAATTGTTCCATTTAATCCATCAACAATCCCTAATGCCCAAGAAAAAGTATTTGCACCAGCTCTAAATCTGCGTGGTTTTCTGCTAATAGCTCTTTCTTCTCCACTTTTTAATGTTACACGATCATTAGTTATTTTTGTAACTGTGTATTCTTTTGGCTCCCTCTCATATGTTTTGCCGTTCCAAACTTCCACCGTGTAAATGTCTCCAACTTTAAAAGGATGTATCGGCTGTTGTGATATTTCTGCAGAAATAATTCTTTTAATTTCTGCATATGTTGCTTTTCCACCAAAGCCGGCAGCTCCACCTTCCATAATCTCATAAGAAATGTTCACTTTTCCAGTTCCTACAACCCTACATTTGCCCCATCTGGCAATTTCAACAATGTAACCGGTCTTAATGTTATCTTTTGAAAATTCCACTCCTCCAACTTCTTCCAGGCACTCATGATAATAGATAGACTTGTTAATTGCATTTTCTATCATCATTTCTGCATCTTCAATCCATCCCTGAACCGTTTCCGCAGTAATGGGTTTACCGTTATAGTTATAGTTGTTAAATACTTTTCCTTTCTCAATCTGTTCCAACTTTTCACGATATAACTCAAGATTTTTCTTTTGTGCCTTGATAGTCTTTTCTGCATCTTTAATTCTCCTATCAATAAATCCTTTATCGGTAGGTTTAATTGACGCTGCTGTCTTCCTTGCTACTTCAGCACGTTCTGCATAATATTCTGATTTTTTAAATTCCTCAAAACCCCTTTCCCATGCTGAAAACATCTTGTTGCGCCTGTTTGTAAAAGCACGTCCAGCACTGCTGTTAATGTTCGGCTGCGTGAAAAATGAAATATCTCCATGCATATCGTTAATGGGTTTCTGTAATGCTTCCGATCTATCTTGTGCTTTTTCTGACTTATCGTCATATCTTGCCGCTCTTGCTTTTGCCTTTTGAGCCTTGCGTTCCATCTGCTCTGCAAAGGTCAAAGTTTTTCCAACTTTTCCGCCATTTTCTAATCCTAACTTTTTAGCAACTGCTTCAGCTCTCCAAAGATTAGGAAATTTTGCACGGCTTACCCATGCGCCAGATTTACGACTAAAAAGGAAGTTGCTTTTGATTTCCTTTTTTAAATCTTCTGATAATGCTATGTAATCAGCTTTACTAAAATGTAATTCAATTTTCTGTGTCTCATTATTCATAATATATTCGCTCATATTTTTACCATTTCCTTCCTTATAATAATAGAATAACCTATATTGGATTTTTATTACCATCTGTCAAACATATCTACGGCTACATATCTTCCGTTCAGTAAATAAATATCCACTTCGTATTCGGTGTCCTGATCCTCGTAAGAAGAATCTGCATGTCCGCAGACACAATTCCTTGGAACCAAATCTAATGTGCCATAATTTATGGTATCTGTTTTGTTCTTCTTTGCTAAACGGCAAGCTCTCGTATGGCCTTTTTCATTCATTGCTTCTGCTCTACTGATTGTCATTTTCTATTTTTTCCCTTCAAATAATTATTTTAATGTTCTTTTATGCAGCCATTGCCCAAGTTGCCGGAGCAATATGGTTTAATAAACCTGCTTCGGCCAGCCTTGCACATGTTTGTCTGAGCTTTGCTTCAATATTATTGTTACTTTTGGCCTTTGCATGGTCTTTTAAATCTGAACATATCTGCTGATTTGTAAATTGTTTTTCTTCCCTCGCATAACTCATTACAACATCCTTCCATGTAGCAGAATTAATGCTGTCACGGATATCATTTACATACTTTTTGGGTAGTACATAAGCAATTTCATATCCGGATGGCTTTCTAATAACAACTATCATTTCATGACCCGTCAAAGCTCTTGGATTTGTTTTTTCCGAATAGTTTTGTCTTCCTGACCATGTGTTGTGCTGCAATTTCACATAGGTCTGAAAAACTTCTCCGGGCAAAGCCAGATTGTTAAACATGGAAAAATATTTTCCATTTGCCCTTATCTCTCCTACGAGAATTACCATATAAGCTCCTGGTTGTAGAGCCGTATAAGCTCTCATAGTCGAAATGTTTACTTTTTGCATGCCTTTTTCAAAAGGCATGTTTTGTATATCTTTTTCTAACAATCCTCCTACTGTATCCTGCCATGCCACACCAGCATATTTTACATGGTTTAACCCTGGATATGGCGGGTGTGAAAAACACATATCTGCCTCATAAAATGCATCCGGTAGTTCCTGCTCTAAATCCAGTATGTCCATAGCAACTATATTGTCCCTGACTGGATTTGGATTTAGGTCTATGCCGCAATAAGGAATTTTATAATCCCTGCACACATCGCTCAAAGTTCCACTGCCGGCAAACAATTCACATACAGATTTTGCTCCAAGTTTATCAACAAATCCAAGGGGAACCTTTCCGGAACAATTTCCATTATATTTCTGATCGCCCCATTTAAATCCGTTTGGATCTCTCTCAGGATACGAGAGAACTGTATACGTCATTTGCTTTCTAACTTCCGATAACACTCTTTGTAATTCCACATCTTTATTCATATACTTTTCCTCCTTTAAATTGAAATAAGCAGGAAGAAATTTTCTCCCTGCTGCCTGTTTCGTGAAAATAAAAAAACAGGCAACCAATATAGGTTCCTGTTACAAATATCGCATTACTATTTTATTTTCACAAATATATAATTATACTATCATAAATGTATAAATAAGTAAATTATTAATTATTAGAAAATATAACCATATAAAAATGAAGCCAGCGCAGCGTTATCTGCTCTGGCTATCATTTATTTATATGAAATTTTTCTTAAAAGTATTCATACTCCTTCATATTCGCACCATAAAAAACCTCCGTTTTATTAGTTATCCTGTATAACTCTTACAATTTTCCAAAAACAATTATAAGCTTCTTTGTAATTATTCTTTCCCGTAATAAGTTGACTATTTACTATTTCAGTAACTCTCTTTCGTATATCGGCTGATTTTTTGCATTCCTCAACTGTATCGATTTCTCTGTATTGCTGGATTTCTTCAAGAGCTGAAATTGCCATGTCGCAAGCCTCATTTACCTCTTTCGGAATTCCTTTATATGTCCGCTTAAATGCTTTTTGCCATTCAATTACTTCATTATTCGTCATTCCACCACCTCCAATTTACATATAATATTTTGAAGCAAATTCCCATGCAGTCATATTTTTATAGTCTATTGCTTCTATTGTTTCTCCTTTATCACATCCACTCTCTTCTATTTGTTCTTCTGAAATAATGTTGTTATAGTTTATCGATTCAGGATTACAACATACTTTATCTGTACTTAATGCACTATTTAAATAACACCAACCACAATTTTTACACTTCATACTTTCCCTCCTTTTCAATCACAGATATTTTCTCTTGAATATTCAGCTTCTTTTTCTGAACAAAACGCCTTTTTACCAAGGCTTCTTATATCCACATCCATTGTATCAAGAGGTGCCGTCGGACAATCTCCAGGAAGATATGTACGTGCAGCACAATTAAAAACAACAGATGTTTCATTAATCGTTATCTTTTCTATTGTATATGGCAAGACTCCAAAAGATTGGTGAAATGCATATAATTTATCCCCTACATTGCAAGGTAAATTAAACAAGCTCTTCTGTCTCCATATAGACTTATAATGCTCATATCCTACAGTTTCGCTTACACACAGTGTTTTTACTTCAGAACCATATTCTTCATAAAGAAGTTTTTGAAAAATTTCCCCAACTTTCTCATAATCATAAATTACTTCTGTTTTCGTAGAGCCTCCCCCGTAGCCGCCAAAACATAAGATTCCATGGGGTTCATCAAATAAATTTATTATTCTGACACCATACCATTCAGATGGTTCAAAACAATTATTTGTTACATCATCTGGTGTATCAAACGTAAAATCAATGGTCTTACTAGGCGGTAGATAAAATGAAAGTAATTTTTTTACAACCTCTTCTACTGTCATAAATTTATATGTTTTCATCGCCTCGTTTGTGTATTTTTTAGACATACAATATTATCCTCCTATTCAATGATTTCATGACTTTTATGTACTTGTCAATATGTTTGATTATTGTTCTATCCTATCTGTCACTTGAGGGCAGCCGTAATCATAATTGACAAGCTGCCCCATAATTTTAGTTGTCCATGCAAATCTTTTTTCCATACAGAATATCCATGTATGCATTCGCATAGCGTGCCTGCTCTAAACCCTTACAATCTATCACTGTTGATAAAAGAGATTTTTCAGCTTGAGAACGTGTATTATATTCAAAAACGGACTGATCACAAAAAACATATACCTTTTCATCATCAGAATTCATATCACACCATTTTTTTTCACATTCTTTAGCTTCAGCAAAGCTAATATTAAACATACGTTGAATTTTGGAGATTGTATAATTCCCTTTCCGGTGTAGTCTTTCAATCATCTTAATAATAAGATTTTCCTTTGACTTTGACACTTTCATTCCTCCTTTGAGATAAATTCAAATCCTTTTGAATCAGTTCTTTTTACTGTTCCATCATCAAAATAGGCCTGAACACCTTTTATCTGAGCGACACCCTGCTTCTTATGAGGAATAAACTTGGAACCACATTTTTCCCATAAGATATAGTTACACAAGTATCGTCCAGATGTTGGATTTTTGGACTTTTGTTTTAAGACTTCTACTTCACGCACTGTCAAGTACACTGCTTCTGGTTTCAGTGTATAAAAATTTGTATGATTCCCGTAGCAGGATGTAGGAAATCTTCCATAAAGTTTTAATAAACTTTCTTTTAATACATCCAGTTTACATGACATTATTTCCTTTAATACTTCTGAATCTCTTATTACTTTTTTAAGTTTCTCTTCGAATCGCTTCTTGGTCCAGTTAGATATAGTTTCTGCACCTATATATCTGGCATCATGAAGGATTTTGTCAATTTCGTTTTGACTATACATATTATCAAACCTCCTTTAAAAATTCCTCTATGGTCATTTGACTATCTTCTGATATAAATCTAGTCTCAAGATCATGTATTGTTTTATCTCCTCTAAACGGCATTTGAATTTTATCTTGAAGCTCTTTTAATTCCTGCCATACATTAGGCAAAAAGTGATAGATATTCCTTAATTCCTTTAAGTTTTTGTTATTGCAGTATTTACAGGAAACTCTATCAAGTAAGTCATATAACTCATATCCTTCTTCATTCCAATGCCATCCCTGAGAATAACAATATTCAAGACAATCTTTTTCTGTCATCCCCCATTCAACAAGAGGATACAGTTTTACCCGATTTCCATTTCTTTTGCGGTCTATTCTATGCCGCTCATCGGCAGCAATACCAACATATTCCACAATCATTTCGTCTCCATATTTTTTGTTATTCTCTTTGATAGCATCTAATTTCAAGGTTGTTCCCCATCTGGTGCAGCCTCCACACCACTTATAGCCACATTGATGTGTCCCATCACGTTTTGCTACTGGCTTTTCGGTCATACACCAGATAAAGGGATCTTTGGGTTCCAAAATTGTAAATTGAATTCCCTTATCCTTTAATATTTTCTTCATCTTTTCCGCATTAATATTAATGCAATTAAAATCAACTCCTATTTTAAAGAAGATAACTTCGTCAATCGGATAACCCAATGCTAGTAACTTTAATAACATAGCAAGACTATCCTTTCCAAAACTTATACTTACAATATATTTCATAACACCACGCTACAAATACCGTATCGTGGATAAGAGGTATCAGGCTACCCATGATGCCACATTGTTCTGTTTAAGGGCTTTCAACCGTTTATCACTATTTACATAAGCACATGTGGACTTACTCGCAACTACTCAACCTCTTTTTCGCCATGGCTTACACACCCGCCAATTCAACCCGGTTTACCAGGTACTCGTTATTCCTTTCCTTCCTCTAAATTTGTTGCAGCTGCGATTTTACTCAGATAAGCTTCTTCCGTTGCAGTATCTGGAACAGCAACACTAATATCTATCTCTGGTTCAAAGAACCATTCTCCCGACGAATTAGCTGTGATCTCTATATCCTGTACGGACTCTCCTATCCTTATCATGCAATATGAGATGGACCTGTCATGTTCATCACACTCTAAATCGTCATAGTCCCTACAAACATCCTGCACTTTTTCAGCAAAGTCACTGGTAATTGACCAATCACTCCTTTCAAACTGAATATAGTACATTCCATCTGCGTCTAACCTTATAGACTTAGGATGATAGTTGGGAAATTCTTCTTCCCATAACTTTTTCAAATCCTTAAATACCTTTTCCCCGGCATACAGGGTTACTTTACTCATTACACTCATTTCATTTTCCTCCATTTTTATTTAAGATTCAGTGCTTCCAGCGAGGTTGCTAATTTTTGCAATTCAACCTTTTTCCATTCAGCATCTTTGACCAAGGTTAAAAAATCAGATATAATATTTTTTATCCGTTGATTAAACCATTCTGAGAATTTGGCCTCTTTTTCAACATCAAATTCATTTGCTCTCTCCCTGACGGCTTCAATGAAATTTCCATTCGTTCCATCAAACCAGATTGTTTCATTCCATACATCTGACCCCGGTATAGGTCGATACATTTCAACAATGCATTGGCCTACACAATTATCAACTGCACTTAAAGAAAATTTACACTCTTTAACAGCGATTATAATTTCGTTGCTTAACTCCATCTCATTCCTCCTTAACATTTTGATTTTCAATATATAAAACAGGTTTTTACCTGTATAAAGAATTGCATATAAAAAGACAGTTTTTTTCCATTTAATGATGCTGGAATAAAACAAACTGTCTTTTTATGTTTCTAAATCTATATGATCGTGGAATTCCACGTTTAAGGGGGGATTTTTATCCCCTGAAATCAAAAAACGCACCCTTTATCTATTAAGGATGCGGACAAAATACTTATTACAATTTTTTGTGTAACAAATTATGAATATATTATACTATATATTTATTAGATTTGTCAAAATATTGATTAAAAATCTAAGCTGCCAAAATTATTTTATTTCCCGGAACAGGAAATTCCTGTTCCGGCAATTATTTTATAAATTATTTTAATAATTAATCTTTCTAACTTGATTTTTTTATATACTGAACAAGTAACGACTGAATATATTCTCTCATCCCATCTGCATTTACCTTATTATTCTTACCTTGTACTTGTTCAACATAATAAACCCCATTCTTTATTCTAAATTCAATTGTATACCTTTTTGGCTTACCATCCTTTCCATACTCTGCTCTCTTATCAGTGAATGAATAAATAGCACATACATCATCTGTGATTTTTTCCGCATAACTCCATACACAATGATTCTGAAGTTCTGTTTCTAAAATAAGCCTTTTTCTAGTTGTAATCCATTCAAATTCTTCCGGAAGTATCTCTCTAAGTGGTAAAAATTTTGATTTATCTGGCACAACTACATCTTTGGTTATTTCCCGATAGTCAGCACCATAGGAACCAATTCTTTCATGTAACCTGTCCAATTGTTTTACTGAACATATATCAAGTCTGATTTTAATTTTTGCCTGTCGGCACATAGAAATATAATCATCAATTGTTCTAGATATACTATGTCCATTAAGCCCTAATTCTCTTTCTATTTTTTTATTTATCCATTGATTATATTCATCTGAAAGAATATCTGTATGTATTTCTCCTATAATCTCTGCCCTATATTTTTTTTCAATATTTTCTCTATCTTTCTTAGAAATACGCCTAGTTTCGCTATCTAAAATCCTTTCTAATAAAAGTTGTTTTACATATTCATAAGGTCTATTACAAGCTTTTCCACTATATACTCCATTTGTTACTGGAGATAATTTTTTTTGTTGTAACAATATCTGACGACTTTTGTAGGGATCTACAATATTATATGCTTTAATCAACAGATAAGAAAGATTTAAATTTTGTTTGTTCCATTTAATGTTCATATATGAAGCGGTCTTATATTTTTTTAAAATTAAATCAGCACGGTTATGATAATCTGCTATCTCGTTAAAGTTTAATGGCATTGTCGCCTTTGTTTCCATATAATCACAAACTACCTCCCTATAAAATACATTTTTCTGTATATTATAATCGAGAATCAGATCCATAAATTCTAATGACTTTAAATTTGGATTTTTGTACAAATAAATAAAGTCTTTCATCCCAATAGGATAATATTTACCTGATTTTACTGACTTTCTATATAATTTCCCGTCCGGCGAAACCACAAAAGAAATTTTTTTTGCAGCAGGATATATAACATCCCATCCGGCATCATATGATTCACTTATCTTAATAGCTTTATATTCACAATATTTTACCGTAACAAAACCGTTAATATTAATGCTAACAGAAAAATAAAATGTAGCTGCATCAGTGCTAAAGCCCTGTCCTAATATCTTATAACATTCTCTTATCTTATTTTCCACTTTTGGTTCCATAAGGCGGCATATATTCCAGGTTGTAAATATACCGTTTTCTTTATCACATGGTTCCAATATACTTTTTTTACAAAAATCTCCAATTAATCCTACAATAGGATACTGCTTTAATTGTTTTTCTCTAAAATATGGTTCATTTAACACATATCCATAACTATACCTCATATTATTGTCACTATATATAAAATAATCATGAAATTCTTCTTTTTTAAAAGGAAAGTGATGACAATCATAATTATACAATTCTTCCAACACTTTTGGATCTGATTCGAATTGTTCTATAATATTTGTTTCTATCGCTATATAATAGAAAATAGAGTTTCTTCCATTATAAAGAAAATCATCCATAATACATGGATAAATTTTAAAGATTAATCTATATCGTACTTCTTTATCCTTATTTGAAAAAATAGAGCGTAGCACTGTATTTGTATGCCAAATACTAAAATTCATATAAAGCATAAATACATAATTTATGAAGATATATTTGAAAAAATTGTCATCAGTTATTTCTCTGTTCATCATATGCTTTATAAAAAACATATACATTTTATATATTCTAAATTTTTTACGAGTTCCTAATAATATATCTTTATTTATATTTATGAGGGTAAAATAGGACGGCATAAAAGAAGAAAAAAGAATTTTATAATTATTTATATTTCCTATTTTTCCTTTTTTTTCTTTTAAAAATTCAATATACTTCTTTGTTTCAGATGCCAGAAAGTCTTTATTCATTTCCTTTGGCTGATATTTGAAATAGTCCATGACTGTTTGAAGTTCATATATAGTAAGATCTTCTCTAGCTAAAATATCTATTTGAGCAACATTCATATTTAGTTTTTTAGCTTTTATAAGTAATTTTTTCTGTTGTTTTCTCAAAATAACACTCCAAACATATACTATCATTTTAACACATTATTATATTGTGGTTTATTTGGTGTTCCAAATTTCATAAACCGTTAATAAAACCTTAAATTCCTTTAATTTCATAATCATCAATAGGAATTACCAAACATTCTTTTCCCCCAATAACCTGCTTCAGTAATTCTATTTTTCCTTCCGGAATATTTACAGCAATATGCTGATATTTCTTTTTAGGCGTATGTACAATATTTTCTACAGACAATATCACGTTCTCATCCTTTTTGCTTTCTACTTTTCTTGCTGCTTCTTTTGCAACACTTTCTGTTATACCGCTTGAAACAAAGATATTTTTCACAGTATTCTCGTCTAAAATTCCCTTATCTCCAGTTTCTGCAGCAATAGTGCTGAGTTCCTTTACTTTTTCCTTAACGGCTGCCTTTATCTCTTTTTTCTCTTTTATAGTTTTACTTTCTTCATTCTTTAAAGACATATCTAATATTTCTTCAAATACTTTTTTCTGTTCTTTTGATGTTATTTTGGGAATACTTCCTAAAACATCAACCACTAAGCTTTTTAATGGATTATTTTTGTCCTTGTTGTATACCATTACATGACTGTCAAATACATAGCCGTCTTCAATTGCAGGATAAATAAAGGCTGCTGCCGGCAACCCTACCTCTTTTTCAATTCCTTCCCAGTGTTCTATCTGTCTCTTATTTCTGTCAAAATAAAGACTTATATTTATTGTATTCATCGGACAAATGCTTGTGATCAAAAATTTATGTATAGCAACATCCGTTTCACACAAGTCATCATCCTTCGTATTCCATCCTCTACTATCCTTCGATACTTCACTTAATTCACATACTGCAAGGACAATTGCATAGCTCCCTGTCAAATTCAATTTATTCGCAATATATTCCGCATAACTCTCAGCAACACCTTTATCCAAATTAGAGTCAATAATCTTTTTCATATCTGAATATTCCTCTATTTTGTATTCTTCTAACGTCTGGCCGATTGAACCACTTATTGATTTTTTCATAATTTCAAAAAATCTGTTTTCTTCTGCCAGATCCCAGTAATTTTCCGAACCACTTTTCCCATTATTCATATCACGCAGTTCGCAGAATCTTTTTAATTTACCAGATACTTTCTTATCATCTGATACATGGTATATACCAATACCATGAACCAATAATGCGTCATTATTATGCTTAAAATTCCTCTTAATATGTTCAATATCTTTCTTTTTCATAATTTATCCTGTTCTCCCTTCTATAGTGTCGGAAAATAATTATATATATATTTGAAAGTAATAACAAAAATTATAAAAAGCAAACAATGCAAAAAATACTAATATTAAGCATATAAGTATTTTGTATTCTTTATAAAGCCTTTTTATTTTAGACCATGTATTTTCCTCACGGCCAGGTGGTTTAAACTCTTTTTTTTCACTTGATATATTTAATACTTTACCGTTTTCAGGCGATACAAAAACAATTTTATCATCATCTTTCATACCATCTAATATTACTTTTAATTCTGAAACCATCATTTTATAATTACCTCCATACTTTAAAGAATACTTACCTTTTAATAAATAAGGCAGGACTTATTAAAATGCACCTTCATCAATCGTATTTTTTTATTCATGAAATAAAAATTATTAATTTGTTTCATAAATACCTATATTATCAGTTAATATCTTTTTAACACTCGATACTTAACAACCTGTTAATTTCATCACTCTCTCTTGAAATAATATGTCCATGAATATTTGCAAGAACTTCTACGCCGTCTTTACCTTCATACCATATAAATTTACTTTTTGCTGGTCCGGTAAATAATATGACTGTCTCATCTTCCATATCTTTTTTAATTTGATCATCATCACAATTGATACAAAGTTCTTTATAAAGCTCTCTCACGGACTCTATATCTATATCTGATTTTATATGGTTTTCATATTTATCAATTATCGTTATCATATCTTCATGGGACAGAGATTCTAATTTTTTTATAATATCGTCGCACTTAGTATCTTCTATACCATATACAAAACAAATTGCTTTAATAAGTGTTGCTCCCGCTGCGGAATTATTACCTTTTTTCATTTTTATGTCTCCTTATAAAATTCATTTTAAATGATTGTAAGAGGCACAATCTACCTGCCTTATTATTCTTTTAATTCGGGGTTATAAAATATTTCTCCATTTACTCCAAAACAAGACTTTTCTTCCGGATAATATAAGTTTTATAAGTTCCAAACCATAAAATCATTATATCGCCATTTGTCGAGTTTACAAAAATATCTCCCTTATAAACCTCTTTACCAACCATATATTTTTCACTTTATTACAGTAAAATGTATCAGGATCTATTTTAAAATTGGAATGAAAAATGATGCATATTACCCACTCCACGGTATTAATTTTTACTCAAAATCGGTGTATTATTCTTTTTATAAATAATATCATAACTATCATACAAATTCAAGCACTTCCATTGACAAAATGTCTATTTTTTGTTACACTATATATAAAATAGATGTCAATAATATGAAAGGCAAAACTCGAGAAAAAGCTATGTAAAGTTTAAATATAGCAGTCATATAAATGTTCACAGTAACTAAAAAAGGAGTTGATAATATGACAAAAATTATAAATATAAATGAATATACAAAAGAAAAACAGCCTCTTAATCCTAATACTGATGAATTTGGAAATGTTATTATTTCCGACACAGATGCTGATGCTATTGCAAAAAAAGTTATGGAAGAAACTGGCATTAGTCAGGATGAAATTATTAACATGGGAGATGCTGCATTGAAAAGCCTTGGTATTTTTTTATAAAATGTTTTTTTAATATTAAATCCATCTATGAGCCATTACATTCTTAATTTGATCATCATTACAATCAATATTCAATTATATATAATTTACATCCACTATAAAAGGCACTAACGAATATTTCCGCTAATGCCTTCTAACTGGTTATAAACTATTTCCATGTTCCGCAACTAAATTTTAAAAATGAGTGTTTAGCACTTGAGTACTTTCTAATCTTCTGTTAACACCTAACAATGTGCATACACAAAAGCCCTTTTATTGCTGTTGGCATATCATACGGTACAATATTTTCTATATTGCACTGATCAAACATTGCATTTATCCCGGATATCTGCCATTCTTCTATGTCGTTCTCACTATTTATTAAAAATTTTATTGCGTCCCTTGCCTCTCTTATGCAGGTTTTCATAACTCTTGCATTGTTATCGTGGGCGCTTATTCTGCATTGTAGTTTATCTGGTTCTGCCTCAAGTTGTTTTTTAAACTCTTCCTTCTCTCTTTTTTCTGCATCTTCTTCCTTAAGCATTTCATCAACATACCAATAGACCAGGGCATACATTCTTTTAATTGCTATTCGACGGCTTTCGCTAAGTTTTTCTTTTTCCTTAAGTATTGATTCATTCTCCATTTTGATTACCTCTTTCTTATTTTCTATAAAAGTAAATTATTGTCTGATATATGTCATTTGAGGAAAAATTACTTTTCCACTCATAACTGATGAAATGTCATTATAAACCCTCTCGACTTCCATTTTATCTGGTAGAAGCACATTATCTTCGATATAATCCCGAAGCTGCTCTATTACGTTAACTGAAAGGGAAATAGCGTTGATATATAACTTTTCCCCCTTTTTCATTTTTTCCACTGTTTTCTTTAATGACCTGATATTATTTGAATTATACATATTACCGTCCTTTCCCTTGCTTTTCCCTGTAAGGTTTATTGCCGCCTATTCTTTATACGTCAAAACATACTGAATGGTATGCATAAAACCTATCTCTGCGTTTGAATATCTTATACCATGATGTAAATGCCTGACCAGTGCAATCATATATTGAAGGCGTTGCGTGAATTACATGGCCCTCCTCAAAATATTCCTCTGCATCCTGTTGATTCTCCAGAAAATCAGGAAGTTCCATTAAAACGACATATCCATCAATTCCATAGTCTTTTACAATTCTGTCAGTGTTTTCTTTATGAGTATATTCCCTGATAGCACGCTTTACATCTTCCATTCTGTCAATAGGTTTTCTAAGTTCTTTTAGTATTTCTAAATATTTATATGCATTTCTTAAATCATTTTTGTTCTTTATTGGAAACATATCTTTCCTTCTTTCTCCCGGCGCATCCCCGCCGAGTGGGTGGTATGGTTAATATACACAACCTTCTGCGATACTGTTTTCAATTATCCAATAAGTATCAATCTCTAATTTATATTCTTCTTCGGTTATTACACCAAGTTTACGGTTAATCTCTGCATCTTCATATAGTTTTTTGTTCATATTTTTAAACACTTTCTTGCCGTATCTCGTAAATGATAAACAAAGCTCAATTCCGCTTGCTGTTCCATATTTTTTTGCCATGTCTAATGCTTCCATACGAGAGTCATTATATTCATTTTTGTAATTTCTTCTCATTCCGCATATCCTCCGTCAAAGTAGAAAATATCCTTGAAAAAAAATATTATTTTAGGGTATTTTAAAAATACCCTAAAGAAACCCAGCTGCAAATTGCTTCATCGTATGCAATTATTCTACCATCATCAAAATAGTATACATCTTCATATCCGGCGTCCACATCAGGCATAGAATCATGATGAATAATTTTACTTTCATCAATTTCTACTTCCTCATTAAGACCAAACAGTTCAACTTTCATAGTTTCTACCTCTCTTTCTAATTAATTACCAGCACCAAAATACCAATATTTTGTTTTATGCTATTTTCCCTTTTCTTTTTTACCTTTGGCTGTTTTTACAATTTTTCTTTGCCCTAAAAATAAGCAAAAAATAGAAATAATCATAAATAAACAGCTTATAGCATCATGTACATAGAGCCATTCTATACTGGCCATAACAATACATAAAGCCATTAAAAAAAACCAACTGTAAATTTCAATAAGTTCTTTAATTAAAACTTTCAATTTACTGATGGCCTTTTTCAGTTTCCTGTAACAAATTCTTTTCAAGCGTACAGGTATTTCTTTCTTCAGAATTTCAGATGCATAAAACAGAAATTCTTCTTCGGACATATGATTTTTCATAAATCTATGCCTCCTTTCTATTTAATCGCCTTTCACAGACGTTATTTAATTTGTAACAACAAAAAAGACAGTCCCCCATTGGTTACTGTCTCACTATTGGCTCATTACTATGTAGTTGTCACAAATTTAATTATATTATTACCTTTTTATAACTGATTGTCAACCTTTATTCTATATTTATTACATTAATCGAAACGATTTTTCCTGATGTATAATCGTTTGAATTTTCTAATTTCAAAGCAATATCACAATAAATACTCTTTTTTTCAAATACATTAATAACATCTTCTGTCAACACTGGCATAAAACTTCCTGCCGGTATTTTCTGATCCCCATAATTTTGGATATCTATTTTACACCTTACATAATAGTACATATCCGAATATACAAGACTTCTATCTGTAGTTACAGCTATTTCTGCAATAATATGATTATCAACAATCCATTCTATAATCATATTCACATATTCATCAGCTGTTATTACATTGCCATTTCCATCTGTATAATAAGCATTATCATCAAGATAAGTAAATAACGTATTTCGAAATTTTTCCTGATCTGAAACAACTTGTCTATAGCCCGTCGAATATAGAATGTTAATATATTCTTCTACTGTGTCTACCATTTTATTCATATTTGCTGCCGACACAGTTTCACTTAATTCCTTATTTGATATATATTTATCAGACTTCCTAAATGGAACAGCATATAACTCTTTGTCTACAATACTTTTTCCATCATAATAGGTCTCCGATAAATATGATGTTTTTTCTTCATCCTCTATAACTTCGTTCAATGTATCCGTATTTCCAGATATCGAATTATCCCTATCATCTATTCTTCCGCATCCGAAAAGATAAATAACAAGCAGAGGTAGGATCCACACTTTAGTTTCTATTTTCATTTATTGTCACTCTCCTATTCTTATGCAATATGTTCACCGTGAACATATATTTAACCTAATAATTTAATTAATCATAAAAATTCCATCCGTGTATTTGTCACTTCTTTTGGTTGGAGTATATGGCGTATCTGACAAAGCAATTACCGCTACATCTCCAGGCTTCAATGGGACAATATTTCCATTTATATTCATTTCTTTTTTTGCTCCTTCTATATTCCACATATTGATCGAAGTATTAGAATCTGAAGATGCAAAGTATCTTAAGTGATTATTGCCATTATTTTTAGAATAAATATAGAAATTTAAAACCAAATATCCTGAATCATACCAAATATCGGAATTTTCTGATAGTTCGTTATTAATTGCATATTCTTCTAAATTGATACTACTATCAGTTACATACAACTGATCTGGAATTTCATATACTCCATGCCAGGTTTGCATGGATGCAACCATTTTAGAATAAAGCTCTCCAGAGGATGTACTGTCTCCCACTCCATTTAATATGTTATAACTATACCCTGTTCGATTTTCCATATCTGTATATTCGTTTAAAGCAAGATTACCTTCTCCTGTACTGGACATACGCAAAAATCCATAATTTCCGCTCAATACCCTTAATTTATTTGACATTTTTATATTACTTAAATTATAATTCATGCTAAATCGGTTAAGGAATTCGTTTACACTATAATTGGTCAACCCCTGCGTCAAATCCATTCCTGCTGTAAAACTCAATTCATTACCATGATAATTATTTGTTCTGTATCCTTCTCCATAATCATAGACAGATCCCTCAAACATATTATCTCCCAACGTAATAGATTGAGTAAAGTTTATGTCACTATCACTTCCATATTCCACAAATAATCCGGAATCTGTATGATAATATAATTTAATATCTGTAGAAGTATTTCCGTTTTCATCCACATACCGATAAGTAGGTCTTATATAAATGCAGTCATTACTATCATCCCCAAGATTTGCAATAGACCTAAGCTGATATGAGAACCTTAATCCTCTCTCTATACCTGTAGCATTCCCATTCTTATCAACACCCATTGGAAGCGTATTTTCTTCATCCCATGATGATGTTACCAATCCGTCTACTGTATATCTAAGAGAAGGCATTCCCAGCCGATTTTTTGTTCCTACCTTTTTTTCTTTTTTGTTAAGTGCAAGCGAATAATCTTGTAATTCTGTTATTTCCACAGATTCTCCTGTAAATAGTTCCTTATCATTAACACCATCTACTTCAAATCCATATAATATACCTGAAGTTTGAATCGGTGTTTCATAAGTAGCTATATAATTTTTACCGCTTCCATCAACTTTAACACTTATATTTGCAGTGTTTTCCTGTAATTCAATTCGTTCTGCTACCGGCCTTCCATCATCATCCAGAGTATTTTCTGCTGTTACCCTGTATTTTACTGTACCAGTTGTTTCTTCTGCCCAAGATGGAATATAAATTAGAGTATCTATCCAATCTGCTTTTGCAATTTCAAAATATGAATTTGCTCTTTTATAACTGCCATTATAATAAACATCTACCGGAAAACACATTTCTTTTTTAATTGTATATTTATCATATTTTGATGGGTCTCCAGAATCTCCATAACCCATAATAGCCCTATGGACAGCAGAATCCCAATGAAATGTATAATAATTATCCAAAATGAACTGTCCGTCCACGTAATTATCTTCAGGAGCGTTAACCAGCTGTGTTTTTGTTTCTCCTACAACCCGTACTGGCGATATAACCGGCGTATGAACTTTAATCGGTTCATTTGCATACCATTGATCCAGAATATTATTTGGTATAATGGAATTTGCAAAACCTACATAATCCGTCCCCTGTACAGCTATTCTGCGATATATATATTTCAGCTGGGTATAATAAACATTATTTTCAACATAAGATGGAATCTCTATGCTTTTACTTCCAGTTATTTTCGTATAATTTCCATCAGAAGGAAAATAAGTCGGATCTAATGTTTTCCAGTCATTTGAACTATTAAGGGAAATCCATTCTCCATTCATATATAAGTTTCCATCAATAGACAATGTATCATTTCTTGCCCTAATATCTACTTTTGTATCAGAATTAGCATCATTATCAGCTATCTTCTTACATTCAGCTAATGTAGATGCCGTAATAGACATTGGAGATGCAGCACTTTCATTACTTGCTTCATCCCAATCTACATGCTGACTTTCAATAGGACTCCAGTCTGTTATCCTTGATGGATTACCTATTCCATTTATGACATAAGTAATTGGCACACTATCATAACCATTGTAAACCAATATTTGGTCATTGCCATATGTACTATTAAAAACGTCAATCTCATCCAAAGTATATACATTTAAGTTTCCAAGATACCAGTATTTAATGGTATAGTCTACACTGACAGAATAATTCTCTTTTTTATCTACATAATCCCCTGACATATGTCCACCATCAGTTTCTGTCTCATCCTCTACCCATGTTCCTGCTGTTGAATCCCATATTTGATAATTTAATTCATAATAATAAGTTTTCTTTTTAGTGACCTCCTGCTGCGTAAATACAGCATTGCCAAACCATTTATCTGCTTCTATTTCATTAATCACTGTTTCACTTGTTGGAATACCGTCAGATAGACTGAATTCTGTGGAATAATTACCTGTTTTAACATGGGCCTCTAATTTTCCTGTATTGTGATTTACATGGGATGTTATTCCTGGTCCTGAAAATAATAAGTATTTATTAAAATGACTGTCAATACTTGCCGGATCACGCCAAGAATAAGCAGTCTTTAATGCATCTTTTGAATCAATATCATATACAGCCGGTTTATTAGAAGCTGAATTTAAAATTCTGGTAACATATGGAGAATTATCTAAGACTGCCCCTGACCAGATTCCATTGCTGATAGTAATCATAATAGCATCAAATTTCAAATAACAATTTTCTCCTGAAGTAATATCCGCATACCATTCTGGATTGACTGCTGATATTCTAGCCATAATATCTTCTGCTGAAATAGAAAACACTGTTGTTACATATGTGCCAGCTGTTTCTGAATCATCTTCATAATTATCAAGACAAATTTCAACATATTCATTTACAATGGGATTTTTGGTTCCCAGAGCACATCTTGTAACCCTAAAACCTATTGTCTTATATGATATAGATGTTTTCCCCATTAAATCATATGTTTGAAAGTAAATATTCCCATCTGCACCCATCCATAAATCGTTTTGTATTGATACTGCAGAATAGCCCCATACCTTTTGAGTATGGAGCCAAAATCCCGAAATTATAGAGCAAATACATAAAAATGCTATTAATCGGCTTGTTATTTTTTTTTGCTTATTTTTCATTGTTTGACCTGCCTTTATTATTTTCTAATTTATGCTTTTTATCTTTTAACCAAATGATATAATAATAAAAAATTATTCCTCCTATAATGACACACCCCACGCCTATAGCAATCTTATAAAAAATAGAATTTAATTCCGCTACTGTCATTGACTCTATTATATTACTGTTTTCTCTTTTCTCCTTCAAAATATCAACTTTTTCTTGTTGTGCTGCTTTTTCATTGTCAAGCTGTTCTCCTTCTATTATTGAATTTTTTTCTGCTTCATTTTTTTCTCTTTCAATCTCTGCAATAATATCTGTTGACGATACGGTATATCTCATTAAACTGTTCGTGTCAAAACTGATATATCCATTTTCATCAGATGTAACTTCTGCTATAAGAGCATAACCATTATCTTGATTTGTGGTATAAATATAGTATTTTGTATTTTCCTCTTCTGTTAGGAAACTAATTCCCACTATAAAAGGGAGTTCCCGTTCATCACGAAATACCAATTGATACGTTCCTTTATATTTGCTTGAATTATTTTTTTGAATATCTAAATATGTATCAAAGTGCCATTCATTAAAATTCTCTATCTTACTGATATCATTCTGATAAAAATGGATTTCATATAACATTCTCGAATATTCTCCATTTTCATCAGCAGTATAATATCTAATAAAGCCATCTTCTCTGTTTTTAAAATTCTGATAAATTGCTGTTGCCGGGAATAATAGATTTGTCTTTGAATCATATACTACATCTATATAACAGGAGTCTGCCTTTCCATCAATAGTTGCTGTATTATAATTATTAATAGCTTCTTCTGTAATTTCATCATACATACCATGATTAATAGAAATTTCATATGTATTCTGCTCTGGCACACTTATTATCTGCTGCATATCTTGATCATAAGCAGCAACTTTTCCTGCTGATTGAAAAATGTCTTCAGAAATTTCATCATCTCTTGTAGATTCTGAATTGTCATTTTCTTCTGCCGGGACAAAAGTTCCATCGTCCATCATTTCTTGAAGCTCTCCTTGAAGACTTCCAGTTTCTGCTTTTACATAAACCATTAATATATTTTGAGTTAATATCATTATAGAGATAATAAAGCTTACCTTTTTTACTATATTTTTGATATTCATATAATTTCATCCTGCTTTCATAAACATTCAATTCCACTATGCTTTTTTTTAATAATATACCATATATAATACACCTCGTCAAATTCACGAGGCCAAATAATGTATACTATATGTAACATATTGCGAATAAAATTTCCATTTACAATATGATTATTAATTGAATTTCTGAGATAATAGTTTAGAGTTTACTTTTAAAAGTATTGAATTTTGTACACTGAAATGACATTATGAAAAAAATGTATATGATACCTTAGATGGGTGTATAAGCCTATATCAGCGTGTGTATATTAAAATATAAGTTGCCTGTGTGGTAACCGCTGTTATAGCAGCACCCATTTTATAACTTAAATGAACTTAATTTAAAATTGCCTTCTCCCAGCACATTTACGATGGGTAGGTGGTATGTTTATTTCTTCTCATCACATCCTTTTACCAATGCCTGCCTTTTTTTCTATCCCTAAAAGAATATCTTTCTTTTTCTTCATCTAATGCTTCCTTATCTATTAAAAAGTTACATTGATTCTTTTCAATCATACTTGAATCCCATTTTTCAAAACAGCCTTTATTATGGGCATCTTTTTCTGATAAAAATATTCTATGGGATTTACAATAATATTTTTTGTCCGTACATAATGTATTGTCTAAGCCCATATCGGGATGATCATCTACTGTCTTAAAATTCCGCATTATTATTTATCCTTTACCTCTGCGATATAAAACCTTTTTTCTACACTGTTATATCTTGTTGCTACTGCTGTTACCGGAGCCATAAACTTATCACACTCTTTTTCTAAATCAACAAAATCTTTTATTCCATTCATTTCACTGATACAATGCCTTGTATACATATGAGAAATCGCTCTGTTAAAGCTATTTTCTATATTGCTATTATTGTCATTTATTACACTTACAGGAATTAGTAATCTTTCTATAAAATTAACTTCTCCAGGATATGTGTCAATTGCCGTCATCAATTTGTACCCTCCTGGATACTTTATTAATGGAACAATTAAATCATTTTGAAAAGCGTCTAATAATCCATCCTTATCCTCATAACAAAGATTAAACCTTGATAGTATACCATATACTCTTTGAGGACTTTGCTGAAGATGTTTTGCCAATTTTCTTATTCCAATATTATGATAAGCCATATTTACTTTGACTGTATAAGAAGTATAAAACAAAAAATCATATGGCATTAGATCTAATATTCTACGATCTTTTTCCGCAATTCTATATATTATAGGAGATGGAAGTTGAGATTTTTTTTCATACTTATACCACTGATAGCGTTCAATTCCCGACATATCTATTAGTTTTCTTTTTTTTAAAATATCTAATGTCCTATATAAATCCTCGAAGTTTATATCCATAGTCATTACCAACTTTCTATTTGTTTATCAGGTTTTCTATTTCCCTGATTTTATTCTCCAATTGCATTTGTTCATATGCATTATCAGATACTGATAGTCCATCATTTATTGGCTGTTTATCTTTATTAACAATATAATTGCTTCTATTTTCATTTTCCTCTGGATGAGAGGGGTTATCAGATTGTATTTCAATTGACTCCGGAGACAGGGATTCCATCATTCCACAAGCTGTAAGCTGAATAACTACTACCATTATAATGGTTATAATTGTACATTTTTTACCTACCATTTTACACCTCCACTGTCTTGTCATTTGTACCAATGACTATTTTTTCAAGCACCTTATTTTCCACAATTTCTTGTTTTCCCAATTAGATTTTATAGCATTTTAGTAATAAATTTTTATTTTAGTGTAACATTTTATAGACGTTTTGTCAACTTTATAAATAATATAAGTCGGACATCAGTTTCTGAAAATCCGACTTATAAAGCAATTTCATTTTACAAAATTTTTATTAATAAATTATACTCCCAAAATTATTATCATTGATTTAATGCATCTTTTAATGCTTTTGCACCTTTAAATTTAGCTGTCTTAGACGCTTTAATCTGCATTATTTTCCCCGTCTGCGGATTACGTCCTGTTCTTGCTGCTCTCTCTGCCACTTCAAATGTCCCTAATCCCGGATATACGACCTTTTCTCCCACTACAAGACTTCCGGTTACAACCTTTGAAAAGGCGTCCAATACTTTCTCTGTATCAGCCTTTGTTATGCACGCTTTTTCTGACACTTTTGAAATAAGTTCTGATTTTGTCATATTTCTACCTCTTTCTGCCCACATTTGGACTTTTATTTTTTATTGCAAAGCATTTAATAATGCTATTTGCCAATATAATAGTAAGCAGACTTAATATCTGGCATTTCAACTGTTCCATCTCCGCATTCTAATACATACTCTTCACATCCGTTTGGAACAGCATAAAAACAAATTGCATTTAACATGGTCGTTCCATCTTCAGTCACATTATCAAAAATATCATAAGTCCTTTTTTCATATGGAATACCATGGTATTTTAATGTTTCTCCATCTACTCCGCATAATTTAATATTAATATAGGGTAATTCTCCACATCCTGTATAATCTACACTATATTTGATTGCTTCCCAATGGCACCCTATCGGGGCACCCTGATAAGAATAATCAACAGACTCTTTGCAATATTCCTTCACTATATCTTCTGCGTTCTTATAAATTTCTTCAACTTTAATGATAGGTTGTACACAATTGCCTTTTTCTTCAGATGCAACATATAGATAACCACAATCTCCAACTTTTAACATATCATAAATACTGGAATCATAAGGTACACCTGTTATTCTGCTATTTTCATTCTGGTTTGAAATTATGATATTATCTTCTTTTTCTACATCATTTTGACTAATGGAAGTTTGGACATTATTATTTTCACTAACAGAAGTTGCAGGAAGAATATTACTGCTCACAGTTCCCCCTTTGACTACAACTTCATATTCAGGTACGTTATTTTCTTTTTCATAAGGTGCTAAACTATAAACGACATTATTAATAACATTTAATCTTTCTTTATCCAATTCTTCATATTTTTCTCCTGGGCATCCACAAAAAATGGCCCAGTTATCTTTTCCATTTGATACATATGCAAATTTCCCCACAAAATCCCCATATAACGTATCTGTCATAGTGATTTCTGCTATAGACTCAACG
This sequence comes from Lachnospiraceae bacterium, assembly GCA_910574745.1. Classification (GTDB taxonomy): domain Bacteria; phylum Bacillota; class Clostridia; order Lachnospirales; family Lachnospiraceae; genus UBA2882. The sequence continues at coordinate 6,992 of CAJTCE010000030.1, read as the reverse complement.
ACCACTTTTCCTGCTTTTTCATTCTTTCCTGTTTCTACATCAGCCTTCTCAATTGGATGAAGCCACATTCCCATAATGGTTCCTGTTTCTACTGACTTTAAATAATCTCCACTGGAAAAATCAAAATCAACATTTTTTTGTGCAATAATTATAAAAGAATCCATGCAAAACATTAAATATTGGTCATTACCATTTTTATAAGAATACAATGTAGATGCATCATAATCTCCGTTCTTTGTCACTCTGGTAATTGCTGTTGCTTTTTCAGAAAATGGCACCGGTATTCCAAAAACACATCCCTCTATGCTATCCACAGCTTTATAATCCGAAGACAGTGGTTTATAAACAGCTCTCGAACCACATCCTGTTAATATAAATGTCATAGATATAATGAGTGTAAATAATATGTATTTTTTCATTTCACTTCTTCTTTCATTATATATTTTAATTTCTAAATTATAAAAGCCTGTACAATGGATTATAGGATGCTATCATCCTAAACAAAAAACTGTTAAATAAATTATTGTAAAATTCTGTCACAAATGTAATATTAAGTGAAATCAATATTTCTAATATAGCTGAAAAAGCCCATATTCTGATCAGACTTCTTATAATGCCGGCAATACTTCCCCCTAGTCTGTCAATATTGCTCATTAAAAACATGTGCTTCGGTTTTACCATATATAAAACTTTTCGTATAACACCTGCTAATATAACAATAATTAAAGAGCAAATCGATTTTGACATACTGCTTGTATAATAACTTATTGTTTCTGTTATACTGTTTCCTATCTCTAAAAAAGAAGATATTGTTCTTGGTCCTGAACTTGCAGCTGGAGCATAAATTGTAAAATACGACTCCTCAATTCCAAGAATGTTCATAATTCCTTCTACACATATTTTTCCAACAGTGCTGACTATAATATATGATATAGCAAAAGATATAAATGGAACCAGAGTATACCACAGTCCTTTTTTCTGTCCTTCAATAATACCTACTATTATAGTTATAATTAAAATAAAATTTACAATAATACCCATAACACCTCTATTACGAAGCTTTATTCTGTAACAGTTATAATATCTGTCTCATTACCCGTGTCAATCTGATAGGAGACATTTTTTATATCTGTATCTGTATAGTGATAAACCTTGGCAATATATTCTCCCGTTGCCACATAAGGCATTGTATAACTTAAAATTCCTTTTGTATTATCATTTCTTTTTCCTTCAGGTTCAAAATCATATGTGTTACCATTAGGATCTATAATAATGGCATGTACTTCTCCATTCCCCTCATATTCAACAAAAAATTTAATATTACCAGTCTCTTCATCAAAAACAAACCGATATTCCTGCTCTGTACTTTCCTGTAATATTTCATCAGATGTTACACTAATATCAGAAATAATCAATGTTTTTGGATTTATATTAATTGTCCAACCTCCTGCAATTGCTGTATCTAATTTTGTTCTTAATGTATTATATTCCCCATTTAAAACCATTTCATATGTAGTCCCATTGGGTGCAGTCAGATACCCTTTAATATTATTTTCTTCAAGAAGCTCTTCCTCTTCACTAATAGCTTCTTTTTTAGAATTGGAAAATTCATAAAGACATACGACTTCCATATTATATTTATCTGTATCTAATACAAAGCTGTATTGCTGTGAATTTATAAAAATTGACTCTGTTAAATCTTCATAATATATCTGATTCATATCAATTTCATTAGCAGAAACTGAAGATGTTTTTTCAAAATCATAATAAATAAACATGCAATCTCCGATAGAATAATATCCGCTTTTTGCATCCTCTGGTAATTTTACTGTTGTATACCCATTATTTGTTAATTTATATTCAACAGGATAACTTTCAAATTCATAAAGAATTCTAGTTTCTGCCTTTACTATATCCTGCTTATAATATGATCCAATATAATACCCAATATTGTATTCTTCGTCCTTTTCCAAATTCAATATTGAACCACATTCAGATATATCATTTTCTGTTAAGCTTGTCCCATTTATATCTGCAATTGTGATAGTTTTGGAATCACCTAGTACTCTATAAAAATCAGATTCATTTATTATATCCTTTTCGGAACATGACAAACCATTTTCCGTCATTGAAAAATTTGCTGCCCCAATAGAATATCCAAGATTTTTGTACCGGATAATAGATGTTTCAAATTCCGTATTTTGAGATGAGGTAATTGCTATGTATTCCCCCTTGTAATAAATAGGTAATGCTCTTTCATTATCATTCAGCCACCTTATTTGTTTCTTATCCTTACTCTCCATTCTTTCTGTTTTAAATGCTGCATAAAATTTTGTTCCGTTTTTAACATAATAAACATCCTCTTCCAGATTTTCTTTTAAGACAGCGACCTGTTCATACGGATCTACTTCTTTTTGAAAAATTTCCTGATCGAGTGAGCATCCAGTAATGGTTATTGTCATTAATATAGAAATTGTTAAAATTATTAATTTTTTCATACTTATCCCTTTTCTTTTACTTAATATGTACCATTTATTATTTTGGTTATTGTTGAAAGACTGATATTATATTTTTTTGCCAATTGTCTATACGATAATCCAGTCCTATGATATTGATTTTTATAATGTTTTTTATCAGAAAAATTATTCTGTTTATATTCCTTTAAAATTAATTCGACAGTCTCCTTTGGTACTTTTTTATTTGTACCATTTTTTCTTTTTTTTCTCATGTCTATCCTCGGATGTCCAGTGTCTTATTACCAGGGTGTATCTTCATGATAATATTCTGTATTATTTTGGCTCTTTAGCATTTTTTTCTGATGTCCTTGTTCGATAAGTCTTTTTATTTTTTTATAATATGTTAATTTCCTTTTATCTAACATCATACTTACTATCAAATAAATAAGTGTTGTAATACAAATTCCAGCAAATATTAAAACAATACCATTTAAATTTGTGGTTTCTTCAATTAAAATTTTTTCTGCAGGTGTCATTTTTTCCTCCCATATTTCATTAAAATAATTTTTATTTAACAAATCATATTATTTTCTGCCTATAAAAAAACGATTAATTATTTCTTGCTCAGCTGCTTTTTTTATTTCTTTCCTTGTTAAATCAAATTCTTCTGATAATACATCACAATATTTTCGATATGGTTCACAATTAAAAGCTATATAAAGAGCTTCACTGGCGAGTTCGGCCAACTCCTCTGCTGATATGTTCTCTATATATTGGCTAAATTCCTGTACTTTTTGAGAAATAGAAAATCTTTTTATTTTATCTTTTTCAATTTCTTCCCATAAAAGATACCTGATTACAAACAATGTATATGTTTCTCTTAAATTTGCATTTGTAGTTCCTTGGAACTCTTTAACTTCATCTGGTAGTGCATAGTTATAATCCATGTTAAGAAAAATACCATTATATAACCTTATTTTTTTTCTGACAGAATATTTTCCTAATACTTTTCTTAATCTATTGTATTGAACCGTTTTTTGTGGGTTATATTCTAACAAATGACCACTATACATCATATTTACCTGATCTCTGCCAGATTGAATATCTAATATAATATTTTTGTTTTCACTTACCAATTCATCCAATATATCCTCATAAATTTCTATTTGTAAGGGTTTAACATTATCCCCATATTTCGCCTCTCCTATTGTGACTCTCCATAATTTTCTGTCTATTTTATTTTCCACCGGCTCTTCTATCTGCCATCCACCTTTTATATTTATTTTCTTTTTATACAGTTTTATGGAAGACATTTTAATTCTCCTTACGCTCCGTTTTGGTGTACTATGTTTAAAATACATAATATCATTGATTGAATAATTTATCAACAAATTACTTTTTATATAAATAAGTAAAAAAATGGATCCAGCATGGTTAATGCTGAATCCATTTTTATTGACCTTATTTGTGCCAAACAAGTTTTAATGTAATTACTCCATTTTTTTTTGTTAACCCAGGATAAATTGATTTATCCTTAAAGGGCCATTTTTTAAATAAATATTTTTTTATCATAGTACTTTCTCCTTGTATAAAAATGACTTAGTGCTTAGAAAGCAATTTTACCATTGATTCCATAAAAGAAACTTTTATTTCAAAAATATTTTTCTCTCTTTGAAGGTCTTTATTTTCCTTTTTAAGCATTTCATTCTTATTTTTAAAATGTTCATTTTGAACCCTAAGAACCTCATTTTCAAATCTAAGAGCTTCTATTTCTTTTTGGAGAAATGATAATTCATTTCTTTTAATAAACATATTTAATCCTCCTTATGCTGCAATCAGTTCATACAAAAGTGGAGCAGACATCTGGAACATATCAAATAACTCCATCAGCTCACTGCTTTCTTTTAATTTACCATCCACAATACTAATGTTGTAGAATTTGTTGAGAAAACCGCAGCCGGTACATTTTCTAACCAAGCTGTTAACTTTTAAGATCATGTATCCTGCATTGCGTGCGCTGTTATCACGCTTAACTCTCAAATCTTCTCCTAAAAGGGTTTTATGTCCTTCCTGAAGCAGAGCTTCTGCTTTCCATGCACGATTCATTTCCATAACAATAAGTCCAGCATAGAATTTAATATTTACTTTGTTTTTCATTTTATTTTCCTCTCTTTCTTACCTAAAATCGCTATTTTAACATCATACAAACTTTTTGATTAACTTCCTTATATTTTTTTAAGGATTTACCTAATGATTCAATACTGTTTTGATCATATATCAGTTTTAAAGCACAATTTGTAGATCTAATAAGATTTAACATTGCGTCTGATATAATATACAGTTCATCATCGGTAAAAGTTTCTTTTGTTTGACTCTCTGTACATTTCATGCTTTTCCTCCAAACATTCTTTTTTATATTGTATATATAATAAAAGAACTGCCAAAAATCGGTCCATGGCAGTTCTGAAAGTAATTTATACATAAAAAGACAGAATACCATTTTCCTGTGTTATGTTAGATGGTCATAAATACCATCCGGGAAAGCAGTAAACTGTCTTTTTATGTTTCTATATATATGAACACGGCTTTTACCATGATGCTTCAGAAGAACCAGGTTCTTCCTTTAGTCTTTACCAACTAAAAAATAGCCCCCTTATATAAGGAAACCATTTCACTAATGACTTATTACTAATAGTTGGCAAACAAATATTAAGATTATAATACTCCATTTATCTATTTTTGTCTACCTAAAATCAAAAAATATTCTTTATTCTTTGATAGATTAGACAATATTACTTTTACTTTCCCATATTTTAAATATGCATAATGCTATATAATCGAGTAGGAGGGGGTAACTAACCCCCGTCCTCTCACACCACCGCTCATGCGGTTCCGTAAGCGACAGTTCAGTTGTTCAAAGATGTGTGCCTATGCCTTGCACTATTCATTCCTAACTCTAAGCGTTCTTATCTTTTACTCTCAGTTTCCAACCTACCCTCATATAAGTAACCTCTTATGAGAAACTGCTATCTTAAAGTATCAGATAAATAGCGTCTGTCTTATCCCAACCGTCAAGTCTTTTCCTCCATCTACTTTTACAGACTTCCTCAGTACTAAGACTTGAGCTGACTTTTGTATGTTTAGCCATGCCTTACAACATGGGTTACTAAGGTGTATATATTGTATCACTTTTCAAAGCGTGCCATACAGACCCCCAGTTAAGGAGCGTAATCTTTCCCTCCACCTATCTGCCATATTTACCCAGTATACCTTCGGATAGTTATCTTATATGGGATTTCTGTCCGTCAGACCAGAAGTTTGCTATCCAACTTCCATCAGATTTCATCTTACGATGGACACCCTTGCCATTGGCTATAAGTTTCCCTCTATCAGGGCACTTTACAGACTTGTACCGATTACACATATATTACGCCCATGCTGGGCGTACCAATAAAAAACTCCTACACTATGTGCAGGAGTTTAAATGTTTTTTTACTCTTCCCATTGAACAATTTGTCCAAATCCTGAGTTATCAATTTCCCCCGGCAGATATTCTGTTATATCTGCGGTCTGTTCTACCATGTCTACAACCACTGGTTCAGCGACAATAACCTGCTGTGTTTCCTGAACAGGTTCTGAAATCAATACTGACTCCGGAACTTCTTCGATAGGGTATGTTTCGGTTGTTTCAGATACGTTAGCTATCTCTTCTTCAATTTCTGAAGTTTGAATAACTTTTTCTGCCCCGGCCATTTCAGTTTCTTTAATTGTTGAAGTATTATCCTCTATTTTAGAATTATGCTCAGGGGAATTTTTGATAATTTCTTCTCCTGAAGCTTTAATATTTTTGGTGTCATTAAAGGGTACTTCTTCAACTTCTTTAACCGGCATAATTGCGTCATCCGATATATAGCCGTATTCTCCCGCTGATACATTGTTATTGTAAACAGCATAAACAAAAACTGCTGCCAAAATAATTGCGATTATGGGTATAATTTTTTTCATGTTTTTTCTTACCTCTCTTCTAAGTATTTTTTTACAAATTCTTCGCCTGCTATTGTTAACTCAAAGTCTTTAAGAACCTGATCTGTTATGGGGAGTGTTTTTCCACGACGTTTAAATCGCTTATTATTATAAATGAAATAATATATTCTCCCATTATTTTCAATAAGTCTCAGTTCATCTCCTAAATCATTTGATTTAAAAAGTAATCCGGAAACTCCTGAAACAGGCATATCTCCTGTATGATTAAATGCTATCACGGCAATTTTTGTTAACGGCCAATCACTAAAAACAGAAGATTTTTTTAATAGCAAGATATATTCATCATCCAACAATCTTTCTGCTATTTTATACACTTGATCTACTGTTAAATGCATTTGCTTTTTCTCCCTTCTTTTTACTGTTAAATTATATTACTCAAACTTCCCACACCGATTGGTGTGCTGAACCTTGAAAAATCAATACTTTAGTCCATAAAAAAGGCACAAACCTGCACTTGATGGTATAATTGAATTGCGAATAACAATCACACAG
>CAJTCE010000029.1 GCA_910574745.1 Lachnospiraceae bacterium | reverse complement strand
ATCCAGACTGCCACAATATCTGCAAAATGCACTTGATTCGCGGGCAACCATTGCATAAATCGCATTTTGTTAGCTGAAATATTGAATTTTCAAGGTACGAAGTCCATTTTAGGTATGGGAAGTCTTAGTTATTAATTTTATTCAGGCACATTTTCCGGCGTGTCCTCCTTTTTGACCCGGTCCGCTTTTCTCCTGTTCTGCTCCGCCACGCATCATTTGTGCACATTTTTTGCATCATTTTCTGTTTCCTTATCTGTATTTCCTAATACCGGTATCTTTTCCTGTACTTCAAAAACATAACCGTCGACAAGACCAGAGCCATCAGCTCCGCCACAGGCGTTGCCAGCCAGATTCCTTCTACCCCAAGGATAGCCGGAAGAACAAGCATAGTGATCAGCATAAACACAAAGGATCTTGAAAAAGCAAGAACTGCGGAAACTACTCCGTTGGATAACGCCGTAAACATGCCACTGGCAAAAATATTAAAACCGATAAATAACAAAGCACCGGTACAGATTCGGTTTCCCGTTACCGCAAGGTCATACACCGAATTTTCCGGACGGGCAAAGACGGATACCAGCGGTTTTGTGAGTATAAAGGATGCCGCCATCATCATAACCGAAATGACCGAAATGACTTTTATGCTGATAGCAATGAGCTTTTTCAATTTATCCCGGTTCTTTTCCCCATAATAAAAACTGATCATAGGCGCCACCCCGTAAGAATAACCGGTATGCAAAGAGCTTACAAACATCAGCACATACATGATGATGGTTACCGCCGCAACGCCGTCCTCCCCCACATAGTGCAGCATTGTCCAGTTAAACATCATGGTAATGATTCCCGTAACGAGAGCCGTTGCCATTTCAGAGCATCCGTTTGTGGCGGCATTTGCCAGAACTTTAAACCGGCATACCGGCTTCCTGAAATGAAGAAGGTTGTTTTTCCGGGCAAAGACTACCAGTCCTGCCACTGCCGTTACGGAATACCCAAGCCCCGTAGCAACTGCCGCGCCACTGATTCCCATATGAAAGCCTGCAATGAACACATAATCAAGAATCATGTTCAAAACACCGCCCGCCACAGAACATATAAGAGAAAGAGTCGCTTTTTCACTGGCAATCATGTAAAGAGTAAAATTATTCATTAGCAAAATGGGAACTGTGAATATCAGATAGCGGCTTAGATATTCTACGCAATAGCGCTTTACATCGGGGGATAAGTTCATTCCTCCGAAAATAGAATCCATGGTCAGATATCCAAGTGCGCACATCACGATTCCCACTACCGCATTGACAAGAATCAGAAAAGTAAAATCCTCCCTTGCTTCCTCTATCCTCTGCTCTCCCATCTTTTTCATGATTACCGCGCTTCCTCCGGTAGCAAGCATGGTGGAAACAGCGCAAACAAGTTGAATGACCGGTGCAGTCAGATTAATTGCGGACAAGGCGTCCGTTCCAATCAGATTCGATACAAACAACCCGTCAACCATCGTATAGAAGGACATGAATACCGTCATGGCGATGGTGGGAACAGCAAATTTAAAAACATTTCTCAGAGTGACAGGTTTTAAATATACATTTTGAGCTTCCATATTTTCCTCCGTATGTCTTGCATTTGTTTTCTGTGTATAGTACCATAAACTATACAGTAACTGTACGGTCAAGCAGAAAATGAAAAATAGAAATACTTTTAAAGTCAGCTTAATGATGAAAAGCAAATATCCTATTAACCCTTGGAGGCAGAAATGGAAAAAACAGATAAATTACTTACAATCGGTCAGTTTGCAACGCTTCACGGCATTAACAAAAAAACCTTGATGTGGTACGATGAAATCGGACTGTTCAAGCCCGCCGCCATCAATCCCGAAAACGGATACCGGTTCTACAACTATCATCAAAGTTCCTTGCTGGAAACAATTCTTTTGCTGCGGGAATTGGATGTGTCAATAGATGAGATTCAAGCCTTTATGAAAAATCGCTCCGCTGAAAGCCTCAAAGCTCTTTTTGAGGAAAAAATAGCCGGACTGGACGCAAAAATAGCCCATTTAAAGGCAGTCAGACAGACCTTATGCAATTATCATCAAAATATGGAAAACCTACTGGCAACGGATTTGTCATGTATCAAAATTGTTCATAAAGAAGAACGCTGCCTGGTAACGGTGGATATAGACCGTGAGATTTCTTATGACAAAGAGGTGGAAATGATTATCGCCGAAACGCAAAAATACCAGCTTCGTCGTCTTCACGACGCTTCTTACGGAACGATGATATCCATTGAAAGCCTGTATAACGGAAACTTCGAGGACTATTCCAAGCTGTTTATCGAGATTCCCTTCCCCATACAAAAAACAGGGCTGCATATACAACCCTGCGGAAAGTACATCCGGACATTTTATAAAGGGGAGTGGGATAAAATATCCCAAAAATATAAAGAAATCTTTGATTATGCAGGAAAACACGACCTAAAGCTTTTCGGATTTTCCTATGAAATGATCATCAACGAAAACGTAACAGACCGCAGGGAGGATTATATTGTTCAGATTGAAATACCTATCTGCTCTTCATCCGGATAATACTCATAGGAATGAATGCCGCAAAGCTTTTTCAGCTTTTGGATGCCGTTTTCCGACAAGTCAAAGGCATCAATATTTTGACAGCCCTGTTTTGCCAGATATAACACATTCTGCCCTTCTCCACAATCGGCTTCTAAAATCTCTGACTCTTTATGAAGCAGATTTTCAAATTCCTTTATCGTACCGTTTGGTTCATCGAAAAAAGGTTATATTATCCAGATTCTGATACGCCTCTTCCCAAACTGGAGCTTCTTTTTCCGCCATTTTATCTGCCTTCTGTTGTATAGTCTTCTATGGTACCCTGCTTAATCACATTCTTTCCCAACAAAGTAATTGCCTGCACGGGACAACGATTCACACATCTGTAACACATGGTACATTGATTCTTTGTTGCGGCATTGCCGTCTTGCAGCTCAAGATTGTTCATAGGACATAATTTCACGCATTTTCCGCAGCCTATACATTTCTGCCCATCTATCTTTACTTTGTCGGAATACCCTGACGTCATACGGGAAAACCATAGCCGCTGTCCCAATAATCCGGCTAAATGACTCCAAAAACCCAAGCCCTCCTTAGGCGGATTTCCTGATTTTACACTCTTTACCACAGTTTTAATCTTTTTTTCTGCATCTGCAACCAGTTTTTTGTTTTCCTCCAATGACTTCTTGAGCGCCTTTTCATCACAAATGCTGTCCGGCATCCGCAAATGCAGACCGCCTGTTATCTTCGCGCCGTACTCCTCCAACAGCCTGCCCATGACGCCTGCGCCGTCCCCTGAAAACATGCCCATGGTGGCAATAATGAAAATGTGTTTCCCTTTCCACAGTTCCTGATGAGATACAATATAATCCCTGACCATTTTAGGCAGATTACTGTATTGCACAGGGTAACTGAAAACAATCTCCTTTTGCTTTTCTATTTCTCTAAGGGCATTCTCGTCTTCAATGGAAAACATCTGTACTTTTCCTTCGTATTCCCGTAAAAAGACCTCCAATGCCCATCTTGAATTTCCTGTTCCGCTAAAATAAATCCCTGTCATTTTTCATTCATTACCTCATGATATAACTTTTTTTAATTCCCAAAATGCTTTATGTGGTAGGATTCCTGTAATTCAGGATTCGCTGAATATTCTATGCCTTTTTCATAACTATCCTCAAACTTACCGGTTTTTGACAGGGCATATTCTTTCCTTCAGCTCCGTCAGTACCTTTTCTAACCTCTCTTCATCGGATATGTCGTACCAGTATCCGTTTTCCGTCCGGAAAGAATAACAGCCGGTAATGCTCAATACATTACAGCATTTATCAAACCTTCTGCACCCTATCTTAAAATCACAATTTATTTCAACAGACTCATAAGATCAGTTATATTTTGATGTATAAAACTGAATTTTAAAAATCATGTCTTTTGCCTGCATTTTCAGGCATTGCCGGCTCTTCAAAAACTTCCATCCCGTATATGCGGCCAGAGAATCATAAGCTTTGCGACAGATAAAGTAAATTGCAAATTTTTACCATAACATATCCTACCATAGAAAGCCTTATAAAGAAAGGTTTTCATTTTTCAGTTTTCATTCCAATGGTTACTCTCTGTCAACTTTTTTGCTGTTATATCCATATAAACAAATATTCACAAAATGCAACCGCCCCGTTATAATTTGCCGAAGACTTTTTCTTACAATGAATCATTATTAATAAAGCATTATTGATGAAGTAATAAAGATATTGCTTTTTGGGCCCTTTTGATATACAATGTAAAAGTTGAAAAATGAAACATAACTTTTTTGATATACAGTGTAGAGTTTAAAGATTAAACGTAGCTTTTTGCCACCGGGTAAAAAGATTAAGCGTCAGACTTTCTATCATTAGGTCTTTGAAGATAGAGAGTTTGATGTTTTTTTGTATAGAGAGGTAAACAGATGAAATCAAAAGAACTATTCAAAGAATTTTATCAATATGTAGCTCTAAATATATCGGGTATGCTGGGTTTATCCTGCTATATTCTTGCTGATACTTTTTTTGTGTCTAACGGTTTGGGAGCAAACGGTCTAACTGCACTTAATTTAGCTATTCCTATATACAGCTTTATTCACGGAAGCGGCCTAATGTTAGGGATGGGGGCGCAATAAAATATTCTATTTTCAGAGGACAAAAAAAATACCAAAATGCAAACAGAACATTTACAAACGTAATATATCTTACTGTCATCTTATCTATATCGTTCATGCTTATGGGCGCTTTTTTGTCTGAAAATCTGACCCATTTATTGCGCGCTGATAATGAAGTATTTAGCATGACAAAAACTTATTTACAAATTATTTTACTTTTTGCCCCGTTTTTTATGATGAATGATGTTCTAATTTGCTTTGTAAGAAACGACTGCAATCCAAGACTTGCTATGGCAGCTATGCTGATAGGCAGTTTATCAAATGTTATATTGGACTATATACTTATATTCCCATTGCAAATGGGCATATTAGGCGCTGTGCTGGCAACTGGTCTTGCCCCCATAATCAGCATGTGCATTATGTCAAAGCATTGGATTGGAAAACAAAATAATTTTCATTTATTGAAAACAAAACCCTCTCGCGAATTGACCCGAAATACTATTTTGCTGGGTATTCCCTCTTTCATTACGGAAATTGCTTCCGGGATTGTAATGATCGTGTTTAATTATATCATTCTTCGATTGCGGGGAAATATCGGTGTAGCCGCTTATGGTATCGTTGCCAATCTGTCACTTGTAGTTACATCTATTTACACAGGAATCGCACAAGGAATACAGCCTCTTACCAGCCGGGCTTATGGATATGGAAAAAATGAAGAAATCAAAAGAATATTAAAATATGCGATCGCAACCATGTTGATCCTTTCAAGTTGCATTTATTTCACATTTTTATTGATTGCTAATCCAATCGTAGAAATATTTAACAGCGAACGAAACGCTCAATTACAACAAATTGCTGCGGCCGGACTTATACTATATTTTATCGCTATTCCCTTTGTTGGCTTTAACATTATTCTATCCGTGCATTTTACATCAACCGAAAAAGCATTACCGGCACAGATTGTTTCTTTATCAAGAGGATTTTTTATTGTTATTCCAATGACTTTTTTTCTTTCTTATATTTTAGGAATGACAGGAGTATGGCTATCTTACCCAATTACGGAATTTACGGTTTTCGTAATTGGAATGATATTATATAAAAGAACCTGCAAAAAAGGCAAAAATTAAATGCATCAGGAGAGTCGAAAAATATGTTTAGAGAATTACGCAGAAAAAGACAGGAATTATCATTAGAATTGATAAAGAGTGGAAACCTTTATGTATGCTGGAATTATCTATTGAACATATATCCTGAAAAGAAGCTATTGAATTAGTTAAAGCAAGACAATAAATAAAAATGACAGATCGGCTCCGACAATGGTAAGAAGGAGGATTCAAATAGTACACTGGACGGCATTATAAAAACCGCACAAGCCAATGGATACAACACACTGATCTGCAACACTTGTTCTACTCCCGAACAGGAATTAAAGAACATTACCTCTCTGTGTTGCAATCATGTAGACGGCATTATATGGGAACCTCTCAATGAGCAAAGTCTCTCCCACACCCACCACATAGAAAATGCCAATATCCCTTTCATTGCAATCGGTCCTTACGGAGGAACAGATTCCATCCAACTTCCTTACGAAACCTTCGGATACCAGATTACACAGGGGCTTATTTCCTGTAAACACACAAAAATCGCCTGTCTTTTGACAGACGGAAGGCGAAAAGATGCATTTTTATCAGGATATCAGAAATGTCTGTTTGATAATCAGCTTCCATTGGATGAAACTCTTATCTTTCAAGAATTAAATGATTCTTTAATTTATAAGATCAATACGCAGCAAATAAGCGGAATCGTTTCTTCCCACTATTTGAAAGCTTGGGAATTTTATCAATTGATGAATTCCCTTCACTACAATATTCCGGAAGATTTTTCTTTGATTTCCCTAAAAAATGATATGTCGGAAGCTCCCTCTATACCCGAAATTTCCACATATACCGTGTTAAACGGGGATTTTGGCGCATATCTTTGCCAAAAATTAATTTCCCTTATTGACGTTCCCGAATCTCCGGTTTCTCCCTTTTCACAGGAATTCAAACTGGATAACGAAACAACCATTAGTATTCCCAGCAAATTAAACGCCCCTAAAATTTTGGTTGTGGGAAACATTAACTTAGATATCTATCTTAATGTCTCACAAATGCCTGATACCGGCAAAACCGTTACTGCTTCCACTTCCTCCGTATATCCGGGCGGCAAAGGGATCAATCAGGCCATCGGCGCTTCTAAGCTGGAGCATCATGTTGCCTTAATCGGCAATGTGGGTTCTGATTTGGATTCGGATACCATTTACCGCACACTGAACGAATCCGGTGTAGACTCTTTTGGCGTCAAACGCTGTTTTAATGCAAATACCGGAAAAGCCTATATCTTTGTTGAATCCGGCGGACATTCTATGATTTCCATTCTGGCAGGTGCAAACAATATTTGTACTGCCGACGACATCCGTAAAAGCGAGCATCTGTTTCAGAATACAGGATACTGTCTGATTCAATCGGAAATTCCTATTGAAGCTGTACTGGAAGCCTGCCGTATTGCTCAAAAGCATCATGCAAAAACGATACTAAAACCTTCCGCATGCAGCCGCTTTCCGGAAGAATTATTCACTTATGTAGACATTATTATTCCCAATGAAGACGAGCTGCAAGTACTGTTTCCCGAGAAAGCCACACTGGAAGAACGCGCCAACTTACTGTTGGAGTATGGTGTGGAGACAGTCATTGTTACACGTGGAGAACGAGGCAGCTATGTGAAAACCAGAGAATGGGAAGATACTTTTCCTGCCGCATCATTCACTTCTGTTGATGCTACCGGAGCCAGTGACGCCTTTGCCAGTGCCTTGGCTTCTTATTTGCTTTACGGCTATACCCTAAAAGAAGCTATCCGCATTGCAACATATGCCGCAGGATTTTGCATTTCGAGAGAAGGAGTTGTTCCCGCGCTGATTGACAAGAACAGTCTGGAATCTTACATTTCCCAAAAAGAACCCGGTCTTATATCCTCTCACATAAATCATCATTTATCGTGAAAAACTATATATGATTCGGTTATCTATTTCAATGAAAGCATGACGCATGCCGGCTGAAAATCCCTTTGGCTATAACTCTTTCTCCTTATGTGCCGTAATGATAGTATAGCTATGGGCATTTACCGTTATGATACAGCCGTCTATATTTACGTACCAGTTTTTCCCTTTTCTGGCAATGACGGCATTATCTGAATCAATTTTCGTTTTGCACCATAAGATTACATCATCTGTATCTAAAGCCAAGTTTCTTTTGATTCGCAATACGCCTAATTCCGTGGTATGTAATTTATCCAGATTTTTTAACAATTCAATATCCGTACTCTTCTGCATATTTCTCCGCCTCACTCTGTGATAATGCGCACTTTTCCATCAGCTTTGCAACTGCTTCTTCCTTTGTGCAGCCAAATTCTTTAAAAGTTTCTACTAAAGCCCTGATTCCCTGGCTGAGTCCTTCCTGCACTCCCTCTTCTCTAATATCCCAAATTGCACTGCCTACATCCATATCATGTTCCTCCACATATTCCCTAAATTTCCTCTTATCATTTCTACAGCGGTACAGTTCAAATACCGTTCGAAGCTCCGTCTGAAATTTAGAGTAATCTATTACCTCATTCAGATCCAAAATATGTAAGGGATATTCCGGCACCAGCTTTTTTAATTCTCTTTGAAGCCGAATATCCTCGCTTCCGAAACCTCCCGCCTTATTCAATTGTTTGTTTGGAATAAAAGCACGAGTCGTTTCGATGCCCCAACGGGCTTAGAAAAATCTTAGAATTTTAATTAGAAATAAAACTTGAAACATATGCTTTTATAGAAGATTATCACATTTATGAATGCAAGTCAATTGTTTTTAGTTTTTTATCTTCTTCGTTTTCGTCTTCTTTGTTTTCTTTTTTGTTTTTACATCCCAGCGGCAACTTCTTTCATCTTTTCCAGACAGGCGTCAAAAAACATCCGGTAGCTTTCGCAAAAATAGTTTTGGAAATATCCGGTTTTTTCCTGAAAATCCCGGTTCCTCTGGCAGCCGCCCCGGCAAAGACTATAGTAAGCGCAGCCCGTACATTCTTTAGAAAGCTTCCCGGACCTTTCTATAAACCCGATTTCTTCTCGTTTCTTATCAATCTCATCCTGACGGTTTTCATTATAATTTCCCAGCCGGTATTCATCGGTCATATAAAAATCACAGGGATACACGCTTCCGTCCGCTTCCACAACATTTTGAAGCCCGCATATTCCCCTTTGTTCACATGATTCCGGACTGATGCCTTTCAATATTCCTATAAAATTATCAAACTGGCGGATATAGGGCTGTCTTCCCCGTTTCCAATCGTCATACCACAAATGAAACAATCTGATCAGAAATTCCCCATACTGCTTTGGCAGCAAAGCATAGACATTTTTGCCGTGAGCTTCTCCTAACGGGTCCAGACATGCGATATACTGCTGGTACATCCATCGCTTCTTTCCATAGGCTTCGTAAATTCCCGTGATGTTTTCTGCCACCGCCTTGTTGACTACCGTAAGGATATTGTAATCAACTCCATACTGATCCAGCATTTTTATGTTTTTCACGACCCTGTCGTAAGTGCCGCCGCCATTTTTATCATGTCTGCAGCAATCGTGTGTTTCCTTTATTCCGTCTACGGATATCCCTATGAGAAAATGATTTTCTTTAAAAAAACGGCACCATTCCTCATCCAGAAAATATCCGTTGGTCTGGAGGGCATTATGAACCGCAATTCCGTTTTTATTATATTGTCTTTGGTACTCTAAAGCCTTCTTAAAAAAATCCAACCCTCTCAGGGTAGGCTCTCCTCCCTGATAGGCATAGGAAACAAAGCCTTCTCCCCGCAGCATTGTTTTACGAATCACATTCTTTAAGGTCGGCTCGCTCATTAATCCAAAAAATTCCTGTTTTCTCTTGGCTGCCTCATCACAGTAAAAGCAATAGTCGCAGGACATATTGCAGGCTCCCGATGCAGGCTTCATGAGAACATGAATAGGAGGCATTTGTCTTCCACCCTCTTTACTAATTATACATTTTCAATTTACATGCTTTCATTCATCCATTCCATTTATGCTGTAAATTTCCACAAATTATAAATATTGATCAATATGATAACGGACATTGCCCCGATAAACAATCGCTCTACCATAGCTTCGGAAATCTTTTTGTTAATAAACCTTCCCGCTATTCCTCCAAGTATTCCTCCGGATACCATAAACGCCAGTATTTCAAAAGAAAATTCCGGAACGCTCCCCGCTGCCAGTGTTGACAAAAGGCTGGATAACTGCGAAAAAAAGATAATATATAAGGAATTTTCCGCCGCCGTTTTGGTTGACATGGAGAAAAAGAAAAATAAAACGATCAGATTAATGGGACCCCCTCCTATTCCAAGAAAGGAAGAAAGGATTCCCAATATCAGGCCGATCATCATGCAGGAAAAAGCATTTCTTACCTGATAAGTCTTTATCTTGTTCTTGTACAAAGTATACATCAAAGTGCCTATGGTCACAACAATAAGGCATCCCGCCTGAACCGCCCCTATGCGGTCTTTGTCGGCGCTGAAAGAAGAAATATAGGAAAATATCCATTTTCCTATAATTCCTCCCGCCACTGCGCCCGCCGAAAGGGGGATTCCCGTTTTTGCTTCAAATCCGCTTTTCTTACCAAGCCTGCTCTTTCCCACCGAATAAGTAGTCATGGCCAGAACCGTGCAGCCTGACAGAAAGCTGATAGAAGGCACTCCCAATATCCCAAAAGCATCCAGAACAGGCTTGATGATAACGCCTCCTCCGATTCCGCAGATTGCCCCTATCGCCGAGGCTAAAAAGCAGACAGTTAAAAATAACATATATATCATGGCTTTCATCCCTCCGGCCCTTGGTCAGCGTTTTCTATAAAAAGAAACCTTACGAGGTTCTTCCCGAAAGCCCCACAAAATACTGCACCATATCCACAAATTCTTCCGCTATGACTAAGGGAATCAGCTGCCATATGGAATCCGGCACCACCTGTCCGTCGCATAAATGACGGGGTATCTCTTCCTTTAGCTTATCAATTACTCTTTCCTTATCCTCTTTGGGAATGAACTTCATCAGGGCATGGTAAATATTAACCGCCCCTTTTGTCCACGGATGCAGGGGAAGAATATCCGGCTCTGCATATTTCTTTTCCATTTCATACAAAAGCTCAATATCCTCTTCGGTAATCTTACGGTCTTTCGTTATTCCGATTCTTTCAAACTGCTCTATCGGACAATCATTTTCTAACATCGCCCTTTGCAGAATATTCGCCATGGCCGCTTCTATTTTGACGTCATGAAGCTCATTTTCCTGATGGGGGTCATTTTCCATGTCAAATAGCTTATCCCCGAAATTTGCTGCGTTTACCATGCTGTTATTGTCAATATGCTTTGCTTCCTCGCTGTCTCTTCCGTTAATGAGCAGATTGCTGAAGTCTTTAGAACCGTTTCCGTTCCCTTTGGGAATTTTCCATACAGGACATCCCTTTGTAAAGCCGAAAGTATCGCCTGAAACCGCCTGTGCTTTTTTAAGCTCCTCTACGGAAAACAAATTGCGCATATGCATGGGCATTGTGGTATATTCAAATAAAGGCTGGTTGTTCCTTTCCGATACCGGCGCCTTCATATAAACATATTTGCCGTCAAATACGCTGACATGAGCTCCATGGATTCCAAACAGCGCATAATCGCGGATCGGTTTATCCTCCTCTATAACCTTCCGTATAGGCTTTCCCTGCATATCCGAAGGACACGGAACGCCGAAAAACTCAAGAAGAGTGGCGGGCAGATCGATCGTCTGCACGATTTCTTCCCTTACTTCCCCGTCTTTTTGGAATCTGGGGTCATGGATAAAGAGTGGCGTATGTACGATTTCATCATAGCACGGCATGACGATCTTGCTCCACCAGCCATGCTCCCCCAAAAGATAACCATGATCCGTGTTTACAATGAGCATGGTATCCTTCCATAAGTCTAACTCGTCAAATTTATCCAAAAGCTTTCCTAAATATTTGTCGCACATGCTCAAAAGAGCCGCATATTGATTTTTATAATGCTTCCTGGTCTTTTCATCCTCCGTCACATGATGATAGGGCGGCCAATCCTTAAGGGGTCCTTCATAATCATCGGGATAAAGCTCCTGGTAGCTTTCAGGACAGGTAAAGGGTTCGTGAGGATCAAAGCATTCTATCTGTAAAAACCATCTGTCGCATTTACAGTTTGCATCGATAAACTCCAGACCGCCCTCAATGGTTTTTGAAAGCGCGGTATCCTCTTCTCTTTTCATAAATTGCCTGTTTACCGCATCATGTCTTTGCAGATCCTTGGTTGCATGAAAATACAGACCGTCCTTATTCTGCAGCTTAGTTTCATCGCAGGGCTCTAAAAGCTCGGGAAGGCATTTCCATTTATCCCCCTCCTGGCCTCTGATATTCTCCCATGAGTTGTAGCGGTAATGATAGGTTGCGCCTCCGTCTTCCCAATAATGTACGTGATCGGATATCAGATGGGTATAAACATCGTTTCTTTTTAAAAGCTCCGGCATGGAATCGTCAAAAGGCTCTATAGGTCCCCAGCTGCGATGCAGGAAATTATATCTTCCTGTCTGCAGCTCCCTTCTTGCCGGCATACAGGGGAGACTGCCCGCATAACATTGGTTAAATCTCACGCTTTTTTCTGCAAGTCTCTGAAAATTAGGGGTTTTCGTCCAATCACATCCGTAAGGCTTCAGCATTTCCCGGTTCAGGGAATCAAACATTAACATGACTGCCTTCATCTTTTTCCTCCTTACCACCATTTAATCAATTCCGTCACTTTATTTCTCATATCAATAAAGCTTGGCTCTACCACATTTCTCGGTCTTGGCAGGTCGTTCTTAAGCCGCTCCTTAATACTTGTGGGCTTATTGGTCAGAACCAGAATATTTTCGCTTAAATAGACGGCTTCTTCTATGTTATGTGTAATGAAGATTACCGTAGTGCCCAGTCTTTTCCACAATTTGATCAATTCATCCTCTAAACGGAACCGCAGCTCCACATCCAGCTGGCCGTAAGGCTCATCCATCAAAAGAATATCCGGTTTAACCGCAAACGCACGGGCGATCACGACCCTTTGAAGCATACTGGTAGATAATTCGACGGGATAATAGTCCTTGTACTTTGTCAGGCCTACCATTTCCAGTACTTCCGCCACTTCCTTTTTGATCACATCCTTCGGCATCTTTTTCATCTTGAGTCCAAACGCCACGTTTTCCTCTACCGTAAGCCAGGACATGGTGGAGTATTCCTGAAAAATATAAGCAATATTATGTTTTTTTGTATTGACAGGCTCTCCATGAACCAGAATCTGTCCGTCCGTCAGATCATACAATCCCGTAATACAGTTTAAAAATGTGGTCTTCCCACATCCGGTAGGGCCTACAATACACAAAAATTCGCCTTTATGGACATCAAAGGAAACATCGTTCAATACCTTTAAATCCCCGAAGCATTTTGTCATATGATCTACATGTAAAATAATATCTTTATTTTCCATCCTGGGCCTCCTTATAATGCCTTATCAACGACCGCGCTGATTTCTTCTCTCAATTTTAAGAATTCAGTGTCAACATAATTCCGGGGTCTGGGAAGGCGGATTTCATATTCCTTTTTAATTGTCGTAGGACAATTGGTCATCACAACAATCCTGTCTGCAAGATAAATTGCTTCCTCTATATTGTTTGTTACAAAAACAATGGTTCTTTTTTCCTTTTCCCATATCTTCATCAGATCTTCCTGCATCAGATAACGGGTCTGGGCATCCAGATGTCCAAAGGGCTCATCCATAAAAAGCACGTCCGGCTCATTACAGTAAGCGCGGGCGATTCCCACACGCTGCTGCATACCTCCCGAAAGCTGGTTCGGATAGGAATTTTCAAATCCTTTTAAGCCTACCAGCTCGATATAGTGCTGAGCCCTTTCCCTTCTTTCTTTCTTGGGCACGCCTCTGACCTTGGGGCCGTATTCCACGTTCCCCATTACCGTAAGCCAAGGAAACAACGCCATACGCTGATATACTACGCCTCTGTCCGGTCCGGGCTTTACAACCTTCTGCCCGCCCACCAAAACACTTCCTCCGGTAGCAGGCTCCAAACCCGCCATACAATTGATCATTGTAGATTTACCGCATTGTCCAGGTCCGAAAAGCACAAGCAGCTCATTTTTAAGCACCGTCAAAGACACATTGTCAATGACAGGAACACTGCCTCTGGATGTTTCAAAGGTTTTATTTAAATTTTCACATATGATTATCTCTTTACTCATTTGCCTCTCACGCTCCATCTGCAAAGTCTTGCCTCAATGGCCCTCATGGATACTGCCAGAATATATCCCACAATGCCAATTGCAACGATTCCCACAAGAATCTGCACCGTGCTGTTGCTGTCCTGGCCTTTGATAATGACCCAGCCCACGCCTTCCTGGGAACGTACCATTTCGGCGGCTACAACCGTTGCCCAGGATGTTCCTACGGCAATCTGAAGTCCTGCAAAAATCTGCGGTACGCACGAGGGAAGGACAATGGTGGTAAACACCTGCCTGTTATTTGCTCCCAGCATTTTTGCGGCACCCATAAGCTCCGGATCCACGCTTCTGACGCCGGAATAGGCGTTCATGGTTACTGCGCAAAAAGCCGAATACATGATCAGGAAATATTTGGAAGCCTCCCCCAAACCGAACCATACAATGGATAACGGTATCCATGCAATGGGCGGAATGGGTCTTAAAATCTCAAAAATCGGGCGGAACAATGCGGAAACCGGTTTAAACCAGCCCATCAGGATTCCAAGAACGATGCCCGCAAAAGAACCGATCACAAATCCTACTAAAACGCGGCTTAAGCTCCAGACAATATGTCCTTCGATGGTATGGGTTCCCACGGGTTTTACGATGGAAACAAAAAACATTTTCAATGTTTCTATGGGACCCGCCAAGACCATCCCGGCCTTTGTAAAGCTCACTACAATCTGCCAAACGCAAAGGAAAACGGCAATGGCAATCATGGCGCAGATTGTTTTTTCATAATTTTTCGCTTTTGCATTAAATTTTTTAACCATCCCTACGCACTCCTTTCACAATGGCATTTTCTATTAAAGAAAGGATTCCTGAAAACACCGCCCCGATGGCGCCAATGGCAATCATGCCGCAGATAATGATATCCGGTCTGTATATGCCCCTGGCCTGCTGGATCATATATCCCAAACCTTTCGTTGACGCCAGCATTTCCGCCGCAACAATACAGGTCCAGGCCGCTCCCAAAGCCACGCGGACGCCGGTCATGATCATGGGAAGCGCCGTGGGAATGGCTATGTGTACAAGCATCTGGGTATCATCCGCTCCAAAGGTCTGTCCTACCCACAAATGTACATCCTTGGTCTGTCTGATTCCCGTATAGGAATTCAACACGCAGGGAACAAAAGCGGACAAAAAAACGGTTGCAATCTTGGGTGTGATGCCTATTCCGAACAAAATGATCATCAAGGGAATCCACGCCAGTCCCGGAATCGGACGAAGTAAATCAAAAATGGGTCTTACGAATAAATCAACCTTTTTGTACCACGCCATAAATATTCCAAGAGGCGTACCTATGATCACTCCTAACGCCCAGCCACCCAAGGATATTTTCAGGGATGAAAAAATATGGGCCGGCAGCGTGGCGCCGTCAGGCGCCGAGCTGCTTAATTTCTTTATAAATGTATTGACTACCGTTGCCGGTCCCGGTAATGTAGATGAATTGGTCAGCTTTAATACATCACAGCAAAACCACCAGATGCCTGCAAATATGACGATTGACAAAATCGATAAGATCCAAATATAATCTTTCTTCTTTTTCATTTTCATCTCACTCCGTTTTCAAACTCTCTACTTTTCCTTAATATCAACTCCCGTAGCATTGGATACATACTGGGAATTAATTGACGCCGCTACATTGGGTGCATTATCCGCTGTGATCTTTTCAGCGCTTACAAGGAAATCCGTGATGGCTACCCACGCCTCTCCGAGAACGTAATCGGGAGCGGACATAAATTCTGTACCTACATAATCCCTGTCTTCAATCTCATGGGCAAGATCTTCATCGGAGCAGGAAATGGCATTTTCGTCATAAATTTTTCTGGTATACTCTGCTCTCAATTCATCATCCTGCAGATCATCCATTGCTTTGATCAGGCAGTTGATAAACAGCTGAACCTCTTCCGGTCTTTCTTCCACTACCTTATTGCGTGCAAAGCATCCGTCGCACATATTAACTCCCGTAGCGTCCTCAAAGGTACAAAGTCTTACATATCCATCGTTTTCCAGAGAATAGGAATAGGGAGGATTTGCCGCCATGATGTCGCCCTCGCCGGTTGTAAACGCCTGATATGCCGAAGCGTATTCCATATTTACTTCATCCAAATCCGCAGGCTCTAATCCATAGCTTTCCGCATAAGTCTCTGTCATATACTGTACGGCAGTACCAAGGGGGCCGAGAATTTTTAATCCCTTTAATGTTTCTGCACTGCCGATCATTCCGTTTTCTTCCGGACATTTTGCAATATCAGAATCGGTACGCGCATACAGTCCCATACCGCCGGTTGTATTTACATCTGCCAGCCATGTGCAGTCCGCGTTTGCCAGTGAATAAACCGATGCGAATCCGGATACGGCAATGTCGATCTGTTCTGCCGCAATAGCCTCATTGATCGGCGCGCCTGTCGCAAATATTTCTATATTGACGTTTAATCCCGCATCCTCAAAATATCCCTGCTCCTGTGCATAAAGAACCGGAATTCCCATAGTCAGCGCCATGGTTCCTACATTTAAAACCTCATATTCCTTTTTTTCCTCTGTTTTTGTCTCCTCTTCCTGGCTGCTTTCCTCAGGCTCCTTTGCCTCTTCCGTATTGGACGAATCCGCAGGAGTTTGCGTATCCGCAGAATCCTTGGAGCCGCACGCTACCAGTCCCATTACCATGGTCAAAGACAACATAATCGCTAAAATTTTTTTCTTCATATTGGCTACCTCCCAATCTTAAAATGTGTGTATGTATTATGTCTGCCGCCTTTGCGTTAACGTTAACGCATCGGTAACTTATATTTACATCATTCCTGCAAAAATGTCAACGATATTCCTTACTTTTTTTCGAAAAACCAGGCGATTTGTCTATTTTCAATAATTTATTATTATTTTTTTTGTATGTATTATACAATACATTGTTCTTGTAATATGAAAAACCTTGTGCAATACTAAATTACACAAGGTTTTTATCGAGGTGGTAGCTATGCCGACAACATTAAAAGATATTGCAGCAGCCGCAGGCGTGTCTATTGGCACCGTTGACCGTGCGCTGAAAAACCGGGGCAGAGTCAATCCCCAGGTGGCTGAAAAAATCAAAGAACTGGCCAAGGAAATGGATTATCATCCCAATAAGATCGCTTCCGGCTTAGTCAACAGATCCCGCAAGCACAAAATTGCCGTAATACTCCATATTACCGGAAATGACTTTTTTGACGAGATCATAAAAGGAATCCGGAAGGCAGAACGGGAAATCAGGGATTACGGCATGTCTGTCCAGATTTATCCCTGTAAAGATTTCGACGCTTCCATGCAGCTTGCCAATATTGAACAGGCAATTGCGGAAGGGGCCAATGCCATAGTCATCGTACCAATTAATTCCACCGATGTCAGCAAAAAGATACGGCAGCTGGGAAAAGAAAATTTCCCCGTGGTCTTTTTAAATACATATTTAAACCGGGTCTCCTGCTTTTCTTCCATACACTGCGACTATTTCCGTTCCGGCCGGATCGGAGCCATGCTACTCAACCTTATCGCCCATGATGAAGGTCATGCCATGGCGTTCTTCCCTTCTACCGTCATGCTGGGGAATAATGCCAGAAAAGAGGGATGTATGGATTATTTTCATTCCAATCCCTGTCCTCTTAGGCTTGAAAAAATAGTGGAGCTATCAAACAATAAAGAAAGCAACTATGATTTAATGATAAAAGAATTGACAAAGCATAAGGATGTGGGTTCCATTCTTTTCTGCGGCGACGCCAAAATGGGGGTTTCCGTATTGGATTCCATTGACCGTCCCCTTAAAGCAGTTTTTTATGATTTTGCGGATGAAACCAGACAGGGCCTGAAAAGCGGACGCATCAACGCCGCCATAACCCAGGCTCCCAGGGATCAGGGATACCAGTCCATTAACGTTTTATTCCAGTATTTTACTTCCGGCAAAATACCGCCCAAGGATATACTGATGGACAGCCAGATCATGTTTAAGGAATCCATTGACTGATGGACTGATGGACAGCCGGATCCTGTTTCAGGGATTCATTGACTGATTTACCCCTGGGAAACCTTGATCAGTTCTCTCCAAAAACATATAAAAATATCCGGGGCATATTTATTTAAAAATCCAGATCATGGCCTCTATTTTGAAAGACCGTTTCTATCAGTCCAGCCAAATCCGGCCCGCTTTCTAAAGCCATCCAAAGCTTCATATACATGGCGGCCGGGGATGCCGGCGGTAATATGACTACGCCTGATTTTTTCATAAGCTCTACCGTTTCATAGACAAGGCCTCTAGGAACTCCCGCTGCAAATACGGGAATTTTCTTTTTTTGCATTTTTGTTAAAAAATTCTGAAATCCTCTTTCCATTACCGGCAACGTGCCGGAATGATAAGTGTCCAGCAAAACACAGGCGTAATCCCCGGGCGCCTCATACACGATTCCAGGATAGGGTCTGATAAAAAGGACCTTTTGCTTCGCCAGATTTTTGCAGGATAAAACAACGTCCTCTTCTTTATTCTCCTCTTCCCGCTTTATTTCCCTTTTATCCCCCCAAGGTTCTTCCCTGTTCCCTTTTTGCCGCTCCTTTGCCTGATCTTCCCGTCCTAAATCTGTTCTTTCTAAAGACATCCCCGTAATCCTGCCATAGACCTTCCCCATAACGCTTTCCACCCGATGGCTGTAATTCATCTGGGGAAGGAGCCTGGTGGCATAGTGAATGAAATGATTATCGCCGTTGTCATAAGAACAAAACACTCCCTTATGCCCTCCTGAAAGAATCAAAAGCAGCGCCCCTTCAAAATTTGAAAAGCCGTTGCTCCTTTCATCGGACAGGGGATAATTGGCGGATACCGTTACCATAGGCACAGACAACTCCCCGAAGGCATATCCTAAGGCTGCGGAAGAATACGCAAGGGTATCGGTCCCCGTAGTGACAATAATTCCTTCGTAATTTTCCGCGCCCCTTTCCAATATGCACGCCTCTAATTTTTCCAGATGATCTCCGTTTAAATTTTCACTTAAAATTTCATAAGGACAGACAGTATCAAAGAAAAGCTTCCGTTGAAAACGTTCCTCAAATATCCTCTGCTTTTCATCGGCAAAATGCGTAAGTAAAAGCTTTCTCGCTCCTTCTCCTGCCGGACGCAGCGCTCCCGCCGCCGGTGCGCTTCCAATGGTTCCTCCCGTAAATACTACCAATATCCTTGATTCCTTCATTTAATCTCTCCTCTAATGTAAGAGTTTCTTCTTCCTTGACCAATGCCATTTTCCTTCGGCTTTCTCCTCTTCACAGGCTATATTAGCCGGATTCATGGCATTTTCATTATTTTCCAGCTGCTTCCTCAGCTTTTTCATAACGTGGAAATACGCCGGGATCAAGAAGCAGTCGGCACATATCCACGCTGCCGGAGATGCAAAGCCCGCAGCGGCAAATCCGAAAAGAGGAACAAAAACAAATCCCATAATCCCCCTTGCCGCCATTTCACAAACCCCTGCAAGAATGGCAAAATTGGGATAGCCTAAACCCTGTATCATAAATCTCACAATATTCACAAAGGCCAGCGGAATGTAGAAAACCACATTCACTACCATAAAATAGTGAATCCTTCCGATAATTGCCGTCTCATCAGCGGAAACAAACAACAGGGACAATTCCTTTCCAAAAACCAGCACTACTCCAAGACAGATCAGGGAATAAACTACGCCCAGCTTGGAACATGCTTTGACTCCCTCATGGATTCTGTTTAAAAATCCCGCTCCGATATTCTGCCCGCCGTAAGTCGCCATGGTAGAGCCCATCGCATCAAAGGGGCAGCATAAAAACATGCAGATCTTACTTGCCGCAGTAACAGCCGCCACCGCATCGGACCCAAGTGTATTGACCGCAGACTGCAGGATAACGCTTCCTATGGCGGTAATGGAATACTGTAATCCCATAGGTACGCCCATGCCGCAAAGAGTCCTGATGCAGTCTATATCAAACCGCTTCTCTTCTTTGGTCATCCTCAAAATATCATATTTCTTTACCAGATAAACAAGGCTTATGATTCCCGATGCCCCCTGGGCGATCACTGTGGCAAGCGCCGCTCCTAAAACTCCGAACTGTAAAATAAAAATTACGTCTAACACAATATTTGCCAGAGAGGATATTATCAGGAATACTAAAGGCATGATGCTGTCGCCTAAGGATCTGATAATGCCGGAAACCATGTTATATAAAATTGTTGCCGGAATTCCCATAAATATAACGAATATGTAGGAATAAGCATCTGCCATAATATTGTCCGGCGTACGCATCCAGACCAGAATATCCTTGCAGAGAAATCCTACGGCCACGGTTATGACCAGCGCAAAGATCACAGACACCCATGCGCAGCCTGCCACAAACTTTCTAAGACCGTGGTCATCCTTTGCACCGAATTTCTGGGCAATGGGAATGGCAAAACCATTGCACAGCCCAATACAAAATCCCAGGATCATAAAATTCACGGAACCGGTGGAACCCACTGCCGCCAAAGCATCCACACCCAGCATTTTTCCCACAATAATGGTATCCACCATATTGTAAAACTGCTGAAACAATAATCCGAATAGTAAGGGAACTCCAAATCCCAGGATCAGCTTCATGGGAGAACCCTTTGTCAAATCTTTTGTCATAATCCAATGCCTCCTCTACTAAGATTTTGCCGGGGAATCACAAAGCCCCCGACGGACAGGCAGCCATGCTGCCTTAAATCTATGAACGGTTTATCTGAACCGCTACGATATATTAGCACATTGGATTTCAAATGTGTATAGGGTTTTTGTATTGTATCAAAAAAAGTACAATATAACACTTTTTTGACTTGTCTTATATTGATTTTTCCACTTTTCCCTACGAACCGCAATCAATTTAGTATTATATTGCTCAACCATGTTCTACACGTTTCTATCCTGCCATCTTTTTTCATTATTCATAATATCCGCATACTCCTTGCATTCACTGACCGGTCCTGAGGGTTATTTCTGTTTAAGACCTCTTTTTCCTTTTCAGACTTCCTTCATCCTGTTTAAATATTCCTTAAATACATTTAAAGCCTCTTCTACCGGCCCGCTCTTTGTCATATCCACTTTGCAGAGCTTCAAAAGTTCTATGGGACTCATACTGCTGCCTCCGCTTAAAAACCGCTTATAATCCCGGACCGCCCCCTCTTCCCCTTTCAAAATCCGGCTGCTGATGGCAATTGCCGCAGCAAAACCCGTAGCATACTGATACACGTAAAAGGGCGTATAAAAGTGGGGAATCCTTGCCCACTCATAGGCAATTTCCTCATCTATTACCATGTCCGGTCCGAAATAAATCCCGTTTAACCTGCGGTAGGTATCGCAAAGCACATCTGCCGTAAGGGCTTTCCCCTCCTTTACCATGTCATGAGTCATCATTTCAAACTCCGCAAACATGGTCTGACGGAACAGAGTTCCCTTGAACTGTTCCAGAAAATAGTTGATCAAATATGCCTTCTCTTTTTCGTCCTCTGTTTTCTCCAGCAAATAATGAATCAACAAGGCCTCATTACAGGTAGACGCCACCTCCGCCACGAAAATCTTATATCCGGCATACAAATACGGCTGATTGGCATCCGAATAATGGGAATGAAGGGCGTGCCCCATCTCATGAGCCAGGGTAAACACATGATTCAGAGTACCCTGAAAATTTAACAATACATAAGGATGTACGCCATAGGCTCCCCAAGAGTAGGCTCCCGTGCGCTTCCCTTCATTTTCATAAATATCAATCCACCGGTTAGCAAAGCCTTCCCTAAGCAGTTCCAGATAATCCTCTCCCAAGGGGGCAAGACCTTCTAACACAAGGGCTTTGGCCTCTTCAAAGGTATACTTCTTTTCCACTCCGCTTACCATGGGGACGTAGACGTCATACATATGCAGTTCTTCCACGCAAAGAAGCTTCTTTCTGAGAGCCACGTAATCGTGCATGGCATCCAGATTATCATGTACCGTTTCAATGAGCTTATGATAAACTTCCACTGGGATTTCCGAATCATCCAATGCCGCTTCCAGTGCGCTGTCATAAAGCCTTTCTTTGGCAAAAAAGGCCGACGCCCTTGCATTGGCATCAAACATGGCAGCCACGGTATTGATATTCTGCTTATAGGTGGCATAGAGGGAAGTAAAGGCTTCCTTTCTGACCCTGCGGTCCTGATTTTCCATAAAGGTAACAAAACGCCCCTGGGTTAGCGATACCGTTTCTCCCTTTTCATCCCTGATATCCGCAAACCTGACATCCGCATTATTGAACATGGAATAAATGTTGGAAGCTCCCTTGGCCACTTCATTGGCCGCCGCTAACATTGCTTCCCCTTTCTCATCCAGCGTATGCTCCTTCTGCCTCTGGATGTTTTCAATAAACAAACGATATTCTAAAAGTTCCGGTTCTTCTTTATAAAATTCATCCAGCTTTTCCTTAGGGATTGCCAGTATCTGGGGCACCATATAGGAAACCGCCGCCTGCAAAAGATTCATTTTAATCTCCGCTTCTCCCGCAAACCCCTGGTAATAGGAATTTGCCGTATCCTGATGATAACGCTCATTGGCATAGACATAATAGGTCTCCAACAGACAGTTTACGTCCGCATAGGCCTTAAGACATTCTAACAGTTTGCCTGCGCTATCCTGCAGTTTCCCGTCATATTCCTTTATCTCATCTATGGCAAACTGCAGCCTGATGCCGTCGCTTTTCCATGCATCATCATTGATATATAAATCCTCCAACGCCCAGGTATCTTCCTTTTTCTGCTCTTCTCTTTTCATTAATTTCATGTTCCAGTTTCCTTTCTTTACCCATATGGATTCTGATTGCCTTCAAGGCTATTACGGCTTCCCGCAATTTTACGGGGTTTTTACAGTTCTTCCATATTTGCCGGTTTTCTTATACCTTTTTGTTTTGCAACTACCTTTCTATGATTTCCCTTACCTTTTCCTTTACATCCATAACCTCTCTGTAAAATTCCGCCGCCGACACTCTCATGGCGCCATGGCCCATAATGATCAGCTGCTCCAGCCCGTCCGAGGTTGCCACCCTTACCCTGTGGTTTGGCGCAATTTCTTTTGTGGCCTTCTCAATATACATATCCGCTGTCTCCGCCTCTTTGGTATATACCACATGGATGTTGTGATATTTCCCCACTTCCCCCGGATTGCCTTTTACTTTGTAAGCATCAAATACCAGAATCAGATGGCATTTGGTAAAGCCCTGATAATCGCAGAGGATATCCATAAGCCTTCCCCTTGCGGCATCCAGATTGGCCTTTGCCAGATCCTTTAACTCCTCCCATGCAAAAATAATATTATAACCGTCCACTAACAGATAATTTTCGGCAGGCTTTGTGTTTTTATCCTTGTGTTTTTTATAGTATTCCCCCGCATCGACGCTTTTACCACCGGCAATATATCTGGTGTTCCTGCTGCCGTATTCTCTTCTCCTTACCGGACCGAATTCCCGCAGCATGATTGCTTCCAGCTCTTTGTCGGCGTATCCGCTCCATTCCCTTTTCTTTTTTTCTTTTCCGAATTCTCCGCCCGCTTTTTCATTCCCGCCTTCGGCTTTCCTCCGGTTTTGACCGTCCTCCGACTTCCTTGCATCCGCCTGCATACTATTATTTCCCAACATACAGGACGCCATATGCATATAATCCGGCACTTCATTCCAGTTTACATAAAATCCACTTCCATGGGAACAGAATACGGAACCTGTCGGATTCTCCACATCCTCCTCACTATCATAGCCGGTCCGCTCTATCACTTCTTCCGCATTATGGCAAGGCCCGTAACCGCTAAAATGCAGCTTCAGTCTTCCCCTACCCTTGGTATAGGCATTGACCTCACTCATATAGTCAATCGATGACGCCACAGGAACCCTGCCCTTTAAAAGAGAGGTATCTCCCAAAGTTTCCGGCGGCTCAAAGAATCCCTGCATTCTCCGGATGTCGCTCATAGCCCTGCCGACCTGCTCCCCGGGAACTTCCAGTTCAAAGTCATAAAAAGGCTCCAACAAAATACTTTCTCCGCTTTTCAGCCCCTGTCTTACGGCGCGATAGGTAGCCTGTCTGAAATCGCCGCCCTCCGTATGCTTTAAGTGTGCCCTGCCGCCTGCCAGGGTAATTCTCATATCCGTTATGGCGGAGCCTGTCAGCACACCCGGATGCTCTCTCTCCCCAAGGTGGGTCAGAATCAGCCTCTGCCAGTTTAAATCCAGCTCGTCCTCGCTTACGCTGCTGTCAAAAATCAGGCCGCTTCCCTCCGGCAAAGGCTCCAGGAGCAAATGAACCTCGGCATAATGGCGCAGGGGTTCAAAATGACCTACGCCCTCTACAGCAGAAGCAATGGTTTCTTTATATACAATGCTTCCCATACCAAAGTCCGCCTCTATACCGAACCGCTCTCTGATCATATCCTTTAAGATCTCCAGCTGTACCTTTCCCATGATCTGTACATGGATTTCTTTAAGACTTTCATTCCATACCACATGAAGTCCGGGGTCCTCCTCTTCCAGCTCCCTCAGCCTTGGCAGTACCACCGCCGGGTCCGTATGCTCAGGCAGCACCACCTGATAGGTCATGACCGGGGATAATACCGGCTTTGCCGCTTCCTCCTCTATTCCCACTCCCTGTCCCGGATAGGTTTTTGCCGGTCCTGTCACAGCATAGATACCGCCTGCAGCGGCTTCATCCACGGCTTCATACCTGCTGCCGGAATAAATGCGTATCTGGTCAACCTTTTCCCCGTTTAAAAGACCTTTTACCTTCAGACTGCCGCCTGTAAGCTTTAAGTGAGTCAGACGTTTCCCCTGTTCATCCCTGGAGATTTTGTATACCCTTGCCCCGAACGCTTCGGGATAAGCCAATTCACAGCAGTAATCCGCCATCCCTTTTATAAATTCATCCACACCATGTAATTTCAATGCCGATCCGAAAAAGCAGGGAAACAGATTCCTCTCTGCAACTAACAGGCCAATGTTTTCTTTGGAAAGGCTTCCCTCCTCCAAAAACTCCTCCATGGCGTCTTCCCCGCACATGGCGGCTTCTTCCATCATATGTTCCTCTCTGGTAAAATCCACTACGGAGGAATCCAGCCTTTCTTTAAAGCTTTTCATCATACTTGCCCGTTTTTCCTCTGTAAACGCCTCTCCCAGAAGGTCTGTTTTATTGACAAACAAAAAAGTTGGAATATGATATTCTTCCAACAATTTCCATAAAGTCTCCGTATGAGCCTGAACGCCGTCTGTTCCGCTGATCACTAAAACCGCATAATCCAGCACCTGAAGCGTCCTCTCCATTTCCATGGAGAAATCCACGTGTCCGGGAGTGTCCAAAAGGGTCATTTCCATTTCCCCGAAAACAGCCTTTGCCTGCTTTGAAAAAATGGTAATCCCCCTCTGCCTCTCTAAGCTGAAATTATCCAGGTAGGCGTCCTGATGGTCCACTCTCCCCTGCTTTCTGATTGTGCCGCCCCGATACAGCAGCGCCTCCGATAATGTTGTTTTCCCTGCGTCTACATGGGCAAGAATACCCACTACGATTTTTTTCATAATCCATCCGTTTCCCCATTAAAATATTTGTTTTTTCTTTATCCCGGCTGATTTCTTCCGATTCTTCCTAATCTTCTTGGGAAAGCAGACGGTTCATTTCTTCCACCATATGATTTAAAACGCCAATCTGCACGGTCATCTGTTCCACATCATTTGCATTATTTTCAACCATACGGTTAATATTGGCAAACTCCGCATTCTCTTCTTTAATGCTTTCCGCAATAGCTTTGTTGATTTCCACTGTATTACTGATAACAACCGACTGTTTGTCATGGGCCTCTCCCATGGTGGCAATATCTTCAATAGAAACCCTGAGAATCTCTATCATTTCCTGGATTCCCACAAATACCTCCCCGAAATACTCATTTTGTTTCGAAAGCTTCTCTGAATTATCATTTACAATTGCCGTCATCTCACTCACATTCTGCTGAATCTTGCCGATGACTTCGCCAACCTGTTCTAAGGATTCCTGGGTGTCTTTGGCAAGCCCGCCTACCGACTGGGCAACAACGGCAAACCCTCTTCCCGCTTCTCCGGCACGAGCCGCTTCAATGGACGCATTCAATGCTAAAAGACTGGTTGATGAAGATATCTCGTCAATGACATTTAATGCAACATCAATTTCCTTTACCGCCTCTGAAAGTTTTTCTGCAACCCGGTTTGTGTTTTCCATGGATTCGGAAACCGCATTTGTAATTTCCTTTAAGGATTGCAGCCTGTTTTCGTTATCTCTTGATTTATCCAGCAGCTCCTTAGAGCTGTTTTCCACTCTGCCGACCTGTTCGCTGACCACCTTTTCCCACTGCTGCAATTCATTGAGATTTTCAATACTGTCATCGCTCTTTTTACCAAGTTCATTATTGCCGGTAAGCAGGTTCTCGCTTGTAGCCGCCAGTTCTTCTGCCGATGAGCTTTCATTCTGGGAAATATCCGACAAAGCGTTTCCCGTTCCTCCCAGCTTTTCCGACAACGCTGCTACGGAGCGCAGCATATTCTGGACGCGTTCATTGTTTTTCTCCATTTCATCCTTCTTGGCATGCACGAGAAACCGTTCCACCAGCCATGTAAACAGCCAGATAAACAGAAGGGACAGCACAACGCATACAATCCGGTTTACCATGTTGGGTATCAGTAACTCGTTTTTAACAGGCATCAATACATCCGGTTTGATTATCCATGATACAGCCAGAGACAGGGTCAGGCCTGCGCCGGTCACAATTACCATCTTATGATCCAGAAAAAACGCCGTGGCTACCGTAAACAGAAAAGCAAAAGCCCAGAATTCCGTAGAAGGAATCATATAGAGGATAAAATTAAACTGTATATACATGATAATGACAAGAAAAACCTTTGCCTGTTTTAATCTTGCCGCTTTAACCATGCTATCCGAATATCCCGTTTTTACCAGAATAACAGCGCTTCCAAGATAGATAAGACAAGTAATATCAAAAATAATAAGCATGATCCAAGGCACTGTGGGAAAAAGTCCTAAAATCTTCTCAAGGGTATATAATATTCCCGCCGCCTGACAGGCTCCCGTTACTGCAAGCAGTACAATCGCATATACTTTGTTAATATAATCATCCAATGCTGTAAGTACTTTTCTCTCCATGTTTATCATCCCCCGGTATTATTTCCTCTTTTATCTTATTTTCCTCTGACAGTTATTTATTTTCCGTCAGTCGCCCAGCTGTTCTTTCCCATTAAATGGTAATATAATACTATCATATTTTTTATACTGCCACAATCTGTTATTTGATGCATATCTGCCCATATACCTATACATTTATCCCGCAGCGCCGCCAAAAGCCCTGCAGCCATATCATCCACACTTCTATCTGTTCTAATCAGACAAACCGTCTTTTCGGTAAAATGCTTTACATCCGAATATGCTACAAAAACCGGAAGAAAAGACAATACCGTCTCTGAAACCAAAGAACAGTCTGTCCTGCATGGCTTTGTTTTTTCCGACCGCCAGTTCAACAACATCATGAACCAGCTTTTCATGGTTTTTTACCATAATGTTCTCCTTTCATCATTGGTAGATCAAACTTGTTGAAACAAGTTTGGCGCCTCTGTATAAAAGAACCGCTGTCTGTTGCGGCAGAATACATATTTAAGCTTCATCGCCTGTAATCAAAAAAATCCTGTAAACAAGTATTTTTAACTCATTCACAGGATTTCTTAATTTTAAATCCGTTTATCTTATACTATACCCTGAGCCTTCATAGCCTCGGCAACCTTTAGGAAACCGGCAATGTTAGCGCCTGCTACGTAGTCGCCTTCCTTGCCGTATTTCTTAGCCGCGTCATCCAGGTTATGGAAAATATTAACCATGATTCCCTGCAATTTAGCGTCTACTTCTTCGAAAGTCCAGCTGAGTCTTTCGGAGTTCTGGCTCATCTCCAGTGCGCTTGTTGCAACGCCGCCTGCGTTGGAAGCTTTACCGGGGCAGAACAGAACGCCGTTCTTCTGTAAGTACTCCGTAGCCTCTAAGGTAGTAGGCATGTTGGCGCCCTCTGCAACTGCGAAGCAGCCGTTAGCTACAAGCTGTTTTGCATCGTCAAGGCTTAACTCATTCTGTGTAGCGCAAGGAAGTGCGATATCACATTTCACGCTCCATACGCCCTTGCCTTCATGATACTCTGCGCTGGGTCTTGCAGCAGCGTATTCGGTCAAACGTGCGCGTTTTACTTCTTTTATTTCTTTCAATAAAGCAACATCAATGCCTTCGGAATCATAAATCCAGCCTGTGGAATCGGAACATGTAACCGGCTTTCCGCCTAACTGCTGTGCTTTCTGGATTGCGTAGATTGCCACATTTCCTGCTCCGGAAACTGCAATCGTCTTGCCTGCAATATCCTTGCCGTTGCACTTTAACATCTCTTCCGTTAAGTATAACAAACCATAGCCTGTAGCTTCTGTTCTTGCCAAAGAACCGCCGTAGGTCAAGCCTTTACCTGTCAGCACGCCTTCATATGTGTCACGGATTCTCTTATACTGACCAAACATAAAACCGATCTCTCTTCCGCCTACACCGATATCTCCGGCAGGTACGTCCGTATCGGCTCCGATATGTCTGTAAAGCTCTGTCATAAAGCTCTGGCAGAATGCCATAACCTCTCTGTCGGATTTACCCTTAGGGTCAAAATCGCAGCCGCCCTTGCCGCCGCCGATGGGAAGTCCTGTTAAGGAATTCTTGAAAATCTGCTCAAAGCCTAAGAATTTGATAATACCTAAGTTTACGGAAGGATGGAATCGGAGTCCTCCTTTGTAGGGTCCGATTGCACTGTTGAACTGTACACGGAAACCGTTATTTACCTGAACCTGTCCCTTATCATCCACCCAGGGAACACGGAACATAACTACACGCTCGGGAGTACAGATTCTCTCCAGTAAAGCGTCCTTTTTGTATGCTTCCTCGTTTGCTTCAATTACTACTCTCAGAGATTCTAAAACCTCTTTTACCGCCTGATGGAATTCCGGCTGTGCGGGATTCTTTTCCACAACCAGGCTGTATACCTCGTCTACATATGACATTGATGATGTCCTCCTTCTTGTTAAAATATACCAACCGGGCTTTTTTGCCCAAGTTTTATTATATAACGTACCCTTTCTATGGACAAGAAAAAATTATTAAAGAATCCCCAAAAATTTTACATAAAATTTTATACAATTTTACCAAAAAACGCAGGAAACTCTTCCAAAAAAGGATAATTACAGTACTTTTGTACGATGCGTTCGACCTATTCCTTCTCAAAAGGATAGATAAGGCCGATCTGTTCCCTGATAAGATCCATCTGCTTCATCATCTTCATAATGACTTCATGGGGCATCTGGTCGCACTCCTTCTTTTTGCGTTTCAGCGCCTTTTTGCATGCCTCTATTTCATACTCATAGCCGCTGATCTGCTTAGGAGCCTTTTTAAAGGAAATCCTTTTATAGTTCTGATCATACACCGCCACGGATTCAAAATTATTGATATTCTCAATGATCATGACGCCCTTTGTGCCCTGGATAATTCCCTTTCTGTCACTGACCGTCTGCATGGATGTGTTTAAAACCGCCATGCTGCCGTCCTCATACCGGATGGTAATACTGTCATGGGCATCCACGCCGTCGGCCGTCATTACCGCCGCAGACCGGATGTCCTTTATGGGAACTTCACTTACCATATCCGCAAAATTCAGAGGATAGATTCCCACATCCAAAAGAGCTCCGCCCGCCAATTCGGGTTTTAGCAAGCGTTCCTTATGAAGCATGGGATAAGCCAGATTACCTGTGATCATTCTTGGTTCCCCGATTATGCCGCTCTTTAAAAGCTTTAAAATGGTTTCATACATAGGCATATAACGAATCCACATAGCCTCCGAAATAAAAACATTCTTTTCCTTTGCATAGGCTAATAATTCTTCCGCTTCCTTTGCATTGACGCAAAAGGGCTTCTCTACAAGAACCGGCTTTCCTGCGTCAATACACATTTTCGCCTGTTCAAAATGAAACGGATGCGGCGTTGCTATATAAACCAGCTCCAAATCCTTATCCTGCAGCATTTCCTCATAACTGCCAAAGGGCTTTGTCACATTATGGAGAGACGCAAACTCCAACGCCTTTTCCATGCTTCTAGAAGCTACGGCGTAGCATTCCGCCGTCTTCATTTTGGAAACGGTGTCCGCCATGATAGCGGCAATCCTTCCTGCGCCTAAAATACCCACTTTTAATTTTGCCATAAAAATTCCTCCTTACTTCATTTTAAAAGAAAGCTGCCGCAGACGGAAAAGTTTAGAAATGCTTTCCTGTCCGCAACAGCTCCCATATTTTGTCCTTTAATTTATCTCTACAAATTCTGTCTTAACATAAGCGGTTTCCCCGTTATATTTGATCTTACACCAACCGTCGGCCTGCTCCATGATCAAATCGCAGCTTTCCCCCGGAAACAGCGTTCCAAGAATGTTGTCAGTAGATGAATCGTTTGTTGTTGAACGAACCCTGACGCTGCTTGTTGCAGTTACTTTTCCGCCATTTCCGCTGGCGCTGGCTGCCTGTACGGGCTCTTCCTCTTCCTGTTCAGGTGCCGTATTTTCAACAGGCGCAGGCTCATTGGTGCCCTGAACCTGAAGGAACTCGGATTTTATATAGCCTTCCTGTCCGTTATAGTCAATCTTGCTCCAGCCGTTTTCTCTTGTTTCATATCTTGTCATAGTGGCGCCGGATTCAACCTGTCCGAGTTTGTCGGCGTTTTCACTGTCAGAAGCGCGTACATTAACCTTTGTGGTGGCAACAACCGTCTCATTAACTGGCGTAGCAGCAGCCTGGTCTGCCGGCTGCTCTGCACCTGCCGCCTGTTCCTGTCTTTCACGAACTGCGTCATCCAGAATCTGGGGAAGCTGCTCCATACGGAGAGCCAGAGCCACATCCTTACCGACCGCCTCATTGTAAGCAACCTGAACCGACTTGAAATAATCCGCAATCGCCTCTTCACTTGCAATCTGTTCAATATAAGCGGTGGTTGCTTCATCCCACTCCCCGTTATTGATATAAAGACTGCCGTCTTCATTTTTGCAGATATAAATAGTGGTAAGTCCGGGAGACCTTGTTTCAATGTCGATAAACTTCATCTCATAGTAAACAAAAGCAACATAGGTGCCGTCAACCGGTCCCGGTCTTGTATAAACCTGTATATTGTCAATAGACTCCATTAATTCCGCTCTTTTTTCCAGCTTAATCTTCTCTTCGTCGGTCACATTAGATTTCAATGCGGAAACTGCAGCGGAATCTCCTACTGCCAACGCTCCGTAATAAGAATTGATCAGCTGCATTACCGCTTCATCGGATGTAGGCACCAGACCGCCCTCATCGGCTACTGCCGGCTGTGACGTATCCTCACTGCCGGAATCAGCTGTGGAAACCGTATTGTCAGAAATTCCTTCCTCGTTATCATCCTTTTTGGAACAGGAAACACAAACTATGATAATGATAATCAGAGCAATAGCAAGAGCGCCGCCGATGACCCCGTATTGCATTTTTTCATCTGTTTTTATCCGCTCAAGAAGCCCTGCCCCTTCTGTCGGCTTATTCGTCATGTCGCTCATTTCTCTAATCCTTTCTTTTCTTCCTAAGATGTACCCGAGAGGAATCGAACCCCCATCGGCTGAACCGGAATCAGCTGTTTTATCCATTAAACTACGGGTACAAATATATTACAAAAATGTTACAACTCGTATATCATAGCATAAAACAGATTCTTTGACAAGTTAGATATATTTTTTTCACAAAAAATCCATTAATTTCCGTTCAGCCGGGGTGTTTTTTCTACATTTTTTTACATTTTCTTCCTATTTTTTGCTTTTGGGCGCCGCTTTAAGCGCCTTTTTTTCCGAAATCTCCTCCGGTATACCTACCGTTTTTTAGTCCGGCGTTCTAAGTTCATCCCTTTCCAAATCATAATAATAGAAATGATTGGAAAGCACCTCCTCCTTGGCTACATGGTTTTTATTAATATCTTCTATCATTTCATTCAGGCTGTCATAATCCGTCCACTTTTTTGCAGGCAGCAGAATCACTTCATGAATGCTGCTGGGCAGCACGATTAAATCCGATTCAAAGGCTCTTCCGATATTTTTTAATACTCCCGGATAGTAAAGAACCGCCGCTCCAAAATAGTTTTTTGGGTTGGTCAAAACATACATCGGCACCTCGCCGGACTTTTCCTTAAAATCATCTATCGCTTTTTTACCCGGCGTAATTCCGTCCTCTTCCAGAATATTTAAAATAATGTCAAAAATCGTCCGACAGGATGCAGGCATTTTCTTTACCGTATTTTTCATGGCAAGGTCATAGAGGGCTCCTTCATCAATTCCCCATAATTCCAGATGGCTTTTTTCTATCTGAATGGATGCCTTTACCCCGGGAATTTCCTCCTGCTCCACGCTGTAATAGAAGGTCAGCGCCAAATCCAGGAATTTAATATGCGGCAGATTTTCCAGTCTCTTTCTGTTGCCTTCGTAGTTTATGATCTTAAACATGATCTGCTCCTTCGCCCTTTGGAAATCCGTAAAAAAATTCAATTCAAGATTATTCTTTCCACACTCGCTTTCAAAAATATCCATAATTTCATCTGCGATTTCCCCAAGGGTGGAAATTCTTTCCTTAAAGGAGGCGTAAAAGCCCTCCAATCGGATATTGGGAAAAATATTGCATCCTTTTTTCATGATGATAAGGCCATGGTACGTAATTCCGTTATTTTTAGTGGTTTCATGAACATCGATCTTAGTGTCTTTGTCCACCCTCTGATATAATGCTTCTCTGAGCTGTTCCACAAATTCGTTAAAACTTATTTCTTTCATATGATTTTTTCCTTTCGATTTGATGTTTTGATTTGATGTTGGATTTGATTTTAAATTTTACTTACAATGATCTTAGATGTGATTCCGGCCTTGAATCCGAATTCGGCATTTCTGCCGCAGACAACGGAAGGTTGACCTTTGCGTACACACAAAAAAGGCAACAGACTCCGTGTCTATTGCCTAAAGCTTTTGATTTTAGATATACTGCCAAATAAAATCCCTATTATACGCGGGATAAATATTCGCCTGTTCTGGTATCGATTTTGATCTTGTCCCCCTGGTTTACAAACAAAGGAACTAAAACCTGTGCGCCTGTCTCAACGATTGCAGGCTTTGTAGCGCCTGTAGCCGTATCGCCTTTAAAACCGGGCTCTGTCTCTGTAATCTCCAGTTCTACAAACAGAGGGGGCTCAACTGCAAATACGCTTCCGTTGTGGGAGCACATTTTTACCATTTCGTTTTCTTTTACAAACTTCATGGCATCCCCGATTTCCTCCTGATTTAACGCAATCTGCTCAAAGGTTTCTGTGTCCATAAAGTTGTATAAGTCGCCATCCGCATATAAATACTGCATATCTTTTCTATCAATACGTGCCTGGGGGCATTTTTCAGTGGGACGGAAGGTCTTCTCAACAACACCGCCGCTCTTGATATTTTTTAACTTGGTTCTTACAAATGCCGCACCCTTTCCCGGTTTAACATGCTGGAACTCAATAATCTGGTAGATATTATTATCTAATTCAATAGTAATACCATTTCTGAAATCACCTGCAGAAATCATGATTTTACTCCTCCTAAAATTTTCACGTTATAATTCCTTAACTAGTTTATAATAAAAAGTTTCAATTTTCAACTGTTTTTTTACTTTTTGCAGTATTCCGGCCTATTCAGGCTTTATATTCATTATCCGCCCTATTATCGGGCTTCTTTTTTGTTCTCTTTCTGCTCTGTCAGAAAATCCACCGCTTCCAGATAGCCTTCCAGTCCGTGCCCGTATATCTGCTTGTCACAGGCATCCTTCGTAACGGAATGTTTGCGGAATTCCTCTCTTGCAGTAATATCCGATATATGAATCTCCACCTTCGGCAGGGTTACACTGGCAAGGGCGTCCCGGATGGCATAGCTGTAATGGGTATACGCCCCGGGGTTAATCACAATGCCTTCCGTCCCGTCAAAATAAGCATCCTGGATTCTGTCGATGATAGCGCCCTCATGATTACTTTGGAACACCTCTATGGTACACCCGCATTCCTTTCCTTTCTTCCCGATCATTTCCAAAAGACCGTTATAATCCGTCGTGCCGTAAATACCTTTTTCCCTGATTCCCAAAAAATTAATATTGGGACCGTTAATGACTAATATTTTCATTTTCCGCTTCCTTTCAGCGCTTCTAAAATTTCCCCGATAATAACCTCATAGCCTTTTTCATCCACATCTACGATGCAATCGGCAGCCAGTTCATAGACGGGACCTCTCTGCTTTATCATGCTTTCTATTTTCCCTTTGGGATCATCTCCTCTTAAAAGGGGTCTGCTTGTATCGTTTTTTAACCGCTCAAAAATGGTATCCGGTTTTGCCCGTAAATAAACAACGCTGCCCAGTTCTTTCAGCAATTCCCGGTTTTCCTCCTTCACGGGAAGTCCTCCGCCTACGGAGATGACATACTTTTCGGAATATCCCATGATTTCCTTCAGGCACTCCGTCTCCATCACGCGGAAAGCCCCTTCTCCTTTTTCATCAAAGATTTCC
The DNA here is from genome assembly GCA_910574745.1 of Lachnospiraceae bacterium. Lineage (GTDB taxonomy): Bacteria > Bacillota > Clostridia > Lachnospirales > Lachnospiraceae > UBA2882. The sequence goes on along the minus strand of CAJTCE010000029.1, from coordinate 16,326 downwards.
GATACTGTCATGCCCTGCTTCTGCTCGATCATCTTATCCGTATCCAAAAGGGCAATTCTTTCTTTATAAGAAAGCTTTTTCCCCAGACTTGTTTTCCCGCAGCCCATATATCCGATTAAAATAATGTTATTCTTCAATCTTCGTCTCTTCCTTCATCATTTCATAAATTTTTCCGGCAAGCTCATCGGAAACCTGCACATCATTCCATAATTCATAGGCGATAATGCCTTGATAAAGCAGCATTTTAAGGCCGTTATAGGCTTTAGCGCCCGCCGCCTCGCAAAGGCTCATAAATTTTGTCTTTGCAGGCTTGTAAATCAGATCCACCGCCACTTCCACCAGATTGTAAAACGCCTCATCCTCAATAACCGCCTTCCCGCAATCGGGATAAAGCCCCACGCTGGTTCCCTGGATGCAGAGATACTTTTTGCCGGCCAGTTTTTTGTACCCGTCAATGGGCATGGCAGTTACTTTCTCACAGCCCATTGCTTTATTAACCTCGTCGGCCACCATCTGCGCCTTATCCGGCGAACGGTTCAGCATATACACCTTTTTAGCCCCTTTTGCAGCCAGCATAAAGGCAACCGCACGGGAAGCGCCGCCCGCTCCCAAAAGAATCGTTTCCTTACCGGAAATGACAATTCCCTCGCTTTCCATGGCGCGCTGCAGGCCTGTCATATCCGTATTATACCCCTTATATCCGCCCTCTACGGGAACAAGGGTATTGACCGCCCCGATTTTTGCCGCCAGAGAGTCGATTTCCTTTAAATAAGGAATGACTGCGCTTTTATGTGGAACCGTTACGTTCAGACCGCCAATGGAAAGGGCATGCGCGCCCTTTACTGCCGCCTCCACATTTTCACGCTCCACATGAAAGGGAACATAGACCATATTTTGTCCCATATGTTCTGAAAGGGTGTTATGTATCAAAGGGGATAAGGTATGCTCCACCGGACAGCCGATCAGTCCGCAGGTTTTTGTTTTGCCGTTAATTTGTATCACTGTGTTTCCTCCTGTATGTCATACAGCCTCTTTTCGTTCTGCCATTTCAATCAATACATATCTGAACATGACAAGCTGCTTTTACTCACAATATCATGCTTTCAAATTTCAACCATTCTTCACGTTATTTGACTCTTAAATATCTGCTCTGTTTCTTAAGCTTACGTTTATAGAAAAACAGAACGATTTTTTCCAGATAGCGTTTTAATACAATCTGGATTTCCTCTTTTTTGTCAATAGGCTTTACCAGAATGCTGTAGATTCCGCAGCGTTTCGCTCCCCATACATCGGTAAAAAGCTGGTCGCCGATGAATACGGTCGTTTTCCTGCCGGAGTTCATCTGCTCCATGGCTTTCTCATAGCCTTTTCTCCCCGGCTTTCCCGCTTTATAGATATAAGCCGCTCCTTCCAGCGCATCGCAAAAGGATTTTACCCTTGGCTCCTTGTTGTTGGATAGCAGCATCATGGAAAAGCCCAATTCATGAAGTCTTCTGAATAACGCAATGGCCCTGTCATCCGCCGGCGCTCCATGGGGAACCAGCGTATTGTCTATGTCAAAGATCAAAGCCCGGATGCCGTTTTTTCTCATTTTTTCAAAATCAATTTCATAAGTGGAATCCAGCCATATATCGGGATAAAAGCATTCAAACATAGGAATCTCCTTTCTCGCTAACGCTCATTGTATCACAATTTCAGCAATTGAAAAAGCCCCATCAATCTATTTTAAAACAAATCCACAGGGCTTGAAAATTATAACAGTACTGCAACTTTTCGGCAATATTTCCCATTATATTACCAAACACCTCAACACACAGTATAGATTGTTTTACCCCTTCTCAAAAACGGTCAACGGACTTATAATGCAAATAAAATATGTAAAAACTATAACACATATGAACAGATTGAAACGTCTGCCAAATAATCCGTTTACGCATCAGGGAGATTCTACATTTATGAATGAAAAATTTTACGACCTGCCCAAGGAAAAGCAAATCCGCATCATCAACGCGGGATACCGGGTATTTTCCCAAAACACCTATAAGAAAAGCCCCATGAACGAAATCGCAGCGGAGGCAGGCATCAGCAAATCCCTGCTGTTTCATTATTTCCGCAACAAAATGGAGCTGTATCTGTTTCTCTGGGAAGAGGTTTCCCGCCTCACACAGGCTTATCTTAAGGAATACGGCGCCTACGATACCTCTGACTTTTTTGAAATGCTTAAGCGGGGGCTTTATGCGAAATGCAAGATCATAGAATGTTATCCCGATTTGACCATTTTTACCGTGAAAGCCTTCTATGAAACAGAACCCGAAATCTATAAAGCCATTCATGACAATTATGATAAAAAGCGCAGCCTCTATTCCGCTTCTGCCCTGGGGCTTATTGATCCGGATATCTTCCGCCCGGAAATTGATTTTGAGACTATGGTCCGGGAAATGTACTGGACGGCGGAAGGCTATATGATGGACGCATATAAAAACGGTTCCATCGATGCGGATAAACTGAAAAAAGACTTCTCCAAAGTTATAGAACTCTGGAAAACGGCATATTGCAAAGGAGAATATTTATGAATATCATAAGCACTCACAATTTGACCAAACATTACGGGAAGTCCCGCGGCATCATTGGTTTAAACCTCTCTGTTCCCGAAGGGGAAATCTTTGGGTTTATCGGTCCCAACGGCGCCGGGAAAAGCACTACCATCCGGACTCTTTTAGGTCTTATCAAGCCTACTTCCGGCAGCGCCCAGATTTTTGACAGGGATATCGTAAGAGAAAAGGACCCCATTCTTTCCCAAATCGGATATATGCCCTCAGAGGCCATGTTTTACAGCGGTATGCGGGTTGGAGACATCATACGCACATCGGCTTCCCTGCACAAAAAAGATTGCAGCGCACAGGCGAAGGAGCTTTGTGAACGCTTACAGCTGGACGTTAAGAAAAGGGTGGATGAGTTATCCTTGGGTAACCGCAAAAAGGTCAGCATTGTCTGCGCCCTGCAGCATTCCCCCAGGTTATATATTCTGGATGAGCCTACAAGCGGTCTGGACCCTTTAATGCAAAAGGAATTTTTTACCCTTTTAAAGGAACGGCATAAGGACGGAGCAACTATTTTTCTGTCCTCCCATGTTTTATCGGAAATCGCCCGCTATTGCAGCCGCGCAGCCATTATCCGGGAAGGAAAGCTCATTGCCCAAGACACAATGGAAGCCCTATCCTCGCGCACAAATGCCAGACGGATTACCCTAGGCGGCACTACTGCCGTGCCACAACTGAACGGGATTAAGCATACCGTACCGGGAGATAATTCCGTAAGTTTTTTGTTTCAGGGCGATATAAAAGAACTGCTCTCAGAGCTTTCCAAACTGCCTTTAACGGACTTAACCATTACAGAACCGGATTTGGAAGAGATCTTTATGCATTTTTATATGTCCGCCCATGATTGCGAACAATAAGACCCCTTAAATCATTTTGCAATTATGACGAAGACACATACTTCTTCCGGAGTACTTTCACTCCATAGAGTAACATCTGCAAAAGAAAAAATATATTCAATATAAGGAAAGGTAAAATACACTATGACTATATTAAAACAAGAATTGAAACGCGGAAAACTTTCTCTTCTGATCTGGACCTTATCCATCGGCTTCATGGTTTTCATCTGCATGCTGATGTTTCCCGAAATGAAAGGAGAAATGGATTCCGTCAGCGATATGTTTTCTTCCATGGGCAGCTTTACCGCCGCCTTTGGCATGGACAAAATCAGTTTTGGAAATGTTATGGGCTTTTACGGCATTGAATGCGGTAATATTTTAGGTCTGGGAGGTGCATTTTTTGCAGGACTTTTGGGTATATCCGCTCTGGCGAATGAAGAGAAAAACCATACGGCGGAATTTCTGCTGACCCATCCCGTAAGCCGCAGCCGCGTCGTTTTTGAAAAGCTGGCTGCCATTATCACAGAGCTTCTTATTATGAATGCTCTTATCATTCTGATATCTGTTATTTCCTTTACGGCAATCGGAGAAGAACTTCCCCTAAAAGAGTTCGCTCTTCTCCATCTTGCCTATTTTCTATTACAGCTTGAAATCAGCGCCGTCTGCTTTGGTATTTCCGCTTTTATGCGCAGAGGAAGCCTTGGCATAGGTTTAGGTCTTGCCGCCATATTTTATTTTCTGAACCTGATTGCCAATATCAGCGAGCAGGCTGAATTCCTGAAATATATAACGCCCTTTTCCTATGCGGATTCCGCAGGCATTTTATCGGAAGCTGCCTTAGAGTTATCCTATATCATTCCCGGCATGATCTATGCATTTTCAGGCATCTCTCTGGCATTCCTTTACTATAACAGGAAGGATATTTACGGCTGATTGTGAAAGATTCCCTTATCCCAAAAAGCAGCTTTAATCCTCTCCTGTCAGCTCTCCCACAGGAAGCAGCAGATAAACGTTTTCTTTGTCTATCCGGTTTATCGCTATCCTTGCTTTATCCTGCATTGCAAATGGGCCTTTTGTATTGGTATGCACATGATATTCCGGAAAATGACTGGAAGAAACATCGAGCCTTATACGGGATCCTTTTTTAAAGCTCCACATAATCGGCCACAAATCGAATTTCAAAAACACCACCTCTCCGGGAGCATAATCATCCATTCGCTTTTTTGCCCCATTTCTATAGCTGAACGTAGAAGCTCCGCCCCTTATGTTATAGGCCGTTCCATCTTCAAATTCTTCCATAAGCTTCACTACAATAGCCGTGTCAGGAGCATCGGATGATACGTCTAAAACTACCCGGATGCTTCCGGCAACCATCAATTTCTGTTTCAAGACATCTGAATAAAAAGAAACGATTCGTTCATCTTTTTCTGCAATAGTCCCTAAAAGCTGTTTACGAACTCCTTTTACCGATAGAGGTGCATAAAGCATGGACTCCCCTCCCATGGCATCTATGGGACGATTGGGATCATGAATGAATGAACAGCCATCCGTAATCGTCTCTTCTTTCTCTGCTGCACATTTCTCTACGTCAAAATCAGGCGTCTCCTTCCCATTTGTACGGTAGTCCAGATACTTTAATTGTATTTTTACTTTGTCCCGGACACGGATCTCTTTTTCTTTTATCCAGCGGTCCTCCCCTATGATATACCCCTGCAAACCTTTTACCGGCTTTTTTCCGTCTCCCGGCTTAAGGCCGTAAAAAAAACTGTCCATATGCCGGAATGCTTCATTAAACCCAAAGCAACTGTCATGCTCATGATTCTTTATGTCATAAGCATCTATACCATTGTGCAGACCGTGTATCCAGGGTCCGATCAAAAAGGAACTTTCCGCTTTTACATCATCCTTTAGATGATTCCAGGCATAAAACATCCCCTCCAGATGATGATCGTACCACCCTCCTAAAAGACAGACAGGAACCGTGATTTTTTCCGCCACTTCTTTTAAAAAGCCCCAGACTCCCTCTTTCCAGTACGTATCCTCCTCGTCAGGATGAGAAAGCCATTCCCGAAACCATGGCAGCTTTTTTCCAAGCAAGGCCTCATCCATTTCCAGAAAAGGCCTGTACTGACAACATGCGGGATAATGCTCTTTTAAAGAAAAGCCTGCGTTTTCGATGGCCCACGCCGTATAAACATCGTGCCTGAAGCACCCGCCTTCATAAATAGAATGGTATCTGTCAATGCCGGCCTGGGCGATCACTATTGTTTTTACCTTGGAAGGAAGCCTGTCAGCGGTAAGCCACCAGGCATACCCCCCGTAGGAAAGACCGTATAGGCCTATCTGTTCCGCAAAGTCCTGTTCCTGCAGCCATTTCAGCGTAGCGAGCCCATCGCTTCTTTCATTGGTAAAAGGCTCCCACTCGCCCTCAGAGGCACCGATCCCTCTGCACAGCTGATATCCCGAAATATAACCTCTTTGGGCCATTTCAGCCGCCATCCATTCAAAAATCGGAATCTGAAATTCATAGCATGACCTTTGAAAGGTAAGGATTCCCTTTTTTACTCCCTTTGGAAAAAAGATTCTGGTATATAGCTTTTTTCCGTCTTCCATAGGTACCATAAATGTCTCTTTTTTTTCAATCCCATATTTTTTCGGCCTTATGCCGGAAGCCTCTTTATTCAGTTCATTAAGCAGTTCCCTGCATCTGTCCATAAATCCCTACCCCTTTTTTAGCAGCCACTTTAACCCCCGCCTTAAATGCGGATTCCAAAAATCCCAGTCATGATTGCCCTCGCCTAACTCAAAGCAGCAGTCTATTCCAAGTTTCCCTAAAAAACCTGCATATTCCTCATTTGATTTGGCAAAGTAGTCCTTACATCCTACCGCAAGATAAATATCAGGAATCTTCTTATTCCCGTCAACAAGTCCCTTTGCAAGAGAATACAGGTCTTCCTCGCTTCCCCTGACCTTTTCCCTATCGCTGCCAAAGATTGAATCCAGGTCCAGCAGATCCTCATACAAACCGCATGTTAAAAGATCCATAATATCCACAACTCCCGAGAGGGAAACAACTCCCTTATATCTTTCAGGATTGCGGAGGGCCACCTTTAACGCCCCGTAACCGCCCATAGATAATCCAGCCGTAAAATTGTCCTCTCTTTTATCTGACAGGGGAAATACAGAATGTACCATCCTCGGCAGTTCTTCCGATACAAACATATAGTAAGCCGGTCCGTGAACCATATCCGTATAATAGCTGTTTCCCACATTTGGCATGACCACGGCTATATCCAATTCTTCTGCCAAAGCCTCTATATTTGTATACCGCAGCCAGCAGGACGCATCCGCAACGCCTCCGTGAAACAGATACAGCACAGGAAGCGGTCTCCTTTTAAAAGGATATATCTCGTCAAGAGGAACTCCCAGGGTATCCTCTTTGTAATGAGAAGGAATAATAACATAGTAGGTAATATAGGATTTTAAAATTGCCGAATGTCCGTTACACGTATATAACATTCCATAAGCCTCCTTTATTCCGAAGCAGGTTTTTTGTCCTTAATCTGCAGATTATCCAAAGCTACTGCAAAGATCAGCAAAATTCCTTTAAACACATTTTGATAATATTCGTTGACGTTCATTAACACCAAGGCATTTCCTAAAACCGCTATGATAATAACGCCGATAACCGCACCGCTGACTTTTCCTTCTCCTCCCGAAAAGCTTACGCCGCCCAAAACCGCTGCTGTCATACAATCAAAGGCATAGGTTGCGCCTGCGCCTGCCTGAGCCGAATTGACTCTGGAAAGCATGATCAGGGATGAGATAGCCGTAACAAAGCCGCAGATGGCATAAACAGTTACCTGAAGAAGCCTTACATTTACGCCTGCAAGCCTCGCCGTCTCTTCATTGCCTCCCGTAGCATAAATGTATCTTCCGAAATAAGTTTTTCTCAAAACAAAGCTTGCAATCAACGCTATGATGACAAAAAGAACGACCGGTACCGGTATGGGACCTATGTATCCTTGTCCCAGCATACTGAAGCTCTCAGGAAGACCGTAAATAGGCTTTCCTCCTGTAACAATATAGGCAATCGCCTGCAAAATGGTCATGGTTCCCAATGTAACCACCAGCGGCTGGATTTTTAATTTAACCACGATCACACCGTTAACAATACCCATGATAACACCCAGTCCTATGGAAATTAACGAAGCTAAAAAAGGGTGGAATCCAAACCTGATCATTAATAGTGCGGCAACAATGCCGTTTACCGCCATCTGCCCTCCTACAGACAGATCACACCCTCCGCAGATCATGACAAAACTCACTCCGACTACCACAATTCCCAACATTGCCGACTGCCTTATAATGTTCATGATATTATTCCATGAAAAAAAGTTATCGGTCAACAATGTGAAAATAATAATTTCCACTAAAAGAAATAGATAAATCCCCCATTTTTTATAAAATGATATTACCCGCATCCGCACTCTCCTCTTTCTATTCTCCCGAAGCCAGATTAAGAATGTATTCCTGACTAAATTTTTCCTTCTCTACAGTTCCCGCCTGCTTTCCCTCGGATAAAACCACAATTCTGTCGCTCATTCCAAGCAGTTCTTCCATATCCGAAGAAATCATGATAATGGATTTTCCGTCTTCCACCATTTCGTTCATCAAAAGATAAATCTCCTGCTTTGCTCCCACATCAATGCCCCGGGTAGGCTCATCAAAAATAACAATCCCGGCATTTTGGGCAAGAGTCTTGGCCAAGACAACCTTCTGCTGGTTTCCTCCCGACAGGTTTACCGTTTTCTGATTCAGGGAAGGGGTCTTGATCCTTAACTTTGTGCAATAAGCATCTGCAAGCTCTTTTTCCCTTCCCTCGTTTACCACTCCGTGCTTTGAAATAGAACGGATGCTGTTAAACACAATATTCCATTTTATATCCATGTTCAAAAACAATCCCTGGGCCTTTCTGTCCTCAGGAATCAGCCCAAAGCCCAAACGAATGGCATCAGTAACCTTTTTGATATGAACCGCTTTTCCGTTTACCCTTATGCTTCCATGATCCGCCGGTTCCGCTCCGTAAAGCACCCTGATGATTTCAGTCCTTCCGCTTCCTACCAAACCGGCAATTCCCAATATTTCTCCTTTTTTCAGGGAAAAACTGATGTCCGAAACGCCGTTTCCCGCTAAATTCTCAACTTCTAAAACCGTTTCATCCTTTATACAATCCCTGACCGGATAGTCGGTCTCCAGCTTACGTCCTACCATAAGCTGAATCAATTCCTCTCTGTCTGTTTTTGAAATATCCAGGGTTCGAATATATTTTCCGTCTCTCATAACGGTCACTCTGTCGCAGATTTTGAAAATTTCTTCCATCCGATGGGAAATATAAATAATCGTGACTCCGTCTTTTTTCAATTTTTCTATGATTTTAAAAAGCAATTCCGTCTCATGCATCGTAAGGGGCGCCGTGGGCTCATCCATAATAAGCAGCTTCACATCCTTTGCAATCGCTTTTGATATTTCAACCAGCTCCTGCTGGGCCGGGGTCAGTTCCCTCACAAGCCTGTCAGGATCTATTTTAATTCCCAGAGAGCCGAGCAGTTCTTTTGCAACTCGCCTCATTTCCTTAAAATTAACAAGCTTTCCCCGTTTATCCCCGAGAAGAATGTTTTCGGCCACCGTCAACGTGGGAACCAGATTAAACTCCTGAAAGATGACTTCGATATTATGTTCTCTGGACTCCCTGGGGGAAATTTTTCCATAACTGTCCTTCCCGATACGAATGGTTCCCTCATCCGGCTCTATGGCGCCGGCAACCGCCTTGATCAAGGTCGATTTACCGGCTCCATTCTCCCCAAGCAGGGCATGAACTTCGCCCCTTTTTATATCAAAGGATACATGATCTAACGCTACAACGCCCGGATAATATTTAGTCAGATTCTCAACTGATAAAACAATGTCCGTATTCACAAAAAATCCTCCGTTTCTTTATCCGATATCCTTATTCCGTCACATAGTCCGCTACATTTTCTTCCGTGATACGGATGATCGGCGGGGAAATCAATTCTTCCACCTCTTCTCCCTTTGCCAGCTTTAAAAGATAATCTCCTAAAGTTAAAGAGCCAAATGCTATGGTGCCTTTTAAGGAATCCCCGTTGGCGATCTTCTTTATTCCTTCACTGGTTCCATCGGAGCCAAACACGGCTATATCACTGATATTGGCAGCTTTGTAGGCTTCTACAACGCCTAACGCCACCGTATCGTTTACGCAGATGAATACCTTTACATCAGGATTTGCCTGAATAACGTTTTCTGCGGCATTCATACCGGTTTCCGTATCCACAGCTTCAATCTCTTTCACTAAAACAGCATTGGGACACTCTTTTTCAAGAGTTTCCTTCATGGCGTCGCACCTTGTGACCATATTGGAATTGGATGTATTAATAAGCATAGCTACCTCAACAGACTCGTCTCCATAGGTTTCCTTAATATAGTCGCAGGCCATTCCCGCAATAGTATTTCCGGCTTCTTTCTGATCCGTATTATATAAAGCATCCATGTTATCTAACTCTATACCTCCGGATATGATCTTTACGCCTCCATCCATGGCGGTTTTGCAGGCGGAATCTATGGATTCTTTATCCATTGGAAATACAAGCGCTGCATCCACATTCATTGTGACAAGATTTTCAACGGAAGATACCTGTTTATCCGCATTCATATCATAACTGATCACATTTAAAGGATACCCATATTCGTCCATGGTAGCCTGTAACGCGTCAATTTCTCCCTGAAAATATTCATTTCCGGTTGTGGGAACAATGACTGCAAAGCTATAATCCTCTTTCTCTGTGCCGCTTTGTTCATCCGTTTCTTCAGTTTCTTCAGGTTCTTCCTTGTCTTGTCCCTCTGTTGTTTCCCCGTTGTCGGAAACCGGAGCATTGTTTTCCGTCTCCTTTTGTCCACAAGCGCATAAAGCTGTTGTTAAAATGATACATAAAAGTATTGCTGTAATTTTTTTCATACTGATGCCTCCTTCTGCTTCTGTTCTTATTTTTCTGGTTTTCATTACAATTATCCAATCCTTTTTTTGATTCCCCCTTTCTTATATAATCCCTTTTTCTTTATATTCATCCAGTATGTACTCATCTATTCCGAGAAAACCGGATAATATCTCTTTATTATTTTCTCCCAGCAAAGGCGCCGGTTCAAAAGATGAGGCTTCATCATCCAAAAATTTTACGGCGCATCCGTTTACTTTCATTTTTCCGATTTCCGGATGCTCCACCTCTACAAACATTTTTCTGTATTTCACGATATGCTCATCTTCCGTTATATCCTTTAAATCATTGATCGGTCCGGCCGGAATTCCGTTTTCCAGTAAAATGTCTACCATTTCCAAAACCCCGTAATCTTTCAGCCACTCTTCTATGATTGCTTTCAGTTCTTCCTGGTTCTTAACCCTTTCTTCCATAATACGGAATCTGTCGTCCCACAAAAGCTCCTGACGTTTCATTACCTTTTGGCACAGCAGTTCAAATAAATGCTGATTGCCGCATGCGATTACGATTTTCCCGTCCTTTGCACAGTATACATCATAAGGGGCGCAGGGGGCATATCTGTTTCCGATTCTTTCCGGCACTTTTCCGTCGGAAAAATATCTCTGGGTTGCAGAATCAAGGCTGGCGATAACACAGTCCAAAAGAGCTATATCCACACGCTTTCCTTTCCCCGTCCGAATCCGCTCGTGCAAGGCGCACAGGATGCCTACCGTCAGGTTCAATCCTCCCAAAACATCTCCCATGGCGTTGCCTGCTCTTGTTGGAGGATCGCCGGGCTGTCCTGTAATACTCATAAGTCCTCCCATCGCCTGGGACAAAATATCATATCCCGGTCTTTTGGAATATGGTCCTTTTACCCCAAAACCGGTAACGGATCCATAAATAATCTTTTCATTCAGCTTCTTTAATTCCTCATATCCTAAGCCCAGTTTTTCCATGACTCCCGGTCTGTAATTTTCTACTACGATATCCGCCTTTTTTACAAGACTTTTAAAAATCTCTTTACCTTCAGGACTTTTCAGGTTTAAAGTGATACTCTTTTTATTCCTGTTTATATTGGCAAAATACATGCTGGAACCATTCCTGTAAGGCGCATAGCTTCTGGTATCGTCGCCGCCTGAGGGATTTTCAATCTTAATGACCGTAGCTCCCAAGTCTCCCATAAGCATTGTGCAATATGGTCCTGCAACAACTCTGGTCAAATCCAGTACTACCAAATTTTCCAACGCTCTATGACTGTCCATCTTTTCCACCTTCCTCAAAATCATCTGCCACTTCTATTTTCATTCTCATAAATGCAGACCCCATAGACTTGCCAAGGCTGTCCAATCTGAGGGAATGGGTAGCGCCGCCTCCTAAAGCCTGCTTCATAACAAAATTGAAGCCTTTTAAACTTTCCACTTCGTAACGGGTAACAGCGCCTTTTACCATGTCTTTAAAATATTCTTTTACCTTTTCCTCCGTTACCTGCTCCTTAATAATCGGGTAATACTCTTCTTTTCTGGCAAATACACAGACATTGCTGATATCGCCCTTATCTCCTGACCGTCCGTGAGCAATTTCCTTTAAATAAATTTCCTTCATGCCCGTTCCTTTCCCTTCTTTTATCCGTCGACCATTTGCTGTCTGTTTGACTGTCTGTCATCCGGTCGTTCATTTGTCCGTTGTTTCCCGCGGGTTATCCGGTTGATTGACTCATATCCTGCCGTTTGCTTATATTTCTATAATGTGAGACTGCAGATTAAGAGCCCTTCTGTCAATCAGAGTCGGCCATAAGCCGATCACTTCTTCAACTCTGGATCTTCCTCCAAAAAAGCTTGCTCCCGGAGGTCCGTTCAGCTGTAACGGAGCGATTTCCGGAACCAGCTTATAAGCCTCCTCCTTAGATACCGTCCTGATAGCGATACGCAAAATGACTTCATTCATATTCTTACAAAGTCCTTCGCTGATTTCGGCCACATCCAAATGCAGGGCGTTTAAGCCTACATAATCAATCCTAATTTCTTCCGCTCTCAATCCCTTACGCTTCATTTTCTTCATAATGATTTCTCCGGCATACTGCGCTTTCTCATAAGCGTCCGGCCAGGCAAAGCTTAAATAAGTAACCACCTTATAGCCTGCATGGTAACCGATGCTTAATTTTAATTTATCCGGCTTTTTCTTTCCCCTGATATGGGAAATTTCTACCAAATCCTTTCCTATCCCGGTTATCCTTGCCTTACTGATATCCACCGTAACGTCCGGTGTTATATAGTTTTCAGGATCATGAACTTCATATAAAAATTGCTCTTTACAGGTCTGTTCGCTTATAAGCCCTCCGCAATCCGGCGCTTTGGTAATATGCAGATAATCGTCCGTAACCTCCGCAATGGGAAAGCCCAGCCTGTCCATATCAGGCACGCTTCTCCAGTCATACTGGAAATTACCGCCCGATCCCTGCCCTCCGCATTCCAAAAGATGTCCCGCCATGATCCCTCTTGCCAGCTTATCGCTGTCGAAAGCGTCCCAGCCCAGCTTTTTCATAATAGGAGCCAGAAACAACGCGGAGTCCGTAGCTCTTCCTGTCAAAACCAAATCTGCGTTTTCATTAAGACATTCCAAAACAGGCTCATGTCCGTAATAAACATTGGCGTTTACAACAGACGGAAGAATATCCTCGATTTTAAGTTCCCTGTTATCCAGATTTTCAAATTTCATCCCTTCCTTGATCAATCCGGACAGTGAATCTTTTACGTCGTCCCCTGTAACATATCCGATACGATATCCTTTTAATTTCTGTTCCTGACATATCTGCCGACAAGCCTCCACGGCTCCCGGAATATTCATACCGCCTGCATTAGTCAGGATTCCGATATGCTCCCTATAGCTGTCCTGCGCAACACATTCAAACAGTCCTATAAAATCGTTGGCGTAGCCTCTCTGGGGATTTTTGAGCTTTTGCCTTGCCATAATGGACAGGGTCAACTCTGCAAGATAGTCGCAGGCCATGTAGTCCAGAGAACCTTTTTTCACCATATGGATGGCGGCATCGTTGCTGTCTCCCCAAAATCCCTGTCCGCCTCCGATTCTTACTTTATTCATACCGCGCCTCTCCTCCTTTTATTTATGATTTCCGTATTTTACAATCATTTTAAATTGTAAAAGAATTTAATCAGGTAGAACGTTGTACTATAACGTTGTACTAATGATATACCATATGAACTGATATGTCAATTACTTTTCAAATTTTTTTGATTTTTTTCAATAAATGAAATAAAAGTACCCAAATAAAATCATTTTCTGTTATAATCTTTTCAATATAATTTTGATCAGGAAATTTTATAAGGAGTTTAACATGGCAACCATCAAAGACATAGCCCAAAAGCTGGGCATTTCTCCCTCTACTGTTTCTATCGTTTTAAGGGGAGAAGGGAAAAAAAGAAATATATCACAATCTACCATAGAAAAGGTATTTTCCTGTGCCCATGAATTGGGATACCAGCCTAATATCGTGGCAAAGCGTCTGCGCGAAATCGATTCTCCCGCATCCTATACCATCGCGGTCTTCTGGACCTCCGATTTCCGCGCCCCTATGCTGGTGCGTTTTCTTCGCGGGCTTCAAAAAGCCATAGAAGAATCGGAGCTAGATATCGAATTTTTTATCAGGCAGTATAAAAACGACTGTTTAAACATGACATTGACCGAAAACATGCTCAATATGTTCCATGGCGCCATCGTATGCAATGCATCGGAAAAGGATATCGCCTACATAGACAACGCTACATTTTTTAAACCCATAGTTTTATATAACCGTCCTTCCCCCAAGTATTCCGCAGTAACCATTGATAACAGATCAGTAGGAAAAATAGCCGCCGGAGAGTTCAAAAAGCATGGCTGCCACAGTACCTGCGTCATTACCTCCGAATCAGTTTTTGCCGGTATGTTAGAGCGTACTGACAGCTTTCTTGCCGAAAGTCAAAGGCTCTCTATGGAACCGGCTCATACCATATTAGTGGGCAATTCCATCAAAGGCGGTTACGAAGGCGCAAAAAAGCTCTTAGACAGTTCTTTTCTTCCGGACGCTATTTTCTGCGCCTCTGACGCTATAGCGATAGGCGTGCTCTATGCATTAAAAGAGGCTTCCGTTGAAGTACCTGATAAGGTCAAGCTCATAAGTGTAGGTAACGGCGACCGGGAAACAGAGGAATTTACCCACCCCCCTCTGTCTGTGGTCTATATCCCCATAGAAGAAATGGCATTTAACTGTTTGAGGCTTTTAACTGCACAATTTCCTTTAAGCATTGAAACTCCCAAGCAGGAAGTTGTCATTGAAACACCTTATATACCGCGAGATACATGTCCTAAAACAAATTAAAAAGCTTTCTGGCTGAATCGGCTAAAATGAGGTATTCTCCCGTCAAATTACATCCATGCCAGATGAGTCAAAAAGGAATGTCGGTGTCTTTTACACCAAACATTCCTTTTGCCTTCCTACTGTCCTTTTTAAATATTTCTCTCATCAATACCCAAAGATTTCCTTTGCCTTCCTCATATTTTCAAGAACGGATACTGCAAACGGACACCTTTTCTCACAGACGCCGCATTCTATGCAGTCTTCTGCGTGTGCCGAAAGTGCGGCATAATGTTCCCTGACTGTTTCCGGCACCCCGCCCTGCGCCTTACAGAGATTTAAAAACTTTGTGACTGCCGCCACCTGGATGCCTTTGGGACAGGGCGCGCAATGTCCGCAGTACATACAGTATCCCTCCCAGCTGATCCTGGGGAAGTCCGCAAAAACCTTTGCATAATCCTTTTCTTCTTGGGAAGCATATTCATAATCTATGGACGCCTGAAGCTGTTCCCTGGAATGCACGCCGGCTAAAACAGCAGCGACAGCCGGTCTTGTAAGGGCATAGTGGATACATTGCAGGGCGGTCATCGCCTTACCTGCGGGGGAATATTTATCCGAAAGCAGGTCCCCGCCTCCAAAGGCTTTCATGACCGTGATGCCCACACCCATGCGCTGGCAGGTCTCATACAATTCCTCCCGCTTGGGATCCAGATTAAACAAGGGCTTTTCATAGCTTTCCGCCGCCCAGAGTTTCTCCACGTCCTCGTCTCCCGGCAGCAGATCGTAGCAGGGATTGACGGAAAACATCAGCACTTCGATATGACCGCTTTTTACCGCCTCTAATGCGGCTTCCGGATTATGGCTGCTAAGACCGATATGACGGATTTTCCCCTGCTCCTTCAATTCAAGGGCATACTTCATAATATCGCCCTCTGCAATATCCTTCCATGTCTTTACGGAATCCACATAATGAATCATGCCCACGTCTATGTAGTCCGTGCCAAGGTTTTGAAGCATTGTTTCAAAGGAAGCCTTGACCTCGTCTATATTCCTCGTGGCCTGATACTGCCCGTCCTTCCATGTGGTACATAGATGCGCCTGCAGGATGAACTCTGCTCTTTTTGGATTGATCGCCTTACCTACCCGTTTGTGCATATCGGGATTGGGACTGTATAAATCCATACAATTGATACCGTGCTCAAATGCCAGTGCAAACATTTCCTCCGTAAAAGCCTCGTCCTTTTCGTTGAAGCCCTCACAGCCCAGTCCGATCTCGCTGACCTGTAATCCGGTTTTTCCAAGTTCTCTGTAGTTCATTGCTTCGACCTCCTATCTCAAAATTTGAAATTTGTCAATACATCTCCCGATATATTTTTAAATTTTTATATCATCATCCATAAATGGATGTAGTTACTGGTAAATAATGTTCTGACGATGTATATCCATATGCTTACCCTATCAGTTCTCGCTGGGTCTGTGCCCTGACATTC
>CAJTCE010000028.1 GCA_910574745.1 Lachnospiraceae bacterium | reverse complement strand
CAGGAATATTATCCATAGGGCATGACCCTGTAAAGGAGCTAAGCTGACACCCTGGTTATGGACAGGCGGGACGAAGGAAGTTAGGACCCGGCAGAGATGCCGGTGATCCTGGTAGACACGGGAGGTTCGCTGCCGTAGAAGGAGGGGTATACACAAGGCCATGTAGAGCGGAAACGGAAGACGTTCTACTTCGTATACCCAACACCTCTATTTTCGTACCAGATACAAAGAAATGTCCATCATCTTGGCTCATTCATCTGAGATATATAACTAAAAAATCCTTGAAAAATAAGAAAAAAAGACTTGACTAAATAGGGAGGATTAATTGTATGTTAGAAAGTTATGAAGAATATCTGAACAGAACAAAACAAAAAGATTCCCGGACAGCATGGAAATGGTGGAAAATTGAAGTGTGTGGAATGAGTGAAAAGGAAGCTATTAAGGCAAGCATAACAGAGTATAAATCGATTAGAAATCATCATCGAAAATGAAAAATATTCGTTAGTGTCTTTTTTAGTTATTACAATTGCTAATTCAATATAAAAATAGAGAAAGAGAAAGGATGGTTTATAATAATATGAATAAAAGATTATTGAAAAGGATTCATAGTCTGGAAGAACAGAAAAAAGCATTAGAAAAAGAAATGAAAATGGATAAAAAATATTTTTTTACACAAGACGAATTGCAATTACTCTACGAAACTTGTATAAGTTATGGAGATAATTTATCAGAAATGATAAATAGTATTCCTAATGAAGAAAATAACGAATTGTCAGAGATAGTAAAAGATAGTTATAACTTAGCAGAAAAAATTACAAAATATATGGAGGGATAGATTATGAAGAGTCCAATGTATAGTAATTTAATATATTTAATAGAGAAAGCGATTGATGACTGCTTTTATACAGAACTATACAAAAATTTTTGAAATTTAATTAGGAGGGTAATAAAATGTTAAAATTAAAAGAAGATGGTTATTGTTATATTAGTGATATTGGAATTAAATATGAATTATTAGAAGGAATTAAAATCGGTGGTAAAGAAAAAAATACAAGCGATATTATTTTCATTATGCTGACAAATCCGGATTACAATGTTGATAATAATATTGTTGGTTATTTGTTTGGAGCGGGCATGATAGAAAGTAATCTTAAAGGATATGAAGAATCTATCAAAAAAATGGTAACGGAATTTGAAGAAAAAAATTTTGTTACTAATAATATACCAATCATTGTATATGAAAGTGAAGATATAAAACAGTATGGAGAAGATTTAAAATACTGGTGTAATGCTTGTGGAGATTTACATCATCATGGAGAATATGACATTGAAGAAAAAGATTTGCCAAAAGAATTGTTGAGAGCATATTCTGTTCTATGGACAGAAGGAAATGGTTCTCTTTGCTACTTAGTTGAGTATAAAGGAGAATATAAAATTGCTTTAATCAACGAATTTGATAAAGATTATGCAAAAGACACCTGCTCTACAATGGCAAAGTTATTTGACCATATGAAATCTAAAGCAGTTGATTTTTCTGAAATGGAAGAATTTAAAACAGCGCAAATTGTTATTACAGAAGAGGCAGGATTCTTAGAATGCCATGAATTTGTTGTATTGCTGCCATGTGATACGTCGAAGGATTTGTTTGATAAGATTGCAGCTATTCTGTACGAAAATATGTATAAGTGAATAGTAGAACTTAAAATAGGAATTAATCCCACATAGATTAATGAACAGGAGGAATAAAATTGGATAAAACAATGTATGTATCTCAATTACCAGATGAAATACAGAATACTATTAGAACACGGCTTAAAGATGAAAGATTATCTGAAGAAGAAATTCAAATCTTGATGAAAGGCCCTATATTAGATTTGGATATAGTTTGTATATGGAATACTATAGAAGACTATATTTTAGATTCAATATATGGTGGTGTGCCAGAAGAAGATACCCAAATGATTTTAGACGGAGAAATTGAACGTAAAGAGGCGTTTATTAATAATGATGGGTCTATTTTGGAAATTTTATGACAACAGATGGTGTAATTTATCTGAACAATTAATGAGAATACAGTTTTGAGTGGAGGAAATGGAAATGAATAATATAATTGGATATGGTATTTTTGATTTTGAAGGAACGGGAATGTTAGAAATTGAAAAAATTGATAGTGATAATAAATTTAGGAGTGATAAAGAAGCTGTGAGACAGGCAATAAAAGATGGAATTAAGATTATTCCTATAGAGGATTTGTCAGAAAATTTTGATAGAAGATATCTTGGGTGGATCGATACTCCAGAAAACAGAAAGTGCATTGAAGAGTATTGTAGGAGGATAAAATAAAGAGTAAGGTTATCGATATCAAACATCAGAAAATGATAACAGCGCACAATTGATTGTGCCAGATGGAGATATTTACTATGAATGGTATATAGAAGAGACAACTATCAAATAAAGACTGAAAATCAGGATTTCAAGGTTTTAGAAAGAAGGGTGTATTATGCAAGAAATGACAAAAGAATATGTTTTACGAACCATACAAGAAGAAAATTTGTGGAAAGAAGGAGAAGTAGATACATTTTCTTTTATGATGTCTCAGATGTGGGAATTTACATTACGAAAAGAAGAAAAAATGTATGAACCTTTCAAATATTCGTTGTATGGGAAAAAGATAGGAACATATGAAACATGGAGTAGAAGATATACAAGTATGGAAGCAGCATTTCTTCATGTAGTGAACCATCTCAACGAAAATGTGAACATTAAAGATAAATATAGAAGTATTGAAGAATGGTTATTAGAAAGTAAATAAATAGAATCGGAATTTTATAGGAGAAAGAGAGGTTAAGATATGACTTTATATAATTATTTGGAACTTATGCCAAAAGGTGAAGAGTTGACAGTGTGGGATAAAGATTATGATATGGAAACATATTTCTATGGTGGAAAACCTGATGATAAATGGGATAAGGCAATGTCCGATTTATCTAAGCTTTTGACCGTGGAAGAAATTAGAAGCAATGGCGTTACTGTTAATTTGTCCAAAATAATTGAAAATAAGATAAATGAGTTGAACAAAGCTGATTTGTTTATCAGATGTGATATTGATTCAATTATGGACGATATAGACAATATTCTTGCCGGGAATGTAAGTGAGAATTGGTTAGAACAATTTGTAGTAGTATTAAAATAGACAATGAGTGTGAGGAATCCAAAAATCTTGGTTTAGAAATAGAGTATGGAAATTCCTGCAATAACTGGGAAGAAATATTTTATTATTAAGTATAAGGAGGTATATAAAATATGGATAGAAGATTCGACCAATTGAAGAAGGCATTATTTGACTGGGGAACAGACTATATCGAAGAATTTATTGGCTATGGAATGACATGCGGAAAAGAAAAAGACGAAATAGAAGAATTGATGAATGAAGCATATGACCAGATGCCAGATGATATTTTAGAAGAATTTTATAAAAAATTTTGTATTGAATAAACAAAAGTTTTTTACTACCAGATTTTTTGTTTGTAAACAAAAAGCAGTTATTGTCCCCCTGCATAGCAGGGGGACATAAATAAAAACGATTTAATTAAATAGATTGAATAAAAAAATTTTAAGGAGATAATGAAAATGAATGAAGAAATTTTAGATAAAGCATATAAGGAAATTGAAAATTTTGAGAATAAGCTTGGAGAAAATTTTTATGATGCTATCCAGGAGGATGATAATAGCACCTGTGACATGGCACAAGGAATCATAGGTGTAT
Organism: Lachnospiraceae bacterium; assembly: GCA_910574745.1. Classification (GTDB taxonomy): domain Bacteria; phylum Bacillota; class Clostridia; order Lachnospirales; family Lachnospiraceae; genus UBA2882. The sequence continues at coordinate 47,361 of CAJTCE010000028.1, read as the reverse complement.
TCAACGATATGTGTACAACCGAAAGAGACTTTGAAGTTGCTGACGCAATGTTAATGGGAGTCTGTGGATACAGTTTTGAAACCCTTGTAGAAAGAATTAAAGAGTTAGATCAGATGGGAATTCCCTGGTATAGTTGCTGATAATATTTTCTGTTATTTAAAAAGATATGTTTGAAATAGAAACCAACACTTATTATGGCTCAGGAGTTGGAAGAGCAGTGGTTAGAATGAATCAGAATAACCGTTTTTCCAATTAAACTATGCATATTGATTTAAATAATGTGTATATTGCTTAATCTAAAGAGGCTCAGTATCTAATAAGGTACTGGGTCTTTTTGTTTTGACAAAACTTAATAATTATTATATAATATATTCATAGTTTGTTATTAGATATATTTGTTATAGGAAATTTGTTTGCATCCTTTTATGGGGTGCTTTTTTATTTTCAGGGACATAATATCCCTTTTACCGTGGAACCCCACGATTATATATATTATAGGAATGTAAAAGAACTGTCTTTTTTCAATTAATTAAAATAGGCAGTTTTTTTATATGTAATTTTTTATCCAGGACAAAAGCCTGTTTACATAGTAAGAGAGTAATAAATTAATTTTATGAATATTAGTAGGGAGGAAACAAAATGAAAGTTTTTGCAATTTTGGAAGTAGATGAAAAGAGGCTAGCTGAAACAGGCAATACCTTTGAGAATGAAATGCAATGGACAGAAGAATCAGGTATTTCACTGGTTGAATATCAAAATTATGATGAGTGCAGCGAATATGAATATCAAGCATTTATTTGGGATTCTAGGGAACAGAAAATGATTTCCGATGGGAGACCAATGCATACAGAAGAACTTTGCCGGTCACGCTTAAACGAAAGAATAAGAGAAAAATTGATGCCAAGCTATATGGATACCAATAAGGTTCAAATTTGTAAAAGAACAATAACTGTAGTTATTGGGAAATGGGAGGTAATTTAAAGATGGAGTATTATGAAACAAAGATTGGAAGAATAATTGAGGAGGAATTTGATTCACGAATGGAAATGGCTATATTTTCTTACATTCTTGAAAATGGAATATCAAATATTTCTTCCATTAAAGAGAATGAAATTTTTGAGGTAAAAGAAGAAAAATTAGGATCTGATAAAATTTGTCAGGCATTAATTAAATGTGCTTTTAGAATATGCAAAGAATGTACAAAAACGGAAATTATGGAATATATCCGTTTACACGCACATTTCCAACCATATTTAAAAAAGGTTCCTATTTATCGTGAAGATTATTCGAAAGAGAGTTTTTCGAGAATTCTTGCCCAACTGGATTTAGAAGAAGAAGATATTGAAAATGAATTTCTAATTTATGCGGTTGTAGATGAAAACACCTTATTCAGTAATTAAAATATTAGAGAGGTAGTATATGAATAAATATTTAGAAAAAATTAGACAGGAACTTATAGAAAAATCAGAAAAGGAAGCTGTTAGGCTGTGGCGGCTTGCAAGGAGAGCTATACGGCATGGATGCAGCCTTGAAATGATTGCAAAAATAAGAGAAGAGGCTAGCTGGTGTAACACAACTGGAACTGCCTATCCGGATCGGTTGATTTCTGCCGATGTAATGGATAATTTTCAGTACGCTTTTAAAATTTAGGAGGTTATGATATGAAAAAGTATTATTACACATTTGGAAATTGTAAGAAGTATCCATATCAAAATGCATATCTGATTGTTGTAGCATCCGATTATTGCGATGCAGATTTTGCTTTTAGAGAAAAGTATCCGAACTCAAAATTCATGAATTATAGTTGTAGGTACGATGAAGAAGAATGGGAGAAAGTCGGCAAAAAGGACTATTTGAATCAGCATCCAGCAGAAATCATTTGGTCTAAAACGTGCTTTGAAAAAAAACCAGAAGGCTATAATGATTTGTTTGTATTTGTTCCAGAAATGAATGAGATCGTTCGAATTGCTGAAGGGCTTGGAGACAATCTACTTCCGGAAGACCAGGATAAAGGATATGTTGATTACATCTATTATGATCAATATGAACTCTGCCCGGGTATGACGGAAGTTGACGGAGGACAGATCTTGCTGAAAGAATCGTTTAGAGATAAGTACAAATGTACAGCAGACTGTATTCCGGATGTATTGTGTATGGCATATGGCAACTATTTTGTTGACTGCAGAATTTTAGCTTAATATAAAAAGGAGAATAGAGGCAATGGAAGAGGTAAAAGTATATGTAGATTGCCTAAATATGAATCATAGTGGCGATCTTGTAAGATGTATGGACTGTGGAGAAGTAATGCTTATACAATTAGGTGGAACTTCTTGTGGGGAATGTGAAAGCGAAAATATTCAATGGTATGACGAAGACAAACCTGAATGGACTATGGAAGAGTTAGAAAAAGAGGGTTTCATAGTAATTGAAAAATAAATACAAATACGTTATGGAAAGACTTGGTACTTTACAGTATCAGGTCTTTTTCTTTTGACAATAATTAATAATTATTATATAATATATCTATAATTTGTTATTTTAAAAATTGTAATAAGTGATTCGTTAGCACCCTATATGTTATGGGTGTATTTTTGTTTTTAGGGGTAAAATACCTCTTTTACCGTGGAAGCTCACGTTCATATAAATTATGGAAATGTAAAAAGACATTCTTTTTTCTATTTATTAAGCAAAGAAAAAAGTTTGTCTTTTTATATGTAATTTTTTTACACAGGGAAAGGACCTGTTTTATATACAATCATTACTATATATTTTTTAGAAACTATCAGGAGGTATTGTAAATGAAATATGAAATTATTTTAGAAGAGGGAGAATATGCACTTATTCTTCGTGGAAATGAATTAAAAGAGTATGCAGTTGTTCGTGGACTTGATAAGAAAATGGGAACATGGGACGGGACTGTTTGGTATCGTGGCTTTGAATTTAGGGGAGCTAAAATATCTGGATGTACTCAACCTGAGGTTTTATCTTGTGCGCTGGAAAATTTTCGCTCTTTGACAGAGAAAAAATATATTTCACGCTCTAGGCTTGAGGAGCTGGCGACGCTACTTAAAGATGCACTTTTGGAGGAAAATGAAGAAGGAGCTGCTATTGAATATTTTGACGAAGTATGTGAAATGACAGAAATTGAGAAAAACTTTTTTGAAATAAAAACAGTGGAGGAAGAATAAATGAAAGACAAAAAGATTTCTTATATTGCAGCTGAGCATATTAAGCCTCACCCGGAAAATCCTAGGAAAAATTTAGGAGACCTAACAGAATTGGTAGAGTCTATCAAGAAGAATGGAATCCTGCAGAATCTGACAGTTATTCCGATAGAAGGAGAACCGGGAGAGTATATGACAATTATCGGTCACAGGAGATATGCAGCCGGTGTACAGGCAGGAGTAAAAGCGTTTCCGTGCCAAATATCAGAGAATTTGACTCCAAGAGAACAAATGTCTATCATGTTGGAAGAAAATATGCAGCGTAATGATTTGACGATTTGCGAACAGGCGAATGGATTTCAGATGATGCTTGATCTTGGAGAAACTGAAGAAGGTATTGCGGAAAAAACGGGTTTTTCTAAAGCAACAGTAAAGCATCGTTTGAATATTGCGAAACTTAATCAGGAAGAACTGAAAAAGAAAGAACAGGATGAATGTTTTCAGCTTTCATTAAAAGACTTATACGAATTAGAAAAAATTTCTGATGTAAGTATAAGAAATAAAATTTTAGCTGAGTCTAACAGTTCAAGAGATTTAGTAAGCAAGGTACAAAATGCTGTATCCGCGGCCAAGAGAGAATCATGTAAAAATAAAATCAGCGGAATGCTGGAAAAAATGGGAATTGAGCAAGCTCCAAAAGAGGTAGAAAACGAAGTATGGTCCTCTAAATGGAAAACCATACAGGAGTTTGACCTTGATAAAGAACCTCCAAAGCAGTTGAACCTTAGTAAGGAAAATGCACAAATGTATTGGTTGGTATATTACAGAACATTAAAAGTTATTGTAAAAGTTCCTAAAGAGGGAAAAAAACTTTCTGAGCATGAGATAAAGCAGCAGCAAATCAGTGAGTCCAAGAAGCAGATTAAGGCAGTGTTAAAAGAAAGTTCGGTGCGCCGCAAGGAATTTATCCAGAACATTATAACAGGAAAGATAGCTCCGATTAAGAATGAGGAGAATGTAAAGGATGCAATTTGGCAGGCCTTACTTGCGCTTAGAACATATGCATATCAATCTAGCTTGAAAGGATTTTTCCTTGACAAAGAGGAGTACAAATGTACCGATGAAGAAAAGCAGGAAGCAATTAAAAAAGTTGAAGAGCTTAGCATACTTCATCAAATGCTGATTATTTTACACACTTCAATGACAGGGACAAATGAAACATATAATTATTATGGCCATTTTGACCAGGAAAGAGGAGACGCATTGCTGAAGGGTTATGCGGTATTAGAACCTTATGGCTGGTATTTTGAAAATGAGTCAGAAATATCGGTTCTTGATGGAAGTCATGAATCGTACATGAAAGAAAAGTAAAGCCTATTAGGAGGATATCAGATGACTATAAAACAGTGATAAAGAGAAATTGTAAAGTAATGTATTAATAAAAGACCTTCTAACCTGTTACAATTTACAGGCTAGAAGGTTTTTCTTCTTATTAAATATATAATTATATTATTATAAATTATTTGTCTAAGCATATTGAACAATGTATAAATAAATGATAATATATTTGTACAAAAGTAAAGTGGGTAAGGTATATGAATATTAATAAAGACATTTTGCAATGGTTGCAGACTCATAACAATTTAATAACAACAAGTGATGTCTTGTCTTTAGGTTTTTCCAGGGCTGTTCTTCCTATGTATGTAAAAAAGGGAATTTTGAAAAGGGTAAGTTCCGGAGTTTATACATTAAATGGACAGGAAACTGAGCCACAGGATGAAATATATCTTTTGTCATTAAGAACGTCCAGATATGTATATTCCAATGAAACAGCTTTGTTTTTAAATGGACTGACAGATAAATTATCGACACCATATTCCATAACAGCAGTTAGTGGAACTTGTCTGTCGCAAGCAGTAAGATCTAAATGCAAGTGCTTTTATGTAAAATCTGAAATATATAATTTAGGTATTACAGAACTACAAACTCCGTTTGGAAATATTGTTAAAAGTTACAATGCGGAAAGAACTTTGTGTGATATTATTAAGAACAGGAACCGACTTGATAATAGAGATATAGAAATTGCTGCAATCAAAAAGTATGCTTCTATGCATGGTAAAAATTTATGGAATTTAGCTGAATATGCACAGGCATTAAATATATATCCAACAGTAAAAGTATATATTGAAATGTTTTTATAGAATATTTTGTTTCTATTTGCTGCTTGTGGAAGGAGTATATATAGTATGACTAAAAAAGAGTTTAAAAACTCATCTTTATATAAAGAAGTAGAAGCAATTCTTAATCGCCCTTTGTCTATCGAAGATATGAATACCATTATAAGGATGAAAGAAAAGTTGGGTACCGAAGAGGATCTTATTATAAATTTGTTATCCGATTCCAGAGGAAAAGTGCGTGCTACATATGAAAAGGCAGCTGTTCTTGCAGAGAAAGGTATTATACGAGAAGAACAGTATTTATTAAGTAGCTGCAATGATGATTATATTAAGAAGGTTATTGATATATGTAAGATAAATCGGAAATTGACAAATAAAGAAATGGAAATAGTGCTTAATTGGAGAATACAATATGAATTTCATGAAGAAATACTGCTTGAAGCCTGTAAAATGGCCGATGAAGCAAATGCAAATAATAAAATTGCTTATGCTTCCGGCATTTTAAAAAATTGGAAGACTCGTGGTATTAATCACAATCAGTCAGGGCAGGCCCAAAAGAGTAGTTTTGTAGGATTTAACGATTTTGAGCATAGGCAATATGATATGGATACGTTGGAAAAGATGCTATTATCAAATGGACCATATGATATGGATGAAGTGGAAAAGATATTAGAAAATAAGTAGTTTACAAATATATAAATAAATGATATTATATATTTATAAAAGTAAAGCACAGTAAAACGTGCTTTTATATTTGATATCCGATAGTGTAGTATGTGAAAAAAACATATACGTTGTATAATACGAGGTTAAAATTATGAGATTTAATAGAAAGAATTATCGAACTATTGGACGGGTAATTATTTTAGATATTGAAAAAATAGAAAATTGGATATTAAAAGAAATGAAAGATTGGTTTGATCAAAACTGGTCTGAATCATGCGCTAAGACAAGACACTTATCATGGACGGAAGGACACCAGATTGGTTTTTATAATCTTCAGGACATTTTGGTTATAAAAGATGCGTGTAATTTTGAAGTTTCCAGTAATTATACGACATCTTCTGTCAGAATAATAGCAGAAACTTTCAAAGAAGAATACGATTATTTATCTTCTATAGAAACACCATTTGACTTGTTATATTTAGATGATAAACAAAGGTTTTGTGTGATTGCCACAGCAAAACATTCTTATTTGCTACCCTTGAATAACGCAATCAGCGTTAAATTGTTTTCAACGTATGAAGATATACCAATGGCAGAATTTAAAAGATTAAAAGGTGTTCAGGAAGATAGTAAAGTAAGCCTGGTCCCCAGTTATTTAGAAAATTCTACAAAGAAAGATATAAAGTCTTCTATTGAAGAGAAGGAAACTGAAATAGAAAAAAACAAAGCTCAGATTAAGGCATTAGAGGATGAAAAAGAGGAAGAAATTAAAAGAATCAGAAGAGAAATTGAGGCACAATATGCTGAAAAAAGAGCACTGTTAGATCAAAAGAAAGCAGAGTTGGAAAGAAAACAAAAAGAATTAGAACAAGAATTATTTGTATTGGATACAGAAATCTATTCTTATCAGCTCTATATGGGAGAAGTTATTAATTTTAAACACATTATAAAAGGTAAAAACTCAGATATTCAGACTCCGGTAGTTGTATATCAGAAATTTCGGTATCTGGATGTTGAATTAGGAAAATGGCTTTCGGTGTTTGATTTCGAAGGGGATGATACTGAAATAAAATATTTCGAAGATTTGTTAAAGCATCGTTGGGATATTGTAGAGTTGTTTATGCCGGCCGAAAAATCAGTAGTTTTTGTTAAAGTATCTGAAACAGGCAAATTATATTCAAATGATGTACGCATTGCTAATGTTATTGAAAGTTATGACAAATATCACGGAAATACTATTGCTATTATGATAAGAAACGGAAAGAATGTATACATTGCATGGACGGATGAAGAGCGTTTAAAACTGTCTGTAGATAATGTATTTGAAAAAGCAGGAAGCAGTACGATTAGCTATATTGAATCTGATTCTACCTATAAAGGCAAAGCATTGTCGCCGGTAGAAGTAGCTTCAAGATATTTTATCTATGCAGCTATGCAGGGGATATTAGATAAAGGTAATCTGTTACAAACACCAGAGCCTGTAAATTTGTTAAAACCGTCTAAATATCTTGTATTGTCTTATGCGGATGGGCAGATTACAGACAATCGATTTGGAACATTTAATGAAATACTTAAACGTACTAATGCTGACCTAAAAAGAGGGGATCATATTCTCACAATCATGAAAATTACAAGAGATGATATTTATGAACGTAACAAATCATTTCGTTCATGGAATAATGACAGAGGTATTGGAGATAAAAATCGTACTCACGATGTTCATGCTTCAGATTGTACTATTTATCCTATTAATAAAATTGTAACAACTGAATATTATCAGGTAATGACATTAAAATATATTTTGGATGTTATAGAACACAAGACACTAATAGAAAGTACTGGGTCATCAGAAATATATAGAACCAGATATGAATATTTGCCGACATGCATTATACCAACTTTAGAAAATCATGAACTACCTGTAATAGATCATTTTATTTATGGAGATAAATCATGTAATGTAAAAGGAAAAAATGCAGAAGAAATTTATAAAGAAGCAAAAAATAGAGGATACTTTTCTTTTATTGGAGAGAACCGATATTGTAATGATAAAGGCTGCGTGGAACATTTCTATTCAGTATTTAACAATATGGATATAGAAAGACAATCATATATCAGTCTTAAAAAAGAAGGATATTGGAATCCTAAAACAGGTTGTGAAACAGAGTCCAGAGCAAACTTTCTGATTGATAAGGGAGAATACATCAACTTAACATTTTTAAATTCAATTTACATTCAATATGCAATCATGAATAACCAGGCATTTGATATTAATGGAAAGCGTATAGATTTTGCTGCAGCTGTGCCATATCTGTTAAAGGCTTTAGAATATGTCCGGGAACGGGAAGCAAAAGAAGAAAAAATATTATTGTCTTATTTAAAAAAGCTTCCAAACGAATGGCAGGTACTGTTAAGTGAATGGAAATTAAAAAATGATATTCATGTATTAACAGATAAAAGGGCAAGAAAATTTGCAGAATATTTACAGAAATGATAAATGAAGTTCTGATAAAAATAATTGGAAGGAAAAATGAAAAATGAAGATATTATCATGCGGCGCAGGACAACAAAGTACGGCTTTAGCCTTAATGAGTTGCGAAAATGCATTACATACAGCAACTTATCCACTTGTACCTATATACGATGCGATTCTTTTTTGTGATTTAGGTGGGGAACCTGAATGGGTATATCAACAGGTTGATTTTATAAGATCACAATGCTTCACAGCAGGAATTCCCTTTTATATTTTAAGTGATAAAAATTTAAAAAATGACTATATGCAAAATTATAATAACAGTAGGGTTTCAACTATTCCCTTTTGGAGCGTGGACGAAAATGGAAAAAAGGGAAAAATGACACGGCATTGCACGCTTGATTATAAAATTTTGCAAATGCAGAAATTTGTGAGATGGAATCTGCTTGGATACCGGAAAGGTGAAAGGACCAGATCAGAAGATATACAGGCACACGAAATGCACATTGGATTTACTGCAGAAGAACAGCAAAGAATATTTGACAGTAAAAATAAACTTTTTATTAATAAATATCCTATGGTGGAAATGGGGCTTACAAGATCCGATAATTATGCTTATGTAAGGGAACGATGGGGATTAAAAACAAGAGCAAGCGCCTGTTTGTTTTGTCCTTTTCACACAAATTATTTTTTCTTTGATTGTAAGCAGCATTGTGAATCTGATTATGAGGTAATTTTAAAATTTGATCACATGCTTGAAAAAGGAATACCTAATAGGAGAATAGGAGTCCCAGAGAGCAGGGTGTTTATCAGCAGGAGCAGAAAACGGATAAAAGATTTATCAGAGGAAGAATGTCATGATAATAAAACTTTTGATTACAAAGGCGAAAAAATTTGGGATGGATTTTAAAAATACTAATTATTAAATAATTTGAAAGCAATATAACTGAAAAGAAAGGATTAAATCATATGAAAATCAAAATAATTAAACCACATTATACATCTAAGGATATTAGACAAATTTATTATGGAAAAGATTCAACGAAAAGAGCTAATTACGATAACCCTGCATACCGCAAATTGAAAAGAATGGAAATAGCATCATGGTTTTTATTTTTTATAGCTATATGTTTTATAACTCAAACAAATTTGTTTAATGATTATGCAGAATTTTTAAAATTAAAATTAGGACAATTATTTTATAGCATTAAAAACATTGCCTCAATTACTTCAAATGGTTCAGATCATCAGGCAGTTAATCTTATATGGAAGTCTTATTTTGCTATTTTGTTATATTTTTCGCTGTTTTTTATTCCATTATTGGCATTAGGTAGGCAAATATATGAATTTAACTGTGGAAGAAAAAAAGAATTAATTATGAATGGGGAACTATACAAATCTCCAATTTCTAGGGAAGTATATTCGGAATTTTTTTCTCTTTATACAGAAGCAGAAAATATTATTTCGCACCTGGAAAGCAATGAGAGCATAGAATCCGTCAATCTTGATTATATTACTTATACTGTTGAAATATGGTTTCGAAAAAACTTTATAACAGAAAAAGAAAAATATTCATCCATTTATTCTTATGCAGAAAAAATATTTAATTCTGGAGTTCCTGACACTGTGGATTTCTCCATTATAGATAAAAAATTTAATAATGTATATAAAGAAAAAGGAGAGCTGGCTATGAAAAAAATAAGAAAAATTATTACAGGTAACAACACAAGGAATTATGTTGGACAAATTGTAAAAGAATATGAAGGAAAAGTTATCCTACTTTATACCGAAAAGGTTTATCCAGAGATAAAAAGTGTTAGCTATGAATCGCTTGAGCAGTTAGAAGATGTTAAAAAGGTCTCTATTGAAGCGATTTGGCATAAAGAGGGTATTCCCTGTCCAAATGATATAAGGGAAAGACTGGAAACCTTTTTAATGCCATATGAAAAACAGGAAGAGGTTATTCTGATATTTGATAACATTAATGATTCTATGCCGTGGTACGTTCCATATATTTTAGAAAATTCCGAATTATTAGCGGCAGATATTCTTATTACAGTGCAGGACATAGATGCTCTTGAAAGGTGCTTTGAAATTAACTATACACCTGCATCCCCGGAAAAAAATAGATTTGCAAATCTTATTTCAAAATGGATTACACTTTAATAAAGGAGACAATAGTAGATGCAAAGAAACACAACATACTCTAAACAACATTATATGGATCAGATGCAATATATTTGCAGCTGCATACAGCAGGGAATAAAATATCAACTCAGAGAACTTAAGATTGATAATTTTGCCGGTGGTGGAGGAGCCAGCGTCGGGATTGAGATGGCCACGGGCTGCAGCGTTGATATAGCCTGTAATCATGATCCTGAAGCTATAAGGATGCACCAGACAAACCATCCATCCACAAAGCATTACTGCGAAGACATAAGAAAACTTGACCCTTTAGAGGTGTGTAAGGGGCATCCGGTAGCACTGGCATGGTTTAGCCCGGACTGTAAGCATTTTAGCAAAGCAAAGGGTAATACGCCAAGGGATAAGAATATAAGAGGACTGGCATGGATGGTATGCCGGTGGGCTGGCCTTGTGCGACCAAGAGTAATAATGCTTGAAAATGTTGAGGAGTTTTAAACCTGGGGACCTTTAAATAGGAGACATCATCCTATAAAGAGTAAAAAGGGCCAAACATTTGAGAAATTTATAGCACAACTAGAAGCTTTGGGCTATAAGGTAGAATACCGCATGTTGGTAGCAGCTGATTATGGTGCACCCACCATCAGAAAAAGATTTTGTCTTATTGCCCGGTGCGACGAATTGCCTATAGTCTGGCCGTTACCTACACATAATAAATATGGAACGAATGGTTTAAAAAGATGGGAGCCTATATGGCCATATTTGGAATTAGATGATTGGGGAAAGTCTATTTTTGGAAGAAAAAAACCTCTTGCCAAAAATACAATGAACCGGATTGCCAAGGGTATAGAAAAATTTGTATTTAATAACCCCGAACCTTTTATCATTCAGGTCAATCATAAAGGGGATAATTTCAGAGGTCAGAGTATATATGATCCATTACCCACTATTACCGGGAAAAATGGGTTTGGAATAGTCACTCCTGATGTTAAACGGATTCAACAGGATGAGTTAAGCGAAAATATAATCTCGCCTTTTATCATTCAATATCATTCAGAAACAACAAGTAATGGAGTAAGAGCACATGCAGTAACGGAACCGTTAAAAACGATTGATACAAGCAATCGATACGGTTTAGTTATACAGTTTTTAACACAATTTAATAATAACAGTATAGGACAGAGCTTATTGGAACCTATACGTACTATTACAACTTCTCCGGGGCACTTTGGACAGATAAGTGTACATGCCGTTTCAGCAGATATATTGTTGAATAGCATAGGAAAAGAAGCAAAAGACCAGGATGAAGTTGATGAAATATTGCAGAAATGTACATGGGTAAGTCAGTTTATTATAGAATATTATGGATGCGGTACAGGGCAGAGTTTATGGGAGCCTATACATACCATAGTTACTAAAGACAGATTTGCACTTGTAACGGTAATGGGAAATGATTATATTATAATGGACATTTTTCTAAGAATGTTAAAAGCAGAACCAGAACTCAAATTAGGGCAGGGATTTCCGGCAGATTATATTATTGACAGAGATTATAAAGGAATCTCATATTCTCCTGTACAGCAAGTTGCTAAAATTGGTAACAGTGTAGTTCCTATTATTGCTCAGGCACTAGTCAAAGCAAATTTACCAGAATTATGCGTAGCAGAAAGAACACCTAATATGCAAGTAGTTACGGGAGAGAATGGGCAGATGAAGTTTGCGTAGGATAGGAATATAAAAATGAGAATAGGATTGATAGACGTTGATGGACATAATTTTCCAAACCTGCCCTTAATGAAGTTATCGGCATGGCACAAGGCACAAGGCGATAGCGTTGAGTGGTACATACCGACACAACATGGTTTTCCACTTCCGCCTATGGATAAGGTGTATATGTCAAAGGTGTTTAGCTTTACTCCTGATTATCCGTACTATGTCAATGCGGTAGAAGTTTCAAATGGCGGGAGCGGATATTGCATCAGCCTTGAAAATGGGAAAGAGGTATATCATGCAGAGAATGACAGTCAACTCCCCTATGAGGTTGAGCATACATATCCCGATTACAGCCTATATACCGAGCTGATAAAAGATACCGCCTATGGATTTATGAGCCGGGGCTGTCCGAGAGGGTGCGATTTCTGCCACGTTGAAGCAAAAGAGGGCAGAAGGGCTTATAAAGTTGCTGATTTATCGGAGTTTTGGAGAGGGCAGAAAAACATCGTCTTACTTTCAGAAAGAAGGCAGAACTTTAATTTTATAAGGAGTTGTTGATAATTGAAACAAGTACTTAAATATCCAGGAGCAAAGGCCAGATTAGCAGATTGGATATGTTCATATATACCCAAACATGATGTCTATGTGGAACCGTTTGCGGGAAGTCTTGCCGTTCTCTTTAATAAACCAAGATGCCACATTGAGACAGTAAATGATCTTCACGGGGAAGTAGTAAATTTTTTCGAAGTGCTCAGGGACAATCCGGAACAGCTGATATATCTGATTGAAAATACTCCATATAGTCGGGAGGAATATGACAAATCCTATCAGGGATCAACAGATAAGATTGAAAGGGCAAGAAGATTTTGTGTAAGGTGCTGGATGGGGTTTGGATGCGCAAATCTGTATAAGAATGGGTTTAAAAGCGGACAGCAAACAAATTCTCCTAATCCGGCAAAGGCATGGGCGAAACTCCCAGAAACAATAAAGATAGCTTCAGAACGCTTACAGGGTGTACAGATAGAGTGTTTACCAGCTTTAGAAGTGATAAGTAGATATGATACGGAAGATGTGTTCATGTACATAGACCCACCGTATTTACATGAGACCAGAAAGAATTATCTGTACAAATATGAGATGGAAGATTGTGATCACGAGGAACTTCTAAAAAAGTTAGTAGGACATCCAGGGAAAATTCTTCTATCAGGATACGAAAATGAAATGTACAATGATTATCTTTCTGGTTGGAATAAGGCTTACAAAAGCACAAGAGCGGAAGGCGGTCTGGCCAGAACGGAAGTATTATGGATGAATTACAAGAAAAATGAGCAGATTAGCCTGTTTGATTTCATGGACATATAAAGAGCCGCCGGTTCTACGGGAATATCACAAAGTTTGAACCTAGACACTGGCAGTACAGACAAGCCGCACTCCTCCCGGAACCGGTGCCCTTTAGGGTATTATACAGCGGAGAAGGGATGGGTGCAAGGAAAGGAGAAAGAAATGAGAGTAAGACCAATTTTATTTAATACCGATATGGTCCAGGCAATTCTGGATGGCAGAAAAACAGTAACCCGCCGGGTAGTAAAAAAGCCGTATTTTGTAGATGATAATGGGTATTGTGTTGTAACTATGAGAACGGCACCCAGAAGCAGCAATTTATATTATCAGATAGGGAGTATGCCTTATCAAGAAAATCCGTACAAAATAGGAGATATTTTATATGTTCGAGAAACGTGGAGCACGCAGCAATTAAATGAGTGCATGGGAAATACAAAGGCAGGATGTCCGTATGACAGTTGCGAGACTGCTCCTGGACCATGCTTTGAAAAAGAATATATTTACAAGGCATCTGACAAATTAACATCAAGTGCCGAGAAATGGCATCCCTCCATCCATATGCCGAAAGAAGCAGCTCGGATCTGGCTAAAAGTAAAAGATGTGAGGGTAGAGCGATTACAGGATATCACGGAAGAGCAAGCAAAGTCGGAAGGGGCAATAGACAATAGGGGATTTATTCAATCTCCTGAAAATGAGTATAATGTTGTACATTCTGCCAAAGAGCATTTTATGAGCATATGGAATTCCACAATTTCCAAAGGGCAGCAGGACTTATACAGTTGGGGAGCTAATCCCTGGACATGGGTTATAGAATTTGAACGGTGTGAAAAGCCGGAGGCAGCTGGAGAGGAGGAATAAGCCATGGCAATATTGAATTACACAACAACAGTCGATGCTTTTAAGACGGTATCAGAGATAGAATACATACTCATGAAGCATAAAGCAAAATCGATTATGAAGAATTATGACGAAGAATCTATAACCGGATTATCATTTCTGATTGATACAGGAACACAACAAATACCGGTGCGCCTGCCGGTAAAGGTGGAAGAATGCCTTGAAGTGCTGAAGAGGGAGAAAAAGAATAGTCCCAGAAGCAACATAAAGGCCACAAAAGAGCAGGCAGAGCGTGTGGCATGGAGGATTCTGAAAGATTGGGTGGAAGCACAGATGGCCTTATTGGATATAGAAATGGTGGAGTTGCAGGAAATTTTTCTTCCATACATTGAAATTCCAAACGGTCAGACGATTTATCAGGCACTGGAGAAAAAGCAATTTTTATTGGAGGGATAAGATATGGATTTGAAAAAATGTAAAACATGCAGCAACAGGAAAGGTTCGGGAGCTTATGCGAACTGTATGAACTGCATAAATGACAGTAATTACAGCCCTGAAACTGAGGATAGGGATATCCAGGGAACATGGAAAGATAATGTCATGAAAAGGTTTATGAGGTGCGAGTAAATGAAGCAGGCCAAGGCAGTGAAGGAGGAATAGACCATGAAGAGGAAACTGTCATATAACAGAATCAACAGAATCCTTGACAATCTAGCAGAGATATTATTTAGAGGTAAACGGCTTGATAATAACGAATGGGCAGAAGGATGCCTTTTGATTGACTATGTTTCGGGTCAGTATTTTATCCATACCAATGGAAACAGCGTAAACGAGAGCAATAAGATAGGCGAAGAAGGATGTTTAAAATTCTTTGCTTTTGAGGTAGATCCTGAAACCGTCTGCCAGTATGCCGGTATACGGACCTACAAGAACGGCAGGAAGATTTTTGTAGGGGACATAATAAAAGTTAATGATTTCTGGACGGGAGTTGTTGTTTGGGAATTTAATGATACCAGTTTTGAAGTCGAACCAATAGATAATATGGAAGCGGTGGAATGTTTAGGAGTCGTGGTAAATGGAAATAAAGTTGAGGTTATCGGTAATATTTTTGACAACCCAGAACTGTTGGAGGTGGGAGAATGACAGAGAGTGAAGCGATTGTTTTTATTAAAAATGCAAACGAACTTTCAAAGAAAGCAATACATGATTTAGGGCAGATAAAAAATAAGGCTGAACGCATTGAAAAGATAGGAGAATACTACTCAAATCTTGAAAATTGTTATAAAGAAATAGAATCCTGCGAAATTGCCATTAAAGCCCTTGAAGAAATACAGCAATACCGAGCAATCGGCACAGTTGAGGAAATTGAGCCTTATGTGCGGTTAGGAGAAAAATTAAACTTATGTGACCTGATTAGAGAAAATGCTAAATTAGTAAAAAAAATACAACATTTAGAGGTTTATGAAAAACAATTGAAAGAATATGAGGCAATCGGCACAGTCGGAATGCCGGGCAGCAATGGAAAGGCAAAGCCGCAGCCACCCGATATCTGGGGAGACGGCTATGACAAAGAGGGCAATATAATTTATGATATGTACAATTGCCCTGGATGCGGTCAAAGCTATGAGATAGATGACAAATACAAGTACTGTCCCGAATGCGGTCAGGCGCTTAACTGGAGAGGCTTTGAAAACTTATAAAGCCTAAATTCTTGCATACTTGCGACGGTCTTAATACCATTATCTGTACCTTAAAAAGAAAGGAGGTGTGGATAATGGCAAATATAAATTTGCGCCGCATAGGTAGAAGGTTGAAAAAGGCAAGGGAAGCAAAGCATCTGACTCAGGAAGAGGTTGCGGAGTTGGTAGATAAAAGTGCAGCTCATATAGGGTTGATTGAACGTGGAGAACGGGCACCAAGTCTTGCAACATTTATGGATATGACCAGCGTACTGGAAGTAACAGCGGATGCCATTCTATGTGATGTACTGCTTGAAAAGAATTAAAGAATGAAGGGGATAAAAGTTTAAATACATGCTGCGTTCGCAAGAAGTGCATAGGGAAGAAAGAATCCTGCAAAGATTACAGCAGGCTTCAGGCAGATGAGCATTTTTGAGACACCGCCGGAACCAAAGTATCAGAAAACCCCCGGTACTCATGGCAGCATTTCGGAATCAGCAAGGAACGGTACAGACAGCTTACAGAGTACATACAATCCGGCAGATATACATCTCTTGCTTCGCAGGCGGCGCATAGAGCCAATGAAACGCTTGCAGAGTATATTTTCTGTCTGTAAAGAAAAACCTCTCATATGAGGGCTTAGAGAAGCTGTGGGGCGTGGGAAGATTGATAGGATTCCATACGGGAGAATAGATTTTTACGGAGTTCGCAGGCTATTTTATCATTTGTTTGATTTGGAGATTAGGAGGATTGGAAAATGAATTTGGTACAAAAAATTGACAGATCAAAATATATCTGCTTTTGTGGAGGCTGTATATGCCAGCATTGTTCAAATAATGTAGAATGTTTGGATAAAGGCATTGAGTCGGATTTTGGATGTTTTAATTGTGACTATTGCAAAGGTTATGACAAAAAAGAGGATGATAACTGGAAATCGGAATGCTGTAATTACAAAATTACAGATGTATATGCAAAAACACGAAGGAAGAAGTTTAAATTAATGATTTCAGAAGGTAGAAATTAATTGTACGTATGTATGGGTAGTAAGTATAAATCATTAGATGAATTTAGAAAATATGATGAGGAAGTGATTAAAATATGGGATTAACAGATAACCAAAAACAGTTAATAAAAGCGGTATCTGAGAACAATTTGATAGCTGCTAAAAAGTTTGCAATTGCCTGTGTATATGAAGACAATACACAAAAAAACAGGTGTTTTTGTAACAAATTTAAGCAGATTTTAGAAGGTTCAGGTAGTAACATGATTGAACTGCCATATGAGTTGAAATCCATTCTTTGTGTGGAAGATGTTTCAAATTCATTTAAAGAGAATAGGTATTATCTTTCTGAAAGAGAAAAGGCAATACTTTACAACATTATTTGTATGAAGAAAGTCAATGAACGACTTATGGAAATGGGTATACAATACATAAATTCGACGCTACTTTATGGAGAAAGTGGTACAGGCAAGACAACATTTGGCAGGTATGTTGCTTACAAGAGTGGACTGCCATTTTGTTATCTTAATTTCTCAAATTTGATTGATAGCCACTTGGGTGCCACATCAAAGAATATCAGTAAGGCTTTTAGCTATGCTATATTACATCCCTGCGTATTTATGCTGGATGAAATTGATTGCATAAGTCTAAGACGGTCAAATTCCAATGATAGTGGTGGCCCCGGTGGAGAAATAGCAAGGGTTACAATATCTATTATGCAAGAATTTGATAAGCTGCCTAATAATATTATCGTTATTGGGGCAACAAACCGCATGGATAGAATAGATGAGGCCTTGTTAAGACGATTTTCCTTAAAGCATGAGGTAAAACCACTAAATAGAAATGAAAAGGAAGAATTTATAAAAAAATTCCTAAAAGATGTTGACATGAATTTTTCTTATAAAGAGCTTACGACATTGGTTGAAAATGATCAAAATCAATCAATGATAATGAACGAACTAATACACATGATTTCTAAGAAAATTTATGATGAGATTGGAAGCGATTTTAATGAGTAATAGGTCAGAAATTATTAAAATTCTTTCTAATTTTAAGGATATGGAAAAGAGGATGATGGAGAAATGAAAGATACACGGTTTACTCTTTACAGAATATACTATGGAGATGCGCTGATATATCTTGGAAGAACAAAACAGCCGCTTCAAAACCGCATACGAGGGCATTTGTTCAAGAAACCAATGCACCGCAGTATAAATATTGAATTGGTCACAAAGATTGAATATGCCACATTTCAGACCGAAGCGGACATGAATTTATACGAGATATACTTCATAAATCTTTGGAAACCGCCGCTTAATGTTGATGATAAATGCCGTGATGATTTAACTGTTTCTTTGCCCGATGTGGAATGGAAATTGTTTCAAACTCCGCTATGGGATAAATGGAAAGTGGAGATTGAAAAGAAAGACAATGTGTGTCGCATGAGGGAAAATGAGAAAGCGGCGCAATTTGAGTTAAAACGTGTCATGCGTAAGAAATGGCATGACGGAGAGATTTCAGAGGAAACATATTACAATTTTATAGAGAGTTTAGTTTAGTGCCAGTAATTATAGACCTGAAACTGAGGATATGGATATCCAGGGGACATGATTTCAGGAGGAGTTAGATAGGGCAATAGAATTTGAACGGTGTGAAAGGCCAGAAAGTGAGGAACAGAATAAATGATGTGGAATGGATTGAAGAGATTAACTGCAGAATGTAAAGGAGAGTATGTACCCCACGAAATGCTCATCATAAATATAGAAGGAAGAGTGTATGGACGCAAGACTTGTGTTGCAGTATGTGAAAAATTCGCAGATGAGGAAAGCTGTGGCAGTTGTCCGATACAAAGGGCGTTTAACAGACTTGCAGAATATGAGAACTTGGAGATTACACTTGATCAGATCAAAGAACTGGACAAGCGGTATACCGAAAAATGTGGTCAGATAAAGGAGATAGTAAAGCGTCTGGAAAAAGAAGCAGAGGAGGCAAGAGCAGGTGGGGATCCAGAGATATCAGGAGCTTACATCAGGTCAATTTACATCATAAAAGAAATAGCAGAGGAATGGCCTGAGCTGACGGATGATAAGCTGGTTGATCTGGCCATTAAAAAGATGGAGCAAAGGGAAGAGGAGGAAAACAATGAGACTGATTGATGCAGATAAATTAATAGCTAAAATACAATCTGTGCCAGATGAATGCTGTTTATTCATGTATAGAAAAGGGGAAAAGATTAAAGCGGGTCTTACATCCATAATTAATAGATAATCTACCACCTATGATGTAGACAGGGTTGTTGAGCAGTTGGAGAAAATGTACAGCGAAATTACTTGTATTTTTTTTGTAGCAGTACTATTGGCTACTGTAATTCCAGAAAGCATTAGTCAGGCAAAAGAATATTTTATTAATGTGAGTGGACTAGCTTCTAATATTATACTTATATTTGGAGGATTAATTTCGGTAAAAAGCTATAGATTACTTATCAAAATTTTGAACAGAATTATACCATGTGCTCATTTGCGACAGCTAGGATATACCCCTCAGATGTGGGCATTTATTACTGTCTGCATATTCTATTTTTTTATAGGATTATGTAATGAAGGAACTGAGTCCATCAGCTATTTGACAATATCAATAATTTTAGGTAGATTTTTTTGGATAGATAATAATAAGAATGACATAAAAAGACTTTTTTTAAGTTTTTTTGAGTTGCCACATAATCTTTGCATATTTTATATCTTATCCAATTATATTTGTTGTGTATGCATATATACAAATATTATATTAGGAAACATTAATTATACCAAATTTGCTTATTCAATAGTTTTAAGTGGGATTATGTATTATATATATTTAATGGTAAAATATCGGAATGAAATTTGGGGTTAATTGCACTTAAATTATTATAAGATGGGGATTTTTTTGAAGAAAACATGTCACATAAATTTTTATGTGACATGTTTTCTTCAAAAAATAAAAGCAAAGAGTTAGTTAAAGTGACAAGTTTATCACGGTTTTTGCAAATAAAGTGATAGGTGTTCTTCAATTGTCAATTATTCAACAAATTTGAAGTTTTAAGTATTTGCTATTGCGTATAATAATATACAACTTTTCGCAAAAGGCTAATTTTTCGAAAAGTTGTGTAATTATAGCTTAAATAACGCTAATGTTCGGTTAAGATAAGGTATTTGTCAATTGAAGAAAACTTATAACATATTCCGGAAAAACTTATAATTTTAAGGACATATGCCATAGATGTGTATTCTAACTAATTTATATTTTTTGAAGAAAACATGCCACTTAAGTTTTATATGTGACATGTTTTCTTCAAAAAAATATTGCACTAATAATGTTCCTATCATATAATATACTTAACACGAGAACCGAAAGCTAGATAACACCTAGCTGCCGACATAGTAGATTGCTAAAATAAGCGCCGTACTTAGCCAGAGTGAGGGCGCTTATTTGCGTTTTATAAGAGTTAAAACAAGAGTTATAACAGCGCAAATCATAATTACAAAAGAAAATAAATCGCTATATGTAACCATGGCACCAGCCCCTTTCATAGTGTCCGGCAACTGGTTTTTAACCCTCTTTCGGTTCTCCAGGTAAGTATATTATATATTTAAAGTCATTTTATTAATTATAATACTATAAAAATACGGGCGCAAGACTGTTCTAAATTGGCAATTTTCTATATTTGTTAAATATGCACAATTCACTTAGTGGCTTTATTTCCCTCAATTAGGGCTGATACTTTAAAACATGTGTATTTGTGTGGAATATATTCTTTGATTCAAATTTGGCGCCATATAAACATCCTAGATAGCATCTGAAAGTATCTAATCATTTTGCTTTGCTTATTATAAAATATGAGCCATTGTATTTTCAAAAATCAGCAGTTTTACCAAAGCTATCTTATTAATATTTTCTTCTATTTTTTTATACATTTCACTTGAATTTCATTCATGTAAATACAACACTTTTATAATATACAGTTTCTGGAGCAATATCAATTATTCCATTTAGCCATGAAATTGTACCATGAAAAATAGAAAAATCATTAAATATTTGTTCATCTTTTAATATTTCAAATGCAGGACCTGTTATTAAAGATGTGTCAAACAATCGTTTTTCCCCAGATTTAAATGTTACAAGTAAAATTCTATCTTTGTATGGTTCTGCAGCAATGATCCGTATCTCATTAGAATCTTCTTCTGCATAACATATATTATTTTTAATGTACATACATAAATCTCCTTGATATTTCTCTAATTTCAATTTTTCAAATTCTTATTATTGCTCTCCCACTACACAATATTATCATCTTTTTCAAGTAAACTATATAAGGATTCTTCGGTTCGGCGGCTTATTTTGTTATATTTAGGCACTGAAGAATGTGCACGAGTATAAGATATCCATTTTATTTGTTCTTCTTCGCTCAAATTCATGTCATATAAAGACGATTCTTGAATATATATACATTTATCCTTTTGAAAACACTGATTAAGTAGTTCCTTAAAAGTATCTGGGATATTTTCGTCACTTAATAATACTTTCATTTGATTTTCTGTAAGAATTATATTTGAATCATTCATCAGCATCTGGCCTTTTACTAATTTCATTCTTTCAGAGGAAATTTTATTCCTGGACAAACATATTCTATGAATTGTAGGAAGCTTATTTGCCCCGGAAGAAGTAGTGATTGCACAGGCCATGGTACATTTTAGTGAACCTGTTATATTATACCAATGTCGAAAAGTAATCATGCATATCTCTCCTGCTCTTTGATTTAAAAGATAGACATAGGCAACTCTCATACTTTCTGATATAACTAATTCCCCGGTATATTCTTTTTCAACTTCTTCTTTTTTGATATCACTTTCCTGTATAATATTACCAGTTTTTATTCTTAAGCAAGCAATACATCTTTTTTTATCCTCTGAAGGCTCAAAATTTAAATATCCTCTTACAATTTTTTCGGTATTACCTGTAGTTCGAAAAAAGTAGGTATAAAAGCTCCCGAGAAATCCTGAAAAGGCATCATCTTCAGGATCAACTATTAATTTAGAAGACTGTGGTTTAGGTATATTGTATTCTTCTCCGCTCTTATCTTCTATTACATTATCTAACATTGTAAAAAGTTCTTTTACACTAGTATCAAAAGTGCTCGCAATTGCTATTAAAGTAGATAGGCTGGGATTACACCTTTCATTAATAATGTCAGAAATTGTTGATTGAGACATATGTAATCCGTTTGCTTTGCATTTTTCAATTATCTTCATTTGAGTCATATTGTGTTCTTCCTTTAATTGTGTAACAACAACTTTTAAAGCAGCCTTATATTTTGGTAAAAGGTTCTCTAACGACATTTATGAGTCCTCCTTCTATAACAATTATTATTATAATAATATTTATGTTGTTTTATGTCAAATATATTTAAAATGACATTTATTCTGATTTTTTCTCTCAAATTTTCTCTTAAGTTTTATAATTAATCCTTTACATTTTTTAAAAGTATTGGTAGAATATTAGTTGCGTCGCCAGTACTAATAGGAAATGCTGAATGATTCCTAATATATAAAAATTATGATTTACAGCGTATTTTAGGTGTTTTATTTGACAATTGATATAATTACCTATATAATGGTAAAAATATTATTAAAACAATTACAGGGGAAAAGCCTTAAATTTTCAATTAAGGAATAGAATATACAAATGGAGTATGTTGATTACCGTACAAATGATATATTGAAAACCGCTTTAATTAAGTTAAGTGTAGCAATGATGTCTGTTCTAGTTACAGTATCAGTTGTTTTTAAACCAGATGATAATTCATTATATATTACTTTATTTGTATTTTCATTAGGAAAACTTATTGATAATATTGAATCTTTTGTTTCAACAGATAATAGTAAAATGCATATTTTGTTTTCTTTAGGAATTTTTGATAATGCAATACTTTCAAGTCTATGTATAATGTCAATTGCTATACACAATCCGAGTACAAATAGCACAATTTCTTTATCATCCAATACAATTGGGACAGTCAATAATGGTACATCATTGATATTTCCCGTGGTTTTATTTTTCCTTGCAGTTTTTTTAGTAATTATTGATATGGCGAATGTAATTTGGTTAATTGAAAAAATTAAAAGATCAAAACAATTATTAGGTCTTTTTAATTCTGATAAAACTAAAAAGAAAACTAATAAATAAAGGAGGATTATTTTCTATGCTCATGCATACGAATATTGGAATTTTATTAATTTCCATGGTAGTGTTATTTATAATTGCAGTTATTGTTTTTTTGGTTTTGTTTGGAAAAGATGCAAAAATTGCTGTGCAATTACCCCCTATTCAAGGTTACGTTGATAATGGAGATTCGGATATTGACTATGTAACAGAACATGACCTCAAGCTTACAAATATATGGAGCGGTTTAGACAATGACGGAACGAATCATTAATGTACCAGTTTTGGAACCAAGCCAGCAAAGTTATGATAGAATTTGGGAAACACTAATTTTTCCTAGCATTAAATCATATATATCTAAGAGTATGGGGGTTTATTGCAGACCCGATGCAAGAAGTTTAATATGGGATAAATACAAAGCTCTAAATTATTGGTGTAAAATGCACTATATGAAGCATTCTGATGGTAAGCTTGACAGACATAAAACCTGTGCCTGTTATATTTATGCAATCTTACAGGCGGATGTTCTCAGCTATAATATTCCGAAAAATGAAATTGAAAAAGGTAATTATTTATGTTTTAATGAACAGATTGCCGTTACCGTTGGTTTATCTTTATTAAGAAGTTTTATCCGAAATTACATTCATAAGACTTATGAAGATGACCCCTCTAAAAAGGATAAGCTTTTGTCCAGATTGGATAATGGTATTTTACTCCCTTTGTGTAATCATGGAGATTATAGGGAAAATTTTGTAGCAGAGCTTCATTTTGCTAAGGTAGAACATAATTATAATATCCTTTCTTTAGCCAATTCATTATTTTTGCTTGAAAAATACAATTTAGGAATTTCCTCAATAGATGAGTATGAGATAGAATAGTATTTTTTCAAATCCTATGAAACACCCCGTTATGATAACTCTGATGAGTTGTTAGTGTTGCACTTAATTAAAAGAAATGCAGCTACAAAAAGAAAGCTCTTCCGAGAAGAGCTTTCTTAAGGATATGACATTTCTAGTTTTCGGAGAGATAAGTTTCTATTTCAGAATCCTGTACTCCATACTCTGTTTTTAAAATTTCAGCAATCATATCATCAGCAGCACCACATTTACGGGCCGTTTTAATAGCTGCCTGGATAGCTGCCTGATCAGCTCTTTTTGCTGCATATTCTTCAATTAATTCGCACATGGTACCTACCTCCTTTGGATTATGCTTGATTTCATGTATACGGCTGGACATTCTGGGAAACTCTGGATCGTCCATATCCGTTTTTAGAAACCATTCCATTAAGCGTGATACTTTACTGTTACTTTTCACTTCAGTATTTACATAAATCTCATGTAAACCGTCATGAATCGGTTTTCTTGTTTCCTTGCACATCATTTCTACATGGCTGATGGTAAGCCCATTCCCAAGTACATCAAATTTGGAAATGTAAATTACATAGACTTCCTGCACATGTTCAAACCTGTCGCCGGGTTCTGACCTATTTACTGTAATAGCAGATGCATTATACCTGACACGTTTAACATGGTTGTCATTGTCCTCTTTCTGAACTTCAATGTTAAATACCTCTTCTTCCTGCCCTTCCACATATGCATCTACCCGGACGGACCTGTTTACAAGGTTTTTGATACTTTTCTGCCCGACAAGGGTTTCTCTTTTGATTCTTAACTCCGGATTATCCATGATAACCTGCAAAATTTCTTCGCATGCATCCGGATCCTCCATCAGTTTTTCAAAGAAAGCATCGTCGATAGGACGTAACTTTGCGACAATCTCTAATTGCTCTGCTTCAGTTTTTCTTGTTTTCTTTTCTGTCATAACCTTCTCCTTTCCCTATCATTATATATAAACAGGGAAAGCTGCCACATCTGAGCATATCCCTGAAAATACCTTCTATCAAAGGATATACTCCTTTTATTATGATATAAAATGATGAATTGCTGTCTTTTGTTCCCGGTCAAAAAATGACCTGCTTATTTTCGTTATTTGAAAACAAAACGCACAATATTTATATTACTATTATATGCCGTTTATCAAATATCTACAATTCATTTTGTATAAAAAAGATATGCATACACATATCTTTTAACAAATATCCCATTACAAACTTTTTCCCACAAATTTATAAGATTCTATCATATTTTCCTGTTTTTTGCAATGTTCGGTATTCTTTATAATATTTTTCTATAGACTCTTTATACTCCCCCAACCTAGTTGACGGTTCATTTTTTACATTGCAAATGAAATTAGTAAATTGATTATATATCATAATCTAAAAAACTACTGATATGATATGAAGAAATACCTTTTCTTTCAGCCTCTCTCAAGAAGGATAAAACATCATCTACATAGATAATATTTTTCAAAGGTATCTGTGAAATCTGACAATATTCTATTATGGCATCTGCTTTTGAAGAATTTACTGGAATCAATAATCTTTTTCGAATCAAGGGGTAATTATCATTTAACCATATTTCTTTATCATCCTTTTCTTTTTTATTTTGACAATGACTGACAATAATATGTTCTTTTGCATTACAAGAGGTAATTATCTTTTGCATATGTGAAGAAGGTTTTCTGGTTATAAATACACCGTCGTTAATCTCCTGTAAAGATATACCATTATCGCTTCCGTCCGGGTCTGCTATGTGGTCATTAAAACGATATGGTGCTAATGTTCCATCTATATCCCAAAATATGTATTTTCCAGCTATTATTTCTTTTGTTATTGTACCATCATTAATTATTTGATTAATATCTCTCTCTTCATTCATCTTCAGTACCTTCTTCTAAAACAGTTTCTTTTTGTTCCAGTAATTTCTTCTGCTCAATTTCTCTATTTCTTTTTGCTGCTTCTCTGAACGGTAAACATACCTTTTCCCACTCTTCTAATAAAATTGCGTTATTAATCATAGCCTTATCCTCTTTTCTTATTATTTTATATTTACCAGAATCTGTTATATAAAGACAAAGAAGTTATTTTATCTTTAATAATGTCATCATAAGGTAAAGCTGTTTTAATTTCATAAAACTCTCCCGTCTTTCTTAAAACAAGAACTAATTCAGGTTCATCAGATAGTTCGCTGTTTATATGTAATGGAATGAGCCATGAAATACTATCTCTTTTTCCGGAATAGATTGGTTTAGCATATGAACCATCCCGTTGCTGCATTTTAAGCCCACGTTTAAGGGCATCTTTTATTTTTGATGCAATGTTGTTGGATGGCATATTGTAAACATTTTCGGGAAATCTTGCTTTATTTTCTTCAATAATGTGTGTCAAGGTATTATAATCAATATCAAAATCATTCATTAATGGAGAAAATCCTCTTTCACCATCAGCCATAAATTGAACCGGTTTTATTTCCCGGGAACAATCTTCTTTGGTAAAATTTTCTGTCAGAAAATCTTTTTTAGATCTGATAACACTATAAGGTCTGTAATTATTATGGGCTATTATGTACTTATACAATAAAAGAATGTCATTACCAAAATTATCCATTAATCCTGTATTTATTATGATACTCTTTATCTTATTGATAACATAATATTCTTGACGCTGTTCTTTTACATATCTGTTCATTATAGAACCAATATCTTTTAAATATCTGTCTAATCCTTCTATGGTTCGTAAATTAGGCAATAATAATTGGTCATAAATTTCTTTTGTTACCGAATATATTTCCCGTTTGTATGTGTCTTTACATTCCAGTTCAAAATCATCGGTGTTTATTCTATGTAAGGATTCATTTTTCTGTGGTAATAATTTCAGGTCATTCCTCGCATTGGTATTATCTCCATTAATCAATCTATCTGCAGTCTGCGGGTCCTGTTCTTTCAAAAAGACAGTATTCCTTTTAGCTGCCTTTTGTTCATATTTTGGTAGAAAACGCTCATTTATATTGCCATATATAATCTTAGATAAAGAGAAGTTTTTGGAAGCAACCTGCCGAGCCAAATATTTTGCAGTTCCTATATAATGTCCTTTATATATACCGTCGTAATTTATCATAGCAATAAATAATGTATCTTTATTGGCCAATCTATATCCGGAATCTAACCAAATATATTTGATTTTTTTCCCATCATCAGGTCTTCTCGACCCCAGTTTCTCATCAAAATAGAAAATAGTACTCTTCTCATCACGTATAAATTGTGACATAGAATCGAAATCGACGGTTTCAATATTCATCATTCTAGCAATTCGTGATTCAATTTCTTCTTTCTCATCAATGATTACAGTTGGTGTGATCCTGTATTCCAATCCTATACCCCCCTTTTTGAAATAGTGTATTATTCTTAAAAAGTATAATATCACAATTATAAGTGGATTACAACAAAATAAATATTTTCCGACACTTTATTGACTTGACAATAAAATTGGTGTATTATGAAATTTAAATAAAACACATGAGTGGAGGTGTTGCTATTGCTATTTTGGAAAAAAAAGAAGCAGGAAGACGTAAGTAAGAAAGTTAAAATTATTACAGGTATTTGCTACTCCAGAGAAGGATGGAGTTTATTGTATCCTGATAAAATCAGTGAATATGACATTGTTAATCGTGATTTAAATGGCATTATAGTTTCCTGTTGCAACCAGGCAAAAAATAAT
The DNA here is from genome assembly GCA_910574745.1 of Lachnospiraceae bacterium. GTDB lineage: Bacteria > Bacillota > Clostridia > Lachnospirales > Lachnospiraceae > UBA2882. The sequence continues at coordinate 19,359 of CAJTCE010000028.1, read as the reverse complement.
GGAGTAAAATTAAATGAAGATACCATGATAGAATTTGTTGTTCTAACTCCAGAATATGTTCAATGGTTAAAAGAAAATGACAAAGAACATAATGGTCCATCTGTTATTGCTTATGCAGAATCGCTATCGGAGAAAAAAAGAAAAGAATTATGGCATAACGCAAATTTTCAGGAATCCTTTAATCAATTTTTTGTTGTATTTTATTTTCATAATCTTAAAGTTGGACATGAATATCCTATGGATGTGCCAAATTCTGTAAGGCTGCAGTATAAAGATATGGTATGTGAAGCTCTGGAATTAAAAGATAAGGATGTGTATGTTGGAAATTACCTTGTTCCTAATGATGCAGTAATAAATGAGTCTCTTTTATTTAAAACGGCGGCTGAAGAATCTTTAATTAATCATATAGAAATAAAAAAAGTTAAATATGAGACCTACAAAGCAGCTGTATCTAAAGAGTTTCTGTTTCTACCTATTTTGATAAAAAAGACATATGATACTCCTCTTATATCACTATATGATCATATAGATAAGGATTTAACTATAGATAAATTTTCTAAACAAGTAGAAAGATTTCATCATGTAGAAAAAGTATTTGCAGAGCGTTATCTAAAGGATCGAGGACTTTACTTGTATCCTGAAGAGAGGTATTACCGGTGTGATAAACCGGTTAATTTTGGAGAATTAAATACATATTTACAACGTATTAATACATGAAAAAAATTATCCTTTTTTTATTAAAATGTATATTTAAAATATTTCTATTACTTATTTTGTGCGTGATATATATGCCAATTTGCATTATATCCCTGGTTTACCAAATGTTTGGTTATTTTCTTCATGCAGCTACGATTTTAACAACGATTATTTTATATATTACAGCTTATGTAAAATATAATGACGAAAAGATTGTAAAGTGCATAGTTTTTGGAATATCTGCTACAATCCTGCTTTTTTTGGATATTCTGATTATTCCGGAATGCCGGAAAATAGAAAATTTCCTCAGACAATTTATTGTATTTGTACTTAAAAGCAGGTCACAAGATGTATATTTATACATTGATTGGAAACTACATCCCAAAAAATACAGAATAAATAAGGGAGTTGATGCAGGTTATAAATCAAAAGATAAAAGTCAAAAGACTGAAAATGAAAATAAACAATGCAAAGAGAATGCATTTGAAAATGCTAGGGATGAAGATATAGCAGATCTTTTTGCAGGAACATCAACTTTGGAAGAGGTAAAATCCAGATACCACTCTTTGATAAAGTTGTATCATCCAGATAATCAAAATGGTAATACGGAAATGGCAACCATAATACAAAAACAGTATGAAAGGAAGTGTAAAGAGTTATGACGCATATTATAACAACAATACAAAATTTTACACCTGAATTATTAGAAAAATTTAGTGAAAACGCAGAAGAAGGGGATGATTTAAAAATTCTTTATGCAAAAGAAGATATGGTTCCTGTTGAATATGTGAGTTTACTATTAAAGAGCAGGATAAAAACCGAAGTGATTTGTGTCCCTTTCGTAAAATTGGATAAGGCTGTTATGGCTTTCTATTTGGGACTAATGGTAACTAATATGGAAGGGGATATTTATTGTTATGATACATCATCTGATTTATCTGACGATTTTATTCCTGAAGCGTCTGGTCTTATTATGTATGGAAAGAATATTTATATTACCAATGATATGAAAACAATATTTTCTAAAGGGAAAAAGAAAACAGTAAAAAAAACAGGTCCAAAAGCTTCGGGTACACCCAACAGTACAATGAATACAAAAAAATCTGGGAAGAAAAATGTTATACCTAAAGCGGTTGATATTATGGACAATTTTGAAAAGGATTCTTTAGAAGAAGTTCCGGATCCGGAACCTTTAAACGAAAACAGCGCTTTAAAAATGAAATTGGATGATATAGAACCCGGATTGTCAAAACATTGCCGTGTAATAGAGCAAAGCCTTTTAGATTCAACAGAATTAATTGGATTTGAAGTTAAATTACAATGGAATGGTATTACAATTGAGAATGATGAAAAAATCGGTAAAGATTTATTTTTAAAAGTTAAAGACCATTTCAATGAATTAAAAAAGCTGATAAAAAGTGAGGCCTTATAAACATGCCGGAGTTATCTTCTATCCAAAAAAAATATATTACAAAAATAGCAGATTTAAAGCCATTACTGCCAGCAGTATGCAGATTTTATTTTGACTCCAAAATAAATGAATTAAAACCCAGTACACTGGTTGAATATGGAAAGGATTTTCTGCTTTTTTTTACATATCTTTGTGATAAAGAAAATGACTTTATTGGAAAGCATTCATCTGAGTTGACTGTAAATGATATATTATCAATTCGGCAAAGCCATATTATTCACTTTTTGTGCAGCCTAAATTCTCGAATTAAGCACGAAAATGATATAGTATATGGAATTGATAAGGCTTCTTACAGAAGAATATGTGCTATATCTTCTATTTTTGCATTTATTAGCGATTCATCTGGAAAATACTATGATCCAACAAGAAAATTTATAAAACAGAGGATAAAATTAGATAGGGATAAAGATGAAAATGTATTATCTATGGAAGAACAAAAAGCATTTTTCCTTTCTGTATGCTATGGAGATGGATTAACTGAAAATGCAATAAAAAAACATGAGAAGTATTCGCTTAGAGATACCTTAATTTTTATGATACTATTAGATACAGGAATTCAAGTAAGTGAGCTGGTCTCCCTGAATCTGTCAGATATTAATTTCCAAAATAATACATTAACATTAATAAGAAATGAAATAGAAGTCAACATACCTTATTCAATAATAACTTCTAAGTATATGAATAAATACTTAGAAATAAGATATTATCAGAAAGAAGGAGAAAACGCATTTTTTCTCTCTAATCAAAAATGTAGAATTAGTGTAAGGCAAATTGAAAGATTGGTAAAAAAATATGCAGTTGCTTCTATAGAGGAAAAATCATCTTTATTGGCTCCGGGTACTTTTAGAAAAACATTTCAAAAAGATATGATTAATGTTGGTGCAGATGAGATATCTATTGCTTATATGATGGGAATTGATAAAGGTGTAGTTGAAAATATTAATGTTGACTATATTCACAAATTTGTGAATTTGATAGGAGAAAAACGAAAAATAGCTGGTGTTGTAGCTTATGTGAAACTTTTAGAGAGCACAAGATAAAAAATAAACCAAACCGGCGGCATGGGATATGCCGCAGAAAGAAGGATGCCATGAAAATTAAATTTGCTGATACAGTACACAAAGAATTTTTTCTCGCAATGAAGGAAAAGGTACGCAAATGGGATTCATACCATCAGTCTCTATTTTACATTTTGGGCTTGTCAGCTGACTGCAGGAACCATATAAAAGACCTCTTTTGCTTTGAAGGGGAAGAATACGGCATACGTTTTGAGACTGCCTTTGACCACGGCTGGCACACATCCGGCAGTCTGACTTTAACCAGGATGGGATTCAATCTGTGGAATGGATATAAAGATGAAGGCACAAGTCCTGATGATCTGTTCGATAATGAATACGAGCGATTCTTATTTGAAGGCATAAAACTCCGTTATCCGGATTATGTGAAAGATGAACGGTACTGTGTCATGGATGATGCCGGCAGCATTGTCCAGGAGAATATCCCCGGACTTTTAATAGCAAACAGTTATGTGAAATTGTTTGAAAAAGAAAATGGTGGGAAGTATTCCGTGGAGCTGCAGCCAGAAATTGTGATGGAGATATGATTATTTACAATATGACGAGTTAAATTTATAAAGAGAAAGGGCAGAACCTATTTGTAGATTCTGCCCTTTTATTATCTATAGTAAGAAATTTACTATAATGTTTTGAACAAATTATCTTCTATGATGTTTGTGTTTGTATACAAATAGCAATACCAAAGCAGTAATTCCTATTATTATAAGTATTATACATAAAACTACAGGAGATGAGTCTCCGGTTTTTACATTTATAATAAAATTGTCTAATGGTTTTTCTGCTTTAGCAGCTATAACATCTGTTGGCTCTATAATTCCCATGACTACATATTGTGCAGTTTTTCCTTTATAGGTAGCAATGTAATTATTTTCGCCCACTTTTGTTACTGTCAAGCTATCAACTGAGAAATCCGTTATTTGAGCAGTTTTTCCATTTGTATAATGAACTGTAACAATTACATCATCTTTAGAATACTCTTTACCTACGATTACATCAGGACCTTTATATTCAGCAGTTATTTTATCAATATCATAACCTATTACAATCATAGTTCCTATAATGCCTTTATATGCAATTGGATACTGATTTTCTCCTATCTGTTTAACAGTAGTATCATCTGGCTTTGCATCCAGCTTATTATAATCTAATTCTGATGTTTCTCCATTGTCATAGGTTATTGTAATAATTGCTTTCATTTCCTCGTATTTATTGCCAACCAATACATCTTCTGGGTACCGGCCCTCAACTTTAACGACCTTAGGTTCTGTAACTGTATATCCTAATACCTGATAATCTGCTGTGAATGTATCATAAGTAGCTGTATAGTTATTTTTCCCATCTCTGGTAACTTCTAAACTACTTTCTGTCCAATCCTCTATATTCAGATCCTTTTCTGTATTATTTGAAAACAGTAATTTTACCAAGACATCAGCTTTTTCGTAATCGTTACCTACTTTAATAGGTTCGCCCTTATAGACAGCACTGATACCAATAACCTTATATCCTAAAACGGTATATTCAGCAGTAAATTCATTATAATGTGCCTTGTATGTGTTATCGCCATCCTTTTCTACGACAAGGCTGCTTTCTTTCCAGTCATCCGGCTCTAATGTTCTTTTTGTTCCATTAGTATATTCTACAGTGACGACCACATCCTTCTTGTCATACTTCTCTCCCACCAGAATGTCTTTTCCATGATATTCTGCAGTAATACCTTTAATGTCATATCCTGGAACAACGTAATCAGCTTCGAGACCGTCATAAGATGCAATATAATCATTATTTCCTATGGCTTTTACTTTCAGGTCGCTTTCAGTCCATTCATTTTTATCTAAAATGGTTTCACTGCCATCGCTATAAATGGCAACGACTTCAACGTCCTTTTTATTATAGGAGTTTCCAACAAAAATATCTTTACCATTATAATTGGCTCTGATAGCAACAATTCCCATTCCCGGAACAACATAATCTGCTTTATATCCATTGTAGGAAGCGGTAAAATCATTATCTCCTACGTTTGTAACAACCAGATCACTTTCGTTCCATTCGTCTGGAGCTAATTGACGTTCCGTTCCGTTACTGTATTTAGCAATAACCACAACATCAATTTTTTCATACTTTTCTCCGACAGGAATGGCATTACCGGTATAAATTGCTGTAAGTCCTGCTATTTGATATCCATTAACGGTAAAAGTATCTTGCATTCCATTATAAGTGGCTGTAAATTCATTGTTTCCATCAAGTGTCACAACAAGATTGTCTTCTGTCCAGTTTTCGGTATTTATCCGGATGCGGCTGCCTTTTGTGTCGGTTACATAAACTTCAACATCATTTTTATTGTAGGTTTTACCTACTAAAATATCATCTCCGACATAAGTGGCCTGCAGTCCCTCACTATATCCATTAACATAATAGTCAGCATTTAAACCATTATAAGATGCCGTAAACAGGTTTTTACCGTTAGCAGTTACCGTCAGTCCGCTTTCAGTCCATTCATCAGAAGGAATTATAACACCGTTTCCATCCGATTTATTGATACCTTCAACAAGTACATCATCTTTATCATAATCATTACCTGTCAGAATATCTTCGCCCATATATGTAGCACGTAAAGAAGTAAAGTAATCAAGACCTTCTACAGAATAAGTATCACTGAATTTCGGGTCAGAAACCAATACGGCCGTAAAAATATTTTCGCCTACGGCTGAAACGATTAAAGAATCTTCCTTCCATTCATCAGAAGTCAATATATCTTCTGTTTTTCCTAGATTATTCTCAGTATATGTTATGGTCACATCAACATCTTCTTTGTTATAAGATTCATAAATATTGATAGGATTGCCATGATATTCTGCTGTTAATTTATTATAATAGTATCCCTGAATAATCAAATTTGTTGATACATCTTCATAGTTAATGACATATCGGTTATTCCCTATTTGTTTAATGACTTTATCAACATTCTTCCAGTCTATATCTGGTGTTGTAGTGCTGCCGTCAGAGTAGATTGCGGTAACCGTTACTTTTTCGGGTTCAAACTCTGTTCCGACAAACACACTTTCCGGATAATTAGCAGTAAGATTGATAATGCCGACCTTGCCATTGATGTCAAATGTTGCCTTTTTACCCTCGAATTCGACTTCATAGGTGTTAGGTCCGATATTTTCCACCAACAGGTTGTCAGGAGCCTTTGTCAAATCGCTCCAGGATATTTCAATCTCATGGCCATCTTCGTATGTGAGCGTTAATTTTACGTCGTCAGTGTCGGCATGAGTTCCGACTGTTACATCGTCGCCTACATATTCGGCCTTCAGACTTTCCAAAGCGACTACATTTAATGAAATCATATCTGAATAATAATCGATCTCATCACTTGCATAATTGCTCTTCAAATAGTAGATGGAATTATCCATACTCATGGTAACAGGAGCAATAGTCAAAGTGTTCATCGTAATCGGGGTGTTGGACTTCATCTCATCACTCGTTACGTTCTCATTTGTAATATAAGAATCTACAATATCATAAGTTACAGATTCTGCATCCGTTATCCGATATAAAGTGTCGTCTGAAGGATTTGCCATAATAACGAAAGAATCTCCGTTCATTATCTTAACTTTTCCTATATTTTCAAGTGCTTCAATGTCAATGCTGACATCATACGACGTTGAATAACCTGCTGGCTGTCCTGTTTCAAAAGAAAAAGTATCAATATCCACACCGGGGTCATTAAAGGAGAAAAGACCTTTGATTCCGGTATCATTTCCATATTTATCATTTACTGATGTTGTACCATACGTATTGTTAGACACATAGGTAATGGCAGGACTATAAAAATCAATATAGAACCAGTTTTCAAAACCATAAGAATCAAGTAATCCTACCGATTCTCCACCGGTTGAACCTGTAAACACATAAGTTCCATCTTCTGTAAGGAAATATTGGGAACATGCGCTGCCGATTTCCTTAAACGTATAATCTTCTAATATGATATTATCTGTTCTTAAACACTCAGCTTTTTCGTGTTCGTCTCTGACGTGTATTTTACCTTCCGTATCTAATACGTATTTTCCGGCTCCGTCTAATACATTTGTTTCTGTCACTTCGTAGCCAAAGCTACTGTCAAAGCATTCCCATAAGTTATGGTCAGCATCAATGAAACCAAGATGGCTGCTTGTGTCAGTAGTATTATACCGCCGGTCTTCAATAGATATCCACTGAATGTCATCATATACTCCCGGATAAATATCCGTCAGCTGTTTCATATAAGGAATATAAGAATATTTCCAATCAATGTTTGAATAAGACGGAACACCGTTAATATATGTTCCGGGGAGATTGCTTATATACCCGCCAATCCACATTTTTCCATCTTCATCTATAGCTACAATACCTTCGCTGTTTGCAGTCTCCGAACCGACATCTATAAAACGTGTACCTTCAGTCAGCTGCATCAATACAGATTGTTCCATGACAGAAGTAGACGAAGCACCATAATAGTCCGTAACAGGACTCCACTGTGAAAGACCACTGTTATAATGGATATTGCCGTTAAAAATGGAATCTGTTCCGGAATCACTATATCCGTTTTTGGATGCAAAGACCCAAACATTGCCATCTTTATCCAAAAGAGGAATACAGATGGGATTATAATAATCAATAGCACCAATCTTTGTGAATTCTATTCCGTCTGATACCTTATGAAGTCCAAAGGAATAAGTATTGCCTTTTATAGACCAGTTTACCCACAAATTACCCTCCTCATCAATAGCAACAAGCGTCAGGTAATTGAAGTAAAAATCTTTAAATTTCGTATTACCGCCAATCTGTACAAAAGATGATAAACCCTCTTTAAGAGGATCACGGTATAACGAATAAGAATTATTCTGATAATTATTAATATTTAATTCAGATTCAAGAGGTGTGTAACTACCACCATTATAACTTCCACTTAGCCATAAATGACCTTCTTCTGTCAAAACGATAAAACTGTTACTATCCGTATAAGTTCCATAAGTATTTACTATTTTCTTTATATGTTCACCATTCAGAGGCTTATATTCCGATGCTTTTTCTTTAATAGTGACACCCGCTTTTTCCGTAATGTCTGTCAAATTACCGTCATAATCCCTTTTATAGATTTTAAAATTATGCAAAGCGTTACTGTCAACGATGGAATATGAATCAGCCGTAAATTTTACAACCTGTTCCACATCTTCGTAAATCCTCGGTTTGACCAAATCATACATATTGTTACTTGTTCTTCTGGTGTAATCACTGGAAGAACAAGTATTATCATTAGTAAAGAAATTTAAAACCGTAGGAATATCTGCAGCATTTTTATCATATTTTACATGCCATTCGCTTACTTCTGGTGTTCCGAGTGCTTCAGCACTGATATCTGTAGGCATATATTCATAGGCAGTTTCACTGTAAACATCCAGATTATAATTACTGGGAATCATATTAATGGTATATTTCCCCCATAAGGTACTGGACACACTGTCAACACGATATTCTTCTACAAACATATTATATTTTTTCAACTCGTTTTCCCTGGGGAACATAACGAGTTCATAGGATTTTGCCTGAAGTATATTCGTCACATCTTTATCGGATGCAAGACTATTTACCAGATATGCCTCTACAAAGTATGATTTATCAACAATGCCAAGCAGATAACGCTCTAAAAATTTATCATACGCATTCTGATATGTTGCAGCATCATATAATACATTGCTATAATAGCCGCTTCCATCATCCATTACGGCGCCGCAGGCGGTTAAAAACTTATTTCCGTCTACCCCGGTAAGCACAAGGTCGATATTGATAGTATCATCCCACGCTCTTGTATTTAATTTATATCCTTTGTTGTCAATATCGTAGTCTACAAAGTATATTTCGTCTTCTTTATAGCAACGGGTACCGTCACTTAATATATTACCGGAAACATCTGTATACGCATTGGATTCTGCATCAAAGAAAATTTCTTCTAATTCGTCAGAATCATTGAGGAATAAATATCCGGTATAAGAACGAGACATATCTGTTTTTAATGCATCTATGGTCGTATATCCCATGAAAACTTTATCAACGGTATATAACGAATTATTCGATAAAACTCTGAGGCTGTTGTTATCATTTACCAGCTCGCCAAAAGCAATTTTTCCGTTCTGGTCAAAATACACATTTTGTCCAGAGAGAATAACCTTATGATTTCCAACCTTTGTTTTATCTTCTTTACCAGAAGCAGAAGTCATATAAACCTTACTTTCTGTACCGTTTGTATTGAATATTACAGCACTGTTTATTTCTTCTAACCCATTGATAGTCTCAGCGCCTTTCATATATTCATTGAAAACAGATTTTAATGTGTCATTGTTGGTTTTTAACTTTATTTCGGCTGTTGTATTTTCAGTTCCGAAAAATGCTTTTTGGAACCCGTTTGTGTCATTAGAACCAATCAGCAGAATATCATTTGCATAGAATTGGTCATCTTTATTAAATTCATTCACTGGTTTATAAACAGGCTCATTAAATTTGTAATCCCCTAACTCTTCTGATACTGTCGTCCATACAGAATATAAATCAATATTCTTGATAGGCTTTGTAACATTAGGGATATAAAGCACATCGCTGCCTTCTTCCAGACTCCAGCCGATTAAGATTTTCGTCTTATCGTCATTATAAATATACTTCGGAAGATTATTAATGTCCGAACACGTAGTTTCAGTACCATCCAGTGTATTATGCAGTGTGATGGAATTTACATAAGAGTAAGCCGATAAAGTCAATGTATTAGACCCTTCATAACCATCATAAATGCCGTAATTTCTGTAATTCGGAACAACATCCTTGATTCCGGGGATTACATATATCTTACGTCCATATGTCTTTTGAAATCCTACATAATAGGTGGACAAACCGTTTAAATAACCGCACGTAGAAGTACTGTTTGAACCATCAGTCGTCATTTTGACCGTAACATTATAATAAGCGTTACGTGTTTTTTCTGTCCACTCAATTTCTGCATCATCAAATACCTCTTCTGCTTCTTCTTTTGAATTAAAGAGGTGATCAATAGAGCTGGATGCTATTGTATAAGTTTTATCGCCATAATCATTTTTGGCATCTTTATTCAAATCTTCTGCATAAGCATCTTTAGCCGAAGCGCTCGCATATCTGTCATAAACAGCGTTCAAAGCCGTTATAACAGGAGCGACAGGATCAGTGGGATTAGAGCTTTCTGTAACTGTCAAATCACAGTTAGTTGTTCCACTGGATGAACAATTGCTCATGCTGTAATATACACCGTCAAAGAATATATTCTTATTGTCATAATCAGAAACTGACTCAGTAATAACATCGGAAACCTTTGCGGATGTTGCATAGTTATCTCCAGTATTATAGTTATAAGTCAAAACACCTTCATCTGATAAGTTGAATGCTACAATATAAATAACACTGGGATATTTTACTGCAACTGTATATACATTCGGCTGTGTAACGGACATTGAATACCGTGTAGACGCCGCAGGTTCCCAAAGATAAACATAATCTTCAGGTATATCTTTAACATAATCAACACAAGACTGATAAGTAGCATTTCCGCTTGCCATTGCCGTTTTTACGGAAGGATATGCATAAATATGAGTTCCGCTGGCAATTACATTTATTTTATTACCAAAACCGTCTTTTAAGACAGATTCTCCTACCGTATAAGTCGCACGACGATTCCAGTAATCCGGCATAAAATGGATTCCCGAATATGGAATAAGGCCAAGTTCGTATTGTTTCACAGCATACTGTGAATCTTTATAATAAAGAACATCAGGGAATTCAAATTCCATGCGGTAAACAACCTGAATAGTGATCGTGTCATTTTCGGTCGTGCTCAAATTCTTTATTACATCTCCCGGATAATAAGTAGTTCCATGGAATACATAGTGGTCAACAACACTTTTTCCGACAATCTTATTTTTACCGTCTGCAGTTTTGAACGGACCAAAGTCAATGATAAATTCACCGCTGTTAGTTCCTTCATCAGGAAGTGTGAATTCTTCATCTGTTGCAAGACTTGTACTGAACTGTTCCGGTTTTGCAAAATACTCCATTTTAGAGTATGTTGAGCTTTCATCCTTTAAAGTCATACGAACACTGTATGCGTTTAGCTCTTCTTTTATAAGCTCTCCGCACACAGAACAACGCCACTGGGTATAACCGGGTTTGGAAGTTTTATCCCCCATTTTTGAAATTGTATGCTGACCGGCAGGAACATCTTCATAAATAGAATCATAACAATATTTACATATTTTTCTAACATGATGTTCTGCACTGCAATCTTGGTTAGCATTCATTTCTGCTTTAGCAGATTCCCATATTGCATCAGCTGCTGTCACTTCCGGACTTTTCCCGTCAACAAGAGGCGTAGTCATATCACAATTATAATCACCAGCCATCGCATAACTGAATCTGCTGTAATATACGCCATCAAAGAACCCTGTTTCAGCAGAAGAATTAGAAACAGATGTCATATTTGTATATGCTGAGGTGCTTTCCGAACCGTTTGCTACAAAACGAAAAACATTTGACTGGGATTTTGAAAACGCAACAATATACACGGAACCGCTTTCTGCATGTTCAACAGCCACAGTATAAACATCCGGTTCTTTTACATACAAATCTATAACAGTTGAAGCATTAGGTTCAAAATGATATAAAGGTTCATCTGTTACATCTTTTTTGTAATTTACATAATGGTCATAAATCCTGAAAGGCTCAATATAATCATGAGCACGTGCAGGTGTATAAATTTCTTCTGTATTTCCGCACTCTAAACAAGTACGTTTTACAACCCCATCCTGTTCACAGGTAGGAGTAGAAATTAACTTATAACTGTCTTTATTGTAGTAATGTACATGTGAAACATTAAACATAACTGTAGGGGTAGTAATGGTGTTTACGCCGTCCTTTAAAACACCGCACTGGCTATAATTGTTATGTCCCCATGCGTAGTAATTTTTTGCCGCATCAATAGCGGCGCTTATCTGATATCCTGCTGAGATATCTGTAAAATAAATGCCGCTTGTAATCTGTTCCGGAACACTTATGTCTGCTGTCTGGCCGTTACCGCATTGGCTCCATTCATTTTTACCAAAAGCCCATATATTACCGTTTATATCCAAAACAAGACAATGATCTTTTCCGGAGGAAACTTTTGTATAAATAGTATCATTCAAAGGTTCCGAATAGGAACCATCATTATTAATGTGTCTCAAGTGTCCATTAGTATCAATTCCATAAATACCAAATGTTCCGGCAGATTCAGCTGTAAACCTTATATTTCCCTCTGTTATGCTGATTTTTGGCTGATGCCATTCATCTGCATCTAATCCTTCTCCTAATCCATTTGCCTTTTTATAATCATATAGATTGATATCGTCTTCTACAAAATTTGTGTTGATAACGGCAATACGTCCATCTGTCAGTAATCCTGCAGCTGTTTTTTCCATGGAACTGATTTCTTTAAATTTAATATTTTCATAGGTCCACAAATTAGCTGAACGCATCATATTTTCGTTTTTACCGCCTACATGGTCACATAAATGAAAATATCGGTTGACAGTATAGAATTTTCCATCCCTATCAACAAATAACAGATAATTTGTACCACTAGAAACATCAACTGTTCCATTTCCTACATATGTTCTGATACCATTTGGAAAATCATGACCAGTGCTTTTTACGGCGCTGTTCTTTCCATATGCCCCTTTTAAATAATCACACCCCGAATAATAGACCCATTCTTTTGCGCAATCATCATCAATTGTAATGATTTCGTCTAAGGTATTCATTCCCCAATAAGACGATGTAGGAGTACCGTAATAGTATACAGCATTTCCATAATTAATTGATTCCTGTGCAGCTACTGTCATACGCATCTGACGGGTTCCATATTCATCATCAATTGTATTTTCCAGGCTGACAGTCTGTCCTTCCACATTATTATCATTAGGTCCGGTAAAATACATATGGCCATTATTGGTATCGTTTACAAGGATACGTTTACTTCCTGCATAAACACGGATCCCGTTGTCCTTGGCAGTAATAACTTCAAACTGATCCCCGCATTTGGAACAGGTATACATTATTAATCCTTGTGTGTCTGCGGTAGCTTCTTTTTTAACATCAGCAATATAATCATGCTCTAAAGGTAAAATTTTTTCTGTATAACTATCGCCGCAACCTTTGCAGGTATATTTCATAACACCTGTTTCAGTGCAAGTGGGTTCTTTTTCCGTTTTACTGATATAGTCATGTATTGTGCCTTCAATTTCTTCTTCAAAAGTATCTCCACAACGTGAGCAGATAAATTCTTCAATACCTGTATTTCCACACGTTGCCGCTGTTTTAATATGAGATACATAATCATGACCCAATGGTTCTGTTCGGAGAGTTTTATAATCGATGCCACACAATGTACATGTATAATTGCCCTTTCCTGATTTAGTACAGGTGGCAGTATTATCTGTAATTTCAAATTGATGTTCTAATCTGGGAGTATTTATAATAGTATCTTCCAGTTTTTCACCACAAACAGAACACGTTTTATATTTTAAACCATCTTTTAAACAGGTGGGTTCTGTTTCTACGGTATAATCTTCACTCTCTATATGTTGCCCGTTTGTGATGTGGTCTACTGCTATTTCCTGATTGCAGACAGAACATATTTTGTATCCATAAAATTCATCTGTACAAGAACCCGTTGTTCTGGAATACACGCCGCCAAAAGTATGAGGAATCATATCTGTTGTATAAGATTGACTGGTCATAATATAATCGCAACGGGTACACTGATATCCATATGTTCCTTTTTGAGTACAGGTGGCAGGCGTCACGTCAACTCTTTTTGTGCAACTATGTCCTAAAGCATTGCTAGTAATAATTCCGTCTGTCAGTGCCTCTCCTGTTATTGGTGCATTCAAATAAATACCACCCGGTTCTGTACAGGTAGGTTCTGTTGGTTCGCTATAACCATCAGGGTCGATATTATTATAATCTACAGCACTGATTTCATATGTCTTTCCACAGGAACATACAAAAGTTTTGGTTATGTTATCATTCAATTCTTCTTCCGTAAAACTAACATTTGCAGAAGAATAAGTACACATGTGAGAAAGGTTCCCAGAATAAGAAGTAAAATCATCTCCATCACTGGAACCATATCCCCCATAAATATTTCCATCCTTATCTATTTTTAAAATATCTGTATCATAGGAATAATTATCATGTCCATATACAGTTCCATCTGTTTCAACTAAATAACCATCTGTATTTATAAATTTACCTGCAACAGTACCAACATATCCGGTTTCTGTTTCAGATATCAGAGTTGCTTTAATGTTAGATGTGGAACTATAATTTGTAATGCTTCCAGTAACATTATAAATATACTTTTTACCGCTTTTAGTATAAATATCAAAATATATGTTACTGTAAGGAGCAGAACCTTCTGTTCTGGTCTTCATGAGAATAACATCATCAGGTATATTTACCGTAGTAGAAGCACGTTGTGCAGAAGCGACCCCGCAGCTAAATATTATTATTTTATTGCCGGCATCATAACGAGCATTTGCATAATAATTACTGATATTAGCTGTAAAGTAATTAACATTTCCGGATGATATATTACTCTGTTTTCCACTGAAAGTATAGTAATTATTATCTTTTGTCTTAATTAAATCTTCAATTAAATTTACATCATCAATATCTGATTCAGTAATACCTATTTCATTCAAATAAGTATCATAGTCTTTTCCGATATCTCTATAATAAGCTTGATATAATTTGCCATCATGTCCAACTAATAAAATGTTACTTTTTCCAAAATAAGCATTTTTAAAAGTTTTACTGATAAACGGCTCATACCACCTTCCGTTTTCCAGAGTCTGATCATATATCTGATATCCCCTTAAATTATAAAGAGTATCAGAATAAGTGTCAGAAATAGCATTTGCCCGGAAAAAATGTCCATCTTCGGTCAGTAAACAGGTCCCGTATATATCTATCGAGTTGTTGCTATAATTATATACATATCCATTATATGTATTAATTCTGTAGCTTCCATTCCATTGTGGAGTTGCTTCCACATCAGATGATGAGTCTGTTGCTGCACCATAAGTAAGTATTGGAGATATACCCCCAAATACAAATGTAAAAGCTAATAACAAAGATAAAATCCTCTTATACCACTCATTAAATAACTTAATTTTCATAATAATAACACCTCTCTTATTTGTGAATTAATATATTTTTGTTGCTTATTTTAAAAATTTATTGATTTTTTAATATGTCTTTTATAGTTAATTTGCAGAATGTCCGTGCTATAGCTAATCCAATAATACTTGCACATATCTTTTTGTAGTTATCACAAATGAAAATTTTACAAAAATACCTAATAGAATAAATATTGAACACCATTGAAAAAATACTCTTAGACGCCCTTTTTCAGTTAAAATAAATTCTAAAATTTTTTGTATCTTTAATTTCATAAAATTGCCTCCTTTATTTACCGCCTTGCCTGTTGCATAGATTTTTCGCTATCTGCTTATTTAATGTCACTAAAAAATTAGGGAAAATCTCAAAAGGAACAACATATATTTCAGTGTGATTCTTATCCGCATACCCATAATCCATATAATGTGCAACCCATTTGGGATTATCATCAATCAATACATGCTGTGTAATAATATCTGTAATAATTTTAGGATCCAGATTGTCATGATCTTTTAAAAGAAGGTCACTCTCATAAAAATTTATATACACAAGAACAACCTGCTTAGTATGTATCCGTTGTTTTCCTTTTCGAAATTCAACATTAAAAGCTTCCATATAAGAACTTCGTATATAATCATAGTCAACACGGTGCGTTATTTTTTTGCTGCCGGCGTCATATCGTACCCTTGGCGGTAATAAATCGGGTAAAATAATATGTAAAATATTATGTTGAAGATATTTAAATTTTATATCAGCTGCTGCAGCAATAGAGTTTCTAACACGGGTATATCCATCTTTACATCCAAATTCTACTGGTAATTTTCGAATTTGCTGTACAATCTTTTCAGAATCCACAGCCAGTTTATCGCACAAATTGTATACTGCTTGAAATTTTTTTTCGGCCAGTAATGATTTTAATTCGTTTAATTTACTCTGTAGTTTATTATTTAAAAAAATAATAGAATCTATATTTTTTAAATATTGTGCTTTTATTTCATTATTTCTTCTTTCCGTTTGATATTTAGGATCTGCATTACGATACTCTTCTATATATTTTTCTAATTCTTCGTCTGTTAGATGTGATAATATCATATCGGCCTCCGCAAATTATACTTTTTTCGCATAATACACTTGAAATATACCATATAAAATGATATATTGTAAATAGATTTGTTACCATTAAATTGTTATATGCAATTGTCCCCACAGCCTTATGTTGTGGGATTTTTTTATACTTTTTTACAGATGGAGGTGTAAAAATGAATAATACTCAAAAAAGGGTTCGTTTGTATCTTTGCGAAGCCTATCGAAACGGAAACAGAAAAGAAAGATATCAGGCGATTATCTTTCCTTCAGGGAAAATAAAATGTGGTTATGACGTTTTCCGCTTATTAAATAAAGTGGATTACCCATCATATAAAATCTATTATTATCAGCATCTTTCAGATTTTATGAGAGAATTTGAGTTAATTGGTAGAGGCCCTGAGAAAAATATTAAGGAATCCTTGAAACATTGTTTTAGGGAATTCTGGATAACTGATAAACATACAAAAAAACATTCCTTTTATTATAGGGAAGAAAAAATTTCTTAAAGGAGGAAATAAAATTTATGGATTACGAAAAAATGGCTCTTGAATGGGAAGAAGAAAATATTGACGCAATAACGGATGACAATTTGTCTGTAATGAATATTATGCGTATGGATGAAGAGGACATGTTAAATGGTCCTGGATTAAGAACTGTACTGTGGGTATCTGGTTGCAATCATTGCTGCAAAGAATGCCATAATCCCGAAACATGGGATAAAAACAATGGTTATCTTTTTGACCCTATTGCAGAGGCAGATTTTTTTGATGCATTGTCAAAGGATTATATCAGTGGATGCACGTTTTCAGGTGGAGATCCTTTGAATGAATCAAACAGGGCCACGATTGAAAGATTAGTAAAGGTCATCAAGAGTAAATATCCAACTAAAACAATTTGGATATATACTGGTTATATTGTTCAACAAATCACAGAGAATGCAGCTATATTAATGCATTCCAGACTTCAAACAACCATTGAAATTAACTGGTTGAAAAATGTGGATGTTATTGTCGATGGTCCCTTTTTGTGCGACGTAAGAAAAACAGACGTAGAAAAAAGTAATGACCCACACTACAGAGGTTCATCCAATCAGAGGATGATAGACATAAAAAAATCCATTATAAATGGAAAAATAACATTATGGGAGGAAACGACATATGAGTGATTATGCAATACCTCTAAATGAGGTTTATATTGTTAAAAAAGATGGAAGTAAGCAGCCATTTAATCCGGAAAAGATTATTCAGGCAATCTCAAAATCTGCCGCAAGAGTCTGTATTGACCTGACAAGTCGTCAGAAACTTCGTATTGTATCTGGCGTTGTTGAACAAATTGATGATGCAGAAAAAGAAGAAATTCCTATTTTGCTTATGCATAGTTTTGTGGAACTGGCATTAGACAGGGTATCTCCAGATGTAGCAAAAAGCTATCGTGATTACCGAAATTATAAAAATGATTTTGTATATATGATGGATGATATTGCACAATATGATCAGTCCATTAAATATCTTGGAGATAAAGAAAATGCCAATAAGGATTCTTCTTTGTCCGCCACGCAGCAGGCTTTACTTCGTTCTTATCTTGGGAAAACATTATACAAAAAATTTTTTCTTTTAAAGGATGAAAAGGAAGCTATTAAAGATGGATACATTTATGTACACGATATGGATTCCCGTAGGGATACCATGAACTGCTGTCTCTTTAATATGCAAAGTGTACTGACAGGTGGTTTTGAATTTGGTAATATATGGTATAACGAACCCAAGACATTAGATGTTGCTTTTGATGTAATTGGTGATATCGTATTATCAGCGGCAAGCCAGCAGTACGGAGGTTTTACTATTCCGGAAATAGATAAGATTTTAGAACCTTATGCGGAAAAGTCGTACAAAAAGTATTTTACGGATTATAAGAAAATTGTAGAAAGTACAGGTGGAGTTTTTGACAAAAATGGGGCACATGAATATGCTATGGAAAAAGTGAAGAAAGAAACGGCACAGGGATTTCAAGGATGGGAAATGAAGTTCAACACGGTAGCTTCTTCCCGGGGCGATTATCCTTTTATTACCATTACACTTGGTCTTGCTAAGTCCGATTTCGGCAAGCTTGCTGCTAAAACGGCATTGGAAGTTAGAAGAAAAGGCCAGGGTAAAAAGGGCTTTGAAAAAGCTGTTCTCTTCCCTAAAATTGTTTTTCTATATGACAAAAACTTACATGGACAAAATGGAGAATTAAGGGATGTACGAAACGCTGCTCTCAAATGTTCTTCGGAAACAATGTATCCTGACTGGTTATCTTTGACTGGAAAAGGTTATATTGCAGATATGTATAAGAAATATGGGAAAGTTGTTTCGCCTATGGGATGTAGGGCATTTTTATCTCCATGGTATAAAAGAGGTGGTATGTATCCTACTGATGAATATGATGAACCGGAATTTGTTGGAAGATTCAATATTGGTGTTGTTTCACTGAATTTACCTATGATTTTAGCAAAAGCCAGACAGGAACAAACCGATTTTCATGAAGTTCTTGACTATTACCTTGAGATGATAAGAAAATTGCATCTTAGAACATATGATTATCTGGGAAATTTAAAGGCTGGAATTAATCCTTTAGGATTTTGCCAGGGAGGTTTTTTAGATAATATGAAGTGACCTCACATTTGTAGCAACGTGGATTTACCTGTATACTAAGTTTTGGAAAAAACAATGGTAACAGGGATTACCGCATACAAAAGGAGGCCACCTTATGAAAAGA